>VXQX01000059.1 GCA_009838765.1 Gemmatimonadales bacterium
CTCCCTCGGCGCGCGCGCGGCGGGACGCGGAGCTCGAGGCGCGGATCGGGGCGATCTGGACCGGCAGCGGCGAGACGTACGGCCGTCCGCGGATCCACGCGGCGCTCAGGGCCGAGGGCGAGCGGGTGGGCCGGAAGCGCGTGGGGCGGCTGATGAGGGCGATGGGGATCGAGGGCGCGACCAGGCGGCGCTTCAAGACGGCGACGACGACGAGGGACGCCGGGGCCCGGCCCGCGCCGGATCTGGTGAACCGCGACTTCTCGGCCTCGGGGCCCGACCGGTTGTGGGTGGCCGACATCACGTATGTGCCCACGTGGGCTGGCTGGCTCTATCTCGCGATCGTGCTCGACGTCTGGAGCCGCCGCGTCGTCGGCTGGGCCATGGCGACGCATATGCGGACCGAGCTGGTCGAGGCCGCGCTGGCGATGGCTCTCGCGCGCCGCCGTCCCGAGGGGCCCGTCGTGCATCACTCCGACAGGGGCTCGCAGTACACCTCGCTCGCCTTCGGGGAGCGCTGCCGCGAGTCCGGCATCGCCCGGTCCATGGGCTCGGTGGGCGACGCGTACGACAACGCCATGTGCGAGAGCTTCTTCGCCACGCTGGAGTGCGAACTGATCTGGCGGCGCTCGTTCCGCACCGCGGCCGAGGCGCGGCGAGAGGTCTTCGGCTTCATCGAGGGGTTCTACAACACGCGCCGGCTTCACTCCGCCCTCGGCTACGAGTCGCCGGCCGGCTATGAGAGGGACCATGCGGCCTGAGGCGCGCCGGAGGCGTACACCCGGAACCTCTCCCGGGCACCTGAAAGGAGCTGAAGGGAACGGCGCGGGAGACGATCAACCACAGAAATCAACCGTCCGTGAAAGCGGGACAGCTCCAAATGAATCGCCCCGGTGTCAGCAGCTCCGGCGGGATACCCCCGTATCGAGCCGCAGTCGCACCACATATTCGATGTCGAGACGATCGGATCCTACCACATGGATGATGCCGGCGGAGCCGACCTCGGTCACCGTTACCGGGTAGGAGACGGATGTGGAACCGACGTACACGCCGCAGTTGTCCAGCACATCCCACGCCGACTGGTTGGTATCGGTGGTGCGCCGGACCCAGATCCAGCCCTCTGGCGAGACATCCAGTTCCTCCGGGGGGCCCAGCGGGATGTCCACCGTCCGGATCGTGTCACCGGAGATCGTCAGTTCATGTAGCCGGCGTCGATCATGATCGGCCAGCCAAACCGTACCGTCCGGTGAAGCCGTCCAAGCAATCTGGGCACGCGTAGGCCTGCTCATCGTGAGCGTCATCGTCCCGCGCGTGGACGCGCTTGCCGTTTCAACCGTGCGCCGCGTGCCTTCCGTGGCCATGGCACGCGCGTCAATTCTCAATGTGTCGCCCGACAACTCATGGTCTTGTGTGATCCCGCCACGGGCGACGTAGCTGTACGTTGAGTCCCCGAAGACTCTGTACTGTTGTTCGTACACTCGGCCCTGTCTGTCGACAGCCATCACTACGGTGATCGGCTGAGTGGGGTTGCGGAGCAGGCTCAGCACCTTCGTGCTTCGCGCATGTTCCGCGCCAACCGAATCCAGGACCGACCGAAGCACGCTATCGTCAACCCACAGCAGACCCCGACGCTCGTCCCAAGTCATGCGGGCGGGAAACTGCGTCCTGTGCCGCCTCTCGCCTGGACCATCCCCCTCCGGCGCAAGGCGACGGATGAAGCCGCCTTCCCCATCGAACAAGCGGACTTCCTTCCAGCCGGCGTCGAGTACGTAGATGCGACCGAAGGAATCAACGGCAACGTCGTGGATATCGCCGAAGACATCGGGCCCCATCCCGTCGGCGGTGCCCAGACGCAGGTCCTCCACCAAGCCCAACTCGTTGGCCTGGGCCGTGACCGAAGCCGCCCAGACCAACGAGACAAACGGCAGCGCTGCTGCTCGCAGCCTCACGTTGACAACCCTCACATCGGATCTTGACATACAACGTCAGCGGTCCAACTCCACCATCCGGACCCCAGATACGTGCAGCGGACCGTAACGCTCCTTACGAATCCGCCAATTTCCATACAGGCCGCCGCCGCACCCTCCTCGGCCGCATCATAGGCTTCATCCGGACAACCCGCAGGCTCGGCATCCGGTTCGCCACTCCCACACGTCATAAGACTGGTGACGGCGGTCAGGCCGACGGGCCCCTCGAGTTCGGCTTCCGGCATCTCGCCTGCGGCGAGGGGTACGGCAACCAGCAGCGCGAGCAGCGCAACCCCGACACCGAGCTTCATGCGATTCAACATCGTCCTACCTCCACCTTGAAGGGGTTCGATTCTACGAGGGGCACATGCTATCCGCTAACATCGTGATCGCAAGCCATCTGATTAGAGGACATTCAGTTGGATGTCATCTAGTCGAATGGCATCTGCACTCGAGGCCGCCTCACAGCGCGATAAGATGACGGACCGGAGCGGAGCCGATGCGTGCTACTTGCAACTCGTGAGCGCCACGTCGCAAGTCGCTGAGGACGAGCTCACCCTGACAGTCACCAGGAACTCAAAGAAGACACGGGTCATAAGCTCACCGCGACTCCTCACGCCGAGTTTACGGTAGAGGCGTTGCAGATAGGTGTGGATCGTGGGCGAGGCCAGGTTCAAACGGCGAGCGATCTCGGGCTTGAAAAGGTCGTCGAAGACGAACCGGACGATCTCCGCCTCGCGGGGAGAGAGCTCGAAGCGGTTGGCGAGGACGTACCATTCCTCGTCCCGGAACAGTCTTGAGCCTCGGCCCCGGGGCGGCGGTATCAGTTCGTGTGTCATCTCTCTAGAAGGGTGCGGGTAACCCGCCTGCTCTGGCGGGTGTAGCTCAGGCTGATCCACGAGCTGCCGCGAGCTTTGACCGTGGCGCGCACAGCAGTCGTGCCAGATCGCTGCAACGGCGGATGGTGGCGGCTCCGGGACAGGGGCGACGGCGGCTTCAATCTCGTCTTCCGGAGACGCTGGCCAGGAACTGGGCGAACTCGGTGACGGCAATCTTGAACTGAGCCACGAGGCCCTCCTGTTCCTCGGACGAGTAGCAGCCGAGCGCCTGCTCGAAGTTGGGGACCTGCGATACGAAGGCATCGACTGCCGCTTCGTCGATGCCTTCGACGAGCCGGCGGAGGGTCGCCTTCATCTCCTGCTGCTGAGACGGAGTCACCGACTCGTAGAGTTCGACGAACGTCAGCTCGAACGCGAGCCAGGCCACCCAGTCGGTGTAGGAGATCCCCGTCTTCATTGCGGGAGGCCCGGAAGCCGGAAGCGGCCGATCCACGGCGTGGGCTCGAGTCCGCTCGCGTAGAGCCATGTGTCGGAGGCGTCGATCGCAATGGCCTCCGCGGCCCGGTCGAGGCGCAGCGTCTTCACGTATGCGCCGTCCCAGGTGTAGACCTGCACCTCCCGCGACGCCCAGACGGGCCCGTCCTCATCCACTCTCCGCCCCGAGAAGACGCCGTACAGGTAGCGTTGCGTGGCGGCCAGGTCCGTGAAGCCGTAGCGCGTCTCCGGGCTGATGGCCATGACGCCCCGCCCGCTGCTCGATTGTCCCTGGGCCCACGCAGGCTGGAACGGCTCGGGCACCGCCGCGCGGGCGATCGGAACGCCGTCATGGTCGAAGATCTCGAGCAGCCCGCCGAGGAGCGTCGCGGCGGCCAGGCGTCCCCCCTCCGGATCGGCCACCACCCAGCTCTCGTACGCCTGCGGAAGCGTCGTGCCCGGCGCCTCCGCCACGCCGAGCGGGAAGCCAAGGATGGTCCGGTCGTAGCTCCGGTCCGCGTGGTAGCGACCGATACGACCCTCCGTGATCCATCCGCCGGCGAACCACGTCCCGTCCGAAGCGCGCACGAGCGCTCCGGCGACCGGACCGTTCAGCGGGACGGTTTCGGGGTCCACTTCGGCCCCCGCTTCGATCTCCGGCAGGGACAACCGCGTGAGGCGCTGATGGATGCCATCGAGGATCCAGACCTCGTCGGGCGATTCCGCGGCCCCGATCACGACCTGCTCCGGGTCTTTGAACTCGCCCGGCCCGTCGCCCTGGCGACCGTAGGAACCGAGGCGCCCCGGCGTCTCGAGATCGACGACGTGAACCGACGGCTCCAGCATCGCGTCCAGCGCCACCACGCGGGCCCCGGCCAACCCGATCTCGACAATCCAACCCAGCGAGTCATCCGCGAAGACGGCGTCCGGCGTCAACTCGGATGAGCCGCCGGCGTCGACCATGGCCGGTTCCGCCTGACGACAGGCACCGATCGCCAAGATCGCGACCGCCAGGCAGCGGATTGCAGACAGCCTCATCGCAACCCTACCACCCCGGCGCAACGCACCGCGGTCGCCGGTTCCTCTCCATCATGTCCGGACAGATACAGTCCATCTTGGACGGCCCGCCACAACCTGCTTCGGCGCATACGGCCGTGGACACCCCGAGGCCGACGGGGCTTCCGGCTCTGCCGTCGACCGGCAGCAGGGCCGCGGTCAGGGCCAGCGCGACAGCGGCAAAGAAGCGTTTCGGTTTCATCGTCCTGTTCTCCTTCGGATGAGGGTTCTCAGTTCTTTGACAACGCCAATTCATCGCCCAACATAAGCGCGACGCGGAGAGCGGCCGTGATATCCTCCCCGCGATATTTGAGGTGGCCGTCGCGACCCAGGACGGAGTACTGCACCTCCCGCCACGCACCCAACGCGTCCCAGAGTTCGAATCGCTTGTCGTAGTGAAATGGGGGTATCGAATCGATACCCCCATCGACGATGGCTTCCGGCTCGGTAGCGGGATCAGGCGTGACAGCCACGGGAAGCACTCGAACGCCGGCGGGTTCGAGATTCTCGGCGTTAGCTCTCAGCAGATCCAAGCTTTCTCCCGGGATGTATCCCGGTCTGAGGCTTTGGATGACCACCGTCACTTCGCTACCGGTCACTTCGCGAAACCTCGTTTCTTCGCCGGTCGCGGTCTGAAGCATCGCGGTCCGCGTAATCGGCTCATCGAGCAGCAACGACGCGAGGTGCTCTCTCCATGCAGCGCGGGCATCCTCCAAGCGGTCCTCCGTCGGGACGGGCACGTGGGCTTCTCCCGCCGGCCGATGCGGTGCAAGCGGGATCACCGGGTCCGTACGGACGAGCGCCAACAACTCTGACGCGCGATGCGCGGACCCGGCCTCCGCGTGAAACCCGGCCAACTCCACGAGGACCTCGGGCTGCCAGCTGAGTCTGGCGGCGTTTTCGAACGCCTCTGCAGCCGCCGCCCGATCGTCTCGAGCGAGGCGCAGTCGGCCGAGGAGGAGCAGCAGACGGGCCCGGCTCTCGGCGGCTTCAACGTCGAAGTTGGTGCGCGTCTGCCTGAGGGGGCGGGCGGCCCCAAGCCAGTCCGCGCTCCCGTTCAGCAGCTCCAGGATCCACTCCTCGGCGATCGTCCGGAGGGCGGGCGTATCCATCATCCGTTCGGCCACTTCAACATCGAGCCGAAGGTCTCGAAGCACCGGCTCGGCCGCATAACGGTCGAGCCATGTCCTGGTGCGCGCGGGATCCGCGGATTCCTGCGAAAGCTGCAGCCCGACCTGCGCCACCGAAGGCATCGCCGCCAGCCTCCAACTCCGGTCGAGCGCCTCCAACTTTTCTGCGCGCGACGTCGGCGACCGCAGGATCGATTCCAGACGGGCCTGCGACGCGTACTCGTGTCGCGGATGAGTTGCCGAGAGTTCGGTCTGCCAATGGGACTCGATATCTTCCCGCCCGAGGAGGCGGGCGTAGAGGCTCAGGGCGTGCATTTCGCCCGGCCCGGGGTCGCTCAGCCGTGCAGCCGCGTCCATCCGTTCAAGGCGCTCGCGGTGCGCGCCCGGCGGGGTCTCCCCGGTGTCTTCGAGCGGCGCACCCCGGCCGTACAGGAGGAGTGCTGCCCATAGCTCGGGTCGCTCGGGGTACTCCGACAGCGCCTGCCCGGTCACCTCGACGGCCCGCGTGGGGCTCAGATCCGCGATGGCCAGCACCTGGTACAGGCGGGCGTCCAGCGTCGCTCGGCCTTCCGCGTCCGTCTTGAGATACTCCCAGGACCGGCCGAAGTCCCTGTCGATGTAGTTCCCGTCCAGGTGTTCGACGGCGGCGACCGCGTACACGGTGGCGGGGGGCAGGGCGACGGCTCCAGAGAAGACGCCGGGCTCCTCCCGGGAGAGTTCAACCACGCGGTATCCGGGTTCGGTCTGCGCGAAACGGAGGGAGTCGGGCACCCAGTATCGCAGCCGCGCCCGGACGCCCGGTTCCGCCGCGAGCGGCGAGACCGTCTCGTACCGGAGCGTGAGCGCGCCCGGCTCCTCGTAGTGGAACCGCAGAGTGCTCGCACCGGCCATGGCACGCTCGGGTCCAAGCGTCAGCACGAGGACTGCCGCGATCCCTGCGATCAGGAAGGCCGCTCCCGAGAGAACCAAGCGTCGGGAGAACGCAATCGACTGCGCCTGCGCAACGGGGAAAGGGATCGCGGCGGCACTGCCCGCTTCCTGCGGGTAGATCTCTTCGAACAACCCATCGGGTGGATTCGGCGTGGGAAGGGCGCGGAGTGCGGCACTCAACTCGCGAATGAGCCGGACCTCGCGCCGACAGATCGCGCACGAACGAAGGTGTTGCCGCACGGCAGCGGCGGACGGTCCGGACAACTCCCCGTCTGCGTAGCGGTTCAGCGTCCACTCATCGATATGTTTGCAGGATTCCATCTCTCAGCTCCCCTATCACTCCAACAGCCTGTCGCGAAGCTGCTTCCGCGCCATGTACAACCGCCCCTCCGAGGTCGCGCGCTCGATCTGGAGAAGCTCGGCGATCTCCCGGTGTGAATACCCCTCCAGCTCCTTGAGAACGACGACCCTCCGCAGCCCCTCCTCGAGCGAAGTCAGCGCGCGTTCCAGTTCGATCGAATCCAGGATCCGGGACTCCGGCGACGCGACCTCCTCCTCGTCGTCGGGCGCGGCGGCCATCGCGATCTCGTGTCGTCTCCGCTCCGACCGGACGTGTCTGAGGGCGGCGTGAACCGTCACGGAACGAAGCCAGGGGCCCAGCGGCCGCTTGCCATCGAAGCGCCGGAACAACTCGGGAAGGTCGGCAAGGACACCGTGCATCACGTCCCGAGCATCGGCGGACGACTCCGTCAAGCGGTATGCAACGGCGAACAACTGCCCCGAGTACTCCTCGTACAGGGCGTGCAACGCTTGGCGATCGCCGCGCGCCGCCCTGCGCGACAATCGCCGCTCCTGGGCCACGGTCATCAAACCGCGCCACCTCGCGCAACCAGGCGTGCCTTCTTGCCTCTTTCCACGGAGGATTTCGTCCTTGTCGTCGGGCCCCTGCGCCGGAACCGATGGAGCCGGCGTGAATCATCCCTCTACAATTAATGGTCCTCCCGAGGGCAAAACTTCGCGAGCGACCATCCGGCGTTTCTCGACGAAGAGGGCCTTAAACGAAGTTTTTTTGATCGATAAATGTAGCGATAACAATGTGATACGAGTGTAGAAATCTAAAAAAGAGTCTTCGAAAATTGGAAGGCGTTCGCTGCCGTTGGCGCCCTGACGACGGCGTGGCAACTCGACGTGTCGGGCGCGCTCACCGGCTGCCGGGTGGGCGACATACGGCGGCCTGCCCCGAGTTGCCGGGGCAGGGCGGCCGTACGCTTCGCGGGGCTCCGCGGGGAGCCGTCGTGCGCGCGGGTCTAACCGAGACGAATCACGCCGCGGCAGTGGTCGGGTCGCATGTGTTTCTCCTTTGAGCCCTGTCGTTCGTTACCGAAAGCGCGCCAGAAAACGGCGCACCCGGTAACACAAACGCCTCCGGCTTCGAAAACCTTACACACGCCCTGCTGCGTCCAGATCGCCACGGCGCCGCCTCGCGCGTCGGATCCGCCGAACGCGAGGGCTCCGCGTTCATGCGCCGATTCCTCCGCGACCAAGCAATGCCGGGGAGATGGCCAGTGAGCCCGGCGTCACATCAGTGGTAGAAGACGTTGACGAGGGCGAGGGGGATCGCCGGGACGTACGTCACCAGGAGCAGGACCGCGACGAGGACGGCGACGAAGCGGAGGTTGACCTTGCTCACCTCCCAGATGTCCGCCCTGGCGACGGAGCACGCGGTCACGAGCACGCTGGCCACCGGCGGCGTCTGCTGGCCGATCCCCAGGTTGAGGGTGACGATGAGGCCGAAGTGGATCGGGTCGATCCCCGCCGCGCGCACGAGCGGCATCACGATGGGGACGACGAGGATGATCGCCGCGGCCGAGTGCAGGAAGAGGCCGATGACGAGGAAGAAGACGTTGAGCAGCGCGAGGATGAGCCACTTGTTCGCCGTGAGCCCCATGATCCCGGCCGCGACCTGCTGCGGGAGCCGCTGTTCGGTGAGGTAGTCGCCGAGCAGGGCGGAGGCCGCGACGAGGAGCATGACGACGGCCGTCTGCACGCCGCCCTCGAGCATCGCCTCGCGCAGGTGGGCGAGGTCGAGTTCGCGGTAGATGAGCCCGCCCACGACGAGCGAGGCGACGACGGCGAGCCCGGCTCCCTCCGTCGCCGTCACCCAGCCGCTGAAGATCCCGCCGAGGATGATCGCGGGAAGGAGGAGGGCCCAGCCCGCCTCGCGCGCCGTCGTCCACACGCAGCGGAGTTCGAACCGTCCCTCCACGGGGAAGTCGTGCCGGCGGGCGTAGAGCCAGGCCACGAACATCAGCAGCAGGCCGCCGAGCACCCCGGGCACGATGCCGGCGACGAACAGCTCGACGACCGAGGCCTCGGCCATGACGCCATACAGAATCATGGGGATGGACGGGGGGATGATGACGGCGAGCGTGGCCGAGGAGGACGTCACGGCCGCGGCGAAGGGCGTCCGGTAGCCGCGTTTCTTCATGGCGGGAATGAGGATGGAGCCGAGCGCGGCCACGTCGGCCACGGCGGAGCCGGAGATCTCCGCGAAGAAGAGCGAGGCCGAGATGCCGACCATCGCGAGGCCGCCGCGGATGAACCCGACGATCGCGGAGGCGAAGGCGATGAGCCGGCGCGAGATCCCGGTCGCGTTCATGATCGCGCCGGCGAGGATGAAGAGCGGGATGGCGATGAGCGGGAACGAGGTCGCCCCGTCGAACAGCACGAGGCCCGCGTTCGGGAGCATGGCCAC
The DNA here is from genome assembly GCA_009838765.1 of Gemmatimonadales bacterium. Lineage (GTDB taxonomy): Bacteria > Gemmatimonadota > Gemmatimonadetes > Palauibacterales > Palauibacteraceae > Palauibacter > Palauibacter ramosifaciens. The sequence goes on from VXQX01000059.1 coordinate 9,149, forward strand.
GCCGCCCGAGGCGAGCATGGCGACGAGCGCGACGATCCCGAGCGCGACCGCGATCGGCACGCCGACGGCGATGAGGAGCAGCAGGCCGGCGAAGAGAACGAGGAGGGTCATGGCTCCCCCTCCCCGATCGCATCACCGGCGGCCTCACCGGTCGCATCACCGGCCGAGACCGTCTCCCCGGAGCGGGCGTCCTCCGGGGAGAGCGCGTCCCTCAGCCCCAGAAGCTGCGCGACGATGAAGAGGACGGCCCCTATCGGGATCACGGACTGCGCAAGCGCCGCGGGCACCGACGGCAGGCTCACGAGCGACGTCCCCTCGAGCACGCGGACGACCTGCCAGCCGGCCCACGCGACGGCGGCGAAGAAGGCGATGATGGCGCCCTCGGCCGCGAGCACGACGGCGAGCCGCGCGCGCCCCGTGAGGCGCTCGACCAGCGTGGGCACGCCGATGTGCGCCCGGCGCAACGCCGCGAGCGCCGCCCCGTAGTAGGTGAGCCAGGCGAGGAGGATCGACGCTACCTCGTCGTACCACACCAGCGCCGCCCCCGCCTTCCGGAAGCCCACGCCCACCACGACGACCAGGGCGAGCGCCGCGAGCAGGACGAGGACCGCCCCCTCGAGGAAGCGCCGGACGCCCGTCCTCAGCATGGGAATCGCGACCCGACGGTCGGGCCGGTTATGAGCCGGGCTCCGGCGATCCGGGCTCCGGCGATCCGGCCTCCGGAGCGGCTGCGGCCCGCGCCCGGTCGATGAGGGACTGCCCGTCTTCGACGGTCGCCGCGAACTCGTCGTACACGGGCTCGCTGGCCGACTCGAAGCGCGCCGGATCCGCCCCGTTGATCTCCATCTCCGTCGCCTCGAGCTCGGCGAGCAACTCCTCGTCCATGCGCGCGGCCGTCTCGTACACGAAGGCCTGCATCTCCCGCGCGATCGCCTCCACCTCGGCGCGAACGTCCTCCGGGTGCCGCTCCCAGCGCCCGGCGCCCGTCGTGACGAAGGCGGGGCTGTACACATGACCGGTCAAGGAGAGGTAGTCCTGCACCTCGTGCAGCTTGGAACTCGTCACCTGCGTGAGCGGGTTCTCCTGTCCGTCCATCACTCCGGTCTGGAGCGCGACGAAGACCTCGGAGAAGGGCATCGGCGTGGGGTTCGCGCCCAGCGCCTGGAAGAGCTTCACGCGCCACACGCCGCGCGGCGTCCGCAGCTTGATCCCGCTCAGATCCTCCGGGCCGCGGATGGGTCGGCGGGAGTTGGTGATGTGGCGGAACCCGTTCTCCCACACCGCGAGAATCCGGTAGCCGGCCTCCTCCGCGCGGGGGGCGAGGTCGGGCCACACGACGGCTTCCTCGATCCGCCTCATGTGCTCGCGGTCGCGGACGAGGTACGGCATCTCGAACAGGCCGAACGCGTCCACCATGGAGGACATGATCGTGGAGGGGATGGACATGTCGAGCGTGCCGAGCCGCAGCCGCTGCAGCATCGCGTCGTCGCCGCCGAGCTGGCTCGCGCCGTACACGTGGAGCTCGGCCCGGCCGGCGAGCCGCTCGTTCACGCGGCGCGCGAATTCGTTGGCCGTCACGTCGTAGAGCGAGCCGGGGGAGCCGACGTGGCCCAGCGAGAGTTCGACGACCCCCGCTTCCCCGCCCCCTCCGCCGCACCCGAAACCGGCGAGCGTCGCGGCGACCGACGCGACGGCGAGCTTCGTGACGGCGAGCACCGGCGTCCGTCCCGCGGGCCGCCTCATGCCCGGGCCAGGAAGTCGGCGGCGGCGGCCATGCCACCGGGTTCGTGCGCGATTCCGCTCGCCTTCAGTCCCATCTCCACTCCCGCCAGCGCTCCCATCAGGGTGAGTTCGTTGAGGTCCCCGAGGTGTCCGATCCGGAACACCTTCCCCCTGAGGGGGCCGAGACCCGTCCCCAGCGACATGTCGAAGCGTTCGAGCACGGCGAGACGGAACGCTTCGGCGTCCTCCCCGTCCCCCACCATCACGGTCGTCCCGGCGCTCGACACCGCCGTCGGATCCTGACAGTAGTTGCGCAGACCCCAGGCGGCGACGGCCCGGCGCGTGGCCTCAGCGTGGCGGGCGTGGCGGGCGAACGTGGCGTCGGCCCCTTCTTCCCGCAGCATCGCGAGCGACGCCTCGAGCCCGTAGAGGAGGGTCGTGGGTGGCGTGTAGGGAAAGTAGCCGCCCTCGTTGTCCCGCCGCATCGCCGTCCAGTCGAAGTAGGCGCGCGGCGTCCCGGGGCCCGCGCTGTGGCGGGCGAGCGCCTTCTCGCTCACGGCGCAGAATCCGAGGCCGGGCGGGAGCATGAGCCCCTTCTGGGAGCCGCACACGGCGACGTCCACGCCCCATGCGGCCTGACGGAAGGGCGTCGCGGCGAGCGAGGAGACGGCGTCGACCATGAGGAGAGCGTCATGGCCGGCTTCATCGAGCGCCTCCCGCACGGCCGCGATGTCGCTGGTGACGCCCGTCGAGGTCTCGTTGTGGACGACGAGCACGGCGCGGATGGCTCGCTCTGCGTCTTCCACATCCGCCGCCAGACGCGCGGCGATGCGGGCTGGATCCGCCGGGTGCCGCCAGTCCCCCGCCAGAACCTCGACCTCGAAGCCCAGGTCGCGGGCGAAGTCTCCCCATTTCGAAGCGAAGAAGCCGTTGTTCCACAGGAGGACCCGGTCGCCGGGAGCCAGCGTGTTCACGAGGGCGGTCTCCCAGCAGCCGCTGGCGGAAGATGGGAAGATGAAGACGTGTGCGGGGTCTCCGAACACCCATCCGAGTCCGTCGAACAACCCGAGCGTCATCTCGCCGAACTCGGGTCCGCGGTGGTCGATGACGGACCGGTTCATGGCCTGGAAGACGCGCTCGGGCACCGGGGTCGGGCCCGGAAGCTGGAGGAAGTGTCTGCCGCTGCGGTAGGTCAAGGTGGCTTGCTCTTGTCAGGTCGGGGCTTCCGCCGATACAACTTGGCTCGTGACCCGCCCAATCTCTCACGACCTCGCCGGTTCGCAACGGCCCCGGCCCGGACTCGCCACGCAGTCCGAGGCCCGGCTCGAAGCTCGACTTCGGGCGGGGCTCCGGGGAGAGGTCCGGTTCGACCGCTTCACGCGCGGGCTGTACAGCACGGATGCGTCGATCTACCAGGTCGAGCCGCGGGGGGTCGTGTTCCCGGAATCCGCCGGCGACGTCCGGCGGGCGGTGGAACTCGCGGGCGAGCACGGGACGTCGGTGGTCGTGCGCGGGGCGGGGACGTCGCAGAGCGGCCAGTCGATCGGGCGCGGCGTGATCCTCGACACGAGCCGGGGGCTGGACGCCGTGCTCGACTTCGATCCGGCCGCCCGGCGCGTCGTGGTCGAGCCGGGGATCGTGCTGGACCGGCTGAACGCGTTCCTGCGGCCGCACGGGCTCTTCTTTCCGATCGACGTGGCGACGGCGAGCCGCGCCACGCTGGGGGGCATGGCCGGCAACAACAGCGCGGGGTCGCGATCGGTGCGCTACGGCCACATGGTCGAGCACGTCCGGGGCCTCGAGGCGGTGCTCGCCGACGGCCGGCGCGCCGAGTTCCGCCGCAGAGCCTCGCCGGGCGCGGCGTCCGGGGACAGCCTCGGGGCCGACATGCGGGCGCTCTACCGGCGCGAGGCCGACGAGCTGGCGCGGCGGGTGCCGGACGTCCCCCGGCACGTGGCGGGCTACGCGCTGCACCGCCTGGGCCGGGAGGGCGCCGGGCTGTCGGATCTTCTCGTGGGTTCGGAGGGGACGCTCGCGCTCTTCACCGCGCTCGAACTCGACCTTCAGCCCATTCCCGCCGTGCGCGCGCTCGGCGTGTGCCGCTTCGACGGGACCGGCGAGGCGCTGGCCGCGGTGCCGGCGATCGTCGCGCTCGAACCGACGGCGGTGGAACTGTTCGACGCGACCGTGCTCGGGCTGGCCGCGCAGATGCCGAGTTTCGAGCGCGTGCTGCGGCAACTCGGGGAGGACGGGAGCGGCCCGCCGCGCGACATCCTCGTGGTCGAGTTCGCAGGGGACGATCCGGAGCGCGTCTCGGCCTCCCTCTCGGCGCTCGAGTCCGCGCTGGGCGGGATCGCCGCGGGCGTCACGCGCGCAGAGTCCCCCGCCTTCCAGGCCCGCATCTGGGCGATGCGCAAGGCGGGTCTCAACATCTCCATGTCGCAGCCCGCCGACCGCAGACCGCTCGCCTTCATCGAGGACTGCGCGATCCCGCTCGAACGGCTGCCCGAGTGGTATCGCCGGCTTACGGAGGTCATCGACCGCCACGCCACGCACGCCGTGTGGTACGCCCACGCGTCCGTCGGCTGTCTGCACGTGCGGCCGGCGCTCGACCTGCGCGACGGAGATGATGTGGAGCGGCTGCGCGCGATCGCGGTGGACGCCTTCGCGCTCGCGGGCGAGCTGGGCGGATCCCATTCCGGCGAGCACGGGGACGGCTGGATCCGGTCGGAGTTCCTCGAGCCGATGCTGGGCGCGCGCCTCGTCTCCGCCTTCGGAGAGATCAAGCGCCGCTTCGACCCCGAGGACCGCCTGAACCCCGGGAAGATCGTCGACCCGCCCCGCATGAACGACGCCTCGCTGCTGCGGGCCCGGTACGGACTGGAGACCCGGAAGCTGCCGACGGCGCTCGACTGGAGGGCGTGGGGAGGCTTTTCGCCGGCCGTCGATATGTGCAACAACAACGGGACGTGTCTCAAGCGGAGCCCCGGCGTGATGTGCCCGTCTTTCCGCGCCACGAGCGACGAGCGGCATTCCACGCGCGGGCGCGCCAACGCCCTGCGGCTCGCGCTGTCCGGGCAGTTGGGGGACGACCCGTGGACATCGCCGGAGCTGTACGAGGCGATGGACCTCTGTCTGGGCTGCAAGGGCTGCCGCCGAGAGTGTCCGACGGGCGTGGACATGGCGCGCATGAAGGTGGAGTTCCTGCACCGCCTACGCGCCGAGCAACCGCTCTCGCCGCGGGACCGGGCGCTCGCCTACCTGCCCCGCTACGCGCCGCTCGCCGCGCGCATTGCCCCGCTCGTGAACCTGCGGAACCGGGTCCCCGCGCTCGCGCGTCTCGGAGAGCAAGTGGCGGGTCTGGCCGCCGACCGGCCTCTTCCGCGCTGGTCGTCGCAGCCGTTTTCCATGCGTGGCCGGGTCTCCGCTCGCGGGAATGGCGGACCGCGCGTCGCGCTCTTCGTCGACACCTTCACGCGCTACTTCGAGCCGGAGAACGCTCGCGCCGCCGTTCGGGTGCTGGCGAGGGCGGGCTATCGGGTGGAGGAGGCCGATACCGCGGGCCGGCCGCTCTGCTGCGGGCGCACCTTCCTCAACGCGGGCCTGGTCGAGGAGGCACGGACCGAACTCGACCGCACCGTGCGTGCGCTGCACCGCTTCGTGGCGCGGGGGGTCCCGGTGGTGGGACTCGAACCGTCATGCCTGCTCACGCTGCGCGATGAACTGCCCGCGCTGGACTCCGGGCCCGAGGCGGCCGACATCGCGGACCGGGCCCGGCTGCTGACCGAATGGCTCGTCGAAGCGGCGGCGCTCGACCGGCTTGATCTCGCTCCGCTTCCCGTCCGGCGCGTGCGCGTCCACGGCCACTGCCACGAGAAGGCCTTCGGCGCGGACGGCCCGACGCTGGAAGTCCTCCGCGCGATCCCCGACCTCGAGGTCGAACCCATCCCCGCCGGCTGCTGCGGCATGGCCGGCTCGTTCGGTTACGAGGCGGAGCACGCGGAGATCTCCCGCCGCGTCGCCGAACTCGAACTCCTCCCCACCGTCCGCGAACTGCGCGACGACGAATGGCTCGTCGCCAACGGCACAAGCTGCCGCCACCAGGTCGCCGATCTCGCCAACGCCACGGCCCACCACGTCGTCAAGGTGCTGTCGGACGCGCTCGCCGGTACGGCGCACCACAATCCACCGCCACCTTGACGAGCTACCCGCCAGGCCGTGTGCTCAGCCAGTCGCACCCCTCGTCCGAGACCAGGAACATCAGAATCCAGGTCTGAAGCTTCTCCGAATCGTCGATTCGCCGGTCCAGAACGAATAGCGTATCGCCCCGGAAGGTCTCCATCGGCCGGATCTCGAAGTCGTGCGGAACGAGGGTGTCCACACACGCTTGTGAGAGGTCTGGCGAGAGGATCCCGACCCAGGTCTTGGCGGTGAGCACCGGCATCGGTTCCATCTTCAGTGCCGTCTGGTCGTGGTGGGTGAACAGGAAACCGCCGCCCGGCCGCGGAAAAAGTTGGCGCAGTCGCGAACTCTCCTCCAACTGCTCGCGGCCCGGGATGCGCTCGATGTCGATGCGTTCCCTGAGGTCGGCCGGGACCCCCTTCCGCCTCGCCACCGGGATGTCCAGCGTGTCCACGACGTCGCCGCGCAGGTTCAAGACGAACATCTCGTCCAGTCCGGACCTGCCCTGCACGAACCGTCCGTCGGCGTACGCAAGAGAACTGATCGAAAAAAGGGTCGCATAGGACCAGTTGCCGCTCTTGATGGACGCAACGTACTGCTCCGGGAGTCCGCCCATGCTCACGAATTCGTCCGTGGCCGGCCGCCAACGAGTCAGCGATGTTTCGCGCTGAAGCTCGAAATCCGTCATCCAGACGTCCTCGCCGATCACCACCGGGGGCGTGATTCCGCCCAGCGCGGGAAAGTCCACAACCCGAACGGTCTCTCCGGTGTTTCGGTCGAAGATGTTCACCCGTCGCGAGCTTGTGACCTGTGCGGCTACGGTCGAGTCGTCGAGCACCATCGGAACCCCCGGGCCGCCGCGAAACTCCCCCGGCCCCTCTCCCGGCCGTCCATACACCAGCATCAGGCTACCGTCTCTGCGGAACCTGAGGAGCCTTCCCGAGAAGATGTCCGGTATGTAGAAGGACCCGTCGAACGGGTCGACGACCGGAGTGTACGGATTGCCGATGTACAGCGTGTCGGCTTCCGGCAGCAGAATGCTGTCGACGGGAGTGAGCGTCGGCCCCGCCGCGTCCGCGGTCACGGGTTCGCCGGACTCGGAGTCGCAGCCCGTGATCAGGTACATGCCACCGGCGAACAACGCGACGCCGACACGACGGGACCAGCCCACTACTGCCCCCCTAACCGGCCCGAGATGTTCGATTCCGCGACGGGGATACCGCCCGGAGGCGCTCCTTGAGCGGTGGCGGGATCTCGATGCCTCGCCAGTCGCGGCTGCCGTGCTCGCGGCGGGCGCAGACCACGGTCCAGTCGCTGCGGGCCACGACTTCCCTCTTCCCGGAGCGGTGGACCGTGAACTCGGCGGCGTAGCGGATCGCCTTGCGGCGCACGTCGCGCACCCGGAGTCTCACGTCGACCTCGTCACCGTAGTGGACGGCGCCCAGGTAATCGCACGAAACGGAGACGCGCGGCATCCCGAAAACGGATTCCGCGCTCCAGCGAAAGCCGACGAGGTCGAATGACCGGTAGAGCGCGTGCTCGGCCTCCTCCATGAACTTCAGGAGCGCCGTGAAATGGATGAGGTTCGCGGTGTCCGTATCCGCGAACTCCACGCGCCGGGTGTAGACGAACTCGGAAGCCATGCGGCAATCTATCACCCCTTCGAACCCTGGCAGCCCGCGGCCTGGTCACGACCCCGGGGACGGCGGGCCGGGAGGTGCAGTGTCGGTTGAACCGAGGCACATCACGATCGAGCGGCGGGTGCGCTTCGCCGTGCTCGAGCCACATGTGCGGCCAGCGACCGAGATCTGGTTCGCTCTGCACGGGTACCACCAGCTCGCCCACCGCTTCCTGCGCCATTTCCAGCCCATTCACGAGGGCGCCCGGTGCGTCGTTGCCCCCGAGGGCCTGCACCGGCATTACATCGATGGCGAGTCGCGAAAGGTGGGCGCCTCGTGGATGACGAGCGAAGACCGTCTCACGGACATCGACGACTACGTCGGCTACCTCGACCGGCTCCACGCGCACATCCTCGCCGAGGAGTCGCGACAGACTTCAGGCGGCTCGGCGCCCCCGCGGATCGTCGGACTCGGCTTCTCGCAGGGCGTCCACACCCTCTGCCGCTGGCTCGCGTTCGGCCGCGCCCGCCTCGACCGCGCGATCCTGTGGGGCGCCACCGTCCCGCCCGACCTCGACCTGAGCGAACACGGCGCCGCGCTCTCCGCCGCCGACCTCCACCTCGTCGTGGGCGATGAGGACGAGTACTACGACCGCGCCACCATCGAGGCCCATGAGGCGCGGCTACGCGCGGCCGGCGTCGCGTTCACCTCCCACACCTATCCCGGCGGCCACCGCCTCGACGCTGGCACTCTGCGGCGACTCGCCGAGCCCGGAGGGACGGGATAGGGCTCCGGCGCCACCGCCCCGACCAACTAACGCCGGGGGTTGCCGGACAATGTCGTACCGAACCACATACGGGATGTCGAAGGCATCCCTTTCCACGACCCAGCATCCGGTCAGGGCCGGGAACGCAACGTACGAGGAGGCGGGGAGCCGAAACCGGCCGATAGCCGATCCTCGGCCATCGAGAACGAGCCACTCGCGCTCACCGCCCTCTTCCACTCCCGCCAGCCAAGTGGTTCCGTCGTTCGCCACGGTGATGATCGTCACGGCCGGGAAGTACCGGCGTTGCTCGTAGAACTCGCGCAACGCGCGGGCGTGGGCGCTTCGATTGTTGACGTTTGGCCTTTCTACGGCAGCAGCGATCTCGTCATCGAAGAAGTCCGATGGTACGCGGCGGGGCTCGTACTCGATGTGTCGCCGGTACACCGTGTCGCCGTGAAGGTCGAGTCTCGTGACTTCGAACTCCGCGGGGGTCGTGCGCCCGTCCCAGCTGCGGCGCGTGACCAGAACGGCGCTCGATCCGTCCGGAGCGAAGTCTATCAAGTCGTTGTCTCGAAGTGGCGAAACGACCAGTGTTTCGCCAACGGCCAGCCCTGCGGTGATCCTGCCGATGTTGCCGCCAATGGAGAGTTGAACCAGCGTGTCGCGGAGGGTTCCATCGGGCTCCGTGACGATGAAGGCGATTCTTGAAGCCGTCATCGCCCCCCCCGGGGCCCGTCGTCATCGCGGGAGATGCGACAAACCGGCCGTTCGCAAGTACAGCGAACGGCAGCCATCGATTAAGCGATCCGGGGACGTCGGCCCCATACCGGGTGGTTTCCGCTTCGCCGGTCGCTACGTCGAAGAACGTAAGTCGTGCCGATATCCGCTCCTTCACCCACAATCGCGCCCCATACCGCCCCATTCCGCTCGGCTGCATCAACTCGCCGGGGCCCTCCCCTCGACGACCGAGGTCGCGAACGAACTCTCCGGTGTGTGAAAAAACCCGCACGTTACCGTCCTGCGGCTGCAGCACGAACAAACGCTCGGCATCCGCGAGAACCCGGACGTCCCCGGACAGTCCATAAACGGGATCGTCGACGCTTCCGATCGTTACGCCACGCTCAAGCGTCCACTCCGGTATCCGGCCCGAGACCTGGCCGGATACCGGAGCGGCACCGAGCGCCAGCGCGTATCCCAGAAGCAGACCCCTTATTGTCGGCTCCTTGGTCATTCGCTGGCCTATCATTGCTTACAACCGTAGTTGTGCCGTGGCGCTTCGAATCGCGCTCGTCTCACTCCACAAGTAGGATCTGGAAATGATCCCACCATCACAGGCCCTTCTAGTTTCAGCCTGGTCTCTAAATTCGGAAGGAGGACTGAGAGATGCTTACGCTGCAGAGAAGGCTGTCAGCGCACTCGCATCAACCAGTGCTTCGCCTGCCGGGTACTCGGGAAACTGCCTCGGAGCCGCGCGCCCATCAAGCATCACAGCAAGCTCCGTCGAACAACTGTCGCCCATTTCGCACTTCGTGGGCTCGGGCGTCGAGCAACTGTCCACTCCGCTTTCAAGGCCATGAATACAGTGGGTCCATACTGTCACTGTTTCCCCATCAAAGTCCCAGGCCACACCACACCCCATGCATTGTGCTGCTGCGGAGTCCGAGAACAACACCCCCGCCAGCAGGGCAAGTCCAAGGCTCAAGAACGCGGTTCGCATCCTCTTCATCGTTTCTCCTCCTGTGTTGTTGCTTCCGTCGAGTCTGCGACCTCTTCCCAGGAGTACTTCACGAATTCCGTGGTATTCAACGTTCTCACGGCAAGCACGACCCGGGCCCCTGCAGCTCCGGCAACGAACCCGATGGGGGCATCGACAGTGCTGTATCTCTCAAAGCGTCCATGTGAGTCGAACCAGAGCAGCAACCGCCGGTCCGTAGCGCGGTTGGCCAGCGTATGCACGTATCCCGGCCCGATCGAGACAACGGATGTCGTGCTCCAGATGCCGGGGTTGAGACGGACGGAACTGGCGATATCTCCGTCGAACCAGTCGGGAGAGATTCTCTGAAACTCCACCGGCAGCCAGTCCGTGTCGGCTCCGATGCGCCAGACGCGGAAGGGACTGAAGCTCTGCCATACGAGTCCCGCGGCGTCGTCGGCCCCTAGCGCAACGGCCCTCGAGTAGGTTGAGTCCGGCATCCAGGTGCCGTGTTCACTCGGCATTCGGATGCGCGGCGGTACTGCGTCGGTCAACGCCAGAAACCACCCCAACTCGGTGCGAGCCGCCGCGTCGGCTTCCCGGGCGGCGGGCAAGTTGCGCCGGGAGACGACGGATCCCGCGGTGTCGGCCACGATTACCTGGCCTTCGGCGGCGTCAACGATTTCCATCGTACGCTCACCGAGGAAACTGACACCGATGGCTTGGCCGACATGGCGGACAGGGACATCCGTTGCAACGGAGCCGCGATAGAGACGAATCCCGGGGACTCCATGGAACCAGGCAGCGATCAGGCGACCCGAGGGTGACAAGGCAGCGCCTTGCAGCAATTCCCCTTCACCCACCGCAACGGTGAGCTGCTCGGTGAATTCGATGGTAGCTTCGGTAGCTTCAGCAGTCAGCTCCTGATCATCGGATCCACGCAACGAATCACTCAGGTAACCAACGCTCAGTACCGGAAAGACTACGCCAACGGAGACAGCGCCACGCTACGGATTGGAGTTGACCCGCTTTCACGGACACCTTTCCATTGGGCCAACCAAGGAGGTGTG
>VXQX01000007.1 GCA_009838765.1 Gemmatimonadales bacterium
CGCGCCCCCCCCCTCCGGGGGGGGGGGGTGGCGCGCCGCGGTGGCCCCGCCCCCGCCGCCGGTGGCCCCGCAGCCCGTCGGCTCGATTCCCGCCCAGATTGTCGACGCCGGGGATACGGTTGCGGTCGACGTGGCTGCGTACTTCCGCGATCCGGACGGAGGGGCGCTCACATACGAGGCGTCGTCGTCCAACGCCGCGGTGGTCTCCGTCTCGCAGTCCGGCAGCACCCTGACGCTGGCCGGCGTGGCGGAGGGAACGGCGACGGTGACCGTGACGGCGACCGACCCGGACAACCTGTCCGCCATCCAGGAGTTGGGTGTGACCGTGTCCCGACCTCCCGCGACGAACCTGACGAACCACTCCGCGCATGATCTGCGGCCGACGTGGTCCCCGGATGGTGCCCGGATCGCCTTCGCGTCCTCCCGCGACGACAACTATGAAATCTACGCCATGAACGCGGACGGGAGTGGTGTGACGAAGCTGACGAACCACTCCGCAGATGATGAGAGTCCCGCATGGTCCCCCGACGGCGCCCGGATTGCTTTCTCGTCCTCCCGAGACGACGGGCGCGGAGAGATCTACGCGATGAACGCGGACGGGAGCGGCGCGACGCGGCTGACGAACCACTCCGCGTTCGACGGGGTTCCCGCGTGGTCCCCGGACGGTGCCCGGATCGCTTTCGTGTCCACCCGGGACGGCAACGCGGAGATCTACGCGATGAACGCGGACGGGAGCGGCGTGATGCGGCTGACGAACCACTCCGCGCCCGACCTGGGTCCGGCATGGTCACCCGACGGTACCCGGATCGCCTTCGCGTCCCGCCGAGACGGGAACACGGAGATCTACGTCATGAACGCGGACGGAAGCCGTGTGACGCGGCTGACGGACTACCACGCGAGGGGACCGGCGTGGTCTCCCGACGGCGCCCGGATCGCCGTCTCATCCCCCCTCCACGGCGACTATGAGATCTACGTCATGAACGCGGACCGGAGCGGCGTGACGCGGCTTACGGAGCACTCCGCGTTCGACGGGCTTCCCGCGTGGTCCCCCGACGGCACCCGGATCGCCTTCACGTCCGACCGGGACGGCAACGACGAAATCTACGTGCTGTACGTTCCCGCCCGTTAGCGCGCGGGGACAGGCTCCGGCGCGTAGTGTGCGAGGATGAACACTACTTCGGGTTGAGCCGCGAGCGGATCCGGGTGTCGCCCGAGAGATTCGCCCGTGTCCCTGAAGTGGTGGAGCAGCCAGAGCCGACGCGCGAGTTGAAGAGTCGCCGGCCGATTGACTAGTCCTCCGCTACCGGGGCGCGACCGTTGAAGGGGCCTCGCCTCCGGTGGAGTACACGCCACGGGAGTGCGGTTCGAGTAGTTTCCGCAGCATCGCCGTCACTGCGTCGTGCGGCGAGGGACCGGATCCAGAGTCCGGCTTGGGCGCGAACGGAATTGCACCGACGCCCTCCAACAGGTTGGGCAAGTCGGTTGGTTGAATCACCCGCTTGGAGTTCGAGGCGTCGAAGAAACGGAACTCCGAGCCGGGGTACAGGATCCACACCGAGCGGGCGTTCCGAATCGCGTCTCGGTAGGTGTGCATCTTGTAGAGGTCGGCGCGCTTGAAGTCGCCCTTCCGCTCCCCGGCCCGTTCCTCTGGGTCCTCATCCTGGTCAAACCCAGCGTCTCGCAGCGTCTGCACCCTGAACTTGGCATCGAGGACGTGGAGACCGCAGTTCGGCCCGCTCGGCACACGGAGCGTGATGTCCGGCCGGAGCGGTACCGAATAGGAGCAGTTCGGGGACGGCCGGGATCGGGAGAACGATTCGTTGTAAGCCAACCGTGTACCCCCGGTCCATTCAAACGTCTGGTTCCATCCGAGCGCAACCTGGAAATCGTCGCCCGCGGTCGGCCGGGCGCTCCTGCGGGGTGGTCCCAGCAACTCGCAAATGATCTCGGCGAGGCGGAAGAAGGTCCACAGCTCGTACAGGAGGGCGATGTTCTTGAGCTCGATGAGGTCGCGCATCTCGCGCTTGTCGATCGGGATGCGGGGCGCAAGCCGGATCCGTGCGTAGTGCCGCAGCACTTGGCGGTAACCCCGCCGCCGCTGGAGTACGGTGGAAGAAAAGGGGATTCGCACCATGGTCCCCACCTCATCCCACATCGAATGACGGGCCACCGGCATCAGCCCCGCCTCCATTCGGTCGCAGTCCACGAGGAGCCTGCGGCCGAATACGTCCCGGCGACCGGCTGCCTTCGACCGGACGCGTCCGATGATTCCGTTTGCCTGGACGATGAAGGCCTTCGCGAAGCGGTTCTCCGGCGTGTCCACGGTAGCTCGGATGCGCCGCTCGGAAACCTCTTCGGGCAGTCGTCCTCCCAGTCGCTCGGTGAGGGCCGCCGCCGGGGAGAGAGAGGCCGCGTCGACCGGCGCCCCAGTGCGCGTCACCAAATCGAGCAGCGTGTGCGAATCCACCCGCGTGAGCGTCTCCACCGGCACGTCCCGCCGCTCCGTGCGCCAGCGCCGGTGGGGGGCGCGCTGGATCAGCTCTAGAGCCGGTAGCAGGCGCTCCTCTGTCGGCGCTCCGTCCGAGAGAATGTGTCGCAGATACACGAAAGCGTGGTAGAGCACCTCATCGCGGGGTGGTGGGCCGCTTACATACGGCGACGAGCCCGGATCGCCGGCCGCGAAGGGAAGGCTCGTGGCGAGACGGGTCAGATCCGCAAGGAGCGCCTCGAACCCTGCCCCGTCCAGCTTGCCGGTGTGCAGCTCCAACGGTCCGACCTCGGGGAGGTCGAGGATGCCCACGGAGTTGACTAGATTCAGAACGAGCGCGCTGTGCCCCGTCCGTGTGCAAGCTGAACGCGGCAGAACCGCTTCGATGTCAGCCAGCATCGCCCGGGGGCCCTCAATGGCCCACTGTTGCTCGCTCCGCAGGTGCCACCGTCCGTCGCGGCGAAGGGGCCTCTCGTCCGACCCCCATCTCGTGAGAGTGAGGCGCGACTTTGGTTCCCCAGCCGCCGCCTCTCCGTCGAGCCGGGCCGGGTCTCCCGCAGGTGGCAAGATCACTCGATGAACCCCGCGAAGCCTCGCTGCTCAAGCCGCTTGAGCATGCGCCGGATCTTGGCCACGGTGCGCGGAAAGCGCGTTGTTCTGCCCTCCACGTTCGTCTCCGTGCCGGGCTCCAGGCCTGCGACAGACGTTCCCGCGGGCACGTCCTCGCTCGAATCCGACGACGTCGCGCCGAGGGCGGAGGCCAGCCGCCGGAGGATGGGTTCCAGCTCCTGCTGCGTACCGTGGAACTTGGGCAGCACCTTCTGGAGCAACGCGAGGTCGAACGCAGCCTCGGCGGCGGCCTCGCCATCGGTCGACTGCTCGTGCGAGAGATTGACGAAACGGGCGATCTCGTTCGCGACCCGATACCCGAAGTGGCGGTGCTCTTCCTCGAGGATGCCGTGAAGTTCCAGGAGGGTCCGGTGAAGCCGGCCGCCATCGAGCTTGCTGAACTTCCGCCAGTCGTCCCGTCCCGGCTTCCGGTAGGGCGTGAGCCGCAGCCCGCCATCACCTCCATCCAAGCTGAGGCCCGCTTCCCGATCGGCATGGGTGCCCGTCGTGTAGCCATCCAGATCCACGCGGTCGAACTCGATCGTAAACGCCCGGTCGAGCACCTTGGGGCTGAACATGTACGTCGTCTCGTCTACATTCACGGTACCTGTGAAGAACACGTTGCTCGGCACCCGTAACTGTCGCGGCACCACGGCACCGGATTCCGTCCGCCCTTCCTCGACCTCCTCGCTCTCGTGCAGAGGTATCGGTTCTCCAGATTCGAGTGCCGACAGGAAATCCGAGAAATAGTGCTCCACTCGGGCGAGGTTCATTTCGTCGAGCACGACGAAGAAGGGATGCGCGTCCCTCTCTTCCTTCTCCGCCCGTTTCTCCTCTGCCCGCGCCTCCAGCAGAAGCGAGAGGAACGGAGTCGTCGAGTATTCGTTCGAGAGGGGATTGAAGTACCCGAGCAACCCCCGGTTATCTACCCAGTCCGGCCGCACCGGGACGACGACGCGGTTGTCAAGTCTTCGCTCGGCGACTTCAGTCTCCCCCAGCCGGAACTCGATCCGATGGTCATCGGGCGTCTCCCCTTCCCGAACACTGATATAAAACTGGTCCCCTGGCTGAAGGTTCTCCAGATACCAGTCCCGGAAATCGTGTGCGCGGGCAAACATTAGCCACGTAACGTTCCTGGTGGGATTGGGGTCTCGCCAGAAACCGAGCCGAGTGAGTCCCCCCGGATAGGACAAAGCGATGGTGCCGCTGTTGGAGTCTGGATCGGGATCCAGCAGACGATCGTGATCGATCCCCGCTACGAACGCGGCAGGTAGTACGATCTGGCGATACTTGAAATGGTACGGTCGGGCCGTCATCTGGACCGTATCGTCCAAAGTGGCCGACTCATCGAGTTCCCCCACTTGGCGGTCCCGGATCTTTGCCTGGAAGCTACGCGCCACCGCCATGGCGATCTGTGTCTTGCCCGTGCCCGAAATGCCGGTGAGAATCGCAAACCGCTTGGCCTGCAGCGCGAGGACGTAGTTGGCGAGCGTTTCCGTGGGAAAACGCAGTCCCTTCGCTTCGATGAATTGCACGAGCGCCCCGAACTCCGGCCCGACCCTGCTCGAACCCTCCGTCGCTCCAGATGGAGTCGAGTCCGCCTCACCCGCGTCGACGCCATAGTCCGGATAAGGGAGTTCGAGGGCGAGCGTGCGGTTCAGGAAATCGATGACGTCGTTGGAGTGTGATCGATAGAAGGCCGTCCTTCGACTTGGCCTCGCGGCGAGGACTGCGTGGTGGGCGCCCTCCAGCGATTCCCACATGTGAGCCGCATCGGACCACTTGAGCTCGTAGTTGCTCGATCCCGGGATGGCGGCCCGGTCCCAGAGGTGTAGGGCCTTCTCTTCCAGCGCCGTCCGCACAGACGATTCCAGGAGGTCGGGAAGGAGGAGTATCCGCACCTTGTCGGGGTGAAACCGGATCGCGCAGGCGTTTCCTACGTTGAGCGCCACGTAGGTCGCACCCGGGGCCAACGTCGTGCCCCAGTGCCCACGGCCCGCCTCGTTAGCCGCCTCGATGGACCGCGCGATCGCTCGGAGGATCGCTCGACCCGGCTGGGAGGCGGCGAACGCATCGAGGAGTTCCATCCGTGAGCCGTCCCTGCCGACCGCTAAAGGCAGCGGAGCGCTCAGCTCGCGCTCCGGGTACGGCAAGTCGCGGTCGAGTGTGGACTTCAGAAAATCGATGACGGCGTGGGCTTCAGGGTTCCTTATTTTCGAGTCCGTTCCCTCGTACTCCAGCATCTCGTGGTGGGCCCTCTCGAACGACTTCCATTGCTCGGCGGCCTCGGCCCAATCCAACGCGTAGCGCTCCGAACCCGGCTCTTGCACGAATGAACCGCAATAATCGCCTGCCGCAATCAGGGTTGTCATTGCTGCTGGATCCACGCTCTCCGCAACCAGGGCGATCTCGACCTTGTCGTCCCTGAGAGTGATCGCGAAGACTCGGCTGATTCTGAGGTTTACCGTCCAACCCTTTGATTTCCTAACGGTGGGAGTCCAATAGAGTCGTGCGCGGCGGTTCGCGACTTCGATCGAGTCGGCCATCCGGCGGAGAATCGCCCTGCCGTTGGGGTCGTCGGCGTAGCGCTGGAGCAGGGAAAGCCCTTCCGTCTCGTCTTTGGTCATGGCACCGCCGTCGCTGGGAGTGTCCGATTTGGCGAGTGAACGTGTCCGTGTGGGAGTGGTTCGTCCATACCCGAAATGAGGGGGGTGGCGGGCGGTGCGGACGCTCGGTAGAGTCTCGCGCATGGATCTGAAACTGAAGGGGAAAGTTGCGGTCGTTACCGGTGGGAGCCGGGGGATCGGCCTCTACATCGCGCGGGCGCTGGGGGCGGAGGGCGCGCGGCTGGCGCTGTGTGCGCGCAACCGCGATCCGCTCGAAGAAGCGGCCGAGTCGCTGCGGGCGGACGGAGTCGCGGATGTCCTCACGGTGGCCTGTGACATTGCCGAGGAGGACGGCGCCCGAAAAGTCGTGGACGCGGCGGTCGACCGCTACGGGGCGCTGGACGTTCTCGTGAACAACGTCGGGGGCAACCGGCGCGGGAAGTTCGAGGAGACGAACGACCAGGACTGGCTGGACATCCTCCAGCTCAATGTCCTGTCGGGCTTCCGGGCCAGCCGGCTGGCGATTCCCCACATGCGCGCGGCGGGCGGCGGGTCGATCGTCTTCGTGTCGTCGGTCTTCGGGCGTGAGAAGGGCGGCCCTGGGCTGTCGATCTACAACACGACGAAGACGGCGCTGATCTCGGCCGCGGGCATCATGGCGCTCGAACTCGCCAAGGACAGCATCCGCGTGAACTGCGTCGCGCCGGGCTCCATCCAGTTCCCCGGCGGCAGTTGGGACAAGCGCGTGAAATCGGACCCGGAGGGGATGCGGAAGTTCGTCGACGCGAACCTGCCCCTGGGACGGTTCGGGCGAGCCGACGAAGTTGCGGACGTCGTGACGTTCCTGGCCTCCGAGCGCGCCAGCCTGATCACCGGCGCCTGCATCGCCGTGGACGGCTCACAGGGCCGCTCGCTCGTCTAAGCAGTCCGTGGCCAACCCCCGCTGCGTTCGAGCGGCGCTGCATTTTGCCTGAAACGCTGCGCTCTGCGTCGCTCCTCGATCGCGTAGCGCTGCTATGCTCCCTCGTCGCTCCTTGTCAGGCAAGCGCTTCACCGCTCTCGGCGCTCACGCCGGGTTTGGCCACGGACTGCTGACGGCCGCCGCCTAAAGCCCGGCGTCGCGCACTTTCCGGTTGAAGCGACGCCCACTTGATCCCAAGTTGATCCTTGCCCGGAGGTTGGTGCGGAAACGGCACGCGACCGTCGCGTCGCCGCCGCACGGAAACCTCGACGGGAGCCCTGAAGATGGGATTGGACGTGGCCGGAATCATCACCCTGATGCTGACCATCATCAGCGTGGGCGCCGCGGTCGGCGGTCTCACCTACGCCGCCATCCGCAAGCTCAGCGGTGAGATGAAGGAATTCCGAGCCGAGTTGGGAGGTGTCCAGGAACGCTTGCGCGGCGAAATGAAGGGCCTCGAGGAGGGGCTGCGTGGCGAGATGAAAGGCCTCGATGAACGGCTGCGCGGCGAGATGAAGGAACTCGGGGAAGGGCTTCGCGGCGAGATGAAGGAACTCGGGGAAGGGCTTCGCGGCGAGATGAAGGGTCTCGAAGAACGGCTCCGGGGTGAGATCTGCGGCGTGCGGGATGAGCTGCGGGGTGAGATATACGGGGTGCGCGAAGAACTCCGAGGCGAGATACAGGCCGTGCGCGACGAGCTTCGGAGCGAGGTACGGGGTGTCCGCGACGATCTCCGGGCCGAAATCGCGGAAGTGCGAACCGAACTGCGCGGGGTCGAGGGTCGGCAGACCGGTCGCGTGGCCCGCCTCGAGGACAAGGTGTTCGGAGTCCCACTTCAGGACCCGGCCGCCGGCCCGGCATAACACGGCCGCCGGGTGTTACGGCTCGGGACTTCGCAGAGGGGCGCTGCTACGCGAAGCGGACGAGTTTCACGTCCAGTTCGCGGGTCGTTTCGGTCGGGGCTCTCCACTGGATGAGAATGGGGCTCTGATAGGTTCCCCACGGGATCTCGCCGTTTCCATCCCCGTCACGGTCGATCACGGGCAGGCTGATTTCCCGCCTGAGGCCCTGGAAGCGCGACACCGGAAAGGCCAGGGCCCGGTTCAACACCCGCGCGATGACGGACTCGTCCACGCCGATCCGTTCGAGGGCCCAATTGAGGATGTGGACGGCCTCCACCGTGGCGGTGTCGAGAACCGGACCGGGAGAAGTTCGCAGTACGGTCGTGCCCATCCTGGCGACGTTGAGCGCCTTGCCGGACAGCCGCAGGGCCTTCCCCGGTAACCGCAGCGCCTTCCCGGGCAGTGACAGCGGCGTCCTCAGGGCCTCTCTGCCCTGATCGGCCATGAACCGCAGGGGGCTGAGGAGAACCCCGCGAAGGTCGTTCTTCATCAGCAGCGGCTCGTATTCGTTGACCGTGAGGCTGGCGTTGGTCTCCTGCGCCGCGAGCGATACATCGAGTCGTCCGAAAGAGATCCCGTGTTCCTCGACGAGATCCTGAAGCCGATCCACGAAACCGGACTCCGGTTCCCTGAGGTCGATGGCATCGATGGCCCGAGGCGAGGCTCCAACGCTCAACCGCGATTGGGCCACGACTTCCTCCGAACCGTATCCCACGACCGTCGTCCGCCGATCGCGGGTCCCGCCCCTGTGGACGCCATCGAGATCGACGAACCAGACCGGCCGACCTCCTTCGTTATCGTACGAGGCGGCGCTCTGGAGCCCGGCGCCGATAAAGGTCAGGTGCGAGTCCGCGTTCTCCGGCTCCGTCGCCTTCTGTTCGTCCGTCAGTTCGGTCCGCAGCTCGAGTTCATCGTGTTCGTATCCCGCGTTGGGCGGAAAGATCTCGTTGAAGACCTTGATGTAGTCCCGCAGCCTCGTCCGGTCGTTGTCGAGCCGCTGCGCCAGCCGCTGGTCCAGGTATCCCGCCGTGGTGTGGTGGGAGATGTAGAGCGCCTTCGGATACCGGGCGAAATCGGATCCGAACTCCTCGGCCAGCCTCGCGCGCACGTCGATGAAATCGGTGCGGGACGCGGGTCTGATCCCGAGCGTGGCCTTGAACGGGGGATCCGATGACACGTCTACGAAACCTCCTCGAACGGTCGCGCCGTCCCGTCGATGCCTAGGGTCGCCACAGCCAACCGTGGCGATCTTCGACCCGTCCGGTCTGTATCCCGTGGAGCTCCGCCTTCAGCCGCGCCGCAAGGGAATCCGGACGCTGCGGAAGCAGGACATCCGTCCCGTCGAGGCCGAGCCGGTCGATGGGCTGGACCGTGGCGGCCGTGCCCGAGCCGAACGCTTCGTTCAGCGTGCCGGCGGCGTGCGCCTCCAGGAGTTCGTCCACGGAGATGCGGCGCTCTTCGCACGGGATTCCGAAGTCCGCGCACAGCCGGATCAGCGAGTCGCGCGTGACGCCCGGGAGGATCGTCCCCTCGAGCGGGGGCGTGATCGCGGTCCCGTCGATGACGAACCACATGTTCATGACCCCGCACTCCTCGACGTACCGGCCCTCGTGGCCGTCGAGCCAGATCACGTTGTCGTACCCTTTCGCCTGCGCCTCTTGGGAGGCCAGCATCGTCGGCCCGTAGTTGGCCGCGGGCTTGTGGCCCCCGGTACCGCCCTTGAACGCCCGCACGAACTTGCGGGTCGCCACGAGGCTGACCGTTTCCGATCCGGTGAAGTAGAGTCCGACGGGCGCCGTCATCAGGACGTAACGGAACGAGCGCCCCGACACGACGCTGAGCGTCGGATCCGTGCTGAAGTAACTTGGGCGGATGTAGAGCGAGCCCTGGTCGGCGGTCGGCAGCCAGCCGCGGTCCACGTCGAGCAGTTCCCGCATCGCGTTGAAGAACAGGTCCTTCGGGAGTTCCGGCATCACGAACCGGGCCGCCGTGCGGTTGAACCGCTTCTGGTTCATGTCCGGCCGGAAGACCGCGAGGTCGCCGTCCGGGGTCATATGCGCCTTGAAGCCCTCGAACATCGAGACGGCGTACTGGAGCCCTTTCGAGCTCGGGTAGATCTGCATCGGGCCGTAGGGCCGGATCTCGGCGTCGGTCCATTCGCCGTCGATGTTGTCGGCCACGAACATGTGGTCCGACCAGATCGAGCCGAACGGAAGGTTGTCGAAGTCGACGGATTCGAGCCGTGAGCGCTCGACGTGTCTGAGGGGAAATCTCGTGGTGATCGTCGCCATTATCTCTCGCCTGTAGTCAGTCGTCTGTAACCGGTCGTCGTCGGCCCGCCCAGCGATCCCGCGTCATGCCCCTGGCGGAGTCCGGGATGGGCAGGATGCGACAGCCTAACGCGCACCGTCCCGCCCTGCCAACCGGTGGCGTCCCCGCCGGAGCGGGCGGCTACTCGCGAGCCGAGCAAGCTGTTAGTCTCAATTTACCCAAGCTCCGCCGAAACGAGGAGGTTCCCGCATGTTCCGCGCTACCCGCCGCCCTCTCCCCGTCGCCGCCACCCTGGCCCTCCTTGCCATCCTCCTCCCGAGCGGCGGTCCGCTGCTGGGCCAGTCGACCGCGATCGTCGGCGCCACCCTCATTGATGGAAACGGCGGCCCTCCCCTCGCCGATGCGACCGTCGTGGTGGAGGGGGACCGCATCGCCGCCGCCGGGCCGCGCGCGGAGGTCCAGGTGCCGGATGGTGCGCGCGTCATCGACGGCGCCGGCAAGTTCGTCACGCCCGGCTTCGTGGACACGAACGTACACATCTCCCTTTACGGCGGGGGCAACAAGGACCGGAAGGAGAGTTCCGTCTTCTACCGGTTGATGGGGCCCGAACTCACGCTCGAGGCTGCGCAGATGCACCTCAAGTTCGGCGTCACCCACCTCCGCGACAGCTACGGCGCGCTCCCGGAACTCCAGCAGGTGCAGGACGCGATCGCCTCGGGCAAGGCCATCGGGCCGCGGCTCCAGGTCGCCGGCAACATCGTCGGCTGGGGCGGGCCCTATTCGATCACCTTCGCCCTCATTCCGGAGGACGACCTCTCGCTCTATGAGGAACAGTTCTCCGACCACATCGCCCAGGGCGCGGGCGAGGACTTGATGGACCTGTATCCGGAGGAGCTGCGGGCGAGGATCCGCGAGTACCTCGACAAGGGGGTGGACTTCCTCAAGTACGGGGGGACGAGTCACTGGGCGTTCCCCACCCTGATCGGGTTCTCGCCGGAGGCCCAGCGGGTGATCGTCGAGGAGACGCACGCGCGGGGCCTCATCGCGGAGACCCATTCCACGAGCCCGGAGGGGCTGCGGCTCTCCGTCGAAGCGGGGATCGATCTCATCCAGCACCCCGAAGTGCTCGCGAGCCGCGAGATATCGGACGCCCTGGTCCAGCAGATCGTGGACCGCGGCATCGTGTGCTCGATGATCGTGAACACGATCACCGGTCCCGCCTGGGAGAGCCACTTGGCGAACCGCGCGGCGGCCGAGGAACGTCTGGCCCGCGAGGCGGAGGGAACCCGGGCGCGCGAGTGGGGGCGGCTGCGGCGTCCCGTGGAGCGCGAGAAGACCAGCTACCAGATTCGCCGGGAGCAGCGGGCGCTGGGATACGGGACCGAGATGCGCCGGCTGAACGCGAAGAAGCTGATCGCCGGCGGGTGCATCACCACCCTCGGCACGGACAACTATGCGGGCGTCGCGCCGGAATTCGGACGCGCGCCCAAGCCCATCTGGCAGGAGCCCGGCATCGGGACGATCCTCGCCATCGAGGGTCTCGTCGAACTTGGGATGACGCCGGGCGAGGCGATCGTCGCCGCCACGCGCAACGGCGCCATCGCGGCGGGCGCGCTCGACGAGTTCGGAACGGTCGAAGCCGGCAAGCTCGCCGACCTCCTCGTGCTCGACGCCGACCCGCTCGCCGATATCTCGAATATCCGGAAACAGTCGGTCGTCATGGCCGCCGGCAGGATCGTCGATGTCGAGGCGCTGCCGACCGAACCCGTCTACTTCAAGCGTTGAACTCATGAAACTCCGAGAACTCACGAAACTTCCAAAACAGGAGCGTCGGATGCTTCCGGTCGCTGATTCGTCCCGTCTTCAAGTCCGTCTCCGCCGCCGATTCGCACTCGCGGCCGCCTTTCTCCTCGCGCCCGCCGCGCTGGTCGCCCAACAGGTCAAACCGGGGCTGGATCACGAGGACACCTACCGCTGGAACTCCATCGGCGGCCGCGCGATCTCGGCGGATGGCGCTTGGCTCGCCTACGTCCTGACGCCCTGGGACGGTGACCCCACGCTCGTGATCACGCGCAGCGACGGCTCGGCGGAACGCCGCTTCCGGGGTCGCTCGCCCTCCTTCACGCGGGGCTCGCGATACCTCGCCTTCCGCGTGCCGCCGGTGAAGGCCGTCGTCGACTCGCTTCGCCTCGAAGGGAAGCGCGGAGACGATCTCCCCGGCGACTCGCTCGCCGTCGTGAACCTGTCCGAGGCGTTCGCGGACGGCGCCGGGGATGACGGCGGAGTCCGGCGCGCCGGCCCGATCGACTCCTTCCGGATCCCGGAGGACGGGGGCGCCTTCGTCGCGTACCTCCTGTCCGAGAATCCCGAGGAGGAGGAGGAAGAGGAGGTCGAGGCTGAGGAAGAAGCTGCCGAAGCCACCGAGGAGGAGGAAGAGGGAGAAGAGGAGGAGGAGGAGGAGCGCTCCGCGGAGTACGAGAAGCGGCACGAGAAGGAAGACGGGACGCCGCTCGTGCTCCTGAATCTCGACACGGGCGAAGAGCACAGCTTCGCCGACGTCGTCTCGTACACGGTGGCGGACGCGGGGAACGGACTCGCCTACGTGGCCTCGACCGAGGAGGAAGGCGGGGACGGGATCCATCTCGTGAATCCCGCGAGCGGCGAGAGCGTGGAGGTGCTGGTCGGAGAGGGCCACTACGAGCAGGTGGCCTTCGACGAATCGGGCGAGCGCTTCGCCTTCCTCAGCAATGTGGACGAATGGGAGATGGACCAGCCGTCCTTCGCGCTCTACCGGTCCGACGGCGGGGCGGCAGAGAAGGTGGCGGACCATGAGACGGCCGGCGTGCCCCCCGGGTGGTGGATCAGCGAGAACGGATCCGTCTCCTTCAGCGAGGACGGGGGCCGTATCTTCTTCGGCACCGCGCCGCGTCCCGAGCCCGAGCCGGACGAGGAGATCCTCGACGCGGACCGCGTGACGCTCGACATCTGGAACTGGCGCGACCCGTACCTGCAGCCGATGCAGCTCGTGCAGGCCAACCGCGAACGCAACCGGTCGTACCTGGCGGTGGCGCACGAGGGCCGCGACGCGGTCGTGCAGCTGGGCACCGCGAGCATCCCCGACGTGTCGCGTCCCGAGACCGGCATGAGCGATTACGTCCTCGCCACGAGCGACGTGCCGCACCGCCAGAAGATCTCGTGGGACGGCCGCTACGAGGACGCCTACGCGGTGGATGTCCTGACCGGCGAACGCCGCATGATCGTGGAAGGCGTGCGCGGCTTCGGCGGCGCCAGCCTCTCGCCGGAGGGGACGCACGCGTCCTGGTGGGACGAAACGGACCGGGACTGGAAGGCCGCGCCGATGGACGGCTCCGAACCCGCGCGCAGCCTGACCGGAGACCTTCCGGTCGCCTTCTACAACGAACTCGACGATCACCCGCAGGGACCGCCCCCCTACGGCGGTGCGACGTGGGTCGAGGGCGACGCCGCCGTGCTCGTGTACGATCGGAACGACGTGTGGCGCGTCGACCCGAGCGGCGATGAGCCCGCCGTGCGTCTCACGGATGGAAGGGCAGCCGACCTCCGCTACCGCGTGCAGCGCGTGGCCGAGGGCGGAGGCGGGAACTTCTTCGGCTTCGGCTTCGGCGGCGCGGGCGAGGGCATCGAAGAGGGCGAGGTCCTTTTCTCCGTGTTCGACATGGGGACGAAGGCGTCCGGGTTCGCGCGCGGCCGCACGGACGAGGCGGGCCGGGTCGACGAACTGGTCATGGACGATGTGCGCTACGCGTCCCCGACGAAGGCCGAGGACGCCGAGCGCTACGTGTGGACGCGCCAGACGTTCATCGAGTTCCCGGACCTGTGGGTCGGCGACGCGGACTTCGGGAACGCGCGCAAGGTGAGCGACGCGAACCCGCAGCAGGCGGAGTACCGCTGGGGGAGCGCCGAACTCGTCCACTGGATGTCGAACGACCGCACGCCTCTCGACGGCATCCTCATCAAGCCGGACGGGTTCGACCCCTCGCAGCAGTACCCGCTCATGGTCTACTTCTATGAGCGCATGTCCGACGGACTGCACAGCTACCAGCCACCCCTGCCGAACCGGGCTTCGGTTCGCTTCTCGTTCTACGCGAGCCGCGGCTACGTCGTGTTCGTCCCCGACATCCCGTACGAGATCGGCTATCCGGGCGAGAGCGCGCTCGACGCCGTCGTCCCCGGCGTGCAGGCGCTCATCGCGCAGGGGTTCATCGACCCGGACCGGGTCGGCGTGCAGGGCCACTCGTGGGGCGGATACCAGATCGCCTACATGATCACGAAGACGAACATCTTCGCCGCCGCGGAGGCCGGCGCGCCGGTGTCGAACATGACGAGCGCGTACGGCGGCATCCGCTGGCAGAGCGGGATGAGCCGCATGTTCCAGTACGAGCGCACGCAGAGCCGGATCGGTGGGACGCTGTGGGACGAGCGCGACCGCTACATCCACAACTCGCCCGTCTTCTTCGCGGACAAGATCCGGACGCCGCTCCTCATGCTCCACAACGACGAGGACGGCGCAGTGCCGTGGTACCAGGGGATCGAGATGTTCGTCGCCATGCGCAGGCTGGAGCTGCCGGTCTTCATGCTGAACTACAACGGCGAGGGACACGGGCTCGGGCGTCAGGCCAACCAGGAGGACTGGGCGATCCGCATGCAGCAGTTCTTCGACCACTACCTGGTCGACGCCCCGGCCCCGCGCTGGATGGAGGAAGGCGTCCCGGCCGTCGTGAAGGGCCGCGACCTCGGCCTCGAACTCATCGGCAAGCCCGTCTCCGAGGAAGGCGGCGTCTCCAGCGATCCAGGCGGCGGGCCCGGGGAGCGCGGCAGCTCGCGTGGCTGGTAGCCGACGGTGGTTGCCCGGGGCGCTTCCTCGAGCCTCGGGCGCGACGGGGGTCGCCGTCCTCATCGGTCTCGCGCTCGGCCTGACGCCCGGGTCCGCGCAGGGTGCGGCGCCCCCGCACGCCCTGCTCCTGCACCTCCTGCAGGAGGAGGTGGTCGACACCCGCGAGGGCGGGCGCATCCTCGTGAGAAACCCGGCCCCGGGACGTGGCGGCGGGCCCGAAGAGTGGCGCCTCGTCGAGGAACTCCGGCTCGGCGAGGTGGACGGCGCCGGACCGGAGGTGTTCGGGAACGTGCACGATGTCGCCGTGGACGAGAAGGGTCACATCTACGTGCTGGATTACGGTTCGAAGGAAGTCCGCGTCTTCGACCGCGAGGGTCGGCACCTGAGAAACATGGCCCGCAACGGTGAGGGGCCCGGCGAGTTTCGCTACTCCGAATGGGGAGCTGGAATGCGCATCATCTGGCAGTCTCCGAACCGGCTCTGGATCGGTGACCGCTGGCAGCAGTTGAGCTTCGATTCCCTGGGCAACGAACTCAGTCGGTCCGGGCAGGCGTTCGGTCCAGGGTTCCGGGCAGCCGCGTCCATGTTCGACGGCGAGGTACTGGCGCAAGGCCGGGTCGTCGCCGCTGATGCGGCGGGCTTCGTCTATCAGGAGATCTCCGTGTTTGCGGCGGAATCGGCCGAAGTGAGCGTGAACCACACGTATGGAGTGCGACTGCCCGTGTTCCCGGAGCATCCGGATCCGCCCCGGGATTCGCTCCTCCTTGATCGCCGCGTCACCACCAGCACACGGCAGCCGACACAGGAGGGCGGAGGCGTCCTTCAGGTTGGCGGCATCATCAGGTCGTCCGTTCCCAGGCGGGTTTGGGGGTTCGGGCAAGGCGGCACCGCGTGGCTGGCGGACAGGGCGGTCCATCGCTTCCACGAGGTGACGTTCTCGGGGGACACCGTCCGGACGGTGGAGTTGGGCAACCCGCCCCCACCCCCGCCGGACGACTCCGACGAGTCTAAATACCGTCCGCGCATAGCGGACCTGGAGGTGTCCCCTGAAGGCTGGCTCTGGGTGCGGCGCCATCAGGAAGACCTCGCCGAGGATCCGGCCTGGGATCTGTTCGACAACTGCGGCCTCTACCGCGGCGAGGTCTCCACGTCGACGCGACTCGGAACCCCACGCCATGGGTCATCGGAGCCGGATCCAATGGACCTCGGTCCGGGGGGGATGGTCCATGGAATCGCGCGGGACGCCCTCCATGTGAGCTACGTGCTTCGCCTGCGGCTGGAAAGCGCGACCGGCGCTCGGGTGTTCAGGGAGACCTGCTCCTCCTGATGCGGAAGTTGCGGTTTCCGCATCCGCTGACGCTGCTCACGGTGGCGATCCTGGCGGCCGCGGCGCTGTCGTACGTCTTGCCGGCGGGGGAGTACGACCGGCGGGACGATCCGGTGACGGGGCGCAGCGTGGTGGTGCCCGGGACCTTCCACGAGGTCGAAGCCAACCGGATCGGCGCCTTCGAGGCGATCGTCGCGATCCCGCGGGGGATGGCGGACCGCGCCGATGTCGTGTTCCTCATCTTTCTCATCGGCGGGGCGTTTGCCGTGTTCGATGCGACGGGGGCGCTCCGGCGCGGCGTGACCTGGCTCGTCGCGGGGCTCGAGGGCCGGGAGATCCTCGCGATCCCGGTCGTCTGTCTCGCCTTTGCGGCGGGCGGTGTGACGGAGAACATGCAGGAGGAGATCATCCCCCTCGTTCCCGCGCTCATGCTGCTCACCAAGCGGCTCGGCTACTCTCCGATGGTGGGGGTCGCGGTCAGCGCGGGCTCCGCCTTCGTGGGGTCGGCTTTCAGTCCCATCAACCCGTTTCAGGTCCTGATCGCCCAGCAGGTTGCGGAGGTGCCGCCGCTTTCGGGCAGCCTCTTCCGGGTCGTGTTCCTCGCCGTCGCCCTCGGGCTCTGGATCTGGTGGACGATGCGCTACGCCGCCCGCACCCGCGTGCCTCCGGGAAACGCGGACGCCTCGGAACCGGACGCCGCGTTCGAGTGGAGGGACGGGACCATCTTCGCCATCGTCGTCGCCACCTTCGGCATCCTGGTGTGGGGACTGGTCTGGCTGAAGTGGGATTTCGACCACATGTCGGCGCTCTTCTTCATCATGGGGATCGTGGTGGGGATCATCGGGCGGCTCGGCGTGACGGGGACCGCGAGAGCGTACGCGGAGGGGTTCCGATCGATGGGGTATGCGGCGCTCCTCATCGGCTTTGCACACGCGATCTACGTGGTGATGGACGACGGCCGCATCATCGACACCATCGTGCGCGGGCTGTTCATCCCGCTCGCGGACCTGCCGCTCGCGCTCTCGGCCATCGGCATGTCGGCCGCGCAGGGCGTGCTGCACTTCGCCGTGCCCAGCGTGAGTGGCCAGGCGGTGCTGACGCTCCCGGTCCTCGTCCCCCTCTCGGACCTGCTGGGACTCTCGCGGCAGATCACGATCCTCGCCTACCAGTACGGGGCGGGGTTGTGCGAACTCATCACGCCGACCAACGGTGCCCTGATGGCGATCCTGGCCGCGAGCGGCGTCCGCTACGAGTCGTGGCTGCGCTTCGTGATCCCGCGCTACCTCACGCTGATGGCGCTCGGCGCCATCGCCCTCGTCATCGCTCTCGCCATCGGCTACAGCTGACCTTCACCACGTTCCCGCAGGAACGTTCCCGCGGGAACGTCCCCGCCCGTTGATGGCCAGTTCATACCGCGCCGCATCCTGAATTCCAGAGACGCGCAGGGCATAGAGCCGGCGCAGGCGCCGTTTCCGCTAACCGACCCAAACACACTAGCTTGAAGCAGGGAGGTGAGGTTTGACTAAACTGGCGACTCCAACGCGACTATGAGCGACACCGTCCTCACGCTCGTTTCCGTGGTGGGCACGGGCGCCACCGTGGTTCTCGTGCTCTGGCGGATGATGCGTGCCGTCCGGACGGACATGGTGGCGGCGATCGCCGGTGTACGTGCGGATACGAAGGCCGAGATCGGCGGTATCCGCTCCGACATGAAGGCCGAGATCGGCGGTGTTCGCTCCGACATGAGGGTCGAGATTCGCAGCGTCCGCTCGGACATGAAGTTGGCGATCGACGGCGTCCGCTCGGACATGAAGTTGGCGATCGACGGCGTCCGCTCGGACATGAAGTCGGCGATCGACGGCGTGCGTTCGGACATGAAGTCGGCGATCGATCAGCTCCGGGACAACGATCTGAAGCACGTGGAGGCCCGGATAGAACGAGTCGATCAGCGTCTCACCGCGGGGATCGGCGAGGTTCGCGAGGAGATACGCGGCCTCCGCTCCGACATGACCGCGCAGATCGTCGGGTTTCGTTCGGACATGACCGGAGCGGTCGGCGACCTCCGCGCGGATATGCGAGCGAATCAGCAGCAGGTTCTGGAAGCGATCCAGGCGATCCGGAACCCGCGCTGAGCCGCCTTCGGCGTTCCCGCGGGAACGTCCGGGTCAGAAGTTCTCTCGATCGGCCGAACAGGCCGGCGCATTCCCGAGCCACGCCGTCGCCCAGCCGGCGGGGCCGGCGGCGGTCCAGGCGTCGCGCGCCAGCCAGTCCATCGCGGGCTGCCCGATCGGCGCGCCCGGCGGCGCGTTCGGCGTCCCCGGCACCTCGTAGGGTGCCGAGGGCTTCTCCAGGAAGCGCTCGATGTCACGGTCGACCAGTTGTACGAAGGCCGCGTCCCTCTCGGGCGGGGGATTCGCCGCCATCTCGGCTCGCAGATCCACCAGCTTCCGGGTCGCAAGGGCCCGCACATGCGGCATGGAGGCCCCTTCGGCGAGCGCCATGATCCGGTCCACGAGCACGCGGTAGGCCGCGAGCCGCAGTTCGGTGCGATAGAGCGTCTCGTTCGCCTCGGGGCGGACCGCATCGACCAGCGCGGTCAGTACTTCGGCGAGCCCCGGCAGGCTCGGGTCGAGCGCGTGCTGCTGCACGAGCCGCGCGGCCCGCGACGGTTCGAGGACGCGCGACACCGTGTGGTCCGCCGCCACCACCGCGGGCGTGACCGCATCGAAGGCCGGCCCCGTGTAGCGCGGGAACATCTCCCGCGTGCGCCCGAACCCCGGCGGCCGGGGCGGCAGCAGTTCGAGCACCCCGGCGGGTATCTCCAGCTCCGCCGGCCGCATCGTCCGAGCCAGCGCCCCCAGCGCCGCACGCTGCGCCCCGCCGGCGACGCGCTTCACGGGAATCTGCCCGTCCCCCCGGAAGGCGTACACGTAATCGAGCCCCCCGAGCAGCGAGGCGGCGGCGTCCACCTGGTAGCGGTGGTGCATGTACAGCGGAACCAGCGCCTCCTCCACGGTCACGACCGGCCGCCCGGCGCGGATCGCGCCCTCACCGAAGCGGTCCAGCGAGTGCCGCCGCACGTCCATCATCCGCTCGAGTTCCGCCGCCGCGTCCACCCCGTTCGACCACTGGTCGGCGCGCGCATGGATGTTGATGTCCTGGTTCGTGAACAGGATGACGTCATCATCCCGGGCTTCGTCGAGGATCCGCCGCAACTCCGCGGCTTCGTCCGCTCCCTCCGCGAATTGCGAGTACCCGTACACGATCGCGACCTCGTCCCACTCGCCGATGTCCACGTCATAGACCTCGGAATAGTCGAGCCGCCCGTCGCCGTCCAGCGTCACGAGCGGGTGGGGATAGTCCATGACCGAGATCCGGCCGAGCCTGCTGTCGTAGTAATTGTGGACGAGGCCGAGCGTGTGTCCCACTTCGTGCGCCGACAGCTGCCGGATCCGCCCCAGCGCCCACTCCGCCAGGTCCGCCGGCGCTTCGTCCCCATTGGCGTAGGGCGAGAGAAGACCCTCGGCGATCAGGTAGTCCTGCCGCCACCGGAGCGAGCCCAGCGTCACGACGCCCTTGAGGATTTCGCCCGTGCGCGGGTCGGTGACGGAGCCGCCCGTGCTCCAGCCGCGCGTCGAGCGGTGCACCCAGTTGATCACGTTGTAGCGCACGTCGTGCGAACTCACGCCGTCCGGCAGCATCTCCACCCGAAACGCGTCCCGGAAGCCCGCCGCCTCGAACGCCTGGTTCCACCACCGCGCCCCCTCGAGGAGCGCCGCCCGGATCGGCTCCGGCGCTCCCGGATCCAGGTAGTAGACGATCGGCTCGACCGGCTCGCTCATGGACGCCGAGGGGTCCTGCTTCTCAAGCCGGTGCCGCCGGATAAACCGCTGGCGCATGTCCTCGCCCAGCGGCGCCGAGTAGTCCGCGAAGCTCATGGCCCCGTACCCGGACCGGGGATCGAAGGCCCGCGGCGTGTACTCCCCCAACTCCGGCAGTTGCACGAAGGAGTGGTGGAGGCGGATCGTCGCCGCCTCGCCGGTCGCGGCCACGTTCCCCACGCCTTCGAACGCCCCGCCGCCGCCCCCGAAC
>VXQX01000070.1 GCA_009838765.1 Gemmatimonadales bacterium
CGTCCCGACCCGCCCCGCAGCCTCCGCCATGGCGCGCTTCGCGGGGACGCATGTCGATCACGCCGCCCCGCCGGTCCAGCTCGAAGTCGCAGCAGTCCATGAACTGGCGCTTCAGCATCGCCCGCGCCCGCTGCACGCGCGATTTCATGCCCGAGACGCTCAGCCCCAGCCGTTGCGCCGCCTCGACCTGGTTCAACCCCCGGAAGTACGTGAGGAGAAGGGCCTCCGAGTATTTGGGCGGCAGTTCGCGCGCGAAGGGCAGCAGGCAGGCCTCCAGATCCCGCCGCAGCGCTTCATGGTCGCCGCCGTTCGGGCCCGGATCCGGCGCGCGGGCTTCGGCGCCCAGTTGCTCCAGGGTCCGCCGTTCGACGGACCGGCGCCGGTGATGGTCGGCGATCACGTTGGCCGCGACCCGGTAGGTCCATGCGAGCGGATCGCGCGCCTCCGCGAGACTGTCCTGCCGCTGCAGCAAGCGCAGGAAGATGTCGCCGGTCACATCATCGGCCCACGCCGGATCGACGCGGCTACCCACATAGCGTCGCATGCGCCGCTGGAACTCGGACCAGGCCGGCAGAGCCCGCGACGTGCGTTCAGGCACAGCAGGTCCCGGATTCGTCGCTGCACGCGTCCGCCGACGGCGCGGTCGCGGCCGCCATGGGCGCGGTCGCGGACGGCGCGATCAGTGCCTCGCCGTCCGGCGTGTCGTCGGTGACCCGGTACCACTCCCAGCGCAGACCCTGCGGCTCGTCAGACCAGACCTTCGTCTGTGTCGCGTGACAGCACACCGTCTCTTCCTCCACCTCGCTGAGGATCCCGGCGGCCTCCAGCCGGTGGCCGGCCTCGCGGACCCGCGCCTCCTCGAACACTTCCACGCCCAGGTGGTTCACGCGCTCCGCCGCGCCGGGGTTCTCGAACAGCACGAGCTTCAGAGGCGGCTCGTCGATCGCGAAGTTGGCGTAGCCGGCGCGGCGCTTGTGCGGGGCCGCATCGAAGAGCTTGCCGTAATAGTCCACCGCCTCGTCGATGTCCCGCACGTTGAGGGCAAGTTGCAGTCGCATGTCGGAAGCCTCCCTTGTCACTGTATGTCGGATCGTGCCTTCTTCCTCCACCCCGTAAGACGAACGAGGCAGGAAAAGGACGCAGCCGGGTCGCGCCGCCCTTCCACCGACTGACTTCCGGGGCCGCGGGAGGCCGGGAGCGGCGGAGGCCGCAGTTCGACGAGCACGTCGCGCCACGCGAGGCGTGACACGAGTTGGAGTTCCGCGCCTCCGTCAACGCCCCGCTCGCGCAGGAGAACCGGTTCGCCGAGCGGGACGCCGCAGATCGCGAACCTGCCCTGCCGGTCGGACGCTCCGCCGGCGTATTCGGACTGTTCGGACACGATGGGGGTCCGCGCCGTGCCCTGGAGACGGCGCACCCGCCACACGACTTCGACCTCGATGTCCGGCACCGGGAGCCCGGTGTGGGCATCGCGCGCGAACCCGACCACGGCGCCCGCACTCCCGTAGGGCGACGATCCCGGGCAGATACGCGCGAAGAGCGCGTCGCCGGACGGCGTCCACAGCTCCAGCGGATCGCTCGTTCGATCCTCGACGACCACGCGCGTCTCGTTGAGCCGCACTCCCGCGGCCTGGAGTTTCGGGTGGTCCACGCCCAGCGCGTAGACGCCATCGGGCAGCCCCGCCACCTGGAAGCCGCCCGCCTGGTCCGTGACCGCGCTGAAGGGGACGTCCGCAGCCTCCGGCCGGGGCGTGAATGCCGCGGCGTCGTCCCAGTCCCGGACGACGATTTCCGCGCCCGCGAGCGGCTCGCCGCTCACGCTGTCCCGCAGGACGCCCGTGACCGCCCCCTCGCCGACCTCGAACGCGACGCCGCCCGCGAAGGCGTCCGTCACCGTGCCTCCCGCCTGGCGATAGGCGACGAGCACCGGATCCGGACGACCGGACAGACCCGCCCTGAAGCGTGTGCTGCGGCTCCCGATCGGGAACCGCACCCACCAGTCGCGGACGTAGAACGGGCCGTCCGGGAG
The DNA here is from genome assembly GCA_009838765.1 of Gemmatimonadales bacterium. Lineage (GTDB taxonomy): Bacteria > Gemmatimonadota > Gemmatimonadetes > Palauibacterales > Palauibacteraceae > Palauibacter > Palauibacter ramosifaciens. Next base: position 2,030 of record VXQX01000070.1, read on the forward strand.
GCGGTCGAACGTGAGATCCGCGCCGATGTACCGCCGCTGCGCGTTTCGCGGCAGCGGGACGTTGCGATACCGGATCTGCACGCGGCGCAGTTCCGCACTCTCCTCGTCGAGCCAGAGCGTGCCCTCGACGTCGATCACGTCGCGCCCCCGCCGCGGGCGGAAGGTGATGCCGAGCATCGGCTCGCCGTCGATGTTATCGCGTTCCAGCCCGAAACACTGGGTGTCCCGGAACTCCGGCGACAGCAGCACCGTCGCGTCCGGTGCGTAGAAGACAGCGGAGTCCCGGTCCACGAGCGCGTAGCCGGACGTCGTGAGCTGGCGGGCCGGCAGGCTCCGGAACGGGGGCAGCCGAACGTGCCGCCGCGTGCGGCTCTCCGCCTCCAGCGTCGTGAGATGGCGCGGATCGAGTGTACGCTGGTACTCCCGGAGGGTGAACGTGAGTTCGCCCCTGCCCTCCGCCCACACCGCGGTCTCGAGCGCCTTGCGCGCCTCCTCCCAGACCGTGGCGAGGGCGGCACCCTCGCTTGGATCGTCCAGGCAGGATCCGGTGACTTCGACGCGCAGGTCGCCGAGCCGGACTGGGTCCGGCGGGATTTCCACCGTGATCGTCAGCGGCTGCCCGGCCGTCACGTCGTAGGGCTCCGTGACCCAGTTGGCGTATCCGATACGCTCTACCCGGATCCGATACCGGCCCGGGCCGGGCACGCGGAACGAGAAGATCCCGTCGGCCGCCGTGAAGTCGGCCTCCACGGCCTCGCCCTCGCTGTTCAGCAGGCTGATGAAACCGCCCGCGATGGGTCGTCCGCCATCGGTCTCGCGCACGGTTCCGCTGATTTGCTGTCCAGCGGCGGGAACCGCGACCCCGACCGCGAGCGCGGCCACCGCGAGTCCGACGAGGAGGCGACGGGTCATGGGCGCGTCAGTCGGCGAGGCGCAGCGCCACCAGCGTGTTGGGAGCCTGGATCACGACGTGCTGCCGGCCTTCGTGCATGTAGGTCATCATCCCGTACCGCGGCTGCGCCGGAAGCTCGACGCGCCCGAGCCGCTCGCCCGTCGTCTTGTCCACGGCGAACAGGTACGACGTCCCATCGCTCCCCTCGCCCGTGTACATGAGCAGGGTGCTCGTGACGACCTGCGCCGCCTGCCGCCCCGTGCCCGTGTTCGGGATGTCCATGCCCTGGAGCGCGTCGTGCTCGAGCACGCTGTTCGGCGTGTCTCCCACCGGAATCCACCACAAGTGCTCGCCCGTGTTCATGTCGATCGCCGTGATCCGGCTGTACGGCGGCTTGAAGAGCGGGAGGCCCTGCACCCGCCGCACCCCCGCGAACCCGCCGACCGCGAACTTCGTGATCGTCGTCCCCGTCTGCGCGGGCTCGCGCGCGTCGCGCTCCTCCCCCGGCACCATGATCCGCGACCCGCACCCCTTCTGCGACGTCACGTAGAGGATGCCCGTCTCGGGATCCGCCGCCGGCGTCCCGTCGATGTTCGTCCCCCCCACATCTCCCGGGCACCACATCGACGCCATCTTGCCGAGGTCGTTGTCCCGGTGCAGCGGCGGCGTGAACAGCGGCCCGATCACGTAGTCGTCGAGCGCCTCGATCGCGGCCTCCCGCAACTCCGGCGTGAAGTCGATCAGGTCATCGTGCGTCAGCCCCTGCATGTCGTACGGCGCCGGCCACGTCGGGAACGGCTGCGTCGGCGAGAGCGCCTCGCCCGGCATGAGTCCCTCCGGCACCGGCCGCTCCTCGATGGGCCAGATCGGCTCGCCCGTCTCCCGGTTGAACGCGTACGCGAAGGCCTGTTTCGTCACCTGTACGACCGCTGGAACGTCCTCGCCATCCACCGTCACGTCCATCAGCACGGGGATCTGCGGCGTGTCGTAGTTCCATATGTCGTGGTGCACGAGCTGATAGTGCCAAACTCGTTCTCCCGTCTGCACATCGAGCGCGATCAGGCTCGTCGAGAACAGGTTGTCTCCCGGCCGGAACCCGCCCCAGAAGTCCATGGTCGCCCCGTTGGTGGGGATGTAGACGATCCCCCGCTCCTCATCCGCCGAGAGCGGCGCCCACGACGAGATGTCGCCGGTCCACTCCCAGGCGTCGTTCTCCCACGTCTCGTGTCCGAACTCGCCCGGGCCGGGGAGGACGTTGAACTTCCACATGAAGTCGCCCGTGCGGGCATCGTAGCCGAGGATGTCGCCGGGCACGTTCTCGCGCCGCGACTGGTTGTAGCCCTGCTCGGCGGAGTTCCCGATCACGATCACGCCGTTGACGACGATCGGGGGCGACGAACTCGTGATGTAGCCGGTCTCGAGCGGGATGCCGTGGTACGGGTCGAACTCGTGTCCGAGCCCCGCGAGCAGGTCGACGACCCCCGACTCGGGGAAGCCCGGGACGCTGACGGGCCCGCCGAAGCCCTCCACGTGCTCGCCCGTGTCGGCCCACAGCGCGTGCAGGAAGAAGGCCGGGCTCACCATGTAGACGACCGCGCGCCCGTCGATCTCGCCGTACGCCACGCCCTTCCCGTGGTTCTTCCGCATCGAGTACTCCCAGCGGAAGGTCTCGGGCTCGACGTACTCCCAGATCTTCTCCCCGGTGCCGGCGTCGATCGCGTAGGTGTGCCGCTTCTCGCCCGCCACGGAGATCAGCATCCCGTCGACGTAGATCGGCGTGGCGCGCGCGTTCACGGCCGGGTAGTCCGACCCGTCCCAGACCCAGACGACCTCGAGGTTCTCGAAGTTCCGCGCGTCGATCTGGCCGAGAGACGAGTAGCGCTGGCCCATGTCGTTGCCGGCGATGTGCTTCCACTCGGTGCCGTTCGCCGCGCTGCCACCGCCTTCGGCGCAGCCCGCGACGGCGGCGACGAGGGCGAGCAGGAGGGACAGGAGGCACGGGATGGAGCTGAGGGAGCCGAGGCGGAACGTGGACGGCGGCGCAGGGGATGTTGAGCGCACTCTGCTCATCGAAAACCTCTCACCAGGAGTAGGACCGGCGCACGACGGGTGAACCTGAGACGCACCCGATCCGGCGGTCAAGCGAGGAAGTACGAGCCCTCCCCGGGAAAGGTGAGTGCGGTGTCGCTCCGCGCTCGGCGGGGATGGCTGCCGCTAGAAGACGACGCGATAGGCCACGGCGATGGATCTGCCCGCCTCGGGCATGATCTCCTTCACGCGCGACAGGTGGTTTCTGTACACGGCATTGCCGAGGTTCTCTCCCCGTACGGTGATCACGTTCAGCCGCCCCATGACCGTGATCCGCAGTCCGGCGGAAAGATCGAAGACGGCATACCCATCGGTTGCGGTCTCGAAGGCGCCCGTCCGGTCCTGGCGAGCCGCGACCCGGGTTTCGGCTTCGACGAACCAGGCGCGCGGCGCGTAGCCGACGGCGAAGCGCGCCTGCAGCGGCGGGATCAGCGGAAGCGGTTCGCCCGTCGCTTCGATCCTGCCCCGTACGTACGAAGCCACGGCCTCCACGGTCAGGCTCCCGACCGGCGCCCACTCGAGCGCGCTCTCGAATCCCGTGAGCACCGCGTCTTCCCCCTGGAACTGGAAGACCGGCAGCCGCACGCGGCTCAGCTCTCCCGTTTCGAGCGGGAAGACGTAGTCCGCGATGGCGTTGCGGAACCAGGTGATCTCGGCGTTCAGCCGATCCCCGGAAAGACGCGCGAACAGGTCGATCCCGATGCCGCGCTCCGTGTCGAGCGACGGGTTCCCCACCTCGAAGACGTAGGCCGCCAGGTGGGGACCTTCCGAGAAGAGTTCGTTGACGCTTGGGGTCCGGAAGGCCCGGGCGACGGAAGCGCCCACCGTGAAGCCGGGCGTGAGCCGGGCCAGAGCCCCCAGGGACCCCGAGGCCGCACCGAACGACCTCTCGCGGATGTGGCCGATGTCGGATGAGGGATCCTCCCGGTCGGGCCGCACGCGTACCCAGTCGTAGCGGAGGCCCGCTTCCAGGCGGATCGGATTCAGATCGACCTCCTCCAGGGCGAATACGGCGAGGGAGGCCTGCGTGGAGTTCGGCGTGAAGAGGGAGCCTCCGAACCCGAAGTCTTCCCGGGAGGCCCGCGTCCCCATCGCCCCGGAGGAGAAGGGGCCCCAGCCGCCGTGGCGCGCGATGACCTCGCCGCTCACCGTCTCGCGCTCGAAGAGCGTGCCCAGGATGTCGGGGGGCTCGATCTCCCGGTGCTCGTACCACGTGTATCCCGCATCGACCTCGATGCTCTCCACGACCCCCCGCGGCCGGAGCACGCTGCGCAGCCTGGTCGCGGCCCGCTCCAGCTCGATGCGGACCCCCGCCTCGTGACCCCCGACGAACCCTCCGGGGATGCCGTAGTCGTTGCCGTAGTAGCGGAAGGTCGCGCCGGCATGGCCCCAATCGTCCACCCAGGAGGTGCCGCCGGATATTTCGCGGCTGTCGGTGCTCGTGTTCTGCAGGGGTCCGACCGGCGTCTCGAGGTCGCCGCTGCTGCGGAGCCCGAGTTCCAGCCGCACGGGAATGCGGTCCGTCACGCCATACGTGAGATTCAGGCTCCCGCCCGCCGCGTTGCTGACGCTCTGTCCCTGCAGGGTGAACGCGCCCGTAAGGTGGCGCGGCACGGAGGAGGGCACGTCATCGCGGACGACGTTGATCACGCCGCCCAGCGCGTTGCTGCCGTAGAGAATCGCGCCCGGCCCCCGGATCACCTCGACGCGGCGCGCCGACGCCGGGTCGATTGCCGTGGCGTGGTCGGGGCCGCTCGCGAACTCGTCGCCGACCCGCTCCCCGTCCTCGAGCATCAGGATGCGGTCGCCGCTGAGGCCCCGGATCACGGGGTGCACCGAGCTGGGCCCCATGCTGCTCACCGCCAGTCCCGGCTCGGAGGAAAGCGTCTCCGCCAGGGTTCCGGCCAGCCGACGCTGCAGATCCTCTCCGGCGAACACGCTGGCCGGACGCAGCACCTCGCTGGCCGCGCGGGCCACGACGGACCCCGTGACCACGAGATCCGGCAGGGAGATGGGATGGGCTTCCATCTCCACCACCACGACCTCCGCCCGCGACGCATCGACTTCCAGCGACACCGCGCGGTAACCCAGGCGTTCGATCCGCACTCTGTAGACTCGCGGGCCCGGCACCGGGAGATGGAACGTGCCGTCTCCGTGCGAGACCGCCATCCGACCCGACGCGGTGATGGAGACCAGGGCGCCGGCGAGCGGCTCGTCGGACTCGGCATCGCGCACGACGCCCTCGATCTCGCCCTCGTGCTCCACCTGCGCGGACGAGTCGATGGCTCCGACCGCCATCGTCAATGCGGCCGTGATGAGAGCCGTGATGAGACCCGACAGACGCCTTATCGCCATATCACCATATCGCCGTGGACAGCCTTCTTCGAGACGCGCGGGCGACCCTTCCGGAGGGCCTGAAGGAGAACGATGGCTCCGACGCCGAACCGGCGAGGAGGCCGCGGCTGTTGAGGGGAAGTGCGCGGGGCGTGAAGCTGCATCCGGGGGCGAAACGAGTCAAGTTGGCGGCCCCTCCGGCGCGGGCGGTTTGCCGCGGAGCGCGGAGCGGGTAGCGTTTTCAGGGTGCACTCGGGATTTTGGAAGCCGGACTCCGGGGGCGGGCGGCGGAGGCGCCGCCGCTTCAACCTCGGATCGAATCGGGAGCTAACCGGGAATCGGGGCGAATCCGATGCTTAGCGATGCGTAGATGGGTTCGAAGCCGGGTGACCGTCCTGGCGGCCGCCGCCTTGACGACGGCGGGCGTCTTCGTCGGCGCGCACCTCTCCCTCAGGGAGTCGTCTCCGAAGCAGGATGAGACGATAGCGATCAGCCCCCCGACGATCACGTTGTGGTTCACCGAGGCGCCGCAGATGGCCGGGACGTCGGTGCGTCTCCTGCCGAAGGGGGGCGAACCTCTCGACCTCGAGCCGGCGACCGCCCGGGAGGACGATTCGAGCGTCGTCGTGCTGGACGTGAGCGAAGAACTCGCCGACGGCGACTACGAGGTCATGTGGCGCGCGATGGCGCAGGACGGCCATACGATCCGGGGCGATTTCGGCTTCACGGTGCAGACCGACCGCTGACTCCCGGCCCCCGCGCTCGTCGGCCCAGGCGACGCTTCGCTCGTCGGCCCAGGCGGCGCATGGCCGCGCTAGAGTTCGGCGAGGGCTTCAGAGTTCGGCGAGCGCCTCGGCGTTGAAGCCGACCAGGAGCGTGGACCCCGCCAGCACGATCGGCGCGCGGTACTTTCCCGTGCGCCCCTTCAGCGCGTCGAGTTCGGTCTCCCCGGGGCTCAGGTCGCGCCGACTCCTCCCGCGGGCGATCACCACCCGCTCGGCGGCCGCCAGGAGCGCGCGCACATCGTCATCGGTCAGCGGCGCCTTCGTGGCGGATCGTTCCTCCGCGATCGTCGCGCCGATCTCGTCGAACACCGCACGGGTGCGTTTGCAGCTCGTTCAGCCCGGGCGCAGGTAGAAGAGCGTAACCTCGGTCATCTCGATCTCCCGGGTTCGCGGTGGGACATCAGTTCGCGGCGGGACGTCGGTTCGCGGCGGGGCGTCAGTTCGCGACGGGGCGTCAGTTCGCGACGGGGGCGGCCAGGTACCGCTCCCTCAGCATGTCCCGGTGGTGAAGCTCGTGGCCGGCGATGATATGGATGATCGCCCGCACGGTGCACTCGGCGCCGCTCGCGACCCCGCGGCGCGAGAGGGCGTCTTCGTCGAGCGAGGCGAAGAAGGCGGCGTTCGCGGTGCGCACCGCCCGGAATTCATGCAGCAGTTCCGCGATGGGGCGACCGGTCGCGTTCGAGGCCGCGGCCCATTCGTTCTGATCCATGCCCGGCAGCTCCGCCGCATCGGCGCGGGCGATGTGGAGCGCACGGTAGGCGAAGAGCCGCTCGGCATCGATCACGTGACCCAGGACTTCGCGGCACGTCCACTTCCCGGGCTCGTACGCGAAGTTCTCGCGCTCGGCCGGGAGGTCCCCGAGCAGCGCGTCGAGCGCGTCGGGCGCCTCGCCGAGGATGTCGACGAGGGGCCGGTCGTCCGGCACGCGGTCGATGTAGATGGCGTAGTAGTCGCCGTGCTCGTCGGCTCCAGGTCGTCTCATGGCGGCCAAACTATCGACCTCGCCGTCCCCGCGACATCTTGTCCGCATGATACACCGCTCAACTCCCATGACCCGGCCGGAAGCGGGCCGGCGGCGCGGACACCGCCGGGCGGCGGGCTCCGCGTGGCGCGCCCTCGGCGTGAGCGCGCTGGCGCTCGCCGGAACGGCGTCTCCCGCGCTGGCGCAGGAAGCGCCGGGGGCGTGCGTGGCGCCGGGCTCCTCGTTGCGCCTCGACCACGTACCCGTCGCCGTCGGCGACCTCGGCGCTCTGTCGCAGCGGCTCACCGACGAATTCGGCTTTCACGTCCTGGAGGGGCGGCGCGACGGGAACGGGCTGGAGACGGCAGCGATCGCGTTCGGCGACGGGACCCGGCTCGAACTCCGGACCGTCGGCGGCCCAGGCGACTCGGGCACCGCCGCGACCTCTGAGGTGCAACGCTACACGGAGCTGATCGCCGATGGCGGCGGCGGGGCCTACCTGGCCCTCTCCGGGACCGACGGGACCGGCCTGGACCAACTTCTCGCCGTCGCGCGCGACATCGAACCCGATTTCGCGGCCGCCGGTTCCGACGCGGCCCGAAGAGCGGCCTTCCCCGCCGACCATCCGCTGCAAGCCGTGTTCTTCGTCGACCCCGATCCGGGCGCGCGGGAGCCGTCGACCGCCTCGGGGGCGGCCGAACACCCGAACGGGGCCCGAGGTCTGCAGGCGGTCTGGATCATGGCGGAAGACCCGGAGCGCCTCACGCGGTTCCTGCTCGCCTTCGGGGCCCGCGACTGCGGCCCGTCGCGTCACCCGGAGCACCTGTATGGCCGCGCCGTCGGCATCCGGGGCGGGACGGCCTACATCGTGGACGCACGCCTGTGGATGGCGGACCCCGGCTCGGCGCCGGTGGTGTCGCTGACCGTCCGCGGCGGTCCCGACTCCGTCTCCGACAACATCGTGCTCGGAAACGCCGGCGGCCTCTGGATCGAACTGCGCCCCTCCGAGGAGAACGGATGACGATCCACACGCTCGACGCCCGGACGTCCATCGTCGATCTGAAGTTCCAGGGCTTCGATCTCGCCATCGGGACCGGCGTCCTCGAGACCGGCGACGGCGTCGCGCTCGTCGATCCCGGGCCCACGACCTGTCTCCCCGCACTGGAAGCCGGGCTCGGGGAAGCCGGGTTCGGCCTCGCCGACGTGCGCGCCGTCCTGCTCACGCACATCCACCTCGATCACGCCACGGCCGCCGGGACGATCGTGCGCCGGGTGCCCGAAGCGCGGGTGTACGTTCACCCGGTTGGGGCCATCCACATGATCCGGCCCGAGCGCCTCCTCGCCTCCGCCGGCCGCATCTACGGCGATCTGATGGAGACGCTGTGGGGGGAGTTCCTTCCGGTGCCCGCGGAGTCCGTGACCGAGGTGGACGAGGGAGACACGGTGCAACTCGGCGGCCGCACGCTGCGCGTCGCCGCCACGCCCGGCCACGCGAAGCACCACGTCGCCTATTTCGAGGCGGACGGGGGGACGGCGTGGGTGGGCGATGTGGCCGGCATCCGCATCCCGCCGGGAGGCGTGATCCCGGTCACCCCGGTGCCCGACATCGACGTTGAAGCGTGGAACGCGAGCATGGAACGCGTCATGGCGTGGGATCCCGACCGCATCGTGCCGACCCACTTCGGCGCAGTCGAGGATCCGGGCGCCCACTTCGCCGAACTGCGCGACCAACTCGCGCGCTGGGCCCGCACCGTGCGCGAGTCGCTGGGGAACGAGGACCCGGCGGACCCGGATACGTCGGCCGACCCCACGCGGGCCCGGGCGTTCGCGGCGTGGGTGGAGGAAGATCTGCGCGGCCGCATGCCGGCGGAGCCGGTGGACACCTACATCAACGCGTTCGGCGCGCGCGACTCGTGGTGGGGCCTTGCCCGCTACTGGCGCAAGCGGGCCGCGGCCGCGTGAAGCTGACGCCGCACGTCGCGGGGTCCGCGAGCCTCCTCGTCCCGGGTCTGGGCCAGCTCCTTCAGCGCCGAATCCGGGCGGCGGGCGTCTCCCTGGCCAATGCCGCCCTGCTGGCGTATGCGATCACCCATTGGCTCGCGGCCGGCGAGCCGCTCGACTTGATGTGCTCCATCGTCTGCGCCGCCGTCCACATCTTCCAGACACTCGAAGCCGTCGAGCACGGTCGGCGGTAGCGGCGGCCCTTTCGGGTCGCGTGTCAGCTGGCGGCGGGGCGGACCACTACAGTGATTTCCTCGTCGGCGAAGAGGCCGCCGTCGTCGGCGCGGCCGCGGAGGGTGTAGGTGCCGGGCTGCGAGAACGTCACGGTCACCGTCCAGCGGCCGTCTTCCGGCAGGTCCGGGGGGCGCCAGAGCGGCGCCCACGGCGAGTTCGCGCCCGTGCGCGTGTCCTCCCACACCTTCACCTGCGGCGGATCGAACGCCACCTCTCCCTCTCCGCGGTAGACGAACCACGACATGAAGAGGCCGTTGACCTTCTGCACCGTCACGCGCGAGGGGGGCCGGAGCTGGCGGCCGCTGAAGCTGGGGAACGCGTTCGCGATCGAGTCGACGCGCGCGGAGTCCTCCGCCGTTTCGGGCGGATCCGGCGGCCCCTGGCGGAACGCACGCAGCAGGCCGTCGTCCTCCACGATGACGCTCACCGTCACCGGCTGGCCGACGATCGCCTCACGCGTGCGCTCGCCCTCGAGCGTGATCTTCGGCGGTTCATTGGACCGCATCTCGGCGTTGCTGGAACCCGCGCCGAGCGCGCCGGTCTCCGACATGATCACCGTGTTGTCGACGATGTAGTCGGGCCGCAGCGTGGCGTACGCCTTCTCGGTGACCCCGTGGCTCGTGAGCGTCCACACGAGTTCCCGGTCGCCCCAGTCGGCGGGCACGCGGACCTTGAACACGAAGCGGTTGCGGCGCGGGAGGAAGTGGGTCGGCTGCCCCCGGTCGGCGGGGCCCGGCGAGAACATGTTGTCGTCCCCCACGGGGACGTCGATCTCCTCGAGCCAGTTCCGGTTCATGTACCCGAACAAGAAGTTGAACGACCCGTCCTCGTTCTGCTCCCAGCCCTCGAAGGCCGGGGCCACGTTCTGACCCCGCGCATAGGTCTGGGCGTCCGCCGCGGCGGGGGACGCGGCGGCGGCGAGAATCAGCGCCAGAAGCGGCACGGCCGGCGCCCCGGGCCGAGCGACCCGGGGCATGGAATCGGGTGCGGGCACGATCACCGTTCCCGGCGCTCGCCGGGGTCGCGGCCGTCCCCGGATTCCGTCTCGCCGCCCCCGGAAGACTCGGCCTCGGTGGCGGCATCGGACTGCCACCACTCGGCGTCGGCGAAGTAGCTCATGTCGCCGTTGGCCGGGATGACCATGCAGAGCGGGCAGCCGACGACGTGGTCGTTGGGGCCGAGCGCGAGCCGGTGCCGGCGCATCGCCATCTCCTCCACGAACTGTTCGTCCGACATCTGCACGCGCATGCCGAGGTCGATGAACATGTTCGCCACGGAACGGTTCCCCGAACCCTGCCAGTTGCGCGTGTCCGGGACGTTCCGGTTCGCCTCCGAGGTGTCCATGTAGCCGATGATGTGGAGGACCGTCCCCTTCGGGAGGAGCGGCTGGTGGTCCTGCGCGTAGGTGTATCCGCGCACCCAGTTGTGGTCGTAGCCGACGCAGTTCAGCGTCTCGACGTTGAAGCCCCAGATCGCCTCGAGGCACATGCGCATGCCGGGCGCGTGCAGGTGCGGCTCGAAGGTCACGAGCTTGGTGTGCTGGTTCAGCACCTTGTAGGCGTGAAGTTCCTGCCCCGCCGCGCCGGGCCGGATGTCGATGTCGCTTCCGTTGCCGAGCCCGAAGACGCTCCGCCGGTATTTCGGCTCGTAGTCCTCCGGATGGAAGCGGAAGCCGATCTCGAGGTGGGCGCGCGTGTCGCGGCCGTTGGAATGGAGGTGGACGGAGTTCGACACCACCGAGGAGCCCGCCCTGAGCAGGCGGCCCGCGTCGTCGTCGAAGAGGTCGGGTTCGCGGCCTACCTCGTGCACCGGCCACCCGGTGTCCGTGGCGGCGCGGCTCGCGCCGGGGCCGGTCTCCTGGCCCTCGAGCACGCGCGTGCTCCAGATCATGTGGTGTACGACGAAGCGGCCGCCGACCGTGTGGCGCCCGCCGTGCTCGCCGTCCCTGCGCTGGGGCACGTCGTTCACCTCGCGGATCTCGACGGACTTCACGTAGCGGTCCTCGGTGAGGCCCGTGGGCACGCTCTCGATGTCCCCCCACCAGTCGGGCGCGTCGCCCTTCACGAGCACCTCGGGGAGCTTGACGATCAGGTCCGGCTCGCCCGCGGCCCACACGACGTCGTCGTCGAACTCGAGCGGGGGCGGCAGATCCGCCGGATCGCCCTCGGGGGCGCCGGCGCGACGCCAGGCGTCGAGCGCTTCGATCTCCCACTCGTCGAGCGACATGTCGTCCTTGAAGTGCTGGATGCCGATGTCCTTCTCCAAGTACCACGGCGGCATCGCGCCGGCCCGGTCCCGGATCTGGGTGCGGCGCGCGATCATGCTCGCGTACGGCTGGACGTCGTCGTAGGTGACGAGCGGCATCGGGGCGACGCCGTTGTCGCGGTGGCAGCGAACGCAGGCCCGCTGCAGGATCGGCGCGATGTCGCGGCTGAAGGTCACGTCGGCCGCCTCGAGCTCGGAGCCCGGCGACTCCGCGGCGACGGGGCGCGCCGTCGCGGCGGGCCCGCCGTTCTGCGCCGCCGTTCCACCGGCGGAGAGCCACATGAGGACGGGGAGGACGGAAGATCTCCGGACGAAGGGCAAGATCCGCGTCGGGTGCGGCATCGCATGGCTCCTTGCGGGAGGACTCGTCCGCAAAGGGTACGCAACGGCCGAAGGCCGGGTCAAACGCCTCGCTACCGAGCCCCGCCCGCGCCCGTAGCGGGCGACCCCGTTTCCAGGGGAATGGTCGCCGGCAGCCGCTTCAAGACGATCGTGGGAACATCGAATTCGTCCGTCTCGACGAAGGCGACGAGGCCATCGGGCCCGAACGCGTCGGGCATGAGCGTCTCCTCCAGCGACAGGGTGCCCATGTACTCGCCCTCCGGCGAGAGGACATCGATCCAGCCGGCGGCGGCCGCCTCCCCTTCCGGGCCTCCGCCCGAGGGAGCGGCCTGCGCTTCGATCTGCGCCAGGGGATCGCTCCCCCAGCGCTGAACCCAGATCGTCCCCTCCCAGGTCGTCCGAAGGTCCCGCACGATGGGCACCTCTGGCATGAAACCCGCGTTCGCCGCCGCGTCGCGGATGCCGGCCGTCATCTCCTCCACCATGGCCGCCACCTGCGCGCGAAGATCCGGCGGCAGATCGTCGAACGACTGGCCGTTAACCTGTCCCGTAACGGAAGCTTCCACAGTTTCCAGCATCCGGGCCCGGGCGCGCTCCCGCAGCGACTCCGTGACCGGCTCCGGGTGAAGGGGGCGGCCCACGACACGGACCGGAGCCCCGGGAGCCGGCTGGATCTTGATCGCGTAGGCGGAGGAATCCGAATACGCTACGCCCCCGCCGGGGAGGACATCGAACACGAGGTCGGGCACGAACCCCATGAACGCGTCGCCAACAGCAGCGAACATATCCGACGGATCCGCCGCCTCCATCGTAACCTCCCGCTCCGGCTGCGCCTCCCACCCTTCCGCGAAAGGCGTCGCGGCGGCTGCGTCGTCGGCCTCGTCGGCGTCGGCCTCGTCGGCGTCGGCCAGCGACATGCGATAGATGGTGCGGTCGCCGGCCTCGACGGACACTTGCCCGTTGCTGAAGCGGGCGTCCGGACGTCGGGTCAGAAACAGCGTTTCCCCCTCCCGGGCGGAGCGCACGGCCTCCGCGGCAGCGGTCTCGGAGGCGCCCCGGATCGCGAACCGGACCGCACGCTCGAACGACCCATCGGGGCCGAACAGGAGATAGGCGCGGTGACCGTTGTCGACGATCACGACCCCTCCCCCGGGGCGGGCCACCATGTGCCCCACGTCACGAAGCTCGCCCGGGCCGTCCCCCCTGCGCCCGAACTCCGCCACCAGACCTCCGGCGCCGTCCACGACCACGATGCGGGTGGAGGATGCGGCTTCATCGCGGATGTAGAGCCGGCCACCGGCATCGAAGTCCAGGTCCGCGATCTCCGTGAACGCGTCCCACCCCTCGGCCGCGATCCCCCCGACCCGGTAGACCTCCTCGAAATCGGCCTGGAGCGGACGGTCCTCCTCCGGAGAGGGAGCGGACGCACCCCCGGTCCCGCCCCCGCAACCCGCCAGCACCACGACCCATACCGCGCGGCTGAATCTCATCCGATCTCCTCTGATCAGTTGCCGAACTCCACGATCCTCAGGTTGCGCCAGCGGACCTTGATGCCGCCGCCGTCGTGGATCTGGAGCGCGACGGAACCCTCGGCGGCGCCGACCCGCTCGTCTTCAAAGTCCACCATCTTCGTGCCGTTGAGCCACGTCGCGACGCGGTCGCCGTCGGCGCGGATCCGCATCGTGTTCCAGTCGCCCATGCGGAGGGCCGCGTCGAGTGCCGGGTCGGGCTGGACCAGCCAGCCGCGCCCGTACGACTCGTAGATGCCGCCGCTGAACAGACCCGGGGGCGCGACCTCGGCCTGCCAGCCGCTCACAGTCGTCCCCTCCACGCTGGAGCGCAGGAAGACGCCGCTGTTGCCGTCCGCCTCCTGCCTGAACTCGACGGTGAGGTCGAAGTCGCGGTACGTCTCTTCGGTCGCGAGGTAGCCGTACTCGGCGTCGGGGCCGCTCTCGCACACGATTTCCCCGCCCTCTTCCCCTTCCTCCACGTACCAGAGTTCGGTCCCGTGTACCCGCCACCCGTCGAGGTTCTCGCCGTTGAAGAGGGAGACGGGTTCGAGGGGACGGATCCGGATGTTGCGATACCAGACGTTGCGTCCGTGGTCCTGGAGGCCGATCGGCCCCGACGCGGCACGCCCGTAGCGCGGATACGGGGCGAACTTGCTCGCGGCGACGAGCGCCGCCCACTCCGGGGACCCCAGTTCGTACTCGACCGTCTTCGTCCCATTGAGCCAGTGCTCGACGAGATCGTTCTGGATGCGGATGCGCCCCTCGTTCCACTCGCCGGGGCCGCGCAGGGCCTTCTCGCCCGAGGCGTGCAGGTCGTAGTTGTCTCCGGTCAGGTGCGTGTGCATGTCCATCGTGCCCATCTCGATGTACGCCGGGTCGTCGAGCACCTGGTACTCGGGCGCGTTGTGCCAGATCGCGGCGCCCTCCTCCTCGATCACGCGGTAGAGCACGCCGCTGTTCGCGACCTCCGACAGCATGAACTCGAACCTCAGATCGAAGTCGGAGAACGATTCGGTCGTGACGAGGTCGCCGCCGATCGCCACGTCGGGATCGGTCGCGGTCGCACCCACGACGAGCGCGCCGTCGATCACCGCCCAGCCGGTGTCGGGAAAGGTCTCCAGGTTGTAGCCCCGCCAGCCGACCGTCGTCTCGCCGTCGAAGAGGAGGCGCCAGCCGGCCTCGCGTTCGGCCGCGGTCAGCGTATTCGGCGTCGCCTGCGCCACTCCCGCCTCGCCCGCGTCCGGCGAGGACTTCGGGGCCTGGGCGCAGCCGAGGGCCAGGCCCGCCACGAGCGCCGTGAGGAGCGGGGCGCGGAGTGTGTGCCGTGCGCGGAGTGTGTGCCGTGCGCGGAGCCGGGGTCGTCGTGGGGCGGGCATCAGACGAGCCTCATGGCGTCGGGGTCCCAGCGCACGATGCGGTCCTCGAAGTAGGAGAGGTTGCAGGCCAGCGCGGGGGCCGCCGCCCGCAGCCCGAAGGTCGCGTCCTCCCGCACGGGCGGGCCGCCGCGAATCGCCTCGAACCAGTTGAAGAAGTGGTCGACGTGGGCGCCGCGATATCCCCGCTCGACCTCGTACCGCGCCTCGGCCGGAGGAAGCATCCGCACCCGCGGCGGGAGCCCGTCCGCCGACGCCGCGGCCTCGGCCATCTTCTCCTGGGAGAAGGCGTCCATCGGATCGACGGCGACGTTCTTTCGGAGGATGACCTCGGTCCACGTCACGTCCATCGCCCCTTCGCTTCCCACCAGTCGCAGGAAGGTGCTGCCCGAGGTCCCGTCCACGAAGTTCACGCGCAGCGAGAGGTTGAAGCCCGGGTGCGTTTCCGTCTCCGGGTAGTCGAACACGCCCAGGAGCACGTCCGGCACCTCGCGCCCGTCCTTCCAGTACCGGAGGCCTCCGGCGGCCTGGATCCGGGTCGGGCCGCGCGAACTCACGACGAAGTGGAGGCTGGAGAAGAGGTGGACGAAGAGGTCGCCCGCCACGCCGGTCCCGTAGTCGCGGTAGTTGCGCCAGCGGAAGATCCGCAGCGGATCGTACGGCCGGTCCGGGGCGGGTCCGAGGAAGCCCTTCCAGTCGACGGCTTCCTCGGAGGCAGCGGCGGGAATGGGATACTGCCATGCCCCAATGGGGTCGTTGCGGGCCCAGAACCCCTCGGCGTAGTTGAGTTCGCCGATCGCTCCCTCCTCATACAGTTCCTTCGCCTTCTCGTTGCCGAGCGAACTCATCCCCTGGCTGCCCACCTGGAAGACGGACCCGGACTCCTGCTCGGCTGCGATCAGATCGTGCCCTTCCTCGATGCGGTGGACCATCGGCTTCTCGCAGTAGACGGCCTTGCCGGCGCGGAGGGCGTCGACGGAGATCGGCTGGTGCCAGTGGTCCGGCGTACCGACGATGACCGCGGCCACGTCGTCGCGGGCGAGCACCTCCCGGTAGTCGCGGGTCGTGAAGATGTCCCCGTGCCGCTCGCGCGCGGCTTCGAGCCGGCCGTCGAACACATCGCAGGCGGCCACCAGGCTCACACCCGGAATGCGGAGCGCCGTCGCGACGTCCGCCATGCCCATCCCGCCGGCGCCGATCACGGCCAGGCCGATGTCCTCGGGTGGCGCCGCGCGACGGGTTTGCGGCTCCCGCGCGAGCGTGTGGCGGACGGCGGGTCCGCTTCGAGGGTCGGATTCCGCTCCGGCCAGGAGCGACGGTGCGCCCGCGGCAAGCACCGAGCCGGCGGCCACGGATTTGACGAAGCTCCGGCGGTCGCGGTCGGGCGGCGGCCGGGAACCGGGTGCTCGCTTTTCTTCGCTCATCTCGGACACACATTCATCCCGTGGTTTAGAGGGCGCGGTTGGCCCGGGGCTGGCTCAAAAACGTAAGGTTGGGTCGATCCCGTCAGCAAAAGGTGTATCCGGAAGGTGGATCCGAAGGGTGGATCCGAAAGGAGGGGCAGGCGTGCGAACTCGATGGGTGCTCACCGCCGTTCTCGCGACGCCTCTCGCGACGCCTCTCGCGACGCTGAGTCCTGGGGCGGCCGGCTTCCGAGCCGCCGCAGACCCGGTTCGAGACCCCGTTCGGGTCGTCGTCGAGACCGGGATCGGGACGTTCGAACTCGAAGTGGACGTCGACCGCGCGCCCGTCACCGCGGCCAACTTCCTCCGGTACGTGGACGGCGGGTTCTACGACGGCGGCACGTTCTTCCGCACCGTGCACGCGGAGAACCAGCCCAACGACTCGATCCGGATCGCCGTCGTCCAGGGCGGACGGCGTCCGGATCCGGACGCCGAGTCCTTCCCGCCCATTCCGCTGGAACGCACCTCGGAAACGGGGCTGCTGCACGAGGACGGGACGATCTCGATGGCGCGCGGCGGCCCCGACACCGCCACGCAGAGCTTCTTCATTTGCGTCGGGGACCAGCCATCGCTCGACTTCGGCGGCATGCGCAACCCGGACGGACAGGGCTTCGCCGCGTTCGGGCGCGTCGTGGCCGGCATGGATGTCGTGCTGGCGATCCACCGGGCCCCCTACGAGGCGCAACAACTGACGCCCCCGGTGCGGATCGTGAGGGTCTATCGTGAGGAGTGATCCAGCTCCGTCCACCTGTAGGTGCCAGAGACGGAGGTGACCCTCACGCGGCCGGCGGCCCCTTACGCTGCCAGCGGCCCCCTGCGCTGCCAGCGGCCCCCTACGCCTCCTTGGCGCCCCTTACGCGGCCAGCGGCGTGGTGTCGTACTGTGCCCAG
>VXQX01000094.1 GCA_009838765.1 Gemmatimonadales bacterium
GGCGGAGGCGGAGGAGGCGGCGACAGCGGAAACGATGTTCCCGGAGGCATGCCCAGCAATCGTCCCAATACGTGTCCGAACACAATCACCTCGGCATTGCAGTTCGGATCAAAATCGTCCCACGTTGCGGCGGCACCGACAAGAATCGCCCCCCCCGCTGCTTGTAGGTTGCCGCTCGTCAAGGCCGCGATTCCCGCCCATAAAGCGGTTTCCTCGTCGAAAGCGCCTCCGCAATCCCCTGCGCTCTGGTCGAACCCCTGAGCCTTCAGGGCGTCCGGAGCAGATAGCGCAAACAACACGACCACTGTCGCAAGCACACCGGCGGCGCGCCCGCCCGCCCGTCGCCGAATCATGACGGCGGCATGCACCCAGAGAAACACCGTGAGTCCAGCCGCCACCACGGGAGCTTCCGGAGCTACCCCGAACCAACTGATGACCGTCCCGATGGTTGCCAATGCCACCCGCCCGGCCGGATGCTCGTGAACTGCCTTCAACCGTTCAAGCATTTTCCCTGCCATGTTTGATTCCATTTTTGACGAAACTTCGATGCCTCGCTTCGCTTTTCATGCCTAATCGGTCCATGCCTAACCAGCGCTCGCCACAACGTCAAGAGCCCACGAAAAGAACGGCCGTCCCTATCCGCACGCTCAGACACGGCCTTGAGCGCCATCGCCTCACCCTGAGACACACCGGCCCCCATGAGCCGCTCCAGGTGAATACGCCGCCGCGGGACGATCCTGACTCGTCGCCGTTCCGACCGTCACCGTGAGCCCTCGGTCTCCGATTACGCGCCGGAGTCCGTCCGACAGATCGGTCGCCATCACCGCCACCCGCTCCAGCTGAACGGCCCGCCCGGTCCGGAGACCTCAGCCAGGGCTCGCGCCGCCCGACGACTCGAACCCGACCGCGCGCGCCCCCACCGCGCGCGGCCATCACGTCCCAAGAGGCCGCCCGCCATACTGAGACAAAGCTCGCATCGGGAGCGGGTCTGATCGCGTGCGGCATCGCCTTCGCATCACCGGTGAGGACCAGCGGCCGCACGACCTCGGCCACTCGCCTGTCGCCCAGCCCGAACGACTCCCGCAGACTCTCGTCAGATCACGCGGGGGGTCCATATGCCGCCCGCCGGTCGGACTCCGAAAAACTAGAACCGCCGGATGCGCAGCCAGCGCGTGCCCCTCGATCTGCGCCAGACGGCGCCGGGCCGCCTGCGAAACCGGAGATAGGCACGCCCACGGACGCCCCGGCACGTCGCGCCACCGGACCAGCGCGCCCCGCTCGTGCGGCACCCGCTCCGGGTCCGTCACGCGACCATCCGAGTTCGCGCCGCACCGTCCAGACCGGAGCGCCCGCCGCGCCCTAGCAGGTGCCGCGGAAACGGACCGCTTCGGCAACGTGGTCCTCGGATACGCGGCCCCGTCCTTCGAGGTCGGCGATCGTCCGGGCAACGCGAAGCGCGCGGTGGTAGCCGCGGGCCGTCAGGCCAAGATGCGTCACGGCCTTCCTCAGGAGCGAGCGGCCGCCGCGGTCGATCCCGCACGCCTCCTCGAGACGGACGGGCGGGATCCGCGCGTTGATCGTTCCGTGGCGGCGGGCGGCGCGGGCGCGGGCTTTCGACACTCGGGCCCGCACGACGGCGCTCGTCTCGTCCGCCGCCGCATCCGCGAGTTGCTCCCAGCGTACGGCCGGAACGTCGACGAGCATGTCGATCCGGTCAAGGAGCGGTCCGCTGACCCGGCGGCGGTAGCGCCGCACGGTTTCCTCGAGACAGCGGCAGCGGCCCGGCACGCCCAGGAAGCCGCACGGACACGGGTTCATCGCGGCCACGAGCGTGAACTCGGCGGGAAAGCAGGCCGACCCGGCCGCGCGGACGATTCGCACCTGCCCCTCCTCGATCGGCTGGCGCAGCGCCTCCAGCGTACGGCGCCCGAACTCCGGGAGTTCATCGAGGAAGAGCACGCCGTGATGGGCGAGCGATGCCTCGCCCGGCCGCGGACGTGTCCCGCCGCCGATGAGCCCAGCCTCGCTGATGGAATGGTGCGGCGCCCGGAAGGGTCGGGCGCGCTTGAGTCCCGCACCATCGGCCAAGAGGCCGGCGACACTGTGGATCGTCGTCACATCCACCGCCTCCCGGACGTCGAGAGTGGGAAGGAGACCAGGGAGGCAGCGCGCGAGACTCGTCTTTCCGGAGCCCGGGCAGCCCGAGAGGAGGAGGTTGTGCCCGCCGGCGGCCGCGATCTCAAGCGCCCGCTTGGCGACCGGCTGACCCTTCACGGCTGACAGGTCGAACCCTCCGTCGTCGGGCGCGCGGTCGCCCGACGGCCGAGCGGAGGGGGACAGGAGCACCGCGGGGCCGCGGAGGCGGGCCTCACCGTTCAGGGCGGCGAGGATATGGGTCAGCGACTCCGAGCCACCCACGGCGATGCCTTTCGCGGCGGACGCCTCCCGCAGGTTCGCGGCCGGCAGAAGAAGACGCGCGATATGCGGGTCCGCAGCGGCGAAGAGGGCGATCGGAAGGGCGCCCCGGATCGACCGCAGTGAACCGTCGAGCCCGAGTTCGCCCGCCGCCAGCGTCCCCTGGAGAGCGTCCTGAGGGAGATCCCCCTTCGCGCACAGGATCCCGAGCATGATCGGCAGGTCCAGCGCCGCACCGGTCTTGGGGAGGTCCGCAGGCGCCAGGTTCACCGTGATGCGCAGCCCGGGTACGTGAAGGCCCATCTGCGCCGCGGCAGCCCGGATTCGCTCGCGGCCCTCGCGCACCGCGCCCTGCGCGAGGCCGACGATCTGCATCATCGGCGTCCCCTGGATCAGCGACACTTCTACACTCACGGGCCTCACGTCGAGCCCCATCACCGCCGCCGACATCACCGATGCCGACCCCACCCACTTCTGCATTCTTCGTCGCTCCCCTCCGCGCAGCCTTGTAACTTCACCGTGAGGTCATGATCGGCACCGGTCTCAACCGATTCTCAAACAGGCCGGGAACGAGCGCAGGGACGAGGGAAGTGTGGCGAAGAGCGTGAGATCGTTGTGCGGCAGCAGCAGCCCCTGGAAAGAACCGGCGCCAGCGCCGAGCGCGGTGAGGCTGCTGGGAGTGCTCCTGCTGAGTCCGCTGCTCGCGGACGCGCCGGCTCCTCCGCCGCTGAGCGCGCAGGAGCTCGACGCGGGCCACCTGTATCTGCGCGAAGCCGGACGCCGCGTGGGAACCGAACGATTCCGGGTCTGGCGGACGGGATCCACGGTGAACGCCGCCGCGAGCGTCGAGAGGGTGCAGCGGACCGCCTGGCTGGTGCGGCTCCAGATGGATCCGGACCTTCTCCCGGTGAAATACGAGATCCGCGAAGGGGTATCGGCTCTCGTAAGCGGGGAGCGATTCCCGGACCGGGTCCGCTTCCACTTCGCGACCCCGGAGGGCGAGCGCTGGAAGCAGTACCCGGTCCAGGATGCGGGCGCGATCCTGGAGTCCGGGGTCGCGCATCACTACCTCGTTCTCGTGCGTGCGCTCAGAGAGGCCCCGGACGGGCGGTTGACGGCGATCCTGCCCCTCGACGGACGGACCGTGACCGTGCGCCTCGCCGCGCGGACGGAGGAAAGCGTTTCGCTCGGCGAGGAGTCTGTGGACGCGACCCGCTACGACGTGGACATGGAAGGCGCCCTGCACCGGGTATGGCTCGACGCGGACGACCGGCTGCTCCGCGTCCTGGACGCCGAAGGACGCGAGGCCCTGCGCGCCCCCGCCGGGGGCTGAGACGGACCGCCGAGAGCTGAGACAGAACTGCCGGGAGCTGAATCAGACTGGAGGAGAAGATGGAACACCATCCGGAATCATCCGATGCGGCAGTGGAGGAGCACGCGATCCCCTCCCTGCTCGTGCGCATCGTGCAGGTCTTCGTCTCGCCGGCGAAGCTGTTCGATGCACTCCGCCAGCGGCCGGCCTGGATGGGCGCCACCCTGGCGCTGATCGGACTGAGCATCGCACTTCAGTTCCTCACGCCGGTCATCGTGCCCGAAGAGGTCCGGCGGACGATGTTTGAGACCCAGTTCGTCGCTGCGGGCTCCGATCCCGCGATAGCCGAGCAACAGATCGAGTTCTGGCTCCAGTGGTCTCCAGTCGTGTTTGGCGCCGGTGCCGTCTTCGTCACGCCGATCGCGCTCAGCCTTGTTGCGGGGCTCCTGCTGCTCGCCTTCAACGTGTTTCTTGGCGGCGAGGGTACGTTCCGGCAACTCTTCAGCGCGGGCGCCCATGCCTTCTATATCAACCTGGCCGGAGGACTCGTCGTAATCGTCCTCATGGTGCTCGGTTCGGAGAATCCGGTCCTGACGCCGGGTCTCTTCCTGCCCGAGATGGGGGGATTCGTTGGCAGGTTCGTAAACGGAATCAACATCTTCGCTGTTTGGACGTGCGTGGTGCTCGGGGTCGCGGTCAGCCGCATCTATCCGGGGCGGTCCGTTGTGGCAGGCACAACCTACCTGCTCGTGCTCTATTTTCTGATGATCTCACTGGGCGCAGCCGCGGCGGGCCTGGGAGGGTGAGCAGCGGCCCCGTGCAGCTGAGCTTCTCCAAGAAGGGGATGAAACTGAGCGGGCGGTGCGGACGTACCCTTGGGCGCGACTCGAGTCTCGGAGTATCTCGGATGTCGCATAGGCAGCCCATGTCGTATAGGCAGCCCCTTGAATCTCGAAATAAAGGTCCTTGTACAGGATGAAGAAAGCGATCATCGCGGTCGTCGTCGTTGGACTTCTCGCGACCATGGGATTTCTCGCCACGCAGCGGCAAGGGCGTGGCGCCGTCGAAGTCCGCGTGGAGGCCGTCGGGTTGCGGAATCTCGTCGACGATGTCTCCGCGACGGGCCACATCGAACCCAAGACGCATGTGGACATCACCACGGATGTCGCCGGACGGATCATCGAACTCCCGGTCGAGGAAGGGCAGGACGTGGAGGAGGGGGACCTCCTGCTGCAGATCGATCCGGCCCTCTTCCGGGCGGCAGTCGAGCGTGCGGAGGCCGGCGTCGCGCAGGCGCAGGCGACCCTCGCCCAGCAGCGGGCGGCTTACCAGCAGGCGCAGCGGGACGCGGACCGTCTCACGGCGTTGCAGGCTCGGGGGACCGACTTCGTGACCGAGGCGGAGGTCGAGCAGGCGGTGACGAACGCCGAGGTCCAGCAGCGGCTCTTCGAGGCTTCGGAGCATTCGGTCCAACAGGCCGAGGCGAACCTCGACCAGGAGCGGGACCGGCTCGGGAAGACCACGATCCGGGCGCCCATGTCCGGCCGGATCACGCGGCTCAACGTCGAGCGCGGCGAAACCGCGATCGTCGGCACGATGAACAACCCGGGGACCGTGCTGCTGACCGTGGCGGACCTCTCCGTCATGGAAGCCGTGATCCAGGTCGACGAGACGGACGTGCCCGACATCTCCATCGGCGACTCCGCCTACGTCGAGATCGACGCCTTTCCGAACCGCCGGTTCGTGGGGACGGTCACCGAGATCGGCAACAGTTCGATCGTGCCCCTGAATCCCGCCACGTCCGGCGGTTCGGCCCAGGCGATCGACTTCGAGGTCAAGATCGAACTGCGCGCGCCGCCCGAGGGGATCAGGCCGGACCTGTCGGCCACGGCCGACGTGATCACCGCCACCCGCGACGACGTGCCCAGCATCCCCATCACGGCGCTCACGCTGATGGATGCGGATGAGTACGAGGAGGTCCCGAACGAGAATCTGCCGAGCGCGCCGAGCTCCGATGCGGTGCGGGATATCGAGGGCGTCTTCGTCGTGGAGGGCGACATCGTCCGCTTCCGGCCGGTGCAGATCGGTATCGCTGGCGAGAACTACTTCGAGGTGGTGTCCGGCATCGAAGTCGGCACGACCGTCGTCTCGGGTTCGTTCCAGGCGATCCGCGAACTCGGCGACGGAAGCCGGATCCGGATCGACGGGCCGGCGGCCGCGGCCCCCGCCAACCGCGAAGACGGCAGCGGAGAGAGCGACGCCGCGGTCAACGGGGAGAATGGACGATGAGTGGGAACGGACGGATGGAGTCGATCATCGTCACGCGCGATCTGAGGAAGGAGTACGTGATGGGCACGGAGACGGTGCACGCGCTGGCGGGCGTGGACATCGAGATCCTCCGGAATGAGTACGTGTCGATCATGGGCCCCTCGGGCTCGGGCAAATCGACGCTCATGAACATGATCGGCTGCCTCGACTCCCCCACGAGCGGGGAGTACGTCCTCAACGGGCAGGCGGTCCAGGATCTGAGCGACGACAACCTGGCCCGGATTCGAAACCGGGAGATCGGTTTCGTGTTCCAGACGTTCAACCTGCTGCCGAGGGCGACGGCGCTGCACAACGTGGAACTGCCGCTCATCTACGCGGGAGTATCAAGTCGGGACCGGCAGCGGAAGGCGGCGCAGGCGCTCGAGATCGTTCAGCTGGCCGACCGGATGGACCACAAGCCCAACGAACTCTCCGGAGGTCAGCGCCAGCGAGTAGCGATCGCGAGGGCGCTCGTCAACGACCCCTCGATCCTCCTCGCGGACGAGCCGACCGGCAACCTCGATTCCTCGACCTCCGAGGAGATCATGGATGTCTTCGACACGCTGCACGAGAACGGCCAGACCATCATCATGGTGACGCACGAGTACGACATCGCGGCCCGCTCCCAGCGCGTGATTACGCTCGTCGACGGCAAGGTCGAAGCGCAGATGTCGGTGGACTACTACCTGGCGCGCGGCCTCAAGCAGCCCACGGCAGCTCCGGTCGCGGCGGACCCGCCGACGAGCCCGGAGACCACGCCCGCACCGGCGCCGGCGGGCGAGCCGGCGCCCGCTCCCGAGCCGGAGACCGCTTCGGCGCCGGAGGCGGCACCCGAGCCGACGGCGCCCCGCGAGGTCGCTCCGTCACCGACCCCGGAGATCGCTCCTTCGGTGCCGCCCCCCACAGCAGCCCCGGTGGACCCGGCGCCGCCCGAGGCGACCCCTCCGGCCCCGGGAACCCCGCGGCCGATCTCGAACCCGTGGGCGCCTCCGACCACACCACCCATGGATGGCGGCCGCTAGCGGCCGCGCGACTCGCCGACCATGGGATTCTGGGAGGGCATCCGCCTTTCGCTGCAGCAGGTCCGGGCGCAGAAGCTGAAGTCGTTCTTCGCGCTCCTCGGGATCAGCATCGGCATCACCTTCCTCATCGCCGTGATCGCGATCGTCGAAGGCGTGAACAGCTACGTCCGGGACGACTTCGCGGGCTCCCTCTTCGGTGTGAACACCTTCACCGTCGTGCGGCGGCCGCAGATTCAGACCGGGGAGATCGACGAAGCGGAGCGTCGGCGGTGGCGGAGCAATCCCGAGCTGACCATGCGCGACGTGGCGGTCGTGCAGGACGCGGCGCCGAACGCCCGTTACCTCGCCTACTACGCCAATTCGTTCGCCGGATCCGTTCGCTACGGACAGTACGAGCGGCGCAACGTGCGCATTATCGGAGGGTCGCCGCAGTATGGGGCGGTCCAGGGGTGGAACGTGGAGCAGGGCCGCGGCCTGACCCCGATCGACGACAACCAGGCGCTTCAGGTCGCCGTCATCGGTTCCCAGATCGCCGAGCGGCTATTCCCCACGACCTCGCCCATCGACAAGCGCATCCGGGCGAGAGGACATCGCTTTCGGGTCGTCGGCGTCCTGGAGCGCCAGGGCGGCCTGGCCGGCAATTTCCGCGATGCGGCCATCCTCATCCCGTTCGAGACGTTTCAGCGCACGGTGACGAGCCGGCGGCTCGAGGTCGACGGCATCACCGTCAAGGTGAATTCGGCCGAGGAACTGGACCCGGCCATGGCCGAAGTCGAGGGGGCGATGCGCACCTCCCGTCGGCTGCGGCCGTCTCAGCCCAACAACTTCGGCATCGACACCTCCAGCGCCGTCCTCGACGTATGGGCGAACGTGAACCGGATTCTCATGACGGCCCTCCCCGGCCTGGTCGGGATCTCGCTCGTCGTCGGCGGGATCGTGATCATGAACATCATGCTGCTCTCGGTCACGGATCGGACGCGCGAGATCGGGCTGCGCAAGTCCCTGGGGGCGCGGCGGCGGGACGTACTGTTCCAGTTCCTGACCGAAGCCTCCACGCTCTCGATCGCGGGGGCGGCGCTCGGCATCGGGACCGGATTCGGGCTGGCGTTCCTCGTCGAGAGAATCTGGTCGCTCCCGGCCGCGGTCTCGGTCCCGGCAATGATCGTTTCGCTCGTGCTCGGGCTGGGCGTCGGTATCGCCTCCGGACTCTATCCCGCGTACCGGGCGGCGCGGCTGGACCCGATCGAAGCCCTCAGGTTCGAGTGACCGGCGCCACGATGATGCCGCGATGAAGGCGTCGCGCCGGGGCGGCATGGGCTTCGTGACGACCGTTACGGAGGGGATCGCCGTCGCCTTCGACTCGCTCAGCGCGAACAAGGTGCGGAGCAGTCTCACCATCCTCGGCGTAACGATCGGCGTGCTCGTCGTCATGGTCATGGCCGCGATGATCACGGGGATCAACCGGAGCTTCTCGGAGTTGGTCGCCCCGAACGGGATGACGACGTTCAACATCGTGCATTTCGACTTCTCGACGATCGACTTCACCGCCGGTCCGCTCGACGATGCGGAGAACGATTTCTTCAGGAATCCGCCGCTGAAAGCGGAATGGGCGAAAGACATCGCGCGGATTCCGGAGATCCGCAGCGCGGCGGCGGTCGTCGACCTCGCGGGGTCAGGCTACGAGGCGAGCGTGGGATCCGAACGCGTGGAGATTTCGCTCTATGGCGTCGGCGCCGACTACCTTGAGATTTCGAGCGGCGACATCATCTCCGGCCGCTGGTTCACGCAGCTCGAGGCGGATCGGCGCGCCGCGGTCGTAGTCATCGATTCGGCCACGGCAGTGGGGTTGTTCGGGAGCCGGGATCCGCTCGGTCGCGACATCCGGATCTCACGGCGCAGCGAAGGATCCAGACTTCGCGTAATCGGCGTATACCGCCCGCCGGCCAACCTCTTCGCGGGTCTGGCGACGCACTACGTGTGGCTACCGTTCCCGACGGCGGACAAGGTGCTGCGCGTGTGGGACCGCCAGATCGCTCTCACGGTGCGGCCGGAAGCCGAAGCGGATCTCGAGACGGCGCTGGATGCGACCCGTGCGCGCATGCGGCAGCTGCGGGGATTGAAACCGGGCGAGGAGGACGACTTCGCGTTCATGACCTCCGACCAGATCCTGAATCTGTGGGGGCAGCTGACTGGCGTTCTGTTCGCGGCCATGGTGGGTCTGTCGAGCATCGGTCTGCTCGTCGGAGGCGTCGGCGTCATCGGGATCATGATGATCTCCGTGACGGAACGGACCCGCGAGATCGGGCTGCGGAAGGCGATGGGCAGCCGGCGGCGGGACATCATGTGGCAGTTCCTCGTCGAGGCGGCCACGCTCACCCTGCTCGGTGGCGCAACGGGGATGCTGATCGGCGGCCTGCTCGTGTGGGGCGTGAACCAGTGGACGCCGCTGCCCGCGGTCGTCCCGCTGTGGTCGGTGGCGGCCGCGCTGCTGGCGTCGATCCTCACGGGAGTGGGATTCGGGCTCTACCCGGCTTCACGGGCGGCGTCGCTCGACCCGATCGAAGCGCTGCGCCACGAGTAGGACATGAGCGCGCGACCGGGCGGTGGAATGGGCTTCGTTTCGACGGTCGCCGAAGGGATCGCGGTCGCCTTCGATTCGATCGGGGCCAACAAGGTCCGGAGCAGCCTGACGATTCTCGGCGTGACGATCGGCGTGCTCGTCGTCATGGTCATGGCGGCCGTCATCACCGGCATCAACGGCAGCTTCTCGGAACTCATGTCGCCTCGCGGGATCACGACCTTCTGGGTGGCTCACTTCGACTTCACGTCCACCGCCCTGTCAGGTCCGCTTGACGAGGACGAGCCTGATTTTCTCAAGAACGAACCGCTCGACCCGGAGTGGGCCGAGGAGCTGGGCCGCGTGCCCGGGATCCAGAGCGCCGCGGCGTTCGTGGATCTGAGCCAGGAGAGTTACGAGGCGAGGGTCGGAAGCGAACGGGTCGAGATTTCGCTGTTGGGTGCCGGCGCCGACTATCTCGAGATCGACGGCGGCGACATCATCACGGGCCGCTGGTTCACGCGGGCGGAGGCCGACCGCCGGGCGCAGGTGACGGTGATCGATTCGGCCACGGCGGTCGATCTGTTCGGGAACCGTAACCCGCTCGACCGGGAGGTCCGGATCGGACGCGGTAACGAGGCCGCCGTCTTCCGGGTCATCGGCATCTACAGGGTGGCGCCCAACCTCTTCGCCGGTCTGGCGACGCACTGGGTGTGGGTGCCGTTCGCGACCGCCGACAAGGTGCTGCGCGTGTGGGACCGCATGATCAGCTTCGTGGTCCGGCCGGAGCCCGAGACGGAACTGCAGTTGGCGATCGATGCGACCCACGCACGCATGCGGCAGCTTCGGAATCTGAAACCGGGCGAGGAAGACGACTTCGCGATCATGACCGAAGACCAGATGCTGGAGCTGTGGGCACAGCTTACGGGGGTCCTGTTCGCGGCCATGGTCGGCCTTTCGAGCATCGGTCTCATGGTGGGCGGCGTCGGCGTGATCGGGATCATGATGATCTCGGTGACGGAGAGGACGCGGGAGATCGGGCTGCGGAAGGCGATGGGAGGGCGACGCCGGGACATCATGTGGCAGTTCCTGGTCGAGGCGGCCACGCTCACGCTGCTCGGCGGTGCGACCGGCATGCTGATCGGCGGTGCGATCGTGTGGGCCGTGAATCAGTTGACGCCGCTGCCGGCGGTGGTGCCGATGTGGTCGATCCTGGCCGCCCTTGCGGCGTCGGTGCTCACGGGGATCGGTTTCGGGCTCTACCCGGCCTCGCGGGCCGCGGGCTTGGACCCCATCGACGCGCTGCGCTACGAGTAGGCGGCCGAAAGCGAGCGGCTGACCGCCCGATGACCGAACCACCGCTGGACCTCCTGGCGATAGCGGCGCATCCGGACGATGCCGAACTCACCTGCGGCGGGACGCTCGCCCGTGCGGCGGAGCAGGGGTACCGGACGGGGATCCTCGATCTGACGCGCGGCGAGATGGCCTCGCGCGGCACCCCCGAGCGTCGGGCCGAGGAAGCAGCCCGGGCGGCGGCGGTGCTGGGCGTCGGGGTTCGGGTCAACGCCGGGCTCCCGGATGCGCGGCTCGAGAACTCGCTGGAGGCGCGGCGGGTCGTCGTCGGACGCCTGCGGGACCTCGCCCCCTCGACCGTGATCCTGCCCTGGCCGCGCGGCCGCCATCCGGATCACAGGGTCACGTCGGAACTCGCGCGCGACGCATGCTTCCTCGCGGGACTGCGGGAGTATGAGGGCGGACCGGGGCGCCGGCCGGAGAAAATCCTCTACGCGATGGCGTTCCGGGAGGACGCGGTGAAGCCGACCTTCGTCGTCCCGCTCACGGAAGAGCAATTCCAGCGCAAGGTCGAGGCGGCGCGGTGCTATCCGTCACAGTTCGAGGGGACGACGGCGGCGGGCGAGATCTTCCCCACCGGACAGCCGCTCGTCGAACGCATCGAGACCGCGTCGCGGCACTACGGCTCGCTGATCCGGGCGCCGCACGGGGAACCGTTCCATACCGATGAGACCATGCGCGTGAGCGATGTCACACGCCTCGGAGTCCGCTCGTTATAGACAGGCGCCTTTCCTGGACATCGCGAGCGCCGGGCGTCGCCGACCGCCCAGGGAAACGTCAGCCGCAGCGAACCTCTACGAGGAGGCGCTTCCAACTCGGGACGGACTCGGCGCCCACCTTGATTACCTGTACGCGCGCCGCGCCGCCGCGCCGCATCCACGGGGCGAGCCAGGCACCGATCTCCCGGGGAAGGTGGCCGACCGGGTCACCGTCGCGAATATGGACCCACACATCGTCGGGTTCGCCTCCCGGCGGATCGGGGATCAGGAGGAGTTCCTCCTTCGGGTTTACCGTGTCGAGGTGGCGGGCGCGGTCTTCGAAGGCGAGTCCGTGGACGGTGGTGCGGAACACGGGGGCCCCGAGCGGTGGTATGGCCTTCTCGGCGGACGCGGGCCCCGTGAGGCCTGGCGCCGGGGGGGTGGACCCCGGCGCGGAAGGTGGTGGTTCCATGTACTCCATCCCGAGTTGCGGCGGCGTTTGAAGCTTCGACACAATAGACCCTCATTGCTCAGCGGGCGAATCCGGACCGAAGAACGACGATGATGCAGCCGAAAGAAGAGCGGCTTTACCTCGATTACGCGGCGACCTGGCCCATGCGGCCGGAGGTGTGGGAGGCCATGGGAGCGGAGCTGCGGCACGGCTTCAATCCCGCGAGCGCGCACGCCCCCGGGCGCAGGGCCCATCGCTGTCTCGAAGTCGCGCGCGGGCGGATCGCCGATCTGCTCGGGTGCACGCGATCGTCGATCTACTTCACGGGCGGCGGCACGCAGTCGGACAACCTCGCGATCCTCGGCTTCGTCCGGGCGAATGCGGGACGGAGCCCGCGCGTGTTCGTGTCGGAGATCGAGCACAAGGCATGCCTCGAGGCGGCGGACCGGGGCGTGGTCGAGGAGGCCCGGGCGGCGCGGATTCCCGTGGACGGGTCGGGGACGATCGATCTCGGGTGGCTGCGGAGGGAACTCGCGGCGGACCCCGATGCGCCGACGCTGATCTCGGTGATGTGGGCGAACAACGAGATCGGCACGGTCCAGGCGATGGGGGACATCGTGGAACTGGGTCACGAATACGGGGCGCTCGTACACACGGACGCCGTGCAGGCGCTGGGGAAGGTGGACTGCGACCTCGAGCGGACACGGGTCGATCTCCTGTCGGCGACGGCGCACAAGCTCGGCGGGCCCGTGGGGATCGGCCTCCTCTACCGGCGGCCGGGGGTGACGCTGGAGCCGCTGAGCTACGGCGGCGGACAGGAACGGTCCATGTGGCCCGGAACTCAGAACCCGATCGGCGCGACGGGCTTCGCGGCCGCGCTCGCGCTCGCGCTTGAGGACCGCGAGGCGGCGGTCGCGCGCTGGACGGAGCTGCGCGACCACCTCGAGGCCCGGATCCGGGCGGAGATCCCGGATGCGCGGATCCACGGAGGCGAGGCGCCGTTGCGGATGCCGAACCTCGTCAGCGTGGGGATTCCGGGGTGTGACAGCGGGGCCGTGCTCGTATCCCTCGACTTCGAGGGGATCGCGGTCTCGGGCGGATCGGCCTGCGGCTCCGACTCCAGCGTCGGCTCCGACGTGCTGGACGCGATCGGGATCACCAGCGATGTCCCCTACGCCGCCGTGCGCTTCAGTTTCGGCCACGACACGTCTCGGGCGGACGTCGACGCGGCGGCGGACGCCCTGGCGCGGGTGGCCGCGCGGGTCGTCGCCCTCACGGCCTGATCGCGCGTCCATGATCGCCCCAGGTCGCCTCGCCGACTCGGTGCTCGTCGCCATGTCGGGCGGCGTGGACTCTTCGCTCACCGCGGCGCTGCTCGCGCGCGCGGGCCGCCCGATCATCGGCGTGACGATGAAGACCTTCTGCTACACCGGCAGCGAGGGTCCGACGCGCACCTGCTGCGGCCTCGACGGGATCGCGGACGCGAAGTCCGTCGCCGCCCAGCTCGACATGCCGCACCATGTGTTCGATGTGGAGGAGGACTTCACGCGCGACGTGATCGACGATTTTGTGTCGGAGTACGCGGCCGGCCGCACGCCGATCCCGTGCGTCCGCTGCAACAGCTTCACGAAGTTCCGGGACCTCCTCGTGCGGGCGGACGCGCTGGACTGCCGCTGGCTGGCGACGGGGCACTATGCCCGCGTGGTCCGGCCCTGCTACGGCCCGCCGGAACTCCACCTCGGCGCGGACGACCACAAGGACCAGACGTACTTCCTGTGGGGGATGCCCCGGGAGGCGCTCGACCGCCTTCTCCTGCCGGTCGGCGAGCTCACGAAGCCACAAGTCCGGGCGGAGGCGCGGCGGCTCGGCCTCGACACGGCGGACAAGCCGGAGTCATTCGAGATCTGCTTCGTCCCCGACAACGACTACGCCGGGGTCCTGCGCCGATACCTGCCGGAAGACCACCCCGCCCTCTCGCCCGGCGCCATCCGCTTCGAAGACGGCTCCGACGCGGGTGAGCACCCGGGCTATGCGCACTACACCGTGGGGCAGCGCAGGGGGCTCCCGGGCGGCTTCCCCGAGCCGATGTTCGTGCTCGAAATCCGGCCGGAGTCGCGGGACGTCATCATCGGGCCGCGGGCCTCGCTGGCCCGTTCCCGCATCGGCGCCGAGGGTGCGAACTGGCTGGCCGAGCCTCCCGACGGGGGCGAGCGCATCGGCGTGCGGATCCGGCATGGTGCCGCGATCGTCGAGGCGGAGGTCATCGAGGCGACGCCGACGGGCTTCTCGCTGGAGCTGCCCGTGTCGCAGTCGGCCATCACTCCGGGCCAGAGCGCCGTGCTCTACCGGGACGATCTCGTCCTCGGCGGCGGCGTCATCGTCTCAAACTGACGGCCGGCGCAAGGCGCTGGCGGCCAGCGCCAAGGCGCGGGGCGCGGGTCAGTAGGAGAGGCCCTCCTGTTTCGCGAGATCCTGGACCGTCTTCAGGCCCTCGCCGGAGAGGTCGGGCGTTTCCACGACGACCTTGACGAGCTGGTCGCCCCGGTTGTCGCCGCGCCGGATGCCCTGGCCCCTTATCCGGAACGTGGTGCCGCTCTGCGTGCCCGGCGGGATTCTGAGCACGACCTTGTTCCCGCCGATCGTCCTCACCTTCACCTTCGAGCCGAGGATCGCCTGCGCCACGTTGATCGGCACCTCGCAGGCGAGGTCGAGCCCGTCGCGGGTGAAGAAGCGGTCGGGGTCGACCTGGAACTTGATGATGAGGTCGCCTGCGGGGCCGCCGCCCGGACCGCGTTCGCCCTTGCCGGAGATGCGGACGCGCGAGCCGGTCTCCACCCCTGCGGGCACCTTGACGCTGAGCTTGCGCCGCGTGTTCACCTGGCCGCGCCCCGAGCAGCTCGAGCACGGCGTCTCCGGCACCATCCCTCGGCGCATGCACACCGGGCACGGGCGCGTGACGGAGAACCCGCCCTGCCCGAACGTGACCTCGCCCTTGCCATCGCACTCGGCGCAGCGTACCAGCGACGTGCCGGGAGCGGCGCCATCCCCGTCGCACGTCGCGCACTCCTCGTTGATCGGCACCGTGACCGCGACCCGGCCGCCCCGCGCCGCCGTGCGGAGCGGCACCGTGACCAGGTATTCGACGTTGCGGCCCCGCTTCGGCCCCTTGCTCTCCGGCTTCGCCTTCTTGCCGAAATCGAAGATGGAGGAAAAGATGCCGCCGATGCCGCCCAGGTCGGACAGATCCTCGAACTTGAAGTTGCCCGCGCCGCCGGGGGCTCCGCCCGGCTGGCCGGGCCCGAATGCGCCGAGGCCGCCGTACTTCCGCACGCGGTCGTACTTCTTGCGCTTGTCGGGATCGGAGAGGACGCCGTGCGCCTCCGATACCTCCTTGAACTTCTCCGTCGACCTCGGATCGCCCGCGTTCGCGTCCGGGTGGTGCTCCTTCGCGAGCTTCCGGTAGGCCTTCCGGATCTCGTCCTCGCTCGCGTTCTCCGCGACCCCGAGAATCTTGTAGTAATCCTTCGCCTGCGTCGCCATCGGATCAGGAAGCTTCCGCTTCGTGGCGGTAGACCGTGACGCGCGCGGGGCGAAGCAGCCGGTCGCCGAGCCGGTATCCGATCAGGACGACGTGCGACACGAGTTCGTCCTGCTCCGGGTCGTCCGTCGGGGTCATCAT
This sequence comes from Gemmatimonadales bacterium, assembly GCA_009838765.1. Lineage (GTDB taxonomy): Bacteria > Gemmatimonadota > Gemmatimonadetes > Palauibacterales > Palauibacteraceae > Palauibacter > Palauibacter ramosifaciens. The sequence goes on from VXQX01000094.1 coordinate 15,795, forward strand.
CAGCGCATCGTGGAGGTTGGGATCGAAGCGCTCACCTACGGGGTTCACCGGTTCCACGCCGTTGTCGGAGAGGACCTTCGCGAACTTCCGGGCTACGAGCCCGATCCCCTCGTGCAGGGCCTCCGTCGTCGTGCCCTCGAGCGGCGTGTCGGCGACGCGCTGCAGGTCATCCATCGTTTCGAGCAGCTTGCCGGCGAGTTCCGCGCGCGCCCGCTCCCCCGCATCGCCCAACTCGCCCCTCGTCCGGCGCCGGAAGTTGTCGAACTCCGCCGCGAGCCGGAGGTGGCGGTCCTGCAGCGCCGCGAGTTCGCCCGCCGGGCCGGCGTCCTCGCCGGACTCGGGCGGACGGACCTCGTCCACGTGCCCGGGCGTCTCCCAAGCATCCGCGGGTGCGTCCTGCCAGGCCGCGTCGCCGGCATCCTCCGGAGCGGCATCTTCCGGCGCCGCATCTTCCGGCACGGCACCTTCCGGCGCGACATCCTCCGGCGGCGCGTTTCTCATCTCCTGCTCCAGGTCCTTTTTTTCCATCGAGTATCCTCGAGTATGCTCGTCAGAGCCGTGAATCCAGCCAGCGCATCGCTTCGAGCGCGGCCGCTTCGCGGATCTCGTCCCGGCTCCCCCCGAAGCGGTGGCGCCGCGCGTCGCGAGAGGGGCCCTCGTGGGCGATCCACACTGTGCCCACGGGTTTGTCGGCGGATCCGCCCGAGGGCCCGGCGATACCCGTGACGGCGATGGACCAGGTGCTCTCCGCCACGCGCCGCGCCCCGGCGGCCATTTCCTCCGCCACGGCCCGCGAGACGGCGCCGTGCCGGCGGAGCGACGCCCCGGACACATTCAGCAGCGCCCGCTTGGCGGCGTCATCGTAGCTTATCAGCCCACCCCACAAAACCTCCGAAGCGCCAGGTACGGCGGTGAGCGCGGCGCCGATCAGGCCGCCGGTGCAGCTCTCGGCGATCACGAGGGTGTGGCCCCTCCCCCGCAGGCTCTCGATGAGCGTTGCAGCGGCCTCGAACAGCGGCGGACCGCGCTTACGAATGGCGGCCCGCCATGACGCGCGAGAAGGTGCCGAGATAGGTCACGGCGGAGGCCAGTGTGAGAAGCACGGCGAGGGTGAGGAAGGTCGTGGTGAACCAGCCATGGAACGCCGAAAACGCCTGCCATGCCCGGCCGCCGGGGGCTACGAAGCCAGGGGTCAGGAACGCGACCCAGAGAATCGCGGAGCCAATGAAGATGTTCTGCGCGAGCGCCTTCCGCTTGCCCAGGATCTGGGCCGCGACGATCCGGCCTCGCCGCGCGGCCAGGGACCGGAGCAGGGTGATCAGCGCCTCGCGGCCCAGAAAGATGAGGATGGCCCAGAGCGGAATGACGTGGAACAGGGGGAGCGAGGGGGTCCCCACCTGCCCGAGATTGATCGTGTAGACGGGGATGAGCGCGGCGACGAGCAGCAGCTTGTCGGCCAGCGGGTCGATGATTTTTCCGAAGGATGTAACCTCGCCGCGGGCCCGGGCCAGGTGTCCGTCCCACAGGTCCGAGAGCGCGGCCAGGACGAACACGACGAACGCGATCATGCGGGGCGCCGGCCGAGGCTGCAGCAGCAGCGCCGTCACGATGGGAGCCGAGAGGATCCTGCCCGTGGTAATCGCGTTCGGGAGATTCAGTGTGGGTCTCCGCCCTCTAGCCTGGTTTCGTCGCCCGCGAGCACGCTCTCGAGACTCTCCAGGACCGCCATGGCCCGCTTGCGAAGGAGCGGCCGCTCTTCCCATGCCAGATAATCTCTCAGCAGCGGCAGATCGTCCACCGATGGGTGCGATTTCACGTATCCGAGCGCCGCCAGGCGCCGGAGCGGGTGCGGACTGAACAGTTCGCGCCGGTGGCGCCGCATCTGGTCTCGCGCGAGATAGATCCCGAGGCCGACGGCCGCGGCGGCGCCCAGCAGGGCCGCGGCCGCGATCTTCCAGCCCGTCGCGGAACGACGGTCCGCGTCCTCGTATTCGATTCGAGTCGTCATTGGTTCGCTACATCTCCCGTCGGCCGGCGAAAGCTTCGGCGATCGTCACGCCGTCGGCGTACTCGAGGTCCCCCCCCACCGGTAGCCCGCGGGCGAGCCGCGTGACCGTGACGTCGGCGGCCGATGCGAGCAGGCGCTGCAGGTACGTCGCCGTCGCCTCTCCCTCTACGCTCGCGTTCGTCGCGATGATCACCTCCCGGACCGGAGTGTCGAGACGCCGCAGCAGGGCCCGGATGTTCAGGTCCTCGGGTCCTACCCCATCGAGGGGGGACAACCGTCCGCCAAGTACATGATACAACCCTCCGAAGTTCCCCGAATTCTCGATCGCCGGGATGTCGGAGGCTTCCTCCACGACGCACACCTGTCCCGGATCCCGCCTGGGGCTGCGGCAATACTCGCACGGCTCCATGTCGCTGAGGTTGCCGCAGGCGCCGCACACGCGGACCTCCGCCGCTACCCGTTCGATGGCCCGCGCCAGCCGCCGGGCATCGTCCTTCGAACTCTTGAGAAGGTGATAGGTGAGCCGCCGCGCGGTCTTGCGGCCGATCCCGGGGAGCCGGCCCAGTTCGCCCACGAGCGCTTCGATCGCGTTCACGGACGACCGAGGAAATTGCCCAGACCCGGCAAGGGCAGGCCGCCCGCCGCCTGACGCATCTCGCTCTCCATTCGGTCCTTCGCGCGCTGCTGCGCCGCCGAGGCCGCTGCGACGATGAGGTCCTCGAGCATCTCGACCTCTTCCGGGTCCACCGCGGAGGGGTCGATGGAGATCCCCTTGATGTTGCCTTGGCCGTCCACCGTCACTTCGACCATCCCGCCGCCCGAAGCCGCCATCATCGTCTCGCGCTCGAGCTTCTCCTGCATCTCGCTCATGCGCGACTGCATCTGCTGGCTGAGCTGAATCAACTGCTGGATGTTCACGCCGTCCACGCGGATTCTCCTACTCCTTCAGGGTGAGGTCGAGTTCCTTCACAGCTTCCCGGAGCCGCGGGTTCCCGTCCAGCAACCGTTCCACCCGCGACTGGGCCGCCTCCCCGGCGGTCATGCGGGCGCCGCCGCGGTCCACGATCGCGAACCTGACCGTCGGCAGTCCCAGGCGCTCCGCGAGGTTCGCGCGGAGAGGATCGGAACGCGCAGCGTCTTCGAACAGTTTCTCCAGTTCCTCCCGCAACCCGGCGGGCACGCGGAGCCGGACTTCGTCCTTCACGAGGCCATCGACTTCCGCGCCGCGCAGGGCCAGACCCGGTACGCCACCCAGCCCGGGCACCTCGGCGACCGCCGCCGCCCAGGCGTCGCGGACGCGGCCTGCGGGCGCCCCGCCGGAGGGCGCTGGCGGAGGG
>VXQX01000043.1 GCA_009838765.1 Gemmatimonadales bacterium
GGCTCCCCCAGCGTCCCCCCCTCCCGGCCGGTACGCGAGGGCGCTCAAGGCCGGCACCCGGAACGCCATGGGCTACGGCACAGCGGTTGGGCCGGGCGAAGTGTTACCTGACCGTCGGCGCGGTACAGGCACACTTGCGACACGGACACGCTTCCGGCACGGGCACGCCTGGTGCCCCGGTCACCACTCCAGCAAGAGGACGATCCGAAGATGTTCACTCGACGCGACTGGCTTCGCTCCACCGCCGCCGCGGGCGCGGCCCTCTCTCTCAACCCCCGCATCCTGCGCGCGTTCGCGGGACAGGAGATGATCACGCGGCCGATCCCCTCCACCGGGGAGGAACTGCCGATCGTCGGCCTCGGCAGCTCGGCAACCTTTCAGCGCGTGGCGCTCAGCGACGACCACACGCAGATCGAAGGCGTCATGCAGGCGCTGGTGGACGGCGGCGGCTCGGTGTTCGACACCGCACCCAGCTACGGGCGTGGGGCGTCCGAGAGGGCGGCGGGAGACATCTGTCGGCGGCTCGGGATCTCCGACCGCATCTTCTGGGCGACGAAGGTGAACGTGGCCGGGCGGGGCGGGGGTTCCGCGGATCCGGACGCCGCCCGGGCCCAGATCGAGCGCTCGTTCGAGTATTTCGGCGTCCCCGTCATCGACTGCATCCAGGTCCACAACCTGGGCGATCCGCCGGTGCAGGTGGGGATCCTCGAGGAGTTGAAGGCGGCCGGGCGCGTCCGCTACATCGGGATCACCAGCACGAGCAAGCGGCAGTATCCGGCCCTGATTCAGGCCATGCAGGACTATCCGCTCGACTTCATCGGCATCGACTACGCGGTGGACAACGTGAGCGCGGCCGACGAGATCCTGCCGCTCGCGGCGGAACGGAACATCGGCGTGCTCGTCTACGTGCCGTTCGGGCGCACCCGGCTCTGGTCGCGCGTCGGGGACCGCGAGGTGCCGGAGTGGGCGAGCGAGTTCGATGCCCATTCGTGGGCCCAGTTCTTCATCAAGTTCGCGGCCGCGCACCCCGCCGTGACCGTGGTGACGCCGGCCACGAGCCGTGCCGAGCACATGGTGGACAACCTCGGCGGCGGGATGGGACGACTCCCCGACGAGGACCAGCAGCAGCGCATGATCGAGTTCGTGAGCCAGCTCCCCGAAGCCGGCTGAACCACACGCAGGCCAGCTGACCCCAGCAACCTGCTCAAGACGGCTCAAGCTTGAACGGAGGCCCGAGAGGACGTTCCCGCGGGAACGTCGCCCCCGGGCCTCCAGCCGTCCGGGTCTTCAGTCGTCCGCGCCTTCAGCCGTTCACGAGACGAGTTCGATCGATTCGTCCGCCGGGTCGACCGCGGCGAGTCCCAGACGCTCCAGCTCGCGGTTCACGGCGGCCAGCTCCACGCGCCACACCTCGTCGAGGCGGGTCGTGTAGCCCTCGAGTTCGGCCACCATGATCTCGAACACGTCGTACATGCCGCTCCCGGGCCGGCCGTCGCCTCGCTCCGACATCGAGAGCAGGTTCGCGAGCCGGTTGTTGACGCGGATCGGGAAGTTCAGCGGATCCTGGTTGCTGCGGTTCCGCACCTGGTAGATGTCGCCCTCCACCGCGGAAGCCGCCGTTCCAAGCGCCTCCGCGGCCTGTGCGAGCGCGGCGTCGTCCGAAGCTTCGAGCCGGTCGTCGAGCTGCGACTTCACGCGCCGGATGGCGATCACGGCCGAGTTGGCCTCGTTCACCCGCGCCCGGATCCGCATCCCGAACTCGAACTGCTCCTCCATGTCCTCGTCCGTCACGTCCTCGATCCAGGGGTGGCGGGCGATCTCGATCTCCGTCGTCCGTACCTCACCGTCCGCCGTCAGCCGCACGGTGTAGGTCCCCGGCGGCACCGCCGGCGACATCGTGCGCACGCCCCACAGGATCATGCCGGGGAAGGTCGCGGCGGGCGCGGTGCGAAGATCCCACTGCAGCATGTTGAGCCCCGCCTCGGCCGGCATCGCGGGTCCGGCCCAGCGGTCGCGGGCCGGCGCCGGCGCCGCCTCGCCCTCCGCGGCCGTCGAGTCTCCTTCGGCGGCCGGGTCGGGGCGCTCGACCGGCTCGTAGGTGCGCAGCACCGTGCCGGACGCATCCAGAATCTCGAGCCGCGCCTCCTCCGGCGCCTCCCGGAACCACCATGAGAGCGTGGCGCCGTTGGCGGAGCGGTACGCGGTGGCCGGATCGAACAGCGCCACCGCCTGCTCCGTCAGCCCGGGGCGCGCCTGCCGCAGCGGCGCCAGGTTGTCGAGTACCCAGAACCCGCGGCCGTGGCTCGCGATCGCCAGTTCGTTGTGCTCCACGATGACGTCCGACACCGGCAGATCCGGGAAGCCGGGGTTCAACTCCTGCCAGTTCGCCCCGTCGTCGTACGACACGTACATGCCATGCTGCGTCCCGGCGTAGAGCAACCCCTCCCGGTTCGGGTCTTCGCGCACCGCGTGCACGTAGGCCTCATCCCGGATCCCGTCCACGATCTGCGTCCACGTCGCCCCGTAGTCGTCCGTCTTCCAGATGTAGGGCGAGCGGTCGTTGAGGAGCGGCTTCCGCACGGAGATGTAGGCCCGGCCCGCCTCGAACGCCGACGCGTCGATCTGGCTCACGCGTCCGAAGTCCGGCATGTCCGGCGGCGTCACGTTCGTCCACGTCGCGCCGCCGTCGCGCGTCACGTGCACGAGGCCGTCGTCCGACCCCGCCCAGATCACGTCGATGTCCACCTTTCCCGGCCCGACCGAGAAGATGGTCGCGTAGACCTCCGGACCGTTCATGTCTCCGGTGATCGGCCCGCCGGAATGGCCCAGCGTCATGGGGTCGGCGCGGGTGAGGTCGCCGCTGATCGCCTCCCAGTCATCGCCTCCGTTCGTCGTCCTCCAGAGCCGGTTCGAGGAGGTGTAGAGGACGTTCGGGTCGAGGGGGGAGAAGATGATGGGGAACGTCCACTGCCAGCGTTCCACCATCTCGCTCGCGGGCTCGCCCGAGTAGAACCAGGGATAGGGGTTCACCTCGCGCGACGTGCCGAGGCGGCGGTTGTAGCGATCGAGATAGCGCCCGTTGTTCGTCCCCGAGAAGAAGACGTCGATATCCTTCGGGTCCGGCGCGATGTAGCCCGGTTCCCCGCCCCCGGCGCGGTACGCGACCTCCATCGAACCCTCGGTGATGCTCGCGGGCTGGCCCCCGCCGAACCCGGGCGCCTGGCCGAAGCCGAACCGGCTGGCGTTCCAGGCCGAGGGCAGGCAGAGCGTCGAGTTGTCCTGCTGCGAGCCGCAGACGTGGAAGGGCACGTGGGCCGTCGTCACGCCGTGATAGAACTGGGCGGTCGAGAACTCCTGGTCCGTCCAGTGTTGTCCCGTATCGAAGCTGACCGCGCCGCCGCCGTCGTTCGCCACGACGAGGTGGGCGGGATCCTCCGGGCTGACCCAGAGGTCGTGGAAGTCCCCATGCGTCCCGTTGTTGATGACTTCGTACGTCTCGCCGCCGTCCGTCGAGCGGAAGAAGGAGGTGTTCTGCACGTACACGACATCGGGATCGTGGTGGTCGGCGAAGACGTGCGTGTAGTAGAAGGCGCGCTGCCGGATGCGGCGCTCGTCGTTGATCAGTTCCCACGTGTCGCCGCCGTCGTCGCTGCGGAACAATCCCCCGTCCGCGTGCTCGAAGAGGGCGTACACGCGCTCCGAATCCGCGCTCGATACGGCCAGCCCGATCTTCCCCACGACCCCCGACTCCGGCATGCCGGGGTTCCGCGTAATCTCCGTCCACGTGTCGCCCCCGTCGGTGCTCTTGAACATGCCGCTTCCGGGCCCCCCGGAGGACATCGTGTACTCCTTGCGGAAGGCCTCCCATAGCGCGACGTAGATCACATCCGGGTTGTTGCGGTCGATCGCGATATCCACGGCGCCCGTGCGCTCATCGCGGAAGAGGATGCGCTCCCAGGTGTCGCCGCCATCCGTGCTCCGGAAGAGGCCGCGCTCCTCGCTCGGCACGCTGTATTTTCCGAACGACGCGACATAGACGATGTCGGGATCCGTGGGATGGATGCGGATGTTGGCGATGGCGTCGGATTCGGAGAAGCCGACGTGCTCCCACGTCTCGCCCGCGTCCCGGCTCCGGTACACGCCGTCGCCCGGCATGATGTTGCCGCGGATGCAGGTCTCGCCCATGCCGATGAAGACGAGGTCCGGATCGGTCTCGGAGACGGCCACCGCCCCGACCGACGCCGACGTGATCTTGAAGTCGGTGACCGGGAACCAGTTCTCGCCCCCGTCCGCCGTCTTCCACAGTCCCCCGCCGGTGGCGCCGAAGTAACCCTCGAGCGGGCGCCCGACGACGCCGCTCGTGGCGATGGAGCGCCCTCCCCGGTCGGGCCCCAGGTTCCGCCAGCGGTAGCCCGCCAGGAACGCCGAATCGAGCGTCACCGCTCCGGGGGCGACCTCCTGTGCCTCCAGCGGTCTCGAATGGCTGGGGCCGGCGAACGGTGTGAAGAGCGAGAGCGCGAGCAGCGAAGAGAGGAGCCGCGGGATGCGGTTCATGGCCTGCCTCCGGGCGTAGTCGACGACGACGGATGATCGTCCGCCGAAGATAGACGCCGCCCGAGGGGCGGGGGAAGGATGATCAGTTCCCGTTGGGGGGTCCCCGCTTCCGTATCGTCCGGAGGCTGAAACGGGAAGATCGCGACGGACTCCACCCCGAGTGCATCTTCGCGAGTTCCGAGGAGGTAATCGGCGCCGAACTCCCAGACCTCCAGGCCGGGAACCGACTCGAAATGGCAGAGAAACTCGCCATCTCCCCCGAATACGAGCCAGCCGGCCGACTCCCGCGGCCGCGGGTAGCGATCAACCCAGACGCGGCCGTCCCGCCCGACGGCGACTCCGCTCGAAGCGGGGAAACGGTCGACAACGGGACGATCCTCGCTCGCCATGAGATCGGCGACGGGGCCCCGGTTCCCTCCCCTCGCGCCGCGAGCGAGCTGCAGAACGCGCGCCAGCTTCAGAAGGAGTACCTTGCCGGATGAATGCGATGCGGGGTAGTGCACGGAAGTTTGCGGAGTGGGTCTGGGGAATGCGGAGTGCACGGACCAGGGTCGGCTACCTGGGGCCTCCCGGAACGTTCAGCGAGCAGGCGGCGCGGAGTTACGATCCGCTGGGGCGTCACGTGCCATTCGGGGACATCGAGAGCGTCGTGCGTGCGGCGGAGAAGGAGAAGATCGACGAGGCGCTTGTCCCGCTGGAGAACAGCACGGAAGGTCCCGTCACCGTGACGACGGACCTCCTCCTCCACCGGACGGATCTCCAGATCCGGCGTGAGGTCATCCTTCCGATCCACCTCTGTCTGCTGACGGAGGGCGGCGTCGATTTCGACGAAATAAGGGTCGTCTATTCCCATCCGCAGGCGCTCGCCCAGTGCCGGGACTACCTGGCCCGCAGACTTCCGAAAGCGGAAGCCGTGGCCTCGCTGAGCACGGTGAGGGCCGTGGACGACATGCGGATCGACGGACCGAGCGCGGCGGCCATATCGAGCATGCGGGCGGCCGAGGTTCGCCACGCCTTTGTGCGCGAAGGTCAAATTGAGGACATCCCGGGGAACCGCACCCGGTTCGTCGTGCTGGCGCAGCGGGATCACGAACCGACGGGGAGGGACAAGACTTCGATCTGCTTCGATTTCGCGGCGGACGGTCCGGGCACGCTGTACCAGACGCTCGGCGAGCTTGCGAACCGGGGGATCAACATGTTGAAGATCGAATCGCGCCCGGAGAAGACCAGCCTCGGACGCTACATCTTCCTCATCGATTTCGAGGGGCACCGTACCGACCGCTTCGTAGCGGAGGCGCTGGACCGTATCAGGGAGCGCGCGTCGTCCTTCAAGCTTCTGGGGTCCTATCCCAAGGCGTCCGACCCGGCCCCGTAACGCCGCGGGTCAGCAGTTTTCCACGGACTGCTATCCCGCGGTCCCCGGCGGCGTTCCCAGTCGCGTCAGGTTCGTCCCGAGAACTTCCTCCGCGGCGGCCGCCTGCGCGAGGAGCCGCAGGTCTCCGCCCGAGGGTCCCATCAACTGCAGGCCCACGGGCATGCCTTCTTCATCCAGCCCGGCCGGAAGAGAGATCGCGCACATGTCGAGCATGCTGGCCGGGCACGTGCCGGAGAGCATGGCGCGGTTGGCCTCCCGGTAGGCATCGAGCCGAGCGAGGGCGGCGAGCGGCGGCGGCGAGATCGGGAGCGTGGGCGCCGCGAGGAGGTCGATCCGCTCCGCCTCCAGCCGGACGTGAAGGTCGGCCGAGAGTGCGCGGCGGTGCTGGTGGGCCGCGATGTACTCGAGCGCGGGCACGCCGCTCGCCGCTTCGAGCCGCGTCCCGATGATCGGATCCAGGAGCGGAATCCAGTCGGGCAGTTCGCGCTGCAGGAACTCCACGAACTCGGGCTGGACGATGGGGCCGGAGAGATAGCGCTCCCCGGCCTCGTCCAGTTCGGGGGCTTCGACTTCGAGCAGGTCCGCGCCGGCGGCGCGAAGCTCCTCCAGCGCACCCTCGGCGACGGAGGCGATCCCGGAGTCCGCGTCCGTCCACAGCCGGGCGGCGGGGACCCCGATCCTCAGCCCGGAAATCCCCTCTCGAACCGGGTCGGCCGGAGCGTCTCCGGCTCGTGCCAGCGGGTCGATGGCGCGGAAGGCGTAGCGCAGATCCTCCACGGTGTGGCCGAGCATCCCCACCGTGTCGAGCGATGAGCTGAGGGGGACGACGCCGGTGGTCGGCCAGCGGCCGGTGGTGGGGCGGAGGCCCACGACGCCCGTCGCGGACGCGGGGATGCGGATCGAGCCCCCCGTGTCCGTGCCGAGGGCGATCCGGGCCGACCCTTCCCACAGGCTCACCCCCGCGCCCGCGGACGAGCCGCCGGGGGCCCGGTGCTCGACCGGGTCCCACGGGTTCACGGGCGTCCCCGTGTTGGGGTTCAGCCCGACCCCGCCGAAAGCGAACTCGACCGTGTGCGTCTTGCCGGTGAACATGGCGCCCCGCCGGCGCAGCGACGTCACGAGGAAGCCTTCCGGCCAGGCCGGGAGCACCCGCTTCGTGCCGGCGTACAGCGGATACCCGTCCAGGGCATAGAGATCCTTGACGGAGACCGCGATGCCGGCGAGAGGGCCCGGATCCTCCCCGCAGGCGGCGGCGGCGTCGATGGCGTCGGCCTGCCGCCGCAGCGCCCCGGCGTCGAACGCGATGTACGCGTTCAGGTGGCTGGCCGCCTGACGGCCGATCGCCGCTTCGGCCTCCTGCCGCGCCTCTCCGCGACCTCTTCGGACGTCCGACGCGACACGACGGATGGGCATGTGAGCCATTGGCCGGAGCGAGACGACTACGGCCGGTACTTCATGCTGACGCCGATGGCCCAGTATCCCAGGCGAGTGAAGTCCATCGTGGAGACGAAGGGTGTAACTCCGTCCGCGTGGACCGGGGCGTGGCTGCGGACGGTGGCCCACTGCGCATCCACGCGGACATCGGGAGCCTGCATCCATCGGCCCTTCAGACCGATGGAGACCTGGTCGGAGAGGGCGTAGTCCACGCCGGCCAGGAGCTGGAATCCGAGCCCTGTCTCGGAGACATCCGTCGTCAATTCGCTGACCGTTCCCGCCGCGGCGCGCTGCCAGTCGGGCGAGGCGCCGGGGTCCGTACGCGAACCCCCGAAGACTTCGAGGTAACCCTCCGCGATCGACTTGCGGGCAAAGCCGAGGTAGTAGCGGTAGGCGACCTGGGAGAGCCCCCCTCCCACCCCCAGATAGGGCGTCAGGCGGCTCCCGGTCGGCAGCGACCAGGTGAGGTTGGCGAAGAACTGCCGGCCGCGGAACTCGGAGATGTCCCCCCAGGGCGGCCGACCGGGGCTCCATTCCGTCTCCTTCCCCGTGATCGCGGCTCCCGCCTGCGTACCGAGCATCAGAAACGTGTTGTGGATGATCTGGTGCCGCTGCAGCGCCTCCAATTCGACACTGAGCGGCCCGAGCGAGTATCCGACGGCGACGCTGCCGCCGAGCCCGGCCTCCGGGTCGTACGAGTACAGACCGCCCAGCTCCGAGCCGGCGAGGCAGCCCGCGTCCCTCGGTGCATCGGCCAGATTCGGGTACAGCAGCCGGTCGCAACGGGTGGGGCTGTTCGGTCCGGACAGCGTCGACTCGGTAGCGGCCCCCTGCGCGAAGCCGACGCCCATGGACACGTAGAAGCCGCGCGAACCCTGCGCGGAGAGCGTCGAGGCCCCGGCGATCAGCGCCGCGACGAGAAACCCCGCAGCGGCGAAAATTCGACTCTGAGTTGATCCTGTATTCGGCATGATTCTCGACTCGTTTCGGATTCTCGGATGCCGTTGGCACTCCGGCATGAAGCAGCGGGAGTCGCCCGCCGGAACCGCCCGCCAAAGATATGGCGTACTGTACCTGGCTGCGCGGCCGCGGGCCGGACAGTCGTGGCGAGCGTGCCTTCGGTCAGTCCGCCAGTACGGCGGCGGCGCGGTCGACCTCGTCCCCGGGGGTGCTGACAAGGGCGCCCGCGACATGGGGCCGCACGGCTTCCAGCACCTCGCGAGCCACGGCGAGGCCCTCCCGCGCGGCCGCTTCGGCGCCTCGCGCCTGTGCGCCCGCTATGCGTTCCAGCACGTCGAGCGGCACGTCCACGCCGGGCACCTCGTGCGCCAGGAATTCGGCGTTCTCCAGCGACAGAGGGGGCCAAAGACCCACGAGGAGCGGGACGCCGAAGCCCTCGATCTCGCGCGCGAAGGCGAGGAATCCTCTCGGATCGAAGATGGGCTGCGTGACGGCGAAGTCCGCGCCCGCCTCGGCCTTCCAGGCGAAACGCCGGATCTCCTCCTCGGGGTCGACGGCGCCGGGGTTCACGGCGACGCCCTTGACGAACGAGGTCGGAGCGCCGATCGAACTGCCTCCCGGGTCGAGGCCGAGGTTGAGCTGCCGGACGACGTTCGTGAGCCCGATGCTGTCGATGTCGTACACGCCGCCCGTGTCGTAGGGGCCGCCGCGCGGCGGGTCGCCGGTGATGAGGAAGACGTTGCGCAGCCCGGCCGCGGCGGCGCCGAGGAGGTCGCTCAGCATGCCAAGCATGTTGCGGTCGCGGCAGCTGTAGTGCGGGACGGTCTCCATGCCGAGTTCGCGTTCGATGACGATCGCGGCGGGGAGCGCGGCGATGCGGCTCCGGTGCGCAGGGCCGTCGACGATGTGGACGGTGTGCACGCCGGCGTCGCGGAGGCGGCCGGCTCCGGCGAGCAGCTCGCCCGGGTCCCACCCGTGCGGCGGCGTCAACTCCACCGCCCCGACGAACTCGCCGCCCGCGAGGCGGCGCCCGAGGGCCGAGCGGCCCGCGAGCGGAAGCGGCTCGGTCGCCGCCCGACCGTCGGTCTCGCCCGCGGGGACGACGGATACGCGAGCCGGCCCGGGGCCGTTGGTCCCAAGCAGCGTCGCCGTGAGGCGCGTGTGTTCGGGCGACGTGCCGCAGCACCCCCCCACGAAGCGGGCGCCCGCCTCCGCCATGCGCCGAGCGTAGCGGGCCATGTACTCCGGACTGGCGAGATAGATCTTCCGATCCCCGATATCGCGCGGCAGCCCCGCGTTGGGCATCGCGGACACCGGCCGCGACGTGGCCGCCACCATGCGCTCGACGCCGAACAGCATGGAGGAAGGGCCGACCGAGCAGTTGAGGCCGATCACGTCCGCCCCGGCCTGCTCCAGCGCCGCCGCCGCGGCCTCGATCGTGGCGCCGTACTCCGTGTGGCCCGCGTCGCCGAACGTCATCTGCGCGAAGACCGGCGCGGCCCCCGCGACCGCCCGCACCGCCCGCACCGCCTGCAGCAGTTCGTCGAGGTCGGAGAACGTCTCGAGCATGTAGCCGTCGACGCCGCCTTCCGCGAGCCCGGCGACCTGTCGCCCGAAAAGCTCCGCCGCCTCGTCCACCGACGTCGGGCCCCAGGGTTCGATGCGGATGCCGAGCGGCCCCATCGCCCCCAGCACCGCCGCGCGCCCCCCGGCCGCCTGCCGGGCCAGACGCGCCGCGGCCACGTTGATCTCGCGTGTGGACGGTTCGAGGCCGAACGGCTCCAGCTTGACGGGGTTCGCGCCGAAGGTGTTGGTCTCGATGAGTTGCGCCCCCGCCCGCACGTAATCGGCGTGCACGCCCAGCACCCGGTCGGGCTCCGTGAGGTTCAGCTCGTCGTAGCACTGGTTCACGAACACGCCGCTCTCGTACAGCACCGTCCCCATGGCGCCGTCGATCAGGTGGATCCCGTCACCCTCGATCCACTCGCGCAGGCGATCGCTCATCCCGTCGCCTCCAGCGCCGGATCCCGATCGTACCCGAGGTTGGGCGAGAGACGGCGCTCTGCCTCGGCGAGGGAGACCCCGCTGCGCGCGGCGTAGTCCTCCACCTGGTCGCGCCCGATCCGTCCCAGGCCGAAGTAGCGGGCCTCCGGCCGCGCGAAGTACCAGCCCGACACCGAGGCGGCGGGGTGCATGGCGTAGTTCTCCGTGAGGGTGATCCCGAGACGGCGCTCCACGCCGAGCAGGTCGAAGAGGAGCGCCTTCTGCGAGTGGTCGGGACACGCCGGATAGCCGGGGGCCGGGCGGATCCCGATGTAGCGCTCGGCGATCCGCGCCTCGTTGTCGAGCGCCTCGTCCCGCGCATAGCCCCACAGGTCCGTGCGCACGATCTCGTGCAGACGCTCGGCGAGCGCCTCCGCCAGCCGGTCGGCCAGCGATTTCGCGAGCAGGCTCCGGTAATCGTCGACGGCGGCCTCGAACCGGGCGCACAGCGCTTCCAGGCCGATCCCGGCGGTCACGGCGAAGGCGCCGCTCCAGTCGGTGGCACCGGCCGTTTCGGAGAGGACGAAGTCGGCCAGGCTGACGTTTGCGCCCGAGGAGCGGTCCATCTGCTGCCGCAGGTGGGGCACGCGGAGCAGCTCGCGACGCCCATCTCCCGCCGCCCCGTTCTCGGGGGCCCCGTTCGCCGGCGCGAAGAGGACGATGTCGTCCCCTCGGGCGTTCGCCGGATACAGCCCCGCGATCGCGCGCGCCGTCAGAGACCCGTCACGGATGATCTCGTCGAGCAGCCGGCGGGCATCGCCGTACAGCGAGCGCGCCGCCGGCCCGCGCTCGGGGTGGTCGAGCAGCCCGGGGAAGCGGCCCTTCATCTCCCACGTCTGGAAGAAGGGCGTCCAGTCGATGTAGGCGACCAGCTCCTCCAGCGGGAACGGATCGTACGCATGCACGCCGGGCGCTCGCGGCGGAGGCACCGTAACGGCCGCATCGAGCGGGAGCCGGTTCGCGCGGACCCGCTCGAGCGTGGCGAGCGGGCGCCTACCTCCCCGGTACTCCTCGCGCACGCGCCGGTACTCGGCCCGCGTCCGCGCCACGAAGTCAGCCCCGCCGTCGTCGCCGAGGAGCTTTCCCGCGACTCCGACCGCACGCGAGGCGTCGAGCACGTGCACGGTCGCCCCCGAGTACCGTTCCTCGATCTTGACCGCCGTGTGCTTCCGCGACGTCGTCGCGCCTCCGATGAGGAGCGGAACCTCGAACGCCTGCCGTTCCATCTCGGTCGCCACCCGCACCATCTCGTCCAGCGACGGCGTAATGAGGCCGCTGAGCCCGATCGCATCCACCCCGTGGGCCCGGGCCTCTGCCAGGATGCGGTCCGGGGGGACCATGACGCCGAGATCCACGGTGTCGTAGCCGTTACACTGCAGCACGACGCCGACGATGTTCTTCCCGATGTCGTGGACATCCCCCTTCACGGTCGCGAGGAGGATCGTCCCCTTCCCCGCCGCCTTTCCCGCCGTCTTCCCCTTCTTCTCGGCCTCCAGGTGAGGGACGAGGAAGGCGACGGCCCGCTTCATCACGCGCGCCGACTTCACGACCTGCGGCAGGAACATGCGTCCGCTCCCGAACAGGTCGCCGACGCGGTTCATCCCGGCCATGAGCGGCCCCTCGATGACCTGAAGCGCCTTTCCGTACAGGAGGCGGGCCTCCTCGGCGTCCTCCTCGATGTGCTCGACGATCCCTTCCACGAGCGCGTGCTCGAGCCGCGACTCGACGCCCTCCGAGCGCCAGGCGTCGTCCACCCGGGTCTCGATCCCTTCGTCCCGGATCCGGCCGGCGAGGTCCGTCAGCCGCTCCGTGGCGTCGGGCCGGCGGTCGAGCAGGACATCTTCCACCGCTTCGAGCAGCTCCGGGTCGATGTCGTCGTAGAGCGGAAGCCGTCCCGCGTTCACGATCCCCATGTCGAGTCCGGCCGCGATCGCGTGGTAGAGGAAGGCCGTGTGCATCGCCTCCCGCACCGCGTCGTTTCCCCGGTAGGAGAAGGAGATGTTGCTGATCCCGCCGCTCGTCATTGCGCCGGGAAGCTCGCGCTTGATCCGGCGGACGGCCTCGATGAAGGCGATCCCGTACGCGTCGTGTTCCGCGATTCCCGTCCCCACGGCGAAGACGTTGGGATCGAAGATGATCTCCCCGGGGCGGAAGCCGGCGCCGAGCAGGAGGCGGTAGGCGCGGGCGCAGATCTCCAGCTTGCGCTCCACCGTGTCCGCCTGTCCCCGTTCGTCGAAGGCCATGACGATGACGCCGGCCCCGTAGCGGCGAATGAGGGCCGCCTGCGCGAGAAACGCCTCCTCCCCCTCCTTGAGCGAGATCGAGTTCACCACCGCCCGCCCCTGCGTGCACTTCAGCCCCGCCTCGATGACCTCCCAGCGCGAGGAGTCGATGACGGTCGGAACGCGGGCGATGTCGGGTTCCGCCGCAACCAGGTTCAGGAAACGGGACATGGCGGCCTCGGAGTCGAGGAGACCCTCGTCCATGTTCACGTCGAGAAGCTGCGCCCCGTTGACGACCTGGTCGCGCGCGACCTCGACCGCCTCGTCGAAATCGTCCTCCCGGATCAGACGCCTGAAGCGGGCCGAACCCGTGACGTTCGTGCGCTCGCCGATGTTCACGAACAGCGTGTCCGGCCGGATCGCGAGCGGCTCGAGCCCCGAAAACCGGGGCAGCGGCTCGATCGCGGGGACCGGCCGCGGGGGTACCCCTTCCATGCGCTTCGCGATGGCCCGGATGTGTTCCGGCTCCGTTCCGCAGCAGCCACCGACGAGGTTGAGCAGCCCGCGATCCGCGAAGTCCCCCAGCAGGTCAGACATGTGGGCGGGGGTGTCGTCATAGCCGCCGAACTCGTTCGGCAGCCCCGCGTTGGGGTGGCAGCTCACGGGAACGTCGGCCACGGCGGCAAGCTCCGCGACGTAGGGTTCGAGTTCCTCGGCTCCGAGCGCGCAGTTGAGACCGACGAAGAGGGGGTCCGCATGCCGGATCGAGAGCCAGAACGCCTCCACGGTCTGGCCCGACAGCGTCCGGCCGGAGAGGTCGGTGATCGTACCGGAAACGGCGATCGGCAGCGGCTCGCCGAGATCCGCTTCGAGTTCGAGGATGCCGAAGATCGCGGCCTTCGCGTTGAGCGTATCGAACACGGTCTCGACGAGCAGCACGTCCGCGCCGCCCTCGACGAGTCCCTCCGCCTGCTCTCGGTAGGCGCGCGCGAGTTCGTCGAACGTGACCGCGCGGAACGCGGGGTTCTCGACGTCCGGCGAAAGGGAGGCGGTCCGATTGGTCGGCCCCATGCTCCCGAGCACGAAGCGGGGCCGCGAGGGATCCGCCCGCGTCGCCTCATCGGCTTCGCGCCTGGCGATCCGCGCCGCCGCGTGATTGATGTCGTGGATGAGGTGGGCGTTACCGGCCTCGGCCGAGATCCCGTAGTCCGCCTGGGAGATGGCCTGGGCGTTGAAGGTGTTCGTCGTGACGAAGTCGGCCCCCGCCTCCAGGTAGCCGCGGTAGAGGGACGCGACGGCGTCGGGACGGGTGAGACACAGCACATCGTGATTCCCGAACAGGGGCTGCGAATGATCCGCGAGCGGACCCGCGCGATAGGCCGCCTCGTCGAGGCCCATCCGCTGGATCATCGTTCCCGCGCCGCCATCCATCAGGAGGATGCGCCGCTCGAGCGCCTCCCGGATCCATGCAACGCGTCTTGCTCGCCCTTCGGACACGACGTTCCTCCGAAAAAAAGACCCCGGCCGCCAAAGAATCGCGCCCGGGGCGTGGCTCTTTAGCGATTGTTTTGCGTGGCTGCAATCCGCCTCAAATCACCACGTCCGGTAAGTTCCGGCGGGCTAAAACTAGCGCGCGCGCCGCGAATGGGAAACTTTGGCCGCGCGCCGTTAAACAACGCGCCGGGGAGATGTGTTTCGGCTGATATGAGATGCAGACATGGAGCGGGCCGCGCGGTGGTCTTTCTCGCGGCTCTTGCGATAAGCGGGACGGGGTGGGGGTTGTCCGGGCAGCAGGAGGGACTCTCGCCGCCCGAGGGGCCCGAGGCGACGGTCTTCAGGGGCGGCGTGGCGCCGGCGGCCGTGGATGCGGTGCGTCGGGAGGGTGCCCTTGCGATCGACGGGCGCCTCGACGATCAGGCATGGCAGCCAGCCCCCATCATCACCGATTTCGTCCAGGGCGTGCCTCTGGAGGGTGCGGAGCCCTCCGAGCCGACCGAGGTGCGGGTCGTGTTCGACGACGCGGCGATCTACGTGGCCGCACGAATGTACGAGAGCGATCCGGGCGTGATCCGGGCGCGCCTCACCCGCCGGGATGAGCGCGGCTCCTTCGATTCCTTCAAGCTCTCACTCGATCCGAACCGGGACGGACTGACGGGCTACGAGTTCGAGGTCAGCGCCGCCGGGGCCGAGACGGACCGGTACCTGTTCGGCGACACCCAGGAAGACACGAACTGGGACGCGATCTGGGACTCCGCCGTGCAGGTCGACGACCGGGGATGGACGGTGGAGATGCGGATCCCGCTCTCCCAGATCCGCTACGAGGCCCGCCCGGGCATGCAGACCTGGGGGATCAACTTCGAGCGCCGGCGTCTCGAGACGAACGAGACCGACTACTTCGCTCTCCAGTCGCGCACGGCCCGGGGCCGGGTCAGCCAGTTCGGCACGATCGACGGGCTGCAGCTCCCCCGGTCGAGCCGCAGGTTCGAGGTCCGTCCCTTCGCCGTATCCCAGTACCACACCGCGCCCGCGACGCCGGGGAATCCGCTGTTCGACGGCACCGAGATGGATCCGCGCGGCGGCCTCGACATGAGCATGGGGATCGGCTCGGCCTTCAGTCTCGACGCGACCATCTACCCCGACTTCGGCCAGGTCGAGGTGGACCCGGAGGTCATCAACCTCACGGCCTTCGAGACCTTCTTCCCCGAGAAGCGCCCCTTCTTCGTGCGCGACGCGCAGATCTTCACGTTCGCCGGCTCGCGCGGCGGGCGCTTCGGCGGCGGCAAGGCGCTCTTCTTCAGCCGGCGGATCGGGCGGGAACCGCGGGGGTCCGGACCCTACGAGGCCAGCTTCCGCGACACGCCGAATCTGACTTCGATCCTCGGAGCCGCAAAGCTGACCGGCCGGACGACGGGCGGTCTTTCGGTCGGGGCGCTGGCGGCCGTGACCGGTCAGGAAAGCGGGCAGGCGTACTTCGCGCACGACGATTCCCTGGGCCGGTTCGTGGCCGAGCCGCAGGCCGAGCATGCCGTGGTGAGGCTGCAGCAGGACTTCCGCGGGGGCGCAAGCAAGGTCGGGGTCATCGGCACCGGGCTGAAGCGGGAGCTGCCGGGCGATGGATCGTTCGATTTCCTCCCGTCCGAGGCGTTCAGCTTCGGGCTCGATTTCGAGCACCAGTGGGGCGGACGCCGCAGCCGCGACTTCCGTCTGTGGGGCTTCTACTCGGGCAGCCTGGTGCAGGGATCGAACGAGGCGCTCGTCCGATTGCAGCGCAACCCGACGCACTACTTTCAGCGCCCCGACGCCACCTACCTGGCCGTCGACTCCGCCGCCACCTCCATGTTCGGGAGCGACTGGCGCGTGCAACTCGAGAAGGAGGGCGAGCACTGGACGTGGAGTACATGGGCGGGGCAGCAGACCCCGGGTTTCGAGGTCAACGATTTCGGCTTCCTGACCACGGGTGAACGGCTGGACGCGGGCGCACGCATCGGGTATCGGGAGATCAGACCCGGCAGCCTGTTCCGCAATTACAACATCAGCCTCTTCACCTACCACAACTTCCGTCATTCGCTGCTGGAGAAGGTGCGGGGCCCGGACCACTTCCGCCGGTCGTACGACACGGGCGCCGCATGGATGAGCGGAAGGTTCACGTTCCTCAACAACTGGGGCTTCAATCTCAACTTCTCATACTCGCCGGAATCGCAGTCCGACACGCAGACGCGCGGGGGTCCGCTCATGACCGAACCCGCGGAGTTCAATGTGCGGGTGGACGCGAACACGGACCGGAGCCGGTCGTTCCACGTATCGCCGCGTTTTTCCTACCGCGTCGCGGCGCGGGGGCGTGGACACGACATGAGCACCGGCGTGAACGTCTCCTACCGGCCGCTTCCCAATTGGCGCGTATCCCTGAGCCCGAACTACAACGACAGGCGGGACGGAGCCCAGTACGTGACCCGGTCGACGGCGCTGGCGTACGCGCCGACGTACGGCGACCGATACCTGTTCGGCGACCTCCAGCGCACCGGGTTCTCGATGGAGACGCGCCTGAACGTGTCGTTCACGCCGGATCTCAGCCTGCAACTCTACGCGCAACCGCTGCTCACGTCGGGTGACTATCGGAGCTACCGGCAGCTCGCGGCCGCCGGATCGTTCGATTTCCTCGACTACGCCGAAGGACGGGCCTACCGCTTCAACGGCGACGTCACCGGATGCACGGACGGAACGACGTGCGCCTTCAACGGCGTACGCTACTTCGACTTCAACGGCGACGGCGAGTTGGACTACTCGACCCGGGATCGCGATTTCAACATCCGTTCGCTGCGAGGCAACGCGGTGTTCCGCTGGGAGTACCGCCCGGGCTCAGAGCTCTTCCTCGTGTGGCAGCACGCGCGCCGCGAGAGCGTCCTGCTCGGCAATTTCGACCTCAGCCGCGACCTCGAGGGGTTGTGGCTGGCGCCGGCGGAGAACGTCTTCATCGTCAAGGTGAGCCACTACCTCTCCATCTGACGGGAGCCTCTCCGTCCGACCGGTCTCGCCCGGCCCGGATTCTGGCGCGACCGGCATCGCAACGGCTAACGTCCCGCCTCCCCCGCCCCGCGGAGACGAACGCCTTGCCGACAAGCCCCCTGAATCCGGTCGAAGTGACGCTTCGGGAGATCGAACTCCCGCTCCGGGAGCGGTTCATCATCTCATCCGGATGGGTCGAGAACCGCCGGATCCTCCTCCTCGAACTCCGCGACGAGAGCGGTGCCACGGCCTGGTCGGAGTGCGTGTGCGGGGAGCAGCCGAACTATTCTCCCGAGACGGTGGACACCGCGCGACTGGCGTTGCGGCGCTGGCTCCTCCCGCGGGTGCTGGGCCGGGAACTCGAGGGCCCGGAGGCCGTGAGACCCCTGCTGGATGCGGGCGTTCAGGGTCACCCCATGGCCAAGGCCGCGATCGAGATGGGGATCTGGGGCTTGAGCGCCGAGGTCGAGGGCGTCTCCCTGTCCGAACTCATCGGAGGGACGCGCGATCGGGTGGCGACGGGCATCTCGCTCGGGCTCCAGTCCTCGCCCGCCGCGCTCGTCGAGAAGGCGCGGGAGGCGGTCGACCGGGGCTACGGCAAGGTCAAGCTCAAGATCAGCCCGGAGAAGGACATCGAGTACGTCGGGGCCGTGCGCGAGGCGCTCGGGCCGGAGCGGGCGCTGGCGGTCGACGCGAACGCGGCCTACACGCTCGACGACGCGGACCGCCTGGCCGAGCTCGACGCGTTCGATCTGATCATGATCGAGCAGCCGCTGGCGGCCGGCGACCTCGTGCGCCACGCCCGGCTCCAGGAGCGGCTCGCCACCCCGGTATGCCTCGACGAGTCGATCGTGGGCCCGGCGTCGTGCGAGGACATGCTGGCGCTCGGCAGCGGGCGGATCGTGAACATCAAGCCGGGGCGGGTCGGCGGGTTCCGGAACTCACGCGAGATCCACGACATCTCGGCGCGGGCCGGAGTTCCGGTCTGGTGCGGGGGAATGCTGGAGAGCGGGATCGGGCGGGCCTACAACGTCGCGCTGGCTTCCATGCCGAACTTCCGGCTTCCCGGCGACCTCTCGCCGAGCGCCCGCTACTGGGAACGCGACGTCGTCAGTCCCGAGTGGACGATGGACCCGGACGGCTTCGTAACGGTGCCGCGGGACCGGCCGGGGCTCGGCGTGAAGGTGGACATCGAGCGCGTGGAAGCGCTCACTCGGCGGAGCGAGACGATCGCCGGCGGCGGCCGCGTCCCGGCGTGACGGAGTTTCGCGCGCTCGAGACGCTCGAGGAGTGGCGTGCGTGCGTACGGCTTCAGGAGATGACGTGGGGGCACGGGTTCGCCGACATCGTGCCCGCCTCCGTCCTCCAGGTCTCGCGGAAGATCGGCGGCTTTGCGGGAGGAGCGTTCGAGGACGGGCGCATGATCGGTTTCGTCTATTCCCTCCTCGGACGGTTCGAGGGCGTCCCGTCGCACTGGTCGCACATGCTTGCCGTCGAACCGTCCGCGCGGGGACGGGGCCTGGGACGCGACCTGAAGCTGTTTCAACGGGAGTCTGTCCGGTCCGACGGCATCCGCACCATCTTCTGGACGTTCGATCCGCTGGTCGCCCGCAACGCGCACCTGAACCTGAACCGGCTCGGCGTGACGGTGCTTCGCTACGCACCGAACATGTACGGCTCCGATACGGGGAGCCCCTTGCACGGGGGCGGCGAAACCGACCGGTTCATCGTGCGCTGGGATCTCGACGGCCCGGAGACCCGCCGGGCCCTCGACGAGGGATCCCGGCGCTCGGCCCGGCGGCTCCGCGTGCCGCTTCCGGACCCGGCGCATCTCGTGCCCCGGCCGCGGGGACACCGCGTGGCGGACGTCGGACTGCCCGGAGGCGACGAGGTGTTCGTCGAGGTGCCGGCGGATGTTGAATCGCTGCCACCCGACGGGTCGCTCGTGCGGTGGCGCGAAACGGTCCGGGACGCGTTCCTGACCTATCTCAGGAGGGGATATGCGGTCGAGAGCCTTGTCAGAAATCCCTCGGCGAACCGGTGCTTCTATGTCCTGCGCCGGAACGGGTGACGTGAGCCTGCGGGTCGCGGCGTCCCGAGGGCGGCTGTGGGCGGTCGGCATCCTGGGACTGCTCGCCCCCCTCGCTACGTCCACGGCTTCGGCTCAGAGCCCGTATTCCGTCGAAGACATCCTCGCCGCACCTTTCGCCACGGACCTCATCGCCGCCCCGACCGGCGCCGCGTTCGCCTGGGTCCGATACGATCGGGGCGCCCGCAACATCTGGATCGCAGAGGGCCCGGAGTACGTGGGCCGCCAGCTCACGAACTGGACCGAGGACGACGGCCAGGACCTGTCCCAGCTGCGGTTCACGCCCGACGGGCGCCAGCTCCTCTTCGTGCGCGGAGGCGGACCGAACCGGTCGGGCGAGATCCCGAACCCGCGCTCCGAACCGGAGCCGGCGATACAGATGGTGTGGGTCGCCGGGCTCGACGGAACTTCCCGGCCCGTCGCCGAGGGGAGTGCTCCGGCCATCGCACCGGACGGGCGCACGATCGCCTTTCTGAACCGCGGACAGATTTTCACGCTCACGCTCGATGGGTCGGCGCCCCCCGGTCCCCTGCTCCGCATCCGCGGGAGCGCGGGGTCGCTGGCGTGGTCCCCGGATGGGGGTCGACTCGCCTTCGTCAGCAACCGCGGAGATCACGCGTTCGTCGGCGTCTTCTCCCTGGACGAGGGGGAGGTCCGCTATCTCGATCCGAGCCTGGACCGTGACGGCAGCCCCACATGGTCGCCGGACGGGACGGCGATCGCCTTCATTCGCGTCCCGAACGAGGGGGCGCAGCTACCCTTCACCCCGCTGCGCAGCGCCCTGCCGTGGTCGATCCGGGTGGCGGATCCCGCCACCGGGGAGGCGCGCGACGTGTGGCGGGCTCCATCCGGCCGCGGAAGCGCGTTCCAGGCCATGACCGGGCCTTCCCTGATCTGGCTCGCGCCGGACCGGCTCGTATTCCCGTGGGAACGCGAGGGCTGGCACCAGTTGTACTCGATTCCGGTCGCGGGAGGCCCCGCCACGCACCTCACCCCGGGCGAGTTCGAGGTCGAGTCCGTGCTCCCGTCGCCGGACGGAGAGTCGGTCTATTACGTGTCGAACGCGGACGACATCGACCGCCGGCACATCTGGCGGGTCGCGGCCGAGGGCGACCCCGAGGCGCTCACGTCGGGGAACGGCATCGAGTGGAACCCCGCGGTCACCCCCGACGGGGTCCTCGCGTACCTGGCCGCCGATGGTCGAACGCCGGCCCACGCCGAAGTGGACGCGGGGGGAGACCGGCGTCCGCTGGTCGACGGATTCATGCCCGACGCCTTCCCGTTCGAGAGTCTCGTGGAACCGCGGCAGGTGACGTTCGAGTCGGAGGATGGGCTCCTGATCCACGGGCAACTCTTCCTTCCCCCCCTGTCGGTGGAGGGCGGACGCCACCCGGCGGCGGTCTTCTTCCACGGCGGATCGCGGCGGCAGATGCTCCTCGGCTGGCACTACATGCGGTACTACCACAACGCGTACGCCCTGAACCAGTACCTGGCGAGCCGCGGCTACGTCGTCCTCTCGGTGAACTACCGCAGCGGTACCGGCTACGGGCTCGAGTTCAGGGAGGCGCTGAACTACGGCGCGCGCGGCGCAAGCGAGTACCGCGACGTCGTCGCGGCGGCCCGCTTCCTCGCGGGACGGGACGACGTCGACGCTGCCCGGATCGGGCTGTGGGGCGGCTCCTACGGCGGCTACCTCACGGCGCTCGGCCTCGCGCGGAATTCGGATCTCTTTGCCGCGGGCGTCGACATTCACGGCGTCCACGACTGGAACATGGTCATCCGGAACTTCGTGCCGTCCTACCAGCCCGAAGCGCGCGAGGCGTTCGCGCGGCTCGCGTTCGAGTCCTCGCCGATGGCGTGGATCGACGGCTGGCGTTCCCCGGTGCTGCTGATCCACGGTGACGACGACCGCAACGTGCCGTTCTCGGAGTCCGTGGATCTCATCGAGTCGCTTCGAAAGCGGGGCGTCGAGGTCGAGCAGCTCGTCTTCCCCGACGAAGTCCACGGCTTCCTGCTGCACCGCAACTGGGTCACCGCCTTCGAGCGATCCGCCGAATTCATGGACGCACACCTGCGACGGGCCCCGGCCGCGGGAGGCGCAAAGCCGTGACCCCCCGCGTCTCGGGACAGCTTGCGCTCGTCACGGGAGCGAGTTCGGGGATCGGCGAGGCCATCGCGCGCCGCCTGGCCGGTGACGGCGCGAACCTCGTGCTGTGGGCGCGCAGGGAGAAGCGGCTCACCCGTCTCGCGGAAGAGATCGCGGCTCCAGGCGGGGTGGCCGTGGACATCGGCGTCGTCGACGTCCGCGACCGCGACGCGGTTCGGGACGAGGCGGAACGGCTCATCGCCGCCCGCGGCGCCCCCGACATCCTCGTCAACAACGCCGGCCTCGCCGCGGGCATGGCGCTCGTGCACGACGCCGAGGTCGACGACTGGGACCGGATGATCGACACGAATGTGAAGGGACTCCTCTATGTGACGCGCGCCTTCCTTCCCGCCATGGTCGAGCGCGATTCGGGGCAGGTCGTCAACATCGGGAGCATCACCGGCCGCCAGGTCTATCCCGGCGCGAGCGTCTACGCCGCCACGAAGTACGCCGTGCAGGCGATCACCGAGGGGACGAACCTCGATGTCCTCGGCACCGGCGTCCGCGTGTCGGGGATCCACCCGGGCCTCGTCGACACGGAGTTCTCGCTCGTGCGCTTCAAGGGCGACGAGGACCGCGCGCGAGCCGTGTACAAGGGGCTGGAGCCGCTCACCGGGGCGGACGTCGCCGAGGTCGTGTCCTACGTCGTCAACGCGCCGCCGCACGTCAACCTTGCCGACGTCGTCGTGTTCGGAGAATCCCAGGGGAGCGTACACCACTTCCACCGCGACGGGGGATGAACGTCGTCGGAATCGGCGGGCGCTACGCGATCCTCCGCTTGCGTCGTTCCGATATATCGGATACTATTTCGATATATCGAGACCGGTCGGTAGCGGGAGGGGATGGATGTTCACCAGCAAGGATGGATTCGGCGCCTGGGCAAACTGCTGCGGCCCCGGCGTGTTTCGTTTCGGCGGAGGGTTCGGGGGCGCCCGTCGCGTCGTCCGGAAGGGGGAGCTGAAGTTCGTCCTTCTCCGCCTCCTCTCGGACGAACCCATGCACGGCTACGAACTGATGCGGCGGCTGGAGGAGGAGTCCGGCGGCCTCTACACGCCGAGTCCGGGCTCCGTCTACCCCACGCTGCAGTTGCTCGAGGACCGGGGGTACGTGTCGTCGACACAGGAAGATGGGAAGCGCGTCTACCGGCTGACGTCGGCGGGGCGCGACTTCCTCGAAGAGCACCGCTCCCGCACCCGCGACATCTTCGGCCGCTTCGTCAACATGGGCGAGCGCTTCGCGGGATCCGCGATGCGCGACGTGACGCGCTCGTTCATCCACCTCGCCCAGGTGAGCTTCGAGCGCGCGACGGGCGGACAGGGCGATCCCGAGACGCTTGCAGGGGTGAAGTCGATCCTGGACCGCGCGGCGCGCGAGATCGAGAGCGCGTGGCCGGAGCCCGGGGCCGCGACCTCGCGGGAGGGCTGAGCGATGTTCGAGATCGTCTTCCTGGGAGGCATCGCCGCCGTGATCTACCGCAGGCGTGTGCGCGCGGGCGACTGGAGTCGGGGCGATTTCCACCGCATGCTCCTCGGCGTGGGTCGTGCGACGAGCCGCGCGCTGGCCGCCGCGTTGAAGTCGGGGCCCGGGCTCTTCCAACAGTGCGCAGCCGATGTGAGGAGCCTTGCGGACGATATGCGGGGCGTCGTCCGGATCCGGAGGCCGCGCGTCATTCGGAGCCGGTCCTCCCGCCTCGGGGCGCCCACGGCGGATCCCGTCGCGCCGGCCGAAGCCGCGACGCGAGCGGAGAGCCGGATCTTCTCCCGGCTCCAGCGCCGCTACGTGTCGGGCAGGATCAGCTTCTCCGAGTACGTGGAGGGAGTCCGGCGCCTCCGCGGCGAAGGCGCCGCGCTTCAGGGCCCGGGCGGCCAGGCCCCGGCGGGCCCGGACGGCGAGGCCGGAAGGCTGGCCGCCGAACGCTGACCGCCCGGAGCCGTCGGCGGGACGAAGCGCCAGCCGCGGACCGAGCGGCGGGGCGCTTTCCCGGGCTAGTGTTTCCGGTGCCTCTCCCAGGGGCTGCGGGTGAAGTAGGACTCCGTCATCTCCTTGATCTGGGGCGCGAGGAAGATCAGCGCGATCAGGTTCGGGATGATGACGATGGCCAGGAAGATGTCCCCGAGCGACCACACCACCGCGAGCGGCAGCACGGCCCCGACGAAGTGCATCGCGACGAACACGAGCTTGTACGGGATGATCGCGTTCGGCCCGAACAGGTAGTTCGCGCAGCGGTCGCCGTAGTAGCTCCATGAGATCGCCGTCGAGATCGCGAACAGGAAGACGGAGAAGATCACGATGTAGTGGCCCCAGTCGCCGAGCGGAGACAGGCCGCGCTGGAATCCCATCTGCGTCAGCGGAGCGCCGGTCTCGTAGGCCTGCCCGTAAAGGACGGCCAGTTCCCGCCCGTCGTCGGCGATCGCGACGGCCCGCGCCGGGTCGACGGCCCCGCTGAACGGCTGCGTCTGCGCCTCGTCCTCGAACAGCTGCGGCACGGAGACCTCGTGCCACGCGAGGTGGGGCTCGCTCGTCACGCCCGGCCGTCCGAGCGTGTAGCGGATCGTTCCCGTCGGGTCCGTCGGCACCGAGCTCCCGGCATCGTCGACCACCACATAGCTGATGTCTCCGCCTTCGAGCTGGATCGCGGTCGGGACCTGCGAGTTCCAGGCGCCGGTCATGATCACGACGAGCGCGGTCATCGTGACGATGACGATCGTGTCGATGAACGGCTCGAGCAGCGCGACGACGCCCTCGGAGACCGGTTCGTCCGTCTTCGCCGCCGCGTGCGCGATCGGCGCGGAGCCCTGCCCCGCCTCGTTCGAGAACAGCCCGCGCCGCACGCCCCACATGAGGGTCACGAGGAAGGCGCCCACGCCGGTGCCGGCCACGCCGGCGGTCGGATTGAAGGCCTCGCGGAAGATGAGGGCGAAGGTTCCCGGCACCTGGTCGAGGTTCATGATGATGATGAGCATGGCGGCGGTCACGTAGACGATCGCCATGAACGGGGCCAGGATGCTGGTCACGCGGCCGATGCGCCTGATGCCGCCCAGGATCACGAGCGCGACGATCGTCGAGGTCGTGAGGCCGGTGATCCACTTGGCGATCCCGAACTCGGCCAGCATCGCGTCCGCGACCGTATTGGCCTGGTTGGCGTTCCCCGTCATGAACGCCGTCAGCCCCAGCATGACCGCAAAGAACGCCGCCACCGGCTTCCAGCGCGGGCCGAGTCCCTTCTCGATGTAGTACATCGGTCCGCCCGACACCGTCCCGCTGTACTTCGCCGACGACTCGTCGACCTCGCGGTACTGCTGCGCCAGCGTCACCTCGCTGTACTTCGTCGCCATGCCGAGGAAGGCGGTCATCCACATCCAGAACAGCGCCCCCGGCCCCCCGAGGTGGATGGCGATCGCGGCGCCGGCGATGTTCCCGATGCCCACCGTCGCGCTGAGCGCGGTGGTCAGCGCCTGGAAGTGCGACACGTCGCCCGGATCGTTCGGATCGTCGTATCGGCCCGTGGCCACGGCGACGCCGTGCGCGAACTTGCGGATCTGCGGCAGGCCGAGCCGGAGGGTCAGATAGGTCCCGATGCCGAGGAGGAGCAGGACCTGAAGCGTCAGGCGCTCTCCTCCGATCGTGATCCCGAACTGCGCGACGTTCCGGTCGACCCAGTCTACGATTGTGGCGAAGTCCATGCGTTGTCCCCGTTAGCGACGAGTGTGCGGGAGGCCGGCTGAGTTTGGCTCCGTGCCGCTGAGGCTGCAACGGGGGGGCGAACGAGACGGAGCCGCCCGGAGTCACGGAACGAGTCGGCGCCGAGGTGTGTCGCGGACGTCACGGTGCCGTAACTTCGGTCGCGCTCCGGGGGTTCGGAACCCCGCCGCGCCCCCAACCCTCGGCAGCGACAAGCCCCCCGCAGAAGCAAGGAGATGAAGAGGGACGTGGGTCCAGACGACAAGATCTCCGACCGCCTCGGGCGGCTGTGGGAACTCGCGAACGACCTCTCGTGGACGTGGAACCCGGCGGCCCCGGCCCTCTTCCGGTCCATCGATCCGCCGCTATGGCGCCGTACGCGACATAACCCCGTCGCGCTGCTGCGGGCGGTCGGGGATGCACGACTGCGTGAACTGGCCGCCGACGACGACTTCCTGCGCAGGTACGACGCGGCGTGCCATGCACCGGACCGGCTGCCGGGCGGCGGGTCGAGCGCGTCGTCCACCTGGTTCATCCGGAGCTACCCGGAGTTCGCCGAGAGCCCCGTGGCGTACTTCTGCGCGGAATTCGCGTTGCACGAGTCCATCCCCATCTACTCCGGGGGACTCGGCGTGCTCGCCGGAGACCATCTCAAGGCGGCGTCCGAACTCGGCGTTCCTCTCGTGGGCGTGGGATTGATGTACGCGCACGGCTACTTCGACCAGACCCTGGGGCCGGACGGCTGGCAGGAAGATGCGGACGACCCGCTCGACCCCGACCTGACTCCGCTGGAGCGGCTGCAGGGAGCGGATGGCGCCCCATGGCTCGCCTCGCTCCGGGGCGGGGGGCGGCGCATCCGTATCGGGGCCTGGAGGCTGCGGGTCGGGCGCGTCTCGCTGTACCTCCTCGACACGGACCTCGAGGAGAACGACCCCGCCGACCGGGGCCTCTCCCACCAGCTCTACGCGGGCGGTGCGGACCACCGCCTGCGGCAGGAGGCGATCCTCGGCGTCGGGGGCGTGCGCGTGCTCGCCGCACTCGGGATCGCGCCCGGGGCGTGGCACGCGAACGAGGGGCACGCGGCATTCATGATGGTGGAGCGCGTGCGCCGGTTGATGCAGGACGGCCAATCCTTCGCAGATGCGGTGTCCCGGGTCCGCACCTCTACGGTTTTCACGACGCACACGCCCGTGTCGGCGGGCCACGACGTCTTCTCCCACGCGCAGATTCGGGAATGGATCGGCGAGACGTTCTGGGAAGAGTTTCCTCACCGCGAGGAGTTGCTGGGACTCGGTCTCCACCCGGGCGACGAGGCGCGGGACCGGTTTCACATGACGGCGGCGGCGATCCGGCTGTCGCGGCGAGTCAACGGCGTTTCCGCGCGGCACGGGCGCGTGAGCCGTGAAATCTGGCGCGGCCTCTGGGAGGGCCGGGCGGCCGCGGAGGTGCCGATCGGGCACGTGACGAACGGAGTCCACCTCGCCACGTGGATGAGCGATGACGTCGCCGGACTCCTGGAGGAATGGCTCCCCGCCGGCTGGCGGGCCTGTCCGGGCGACGAAGCCATGTGGCGCGCGGTGCGCGACGTGCCCGCCGAGGCGCTGTGGCGCGTGCGGCGGCGGCTGAAACTCCGGCTCCTCGATCTGATCCGGGACGAGGCCCGGCGCCGTTGGCCGGACCACTGGCCCGAATCGGCTCACCTCGCCGGAGCCGGCACGCTCATGAGCCCCGGGCCGCTCACGATCGGCTTCGCGCGGCGTTTCGCCACCTACAAGCGCGCGGACCTCATCTTCCGCGACCGCGACCGGCTGCTCGCACTTCTCTCGGACCCCGCCCGCCCCGTGCAACTCATCTTCGCCGGGAAGGCGCACCCGCGTGACGACGACGGCAAGCGCGTCCTCCGAGGCGTATACGAGCATACGCGCGATCCGGAGTTCGAGGGCAGGGTCGCCTTCCTCGAGAATTACGGACTCCATACCGCACACGGACTCGTCGAGGGCGTCGACCTGTGGCTCAACCTCCCGCGGATCCCGCTGGAAGCGAGCGGGACGAGCGGGATGAAGGCCGCCCTCAACGGCGTCCCGCAACTCGCGACCGCGGACGGCTGGTGGGAGGAGGGGTGCGAGGGCGACAACGGGTGGATCATCCCGCGCGCGCCCAACGGGGCAAGCGAGGATATGGTGGACGAGCACGACGCCGAGCACCTCTTCCGGCTCCTGGAGGAGGAGGTCGTTCCCCTGTACTACGACCGGCCCGGCGCGGGCTCCCGGGATGACGCTCCGGCGGGCTGGCTCGCTCATGCGCGGCGCGCGATCGAGGTGGCCGGCGCACGGTTCACGGCGGCCCGCATGGTGCGGGACTATGCACGCGACTACTACGTCCCGTCGCTGCGCGGGAGCGACTGACGGGTCGGAACCCGGATCGCCGGACCGGAGCGGGGTCGGGAGCGTTGCGCAGTCCTGAATTAACAACTAGATGTATAGTTGTTGCGATTTCCTGTGTTCCGTTTCGTTCCGTTCAGGAGTGTCACACATGACCGCACCCCGCCTGACCCGCACCACATTCCTGATCCTGGTCGCTCTGAGCTGCGCCATCACCGGCACTGCCGAGCCCCGGACCCACAGCCGGGACGCCGAAACGACCCCGGCGATTCCCGGAATGGCTGCTCAAACGATCGTCGAGAGCGATTCCCCCCGGGGAGTGGACCTCGTGCTCTCCGACGAGCCGCTGTTGCGGGTCGGAATGCTGGACGGCCCCGACGAATACCTTTTCGGCAACGTTTCGAGCGCCATCCGGCTTGAGGACGGGAGCGTCGTCGTCGCGGACGAGCAGAGCCGCGAAGTCCGAATGTTCGACGCGGGCGGGCGGCACGTGTGGACCAGCGGGCGCGAAGGCGATGGACCGGGCGAGTATCGGGGACTCGCGTTGCTGCGAGGGTGCCCGGAGGCGGCGATCACGGTATACGATCGGCGACTCAGGCGAATCACCGAACTCGATTCGGACGGCAGCGTGGCTGACACACGGGCGCTCCGCGAGGCCGGCGGACCCGGCCCCTTGGGGGCACCGCCCGCATGTGCGCCGGACGGCAACGTGGTCTTCGTTGATTGGCTGGACAGCGAGGCGGAGGAGGCCCTGGCCGTGGGTGAGTACCGCTGGGAGACCGCGCTGAGTTGGGAGCGAGACGGCGGCGTGACCACTCTGCGCTCGGGGATCCCGGGGACGGAACTCTACCACCACGGCGGCGGCATCTCGGGGCCCGTCACCTGGGGGAAGGACATCGCCTTCGCGGTCACAGCCTCCGGCGTGTGGTACGGATCGGCGGATGACTACCAACTCGAACACGTCGACTGGACCGGCCGCATCACGCGCGTCGCGCGGTGGAACGGACCGGACCTCGAGGTCACGCGCGAGCACCTGAACCGCCACCTCGACTCGTACCTGGCCCGCTACGAAACGGCCGAGGAGCGCCGGAGCTTCGAGAGGGACAGGTGGCCGGAGATTCGGGACGAACTGCCGGAACGCTTTCCTGCCTACGCGTCGAAGGGGCTTCTGCCGCTACCGGACGGCAGCGTGCTGGTCGTGCCGTATTCCTGGCGAGACCCCGGAGCCGACGAGTTCCAGCTGCTGGGGCCGGACGGGACGTGGCTCCACCGCCTCACCATCCCGGCCGGCCGGACCCTGGTCGACGCCGGTCCGGGCTGGGTATTGCTCCTCGAGGAAGGCGAGTTCGACGAACAGAGCGTCGCCGTCTACACACTGGTGGAGGGCTCCTGACAGGCGCATGGCTCGCTGACTCCGCCCACCGCTCCATCGGGACGCCAGGCGGCGCGCCTCGCTAGGCGGCGTAGAGTTGCAGGCGCGTCGCGAACTCGCCGGCGATGGTCTCCAGCGCCCCAAGGTCCGGGTGGCGGAGGAAGATCATCCCGTCGGAGACGAGCGTGGCCTGCCAGTTTCGCCGGGGTGACCCCACCGGGAGCAGGTCCAGGCTGCACACCCGCTCGCCGTACTCCTGGAGTAGCGGGCCGAGCCCTTCAATGCGCTGGATCCGGCCCTGTCCGCGCGCCCGCTTGACGATCCAGCAGGCGTTGTACTTCCGTTCCACCGGCTGCGACCACGTCGCGTGCACGACGCCTTCGGCCCACCCGCGATAGGTGTCGATGTCGCTCGCGAAGTTGATGAGGTCGACCGTCCGCACGCCGGGCGGGCGCGCGGCGATTTCGCCGAACACGGCCTCCCCCTCCGCCGTCCGGTACCACTCCATGTGCGTGTAGCCGGTCTCGAAGCCGAGCGCGGCGAGCACGGCGAAGCCCATCTCGCGTCCGGGGGCGACATCGTCCGCCTCTACGTCGCGCAGCGCGTAGGTGACGGGGCTGAGCCACTCGTGCGTCTTCGACTCGAGCGCGCGGGGCCAGTAGCGGCAGATGTTGTAGTGTGCGACGGCGCCTCCGACCGTGATCGTGTCGAAGGTCATGTCCTCGCCCTCGATGAACTCCTCGACGGTGACCTGGGGGACGTGCCGGAGGGCGGGAAGGACCCACTCCAGCTCCCGTGCCGAATCGACGCGGTGCGTGTCGGCCGAGCCGGCGCCGGCGACGGGCTTCACGATGAGCGGGAAGCCCACGCGCTCCGCGACCTCGCGACACTCGGCACTGCTCGTGGCCCTCCCGTGACGGGGCGTCCGGATCCCGGCGGCGTCGAGCACGTCCTTCATCACCTCCTTGTCGCGGAAGGGGAGCGTCTGCTCGACGGTCGGCCCCGGCAGTTCCAGCATCTCCCGCAGCCGCGCGGCGAGGATCATGAAGGGTTCCCACAGGCACTCCACGCGGTCGATCCGGGTTCTCGCCGCGAGCGCGGCGACCTGCCGCATCACGTCCGCCTCATCCGCCAGCGATCTCACCTGCAGATGGTCGGACACGCTCGTCCGGGCGACCTCGGGCAGCGCCGCCGCCGGCTGATCGCCGAGGCCGATGACCGTCGCGCCCACTTCCGCGAGCCCGCGCGTGAAGTGCGTCATCTCGGCCGGATAGCCCGGCGAAATCATCAGTACTTTCATGGTTCCGTTGAGTTGTTGGGTTGCGTGTGAGCCGTTCCGTTACGTGGCGAGTTCCACCCGTACGCGGGTGATGATCCGCTTCAGCGCCTCCTCCACGACTTCCGTGCGCGGGTGGCGTACGATGATGTAGCCCTCTCCCTCGTAGGAGGCGCTCTGTGCCTGTCCGGTCCGGGGGAGGCGCCACTCGACGCAGAGGGGCCCGAGGTCCTTCGCGATCTCCTCGATGCCGGCCACGCGACGCACGGAGCCCCGGCCCTGTCCCCGGAGGTAGGCTGCGCCGGCCGCGTACGGGCGGGGCGGAGGATCGAATTCATCGAAGACCAGGAGGTGGGCCCAGGCGCGGTAGAGATCGACATCGTGCGCCTGCGAGATCAGCGTGACGAACTGGGCGCCGGGCGGCCGGGCGCCGACTTCGGAGATCGCCACCGAGCCGTCGGTCCGCCGGAACCACTCCATGTGGCTCAGCCCCGTTTCCATTCCCAGCGCAGCGAGCGCGGGGCCGGCGACGCGCCGGATCTCCTCGTACCGGGAGGAATCGACCTCCCTCGGAAGGAGGACGCACCACTGGATCCACGGCTCGCGCAGCACCTCCAGCGGCGACGGCAGGTAGTGGTTGATCGAATGCCAGACGACGCGCCCGCCGATCGACACCGCGTCGAAGGAGTGTTCTTCGCCGACGACGAACTCCTCGACGAGCGTCGGCCGCTCGGCGCTCGGCCGCGACATCGCAATCGCCGTGCGCAACTGCGCGGGGGTTTCGACGCGGAACGTGCCGCGGGCGCCGGAGCCGGCGGGCGGCTTCACGATGAGCGGGAAGCCCGCCGCGTCCGAGAAGGCCGCCGCCTCGCTCTCGTCGCGGACCAGCGCGTGCCCGGCGCAGGGCAGGCCGTGCGCCCGGAGCACGTCCTTCATGCGCGACTTGTCGCGGAAGTTGCGCGCGGCCTCCGCGCCCATCCCCTCGATGCCGAGTCCGTCGCGCAGCTCCCCGAGCGGTACCTGAAGCTCCTCGAGCGCGCCCAGCAGGCGGTCGATCCCGCCGAGTTCGGCGGATAGCCCGCGCAGGCCGACGTGGATGCCCTCCGCCGACAGAGCGTCGCCGACCCGGGCGTGCGCCGCGATGCTCCGCCGCAGGGAGGCGGGCATGCGCTCGAGCGGTTCCTGCGTCACGACCCCGAGGCGCACGCCGGCGAGCCCCGCGGCGGCTTCCAGAAAACGCAGCGTGGCAGGGAGATAGAACGGGGCGACGAATGCGACGTTGGGCATGGATCTTCCGCGTTGCCGCGACGGGCCGGACGGCCGCCGCCGGACGGGCTGGCGTTCGAGCGCAGGGACTGTACTATGTCGGGCCCTCAAAGTGAAGTTTTTCCCCCGAGTTGTTGGCGAAGCAATGCACGTCGTATTCGTCGAACCCCTGTTTCCCGGAAACCAGAAGGACTTCGTGCGCGGTCTGCACGAAGTCGGCGCGGAGGTGTCCGCGGTGGGCGAAGCGCCGCTGGAGGCGCTGGGCTCCGACCTCCACCGGTGGCTCACCCGCTACGAGCAGGTCGGCTCCGTGTGCGACGAAGGCGCCCTCGCGCACGCCGTTCACGAAATCCACCGCCGCCAGCCCGTGGATCGCCTCGAGGCCACGGTCGAAGCCCACATCCTCCCGGTCGCCCGCGTACGGGAAGCCGCGGGATTCGCCGGGACATCGGTGAAGACCGCGCACCTCTGCCGCGACAAGCCGGCGATGAAGGCTGCCCTTCGCGATGCGGGGATCGCGACCGCCCAGTCCATGGGCGGCGGCGACGCGCGGCGGATCCTGGACTTCGGCCGCCGCATCGGTTATCCGCTCATCGTCAAGCCTCGCGCCGGGGCCGGGGCCTCGGGTACGTATCGCGTCGACCACGAGGCGCGGCTCGCGGCGCTGCTCCCGCGCCTCGGCGTCGGGCACGGCGCCGAAGTCGCCGTCGAGGAGTTCGTGGACGGCCACGAGGCCTTCTACGACACGCTGACGGTGGGCGGCACGGTGGTCCACGATTTCATGACCCACTACTACCCGAACGTGCTCGAGGCCATGCGGACGCGGGAGGTCTCCCCCCAGTTCATCGCCACAAACCGGATCGACACCGCCGGCGACTACGCGGAGGTCCGGGAACTCGGGCAGCGCGTCATCGACGCGCTCGAGATCGGGACCTCCGCCACCCACATGGAGTGGTTCTTCGGCGAGAAGGGACTCAGGTTTTCCGAGATCGGCTGCCGTCCGCCCGGCGTGCGAGCCTGGGACCTGTACGGAGCGGCGAACGAGATGGACGTGTACCGCGAATGGGCGTCCTGCATCGTGCATGGCCGCAAGCTGCGGGACGCGTCGCGCCGCTACTCCGCGGGAATCGTGACGCTGCGGCCCGAAAACGATGGGCGGATCGCGGGGTACGAGGGACTGGAGAAGGTGGAAACCCGTTTCGGGGAGTGGATCATCGACACGCACCTGCCGCCGCCCGGCACGCCCACCCAGCCGGTGGAAGCCGGATACATGGCGAACGCCTGGCTCCGGCTGCGACATCCGGACTACGACGAGCTGCGGGGCATGCTCGACGCGGTCGGACGGTGGGTGAAGGTGCGCGCCGCATGAGGGCGGCGAGAAGGCGCCGGACGGCCGGCGACGCCGGGTTCCGGCCGCCGCTCGTCCTCCTGGGTCCGCGCGGCGGCGATCTTGCGCTGCGGGACGTGGTGCGGGAGCTGGAAGCCGGGGGCGCGCTGTCGCCGGGCGCGCGGATCGCCGCCATCACCGCCGGGTGGCGGGATCGGGAGGCGAATGAGGGACTCATCGATCCCCGCCTCGCCAACCGCGTCGTGGACCTCGAACTCTACCGGCGCTCGGACCGGATCGCCGAGGCGGACGCGGAACTCGCGCGTGCGCACCGGGAGACCCGGGAAAGGCTCGGGGCGCTGCGTCGCGCGTACAATCTGCGCCTCCACGGCCTTATCGAGGCGCACAGGCGGCTGGCCGAACTGCGGGGGGACGCGTCGGTGCTCCGGACCGAGCGCGGCGAAGCCCTCGAGGCCATTCGGCGCCTCGATGCGCGGCACCTGGACCGCGTGGTCGAGATCCGGTCGGAGTTCGAGCGCCGCATGTCGCCGCCGGAGCGCGACGCGGTGCGGTCGCAGCGGCGCGAGGTGGACGCGCGACTCGAGGATACGGAGGCGATCGTGCTGGAGGGCGGGCACGTCGGGAACCTGCTGAGCCGCCTGCGCCTGTTCGGGGGGCGGAAGCTCCTGGACGGACGCACCGTGATCGGCCGGTCGGCCGGCGCCATGGTGCTTACGGAACGCGTCGTGCTGTTTCACGACCGGCCGCCGTGGGGCGAGGGCCATCCCGAGGTCTTCGACGCGGGGCTCGGGATGGCCCGAGGACTCGTCGCCCTGCCGCACGCCTCCGCTCGCCTCGCGCTGGACGATCGGACGCGCGCAGCGCGGCTCGCGGCCCGCTTCTCCCCCGACTCCTGCGTCCTCCTCGACCCTGGCCACCGAATCGACCGGGCCGGCGACGGCTGGAGCGTCGGGGGCGGCGTTGAGCGCCTCGACGCGACGGGCCGCAGCGTCCCCTTCCCTGCGGCGGCGTAGTCCGGCCCATGCGATTCGATCCCCACGCCCGTGCCCGCCGGCAGGAACCGTCGATGCCGCGTTCGGCCGCGATCGCGGCGCTCGAGGCGCAGCTCGCGTCCCGGTCCGGCGGAGCAGATCCGGTGGACGCGGTGGCCGCATTCGTCGGCGCGAACGAGTTCCCGCTTGCCGAGCCTCCCCTCTACACCTTCGTGTACCGGGGCCGTGCCGACGCCGTCCGGCTCCGCCACTGGGTGCACGGGCTCCAGACCTCGGGGCCCTTCCGCCGCCTGGACGGCACGGATCTCTGGTGCTACACGCTCGAACTCCCCGACGAGTCCCGGGTGGAGTACAAGATCGAAGTGGTCGCCGGCGGCCGCGTCGAGTGGATCGAGGACCCGCTGAACCCCCGGCGCGCCCGGGATCCGTTCGGCGCGAACTCCGTCGTGCAGGCGCGGGGCTACGAGATCCCCGACTGGGCCCGCGAGAGCGAGGACGTCCGGCGCGGCGAGATGGACGAACTCGCGGTCGAGAGCGAGGCGCTCGAGTCCGCGCGGCACGTGACCGTGTACCGTCCGGCGGAGTTCCGCGCCAACCGGCGTTACCCGCTGCTCATCGTGCACGACGGCGGGGACTACGTCGAATACGCCGGCCTGAGACAGGTGCTCGACCGACTCATCGATCGCTTCGAGATTCCCCGGATGAT
Organism: Gemmatimonadales bacterium; assembly: GCA_009838765.1. Lineage (GTDB taxonomy): Bacteria > Gemmatimonadota > Gemmatimonadetes > Palauibacterales > Palauibacteraceae > Palauibacter > Palauibacter ramosifaciens. Next base: position 34,349 of record VXQX01000043.1, read on the forward strand.
CGTGGCGCTGCTGCACCCGGGCGACCGGATGTCGGAATACTCGGCGGATCCGGCGCACGCGCGGTTCGTGGCCGAAGAGCTGCTCCCGCGCCTCGAGCGCGACTATCCGCTCCTCCCGGACCCCGGGTCGCGCGGACTCATGGGCGCGAGCCTGGGCGCCGTCGCCTCCTTCCACGCCGCGCTCGAGTACCCCGGTCGCTTCGGCCGGATGCTGCTACAGTCGGGGTCTTTCCTGTTCACCGACATCGGCGGCAACGAGAGCGGCCCCGTCTTCGACCGCGTCGTCGACATGATGAACGGATACCGGGCGGCGCCGACCGCCATCGCCGAGAAGGCGTTCGTCTCGGTGGGCGTCTACGAGCCGCTCGTCTCGGAGAATCGGGCCCTGATCCCGGTCCTCCGCCGCGGCGGCGCGGATGTGCGCTTCGTCGAGTCCCGCGACGGCCACAACTGGGAGAACTGGCGCGACCGCTTGCGCGAGGGCCTGTCGTGGCTCTTCCCGGGTCCGCTCTGGATGGTCTACGAATGACGGCCGCGGCGGCGTCCGCGCGCGAGGTCACGCGCCGCATCGGCCTCTCGCTCGGAGCGGATCTCTGCTGGCCCGTCGCCTACCGCGCGATCCTCGAACGGCTGGCGCCCCGAATCCCCTCCTCCGACGGCACGATCCGGTTCCATCTCGAGAACGTCACGATCGAGCCCTTCGACCTGCAGAAGAAGGGGAAGTACGACGTCGTCATCGACCGCCTCACGCACTGGTATTTTCCGACGCGGGAGTGGATCAAGAAGTCGGTGATCATGGACGGGCTCTACGTGTTCAACAATCCGTGGAGCGTGCAGTCGATGGAGAAGCACTCCACCTACTGCGCGATGATGAGGCTGGGTCTTCCGGTTCCGCGGACGTGGCTCGTTCCGCCCAAGTCGTACGACCCGCAGGACGACCTGGCGGTTACCCTGAAACGCTACGCGCGGCTCTTCGATCTTCCCGCCGTGGCGCGCGACCTCGGTTATCCCGTGTTCATGAAGCCGTACGACGGCGGCGGCTGGCGAGGCGTGTCGCGGATCGAGGACGACGAGGCGCTCGGCGCCGCCTACGACGAGAGCGGCAAGTTCGTCATGCACCTGCAGCAGGGGGTGACGCACGACCGTTTCGTCCGCTGCATCGGACTGGGCCCTCAGACGCGGGCCGTCCTCTACGACCCCGGTGCCGCCGCGCACGACCGCTACACCGTAGAGCGCGACCGCCTCGATCCGGCCGACGCCGGCCTGATCCGGGATACGACGCTCACGATCAACGCGTTCTTCGGGTGGGACTTCAACTCGTGCGAGGTGCTTCGCAGCGGCGGACGTTGGATGCCGATCGACTTCGCGAACCCGTGTCCGGATTCGCAGGTCACGTCGCTCCACTATCACTTCCCGTGGCTCATCAAGGCGAACCTCCGCTGGTCCCTCTTCTGCGCGGCGACGCGGCGCAGGATGCGCGTCAACCTCGACTGGCAGCCGTTCTTCGATGCCTGCCGTCCCGGGATGTCGATCGAAGAGAGGGTCCGAGCCTGCGCCGGGATCGCCGCGGCCCGGTTCGAGACCGACCGCTTCGTGGAGTTCTGCGAGACGCACCTCGCACAACTCGACGAGGTGGCCGACGAGTTCTTCGGCAGCGAGGCGGCCCGGGACGCGGTACGCGCGAAGGTGGCCACGCTCTACCCCGATCACGAGGTCGAGGAGTTCACCGCGCTCTTCTTCGACCGCATTCAGGCGGCCCGCCGGGAGGAGCCCCCCGGCGCCGTGCCGATTCTCGCCTCATGAAGCTCAACGCCAGCTGGTGGTCGCACCGCCTCGGCCAGGAGGTCAACGTCGCGCGCTGGGGCGAGGTCGGCGTGCCCTTCCTCATGTTCCCCACCGCCGGAGGGGACGCGGAGGAGATCGAGCGCTTCCTCGTCATCGACACGGTCGCCGACTACCTGGCGGACGGCCGGATCAAGGTCTATTCGTGCGACAGCGTGGCGGGCCGCGTCATGCTCGGGCGCGAGGGGACCCCGGAACACCGCATGGCGGTCCTCGACCGCTTCCAGGAGTTCGTCTACCGCGAGTTCGTCCCCATGATCCGGGACGACTGCAACGATCCGGGGATCGAGGTCATCGTCGCGGGCTCCTCGATCGGAGCGTTCAATGCGCTCGCCATGCTGTGCCGGTTCCCCGACGCCTTCTCGCACGCCGTGTGCATGAGCGGCACGTACGATCTCCAACGCTTTCTGAAACACGAGACCGGGGTCGAGGCGAAAGCGACGGGCGACTTCTACCGCGCCTCACCCGTGCACCACCTGCCGCGGCTCGAAGGCGAGACGCTCGACCGGTTGCGCCGGCGTTTCGTCCTCCTCGCCTCCGGGCGTGGGCGGGCGGAGGACATCGGCGAATCCTGGCGCGCGGCCTCGCTCCTCGGACGGAAGGGCGTGCCGAACCGGGTGGACGACTGGGGCGATGAGTGGCACCACGATTGGCCCACGTGGCGCCACATGCTCCTCCGCTACGTCGACGAGCTGCTACCGGCTCCCTAGCAGGGCCGTGGCAAAGGTCCCGCTGCCAGTCCTCTTTACCGGGCTCCTTCCGAGCGCTGGAGGACGAGGAAACCCAGCGGCGGGAGATCGACCGCGAGCGAGGCGGGCCGCGCGTGGTGGGGAACCTCCTCCGCGCGGGGCGGAATCGCGGCGCGCCCGCTCCCCCCGAACTCCGGATCGCCGCCGTCGAGCACGACGCGGTATGGTCCGCCTTCAGGAAGGGCGACCCGATACCCCGGCCACGCGGTGGCGGAGAAGTTCGCCACCACCACGACGGCCCCCTCCCACTCCGGCCGCCAGCGCACATAGCTCAGCACGCTGCGCTTCGCGTCGTGCACGTCCAGCCACTCGAAGCCTTCCGGCGCGTGGTCGAGGGCGTGCAGCGCCGGTTCGCCGGCGTAGAGATGGTTGAGCGCCCGCACCCAGCGCCGGAGTCCGCGGTGCGCGCGGTGCGCCGGGTTCGAGGACGGATCCAGCAGACTCCAGTCGAGCTCGCCGTCTTCGTGCCATTCCCGCCGCTCCCCGATCTCCCCTCCCATGAAGAGGAGCTTGGTCCCGGGGTGCGTCCACATGTAACCGAGCAGGAGGCGGAGGCCGGCGAACCTCTCCTCGTCCGTCCCCGGCATCTTCTCCAGGAGAGATCGCTTGAGGTGAACGACTTCATCATGCGATAAAGGAAGAAGATACTGCTCTGTGTACGCATAGTGAAGCGAGAACGTCAGGCGCCGGTGCAGGCGGGGCCTCCGCCCTGGCGAAGCGGCCAGGACCCGGAGCGTATCGTTCATCCATCCCATGTTCCACTTGAAGTCGAACCCGAGCCCTCCCTCGTCCGCCGGCGCTGTGACGCCGGGCCACGCGCTGCTCTCCTCCGCGAACAGGAGGACGCCGGGGGAGTCGCGGCGGGTCATCTCCGAGAGCCCTTTGAGAAAGGCGATCGCGCCGAGGTTCTCGCGTCCCCCGAGTTCGTTCGGCTCCCACTCTCCCTCCTCCCGCGAATAGTCGAGGTGAAGCATCGACGCCACGGCATCGACTCGCAGACCGTCCACGTGGCAGCGCTCGATCCAGTAGCGCGCGCTCGAGAGGAGGAAGGAGACGACCTCCGGCCGGCCGAAGTCGAAGGCGAGCGTGCCCCAGTCCGGATGCACGGCGCGCGATTCCTCCCCCAGCTCGTAGAGGGGCGCCCCGTCGAACGTCCTCAGGCCGTGAAGGTCGGGGCCGAAGTGGCCCGGCACCCAGTCGAGCACGACGCCCAGCCCCAGGCGGTGGGCCTCATCCACGAAATGCTGGAAGTCTTCGGGAGGCCCGTAGCGGGAGGTGGGGGCGAAGTACCCGACCGTCTGATATCCCCAGCTCCCGTCGTACGGGTGCTCCATGACGGGGAGGAGTTCGATGTGGGTGAAGCCCAGGTCGGCGGCGTAGGGCAGCAGCTCCCGGGCGAGCGCGCGATACCCGAGCCACGATCCGTCCGCGTTCCGGCGCCACGAACCGGGATGGACCTCGTAGATGGAGATGGGGACGCCGCGGGCCGCGCGTTCGGGACGCGTCTCGACCCACGCCGCATCCGTCCATGCGTACGGGGCGGTCGAGGTTACGCGCGACGCGGTGCCCGGCCGGACCTCGGCGGCGCGGCCGAGCGGATCCGCCTTGTCGACCGCGAGGGAGGGTCCGCTCGGAGCCCCGTCCCCGCCCCGCCCGGAGCGCACCTGGAACTTGTACAGGTCCCCCCGCCCGACGCCGGGGAGGAAGCGTTCCCACACGCCCGAGTCGCCCACCGGAGACATGGGATGCGCCGTGCCGTCCCACGCGTTGAACGAGCCCACGACGCCGACGTTCCGGGCGCGCGGGGCCCATACGGCGAACCGCGTTCCCGCCTCCCCGCCGCGCTCGCAGGGATGCGCGCCGAGGAGGTCGTGGAGCGCGGACTCCCGTCCCGCGTGGAACGCCTCGAAGTCGGAGGCCTTCAGAGGGAACGAAGGATCGCGCGCCGGGGTTTGGAGAGGTCCGGGAGGGGTACTAGGTTTTTGGTGTTCGATCTGCCACCTCATCGCGGCGCGTCCGTCCGGACCGGGCGCCGTCTCTCGCAGCCACACATTCGCCACTTCGCGACGAAGTATGAGCCGCATGCCTGCAATCGCCAAGCCAGCGCCGACACGACCGCGGCCGGGGGTCAAGCCCCCGGAGGAGCTTGCCGTCGTGCACCTCGTCGCCGAGTACTGGCCGTACGCCCGCACCGGCGGCCTCGCGGAAGCGGTGCGCGGCATCGCCACGTACCAGGCCGCCCAGGGGACCCCCGTCACCGTCTTCATGCCGCTCTACCGGTCGGTGCGCGAGGCCTTCCCCGACCTGGAACCGATTTCGGACGGCTTCCGCGTGCGCGTGGGGCGCCGGACGGAGGAGGTCCGGATTCTCCAGCGCCCGGGCCCGCGCCGGAACCCGCGCGTGCTCTTCGTCGACCACCCCGGCTGCTTCGACCGGGACGGAATCTATGGGGAGGGAGGGGCGGACTACGCGGACAACCCGCGGCGCTTCGCGCTTTACAACCTCGCGGCGCTCCGGATTCTGCCGGAACTCGCTAACGTGCCCGTCGTCGTCCACGCGCACGACTGGCACGCGGCCCTCGCCCCCGTCTTTCTGCGCACGCGTTTCGCGGGACGCGAGGCGCACGACCGCATGGCGACCGTCCTCTCGATCCACAACGCCGGCTACCAGGGACTTCAGCGGCCCGAGGTGCTCGATGAAATCGGGCTTCCGCGCGAGCTGTTTCACTGGCGGCTGATGGAGTTCTACGGCCACCTGAACCTGCTCAAGGGGGGCCTCGTGTTTGCGGACTACGCGACGACCGTGAGTCCCACCCACGCGCACGAGCTTCGCACGGCCGACGGCGGGTTCGGGCTGCACGGCTCGTTCATCGAGATGGGCGACCGCTTCCTCGGGATCCTGAACGGCGTCGACCTGGAAGTCTGGAATCCCGAGACGGACCCGGAGATCGACGCCACGTTCTCGAGCGCGGAGCTGGCCGGGAAAGCCGTGTGCAAGCGCGCGCTGCAGCGGGAGTACGCCCTGACCGAGGCGCCGGGCGTGCCGCTGTACGGGATGACCGCGCGGCTCGTCGCGCAGAAGGGGCTCGACCTCCTCATCGACGGCGGACCGCTGGAGCGGGCCGAAGGGCAGTTCATCTTTCTCGGCCAGGGGGAGGAGCGGTACGAAACGGCGCTGCGCGAGTTGGCCGCGCGATATCCGGACCGGATCGCCGTGGACACCGAGTTCGCCGAAGCGAAGGAGCACCGGCTGCTGGCGGGCATCGACCTCCTCCTGATGCCGTCGCTCTACGAACCGTGCGGTCTCACGCAGATGCGTGCGCAGCTCTACGGCGTGCTCCCGGTCGCCCGTCGGGTCGGGGGGTTGGCCGACACCATCGAGGACCAGGTCACGGGTTTCCTGTTCGACGGATACACATCGGAAGACCTGGAGATCGCGCTGGGGCGGGCCGCGGCGCTGTATGCGGGGAGTCGGGAGGCGTGGAACGAGCATGCGGTGCAGGCGATGACCCGCGATTTCGGTTGGGCGGGCAGCGCGGACCGCTACCTGGACGTGTACCGGCGGGCGCTGGCGGCGCACGCTCCGGGCGACTGAAGCCGCCACCGGTCGTGGATCGCGCCACGGTTGTCCTTCACGGCCACTTCTATCAGCCGCCGCGCGAGGACCCGTGGACGGGCCGGATCCGCCGCGAGCCGGGGGCGGCCCCGTTCGAGAACTGGAACGAACGGATCGCCGCGGAGTGTTACGAACCCCTCGCACGGGCGGGGGCGTTCGAGTGGCTGAGCTTCGACCTCGGCCCGACGCTCGCGCGCTGGCTCGAGGGGGAACGCCCGCACGTCCACGAGAGCTTCGTCCGCGGGGACCGGGCGAGCCGCGAGCGGCTGGGGCACGGCAACGCGCTGGCCCAGCCCTACCATCACATCATCCTCCCGCTCGCCTCGCGCCGCGAGAAGGAGACGGAGGTGCGCTGGGGGCTGCGGGACTTCGAGCGGCGTTTCGGCCGCTGCGCGGACGGCATGTGGCTCCCCGAGACGGCCGTCGACATGGAGACGCTCGACGTGTTGGCGGCGCAGGGCGTGGCCTTCACGATCCTGGCGCCGCACCAGGTCGCGGACGTGCCGGCCGGAGGCGTGGTGCGGGTCCGGCTCGGCGGGGGCCGCGAGATCGCGGTCTTCATCTACGACGGCGAACTGTCGCACGGCGTGGCGTTCGGAGCGCTGCTCGACGGTCGCGACGCGTGGTTCGAGGCGCTGCGGTCGGCCTCGGGCCGGAGCGAGGGCATCGTCGCGCTGGCGACGGATGGCGAGACGTTCGGGCACCACCACGGAGGGGCCGAGCGCACGCTCATGCGGGTGATCTCCCGGGCCCACGAGAGCGGAGAGGTGGAGATCGGGAACTTCGCCGCGGCGCTCGGCGCCACCGGTGACGTCCCTTACGTGACCCTGAACGAGGCTACCTCGTGGAGTTGCGCGCACGGGGTGGAGCGGTGGCGCGCCGAGTGCGGGTGCCGGATGGCGCCCCATGTCGACTCACAGCAGCGCTGGCGGGCGCCGCTGCGCTCGGCGCTCGAGTCGCTCGCGGCGGGACTCGATGCGGCGTATGCGGAGTGGGCGCCGGGCCGGCTGACGGACCCGGAAGAGGCCATGGAGAGACTTGGCGAGGTTCTGGGCGCGCCCTCGGGGCTTGAGGACTTCATCGCGCGAGCCGCCGGGGCGACCCTCGGCGGTGAACGCCGGGACGAAGCACGTGCGCTGCTCGAGGTGGCCCGCGACCGGGCCGCGATGTTCACCTCCTGCGCCTGGTTCTTCGACGATGTCGCGGGCCTCGAAGCGAGGCAGGTGCTCGGCTACGCCGCGCACGCTCTCGACCGCCTGCGCCGCATCGCGCCGGAGCGCGCGGAGGCCCTGGAGGCGGCCTTCGTCGTGGACCTCGCGAAGGCCCCGGCCAACGAAGCCGGCCTCCGGAACGCGGCGGGCGTGTACGAGCGCGAGTACCGATCGGGCGCCGACGTCCCCGTCCCGGCGGACGCGTGAGCCGAAGTCCGCTCCGCTTCGCGTTCGCGATTCACCTCCACCAGCCGGTGGGGAACTTCGACCATGTGTTCGAGGATCACCTGACGGAAGTGTACCGGCCCTTCCTCGACGCGATCCACCGGCACGGCACCTACCCCATCTCGCTTCACCTCTCCGGTCCCCTCCTCGACTGGTTGGAAGGCCACGCTCCGGATTTCCTCGACGACCTCGGGGCGCGGGCGGCGGGAGGCCGTATCGAGTTCCTCGCATCCGGACGCTACGAGCCCATCCTCGCGGCGCTCTCCCCCGCGGACCGGGTGGAACAGGTCGAGTGGATGCGGGCGGACCTCCGCCGCCGGTTCGCGGTCGAGGCCGCGGGCCTCTGGCTCACGGAACGCGTCTGGGAACCCGATCTCGCCGCCGACCTGGCGCGGGCGGGCGTCGAATACACCCTCCTCGACGACCGTCACTTCCTCGCCTGCGGACTCGAGTCCGGGGAACTGGACGGCGTCTTCGCCACGGAGAGCGGCGGGGAACGGCTCCGCCTCCTTCCGATCGACGAGCGACTCCGGTATCTGATCCCGTTCCGGCCGGTGGAGGAGATCGCGGACTTCCTCGCCCGGCGGTGGCGGGCCGGGCAGCGTCAGATCGTGCTCGGCGACGATGGCGAGAAGTTCGGTGGGTGGCCGGACACCCGCGCATGGGTGTACGCCGGCGGCTGGCTGGACGCGTTTCTCGAGGCGGTGAACGCGGCTCGCGGCCGGGGCGAACTGGAGCTGGTCACGATCCGGGAGGCGGCCTCCGGACCCAGCCGCGGGCTCATCTACCCCGCGATGGGCGCGTACCGCGAGATGGAGGAGTGGACGCTCCCCCGCCCCGCCGCGCGGCGCCTCGCGCGGCTCACCGCGACGACGTCGGGCGGGGGCCGCGGCGATGCCGATCCCGGCCCGCTGATCCGCGGCGGACACTGGAAGGGGTTCCTGCGCCGCTACCCGGAGTCGAACCGCATGCACAAGGCGGCGCTGAGACTGTCTCGTCTGTGTCGAGAGCGCGGCGATCCGGAGGAGGCGCGGCGGGCCATCGCGCGGGCGCAGTGCAACGACGCGTATTGGCACGGAGTGTTCGGCGGGGTCTACCTTCCGCACCTGCGCCGGGCGGTCTGGCGCGAACTCTCCGCGGCCGAGCAGCGGCTGCGCGAGGAAGAACGCATCGCGTTCGAGATTCTCGACTTCGACCTGGACGGCCATGACGAGATCTGGATCCACTCGGCCGGGAGTTCCATCGTGATCGGCCTCGCACGCGGCGGCGCGATCGAGATTCTCACCGTCTTCCCGGACGGCGTAAACTACGTTGATGTCCTCTCCCGCCACCTCGAGGCCTACCACCGGGATCCCTCGGAACCGGACATGACGCGCGAGCGCGACGGAAACACGGCCCGGAGTACGCGAACGTGGAACGACGGCGTCCCCTCGGTCCACGAGCGCGAGTCCGAATCCCCGGCCGCGCCCGCTCCGGACGGCGCCCCTCTGGCGCTGCTGCAGGAGATTGCGGTCGCACCGCCCCGGGGCCCGGGCACGCGGCAACGCTCCGTGATCGCAGACTGGCGGCGGCACCCGTTCCGGCTCGCCGGCGTACCGGATCTCGAATCCGGCCCCGGGTCCGGTAGGATTCGCCTCCGTCTCGAGTCCGAAGCGGGCCTCCCCCGCCTCGACAAGACGCTGGAGATTCGGGGCGACGGCAGGATCGAAGCGAGGCTCGACTGGAGCGCGGCCGACCTCCCCGGGGACGCCGTGGTTCTCACTCGGCTGTCGCTCGCGCACCCCATGCGGGTCGAGGCCGGGGCGTCCGATGAAGCGCGGGAGTCGCGCACGCGCATCGTCACGGTGACGCGATCCGAGCGGGGCTTCGAGGAGGTCGACCAGGGGGAACTCGTCGAACTCTCGTGGCCGGCCGCTACCGGAGGCGCCCGCGTCCGCCTGGCTCCCGACAGGGGTCCCGGCGCCCGCGGAGGCGCGGCATGACGCGGAGCCGACCTCCCCGCGCACGAAGCTCGCGTTGGGCGGCCCTGCTCGTCCCGGCCCTTGCCGCCGCCTGCGGTGAAACCGATACCGTCGCGCCCCCGGAGGCCGGCCCGGCTTCCATCGCCATTCTGACGGGGGCGGACCAGCGCGGCGTCCCGGGGCGCCCGCCGGCAGAAGCCATCACCGTTCGGGTTCTCGACGCCGAAGGACGTCCCGCCGGTGGCAGCACCGTCACCTTCCGGCCGGAGCCCGGCCACGGAAGCACGGACCCGGCTTCGGCCGTCGCGGACGCCGGCGGCGAGGCGGCGACCTCGTGGACGCTCGGGGCCACCCCCGGCCCGCAGCGTCTCCAGGTCTCCGCCGGCCGGGCCGGCGCCACGGTCCGCGCCGAGGCCATCGATCTGGAAGCGGAACTCGATGCGCTGTTCGCCCCCGCCTCGGCGGCAGAGGTGGAGGCGGTGCGAGCCGACTGGGCCCGGCGCGACATCTCCGCGGCGGGGGTCGCGGTCGAACTGACCGAGGAGCTGGCGTTCGGCGAAACGGCGGCCACGCTGCGCATCGTCTCCCACGTCGTGGCGGGCGCCCGGCACTTCGGCGCCATCATCGTGCCGGACGGCGCGGCCCCCGGGACCCTGCCGCTGCTGATGTTCTCTCACGGGGGCGACGGAGGCGTGTCGGTGGGCGCCATCGATATCGTGGTGCTGGCTCTCGGAGAGCGGAGCCGCCGGTTCGTCTACGCGATCCCCTCATTCCGCAGCGAGCCGCTCCGCTACGGGGACCGGAGCTGGGTGTCCGAGGGCCCCTCGAGCCACTGGGACCACGATGTCGACGACGCGCTCGCGCTCGCGAATGTCGTCTTCGAGACGACGCCCGAGGTTCGGCCGGACGCCATCCACATCGTCGGCGGCAGCCGGGGGGCCGGCGTCGCCCTGCTCGCGGGCGCGCGCGACGAGCGGGTGGAACGTATCGCGGCGTTCTACGGACCGACGGACTTCTTCGACGACTGGATCAGGGTCATCGCGTGGAAGACCGCGCTCGACGGCCCCTGGGACCTGCCCGGTCTGATCCACCTCGACTCCACCGTCGTGCAGCCGCTGGTGCGGGGCACGCTGTCCACCGCCGGGGCACGCCTCGAACTCGTGCGCCGATCGTCCGTCCTCTTCGCCGCCGATCTCCCCGCGGTCCAGGTGCATCACGGCACGGCCGATTTCGTCGTGCCCGTGAGCCAGGCGGAGTCGCTGATGCGAACGATGGCCGCGCTCGGCCGCACCGCTCCGGATTTCGAGGCGTTCATCTACGAGGGAGGGGGGCACGACTTCCTCTCCCTGGCCGGGGCCATCCCCCGCGCCGCCGAGTTCATTGCCGAGGCACTGCAACCGAAAGGAAACCCGTAAGGATGAGGACCCGGATCGCCCGCACCCTCGAGATCTTTGAAGCCGCGCGCAAACCCCTGTTCACCGTGCTCGACGGCATCTCGCGCGAGGACCTCGACTGGCAGCCCGCGGACGGGATGCGCGGGATCGGGAAGATCTGCCGCCACATGTACCGCGTGGACGTCTGGTTCCTGAAGCAGCTCGGCATCACGCCGGTCATCGAGAAGGACGCCCCGGGTTCGGCGGAGGAGATCTCCGCGCGCATGCGCACGATCCAGGAACAGATCATATCCGAGGTGAACGCCTGCGAGAGCGACGCGGATCTCGAGGCCGAGCGTACATCTCCGGACGGAGAGAGGACGTTGCGGATGGGGGCCACGGTCCTCCATATCGCCCAGCACTATCTTTACCACCTGGCGCAGATTTCCTACCTGCGCCGCCTCCGTGACCGGGACTGGCCCGCGCCGCTGGACGAATGGGAGACGGCCACCCACATCATCGAGGACCGGATCCTGGAATAGCCGGGCCCCGATCCACCGCCCCGAACGGCGAGGCCGAGATGTCCGTCATACCACAGAGACCCCTGGGGTTCGGCGAGATACTGGACGGCGCGATCCAGTTCTACCGGCGCGACTTCGGACTCTACTTCCTCATCGCGCTCGTGGGCTCGCTCCCCGGTTATGCCATCGGCCTCGCGATCGGGACGCCCAGCACGGGCGTCGATCCCTCGGGGAACCCCGCGTTCGGCGAGGTCGGACTCGAGTTGGCGATCCTGCTGCCGGCGGCAGCCATCTCGTGGGTCGCGACGCTGGCCGTAGCCGTTGCCATCTGCGCACGGCTGGACGGTCGCCCGACGTCGCTGGAAAACGCGTACCGGGGCGTGCTCCGGCCCTTCCCGAGTGCCGCCGGAGGGCACCTGCTCGCCCTCCTCGCCGTCCTGCTCGGAAGCGGGCTCGCCATGATCCCGGTCGTCGGGCTCGGGGGGATCGGGATCGCCGTGTCGGATAACGCCACCGGAGCGGCGATCTTCTTCGGAATCGTGGGGCTCTCGGCCGCGCTCGCGATCCTGGGACTCTGGTTCTGGACCACGTTCGCGATCTTTCCGGCCGTCCTCCTCGAGGGGCGGACAGCGGCGCAGGCGGTGCGCCGCTCGCTGAAGCTCAGCAAGGGAGCCCGGCTCCGGATCCTCGGGATCCTGCTCGTCGTGCTGATCATCCGCGACGGTCCCTCCCTCGGCATCTTCGCGCTCTTCGGAGGCTTCGAGATGTTCACGTCGCCCGCGACGGCGGGGACCGTCAGCGCGGGCGTCATGGCGCTGCAGAATACGCTCGATCTTCTGTTCGCATCGCTGATCACGCCGTTCGCGGTAGCCACGCTGTTCCTCCTCTACCACGATCGGCGAGTGCGCCTGGAGGCCGCTGATCTGGAGACGGCCGCGGCCGCGATGGCGACGGACGGACGGTGACTCGACTCTCCGGTCTCGCAGCTTTCCCGGCCGGGCAGGAGCCGTCGCCCGCCGGCGAACCCCTCCCCTCGCCGGACGAGATGACCGACGCGCTGCGGGAGATCCTCGCCCAGCCGGACTTCGTCGCCCCACCGCTGCCTCCCCGCCAGCGAATCCAGGAATGGATGGCCAACGCGCTCTCCGACGCGTGGGACTGGTTGCGCCGCTTCCTGTTCGACGAGGGCGGCGGGCTCATGGAAGTGCTGGCCGTCGTCGTCGTTCTGGGCGCGCTCATCGCGTTGGGGACGGTAGCGCTGCGTCACAGGCCGCGATGGGTGCAGGGCGTGCGGATCGGAGGGGAAGAGGGTCGGGGGGACGATGGCGCGCCCACTTCGGCGCGCGAGTGGCTCGGACTCGCCCGGACGCGCGCCGGCGAGGGAGAGTTCCGGCCCGCGGCGACCGCGCTGTACCAGGGATTCCTCCTCACGCTCGACGGGACGGACGCGGTCGCGTTCCACCCCTCGAAGACGCCCGGGGACTACGCCCTCGAGATGGAAACCGCCGCAGGCCGCCGGTTCATCCGTCGTTTCCAGGGACTTTCCTTCGGCCATGAGACGCCCACCTCCGCGGGCTACGCGGCCCTGGAGGATCTGGCGCGGGACGCGGGCTGCCCGACATCCGCGCGCAGAGAGGAGGCCGTTTCATCTTGAGCGGCACCGGCAGGTTCAGGACGTTCGCGTGGGTCGGCGTGATCGCGCTCGGAGCGGGACTCGCCGCCTACTTCGCCCGGCCGGCGGGACGCACGGCGCTCGACGTGAGGCGGAGTTCGTTCCGGGCGACGCCGGACGGCGTGGCCGCGTTTGCCCGCGGGCTCGAACGATTCGGCCGCCCGACCGCACCCCGGCTCACGCCGCTGGCCGACGCCGATCCGGTCCCGGGGGCGCTCGCGCTGCTCTCGCCCGCCGTCGTGCCGAGCCCGGCCGAGGTCCATGCCCTCCTGGAGCGAGTGCGCCGCGGGGGCACTCTCGTGTACGCGCCGGAGCTGTTTCCGGCCATCTCCAGTACGCTGAGGATCACGCCGCTGATGGATTCGCTGGGCCTCGCGTTCCGCGTGCCCCGGCCGGGCGACCTGGATCGGCCGGAGTGGGCGGCCCACTCGCTGACCGACGGCCTGCCGGCGCCGGCGGCTCCGCGCCGCGCGCTTCGGCCGATGACGTCCCGCGAACTCGGCGGGGACACCCGGTCCGCCCCTCCCGTTCAAGCGCTGCTCACCGTGGGGAGCGACGACGACCGCAGGTGGACCAGCGCCGGTCTCATGCCCCTCGGAGAAGGCCGCATCATCTTCCTCAGCGATGCCGAGCCGCTCTCGAACGCGCGCGTCGCCGACGACCCTCTGGCGCTCGTCGTTATGCGGGCCGTGCTCATCCACACGACGCCCGCCGACACGATCTTCTTCGCCGAGTTCCACCAGGGCATCCGCGGCTACGAGAGCACGGCGCGGCGCTGGGCGGGGTTCGTCTTCGGCACGGCCCAGGGCCGAACGCTCCTTCAGCTCCTCCTCGCCGTGCTCCTCGCGCTCGCGTGCGCCGGGCTGCGCTTCGGCGCTCCGACGACGGCCGTCGCTCCGTCGGACCTCGAACGAAGGTCTCCGCTCGAACACGTCTCCGCGCTCGGTGACCTGTACGAGAAGGCGCGCGCCCGGCGGACCGCCGCCCTCCTCCTCCTGGCGCGGCCGGCCCGCGGCGCCCGGTGTCCTCCGCCGAGGGACGTTGCCGAGGCCCGGGCTCTGATCCGTGAACTTGAGGCCCGGCGCGGGGAGCAGCCCGCTCTGGCCCGGATCCGACGCGGCTTGCGCGCCGATCCGGTGGACCTGACGATGGTCGCCGCCGGAATCGACGACCATATGGGACGAAGGGCGGAGTCATGACGACGCACGACGCGGCGCTGCGTCTGCTGGGCGACATCGAGAAGGTGATCCTCGGCCAGGAGACCGTCCTCCGGCAGCTCATGATCACGCTCCTCGCCCGCGGCCACGCGCTTCTCGAGGGCGTGCCGGGGACGGCCAAGACGCTCTCCGTCCGCGCCCTCGCCCGCGGGCTGGGGCTCGACTTCGGCCGTGTGCAGTTCACGCCCGATCTCATGCCCACGGACCTCGTCGGCGTGAGCGTGCTGGACGAAACGCAGCGGAACTTCCGCTACCGGCCCGGTCCCGTATTCACCGATCTCCTCCTCGCCGACGAGATCAACCGCGCGCCCCCCAAGACCCAGGCGGCACTGCTGGAGGCGATGGAGGAGCGCCAGGTCACCGTCGACGGCTCCACGCGTGCCCTGCCCGGGCCGTTCACGGTCTTCGCGACCCAGAATCCGGTCGAGTACGAGGGGACCTATCCCCTGCCCGAAGCACAGGTCGACCGCTTTCTGATGAAGATCGTGATCGACTATCCTCCGGAGGAGGCGGAGCGGGCGATCCTCGACCGGCATGAGGCGGGGTTCCGCGCGGACGACGAGGCCACCTATCCGATGGGCGAACCGCTGACGCGCGAGGCGCTCCTGGCGGCACGCGACGCGGTGAACGGCGTCCACATGGACGAGAGGGTCCGGCGTTACGTGACCGGGATCGTCCGGGCGACACGGGACGACCAGGGGTTCGCGCTCGGGGCGAGTCCCCGCGCGGGCGTGGCCCTCTTCCAGGCCGCGAGAGCGGAGGCGTTTCTACACGGCCGGGACTTCGTCACGCCGGACGACGTGAAGTCGCTCTCGTTCCCCGTGCTGCGGCATCGCGTCGCGCTGACCGCGGAGGCGGAGGTCGAAGGCCGTTCTTCAGACGACGAACTGCGGGCGCTCCTGGAGACGCTGGAGGCGCCCCGATAATCCGCATCCCGGTGGTCCCCGGGAGGCGGACCTGGTGGCTGCTGGGGCTGACCTCGTTCGTGTTCCTGTTCTCAGCCGCAGGCGCCCTGGCGGCGGACGCCGTCATCCTCCTCCTGACCTGGATCGATGGCCGGCGGACGCGGCCTCCATCGGCCTCCCGCACGGCGCCGCGCATCGCGGCGCTCGGGGAGGTCACCGAGATCGAGATCGAGTTGCGCAACCCGGCGAAGCGTCCGCTCTCCGTCCTACTCACCGACGACCTCGATCACTCCCTCCGCCGCCTCCCCGGACGGGATGGTGCCGAAGCGTGGGAGGCGGGGGTGCGGCTGGACATCCCCCCCAAGTCCGTCGTGCGCGCCCGCTACAGGGTGCGGCCCCGCACGCGCGGGTTTTTGGCAATGGGGGCGATCCACCTCCGGACCCGCTCGCCGTGGGGGCTCGCGTGGCGGCGCTCCAACGTCGACGCGGCGCACACGCTGCAGGTGCAGCCCGGGATCCGGAGCCTCCTGCGCGACCGCAGCGGCCACGCGCTCCGGCGGGGCCTTCGCAGGGCCGGTTCGCGCCGCAGCCGCCAGTGGGGCGACGGCCGCGAGTTCGAGAGCCTGCGCGACTACGCCGAGGGGGACGATCCCCGCATCGTCGACTGGAAGGCGTCCGCGAAGCGCCAGCGTTTCGTCGTTCGCAACTACGAGGCCGAACGCAGCCAGAACGTCGTCCTCGCGATCGACGCGGGCCGCCACATGCGCGAGCGGCTCGCGGACCGGGAGCGGGTGGATTTTGCGCTGGCGGCGGGCATGATGCTCGCCAACCGCGCGCGAAGCTTCGGGGACCGCGTCGGAACCGTGGTGTTCGACGACGAGATCCAGCATCTGTCGCCGCCCCGCCGGTCCGATCCGGCCGCGTTGGCCCGGATCTTCGCGGGCGTGCAGACACGGCCGGTCGAGCCCAACTACCCGCTCGCGCTCGCCACGCTGAGCCGGACGTTCCGCAAGCGGTCGCTCGTCGTCCTCTTCTGCGATGTGATCGACGAGGCCGTCTCGAGTGCGCTCGTGACCTCGCTGGCCCGGATCGGGCAGGCGCACCTCCCGCTGGCCGTCGCCATCCGCAACCCCGCGCTCGAGGCGGCCGCGACGCGGTCCGCGGCCGATGAGGCCGCGGTCTTCCATCGCGCCGCCGCGGAGGAACTCGTGCAATCGCGCGCCACGACGCTTCAGGTCATGCGCCAGTCCGGGATCCTCGTCGTCGACACGCCGCCCGGCGACGCGCTCGTGCGCACCCTGGACAAATACGTCGAGATCAAGGAGCGGGGACTGCTCTGACCTCTCCGTGCGGGCGGTCGTCGGAACCCCGGCCCGCGAAACCGAAGTACACCGTGAGCAGGAGCGCGGTCGTGCCGCCGAAGGCGAATTTCGCCACGGCCGGAAGTCCGGACGGGGAATAGAACCCCTCCACGAGACCCGCCACGATCAGCAGCAGCACCGCCCCGCCGACGAGCGAGAGGAAGGCGCGCCCCCGTTC
This sequence comes from Gemmatimonadales bacterium, assembly GCA_009838765.1. Classification (GTDB taxonomy): domain Bacteria; phylum Gemmatimonadota; class Gemmatimonadetes; order Palauibacterales; family Palauibacteraceae; genus Palauibacter; species Palauibacter ramosifaciens. Next base: position 51,179 of record VXQX01000043.1, read on the forward strand.
ACGCAACGCCTCCCGACGCGTGCGCCGTCCGGGTACGAGGAGCGCCGACCCGAGCCCCAGCCCCGCCCCGCCGGCCAGGCAGATGGCGGTGAGTTCCATCACGCCGTGCGGGAAGACGAAGGCGAGTATGACACCCAGAACGTCGTTGTTCGCGTACAGCCCGAACGCGGCCCCAAGCAGGACGCCGTTGAAGACGAGGATCAGCACCGTCCCCGCGCCGGCCAGCAGCCCGGCTGCGAATGCGACGAAACTCACCTGCACGTTGTTCGTCACGAGGGCGGAGGAAAGGGCGGGCCGCTCACCGCCGTCGACTTCGATGTAGGAAGCGTTGATGTCCCCGCGGGCGGTGTTCTCGGCTCTCGCCAGCATCCCCGCCGGCATGATCGAACGCGCGAGCGCCGGACGATCGCGGACGGCCGCGTAAGAAGCCAGCATCGGTCCGACGAGCAGCAGGGCCGCCAGCAGCACCGGCCGGTGATGATGCCGCACTGCCCGCGGCAGCTCGCGGCCGATCCAGCGGCCGAGGGGGACCGCCGCCCTTCCGTTCGCGCGGTACAGGAGGTTGTGGCCGGCCCCCGCCCACCGTTCCACCGCCTCCAGCAGCCCCGGCGAGGCGCCATAGGTTCGCGCGCGCGCCAGGTCCGCCGTCACGCCGCGGTACAGGCGCCCGAAGGCGCGCGCCTCGGCCTCGCTGAACCGGTCAAGCCCGCCGGCGCGCCCTTTCTCCACGAGGTCCGTGTAGGCGCCCCACGCTTCGCGCCGCTCGCGCGCCATCGCCGCGGCCTGGAGGCTCGCCCCGCCCTGGCGCGCCGCATGTCGTGGAGCTTCTTGCTCGTGCAGCCGGACGAGGTGGGTGTCGGGAGTCGCCTGGGGATCCAACCCGGCCGGACGGTCCCGCCCCACCGCCGCTTGCACCGCATCCCAGACCGAAGCCGCCACGCGTGTCCGAACATCCGGCGCCAGTGCGGCCCGGCGCGCGACGTAACCCGCCACCAGCGCGAATTGTTCGACGGAGAGTCGCGGGCGCTCCGGCCGACCGGCGGTCCGCGGCTCGTCGCCGAACACCTCCCCGCCCCCCGTGTCCCGGACCACGATCGTGCCGGCGACCAGGTCGCCGAGGCGCTGGGCCCGGCGGTTGAACAGGATCGACGCGGCCCCCGCCATCCCCGTCACCCCCGGCTGCAGATCCACGATCCGGATCAGGTTGCGGAGCACCGACCCCTGGAACGAGAGGGGCTCCCCACCGTCGTGCAGCACTCGCAGCCCCAGCGCGCGTTTCCCCGGCGTACGTCCGTCCCACACCGCTTCGAAGAAGAGGAAGTACCCCCACATCGCGAAGAAGATGACGATGTAGAGCACGGCCTGTCCGAGCCCGCCCGTGTACCGAAAGACGAGCGCCACGAGCAGGATGGCAGCCACGATGATGGCCAGATCGAGGGCGAGTGCGGCCGCGCGCGACCCCAGGTCCGCGAGCTGGTATTCGAGCTTGACGTGCTCCGGCGTCTCCAGCGAGACCCGGCGATGCAGTCCCGCCCGCGAATCGGCCATGGCATCCCTCCCGCCGCAAAGGCTAGCCGGCGATCTCGGGGGCGCAAGGGGCCATGCTACAGGTCGCGGCGGCGGAAGAGGATGAAGGCGATGCCGACGAAGAGCACCGTCCACGCGGCGGCGGTGACGAGGTGCCACGCGGGATCGACCGCGGCGGGCGGCGTCCGGCCCGCCGCATCGACGGCGGCAGCGTACCGCTCGTAGGCCGCCGCGTCGTAGCTGCGGAATTCGAGGAGCGGGAAGGCGTTCGTAAACGGCAGGTAGCCGAGCCAGCCGGTGAAGTCCGGCAGGAAGCGGCGGACGAGCGCGGGCAGCATCCCGGACTCGATCGGGCCGACCCAGAGGAACCATACGGCGAGCGCCGCTCCCGTCCTGCGGATCACGAGCGACAGGAGGAAAGCGAGCGCGCCCACGCTCAGGAACGCCAGCCCGAGCCCCCCGGCGGCCTGGAATACGGACAGCGGGACGAGCGGCCCCGCGGCGGCCCCGAAGTCGGTCCGCATCAGCGCGAGCACGGTCGGGATCGATACGTGGACGCCGATGAAGGCGATTCCCACGACGGGCAGCAGGAGCGACTTGCCCCAGAACCACTGGGACTTGGAGAGGCCGTCGATCACGTTCTGCCGGGCGGTTCGCCAGCCGAACTCCGTCGCCGACAGCAGCACGAGCGAGAGCGCGGCGAAGATCACGACCATGGTGGACTCGTCCCCGAACACGGCGGGCCAGACGTCGGGGAGCCGGAACCCCTCGCTGCGCTCGAGGAAGGGCTGGCCGTGGTTCATGACCGTGAAGAACGCGTAGAAGCCCAGAGCGATCCAGAAGGCGAGCCGTTTCCTCGCCTTGAACCACTCGTTGCGCAGCAGCACGCCGAACGCGCGCGCCCCCCTCATTGGATCTCTCCGAACCCCTCGGGCGTGCCCGTGATCTCCATGAAGGCGTCCTCCAGCGATTGCCGTTCCAGCGACAGGTGCGAGGCGTAGATCCCCCGCCCGGCGAGGAAGCGGTTCAGTTCGGAGAGCCCGGCGCCCCCGATCTGCACCAGGACGCGTCCATCTTCGACCCGCGCACGGTCTGCGCCCTCGAACTCCGACACGGCCCGCCGGAGCGTCTCGATGTCTCCGTCGGCGCCCACCGCGGCCACCGTTCGGGCGGAGGTGAAGTCGTCCACGCTCCCCTCTCTGACGAGGCGGCCGGTCTCGATGATCGCGACGTGCGTGCAGGTGCGTTCGACCTCGTGCAGCATGTGGCTCGAGAGGAAGATCGTCTTCCCGCGGCTCGCGAGTTCGCGGATGATGTCGCGGATCTCCCGCTGCCCCGCCGGATCGAGCCCGTTGGCCGGCTCGTCGAGGATGATGAGTTCCGGGTCGCCGATCATCGTGGCCGCGAGCGCGAGGCGCTGCTTCATGCCCAGCGAGCACGCCTTGAACTTCGTCTTCCGGCGCGAGGCCAGGCCCACGATGTCGAGCACCTCGGCGATGTCCGCCTCATCGCTCCCCTTCACCCGGGCCACCACCCGCAGGTTGTCCCGGCAACTCAGGTAGGGGTAGAAGTTGGGGTATTCGAGCGTGGCGCCGATCCGCTGGCGCGCCGCGTGCAACTCGGCGGGCGTCTCCCCTCCGAACAGCCGGAAGGAGCCGCCCGTCGGGTTGATGATTCCCAGCAGCATGCCGATCGTCGTCGTCTTGCCGCTTCCGTTCGGCCCCAGAAAACCGTACACCTGCCCGGCCTCCACCTGCACGGAAAGCCGGTCCACGGCGAGCGTCCCGTCGCCGCGCAGCGCCGCGTACCGCTTGGACAGCCCTTCGGTTTCGATGATCGTCATGTGAGCTTCCCTGCCGCTTCACCGCCGGCGCGCTCTTCCAGTTGGCGCCGAAACAGTTCCGCCTCCGCGAGCTGGTCCAGGAGTTCGCCCCGCTCCCGATGGTCGCCTTCGAGCCGCTCGATCCGCTCTGCCAGCCGGGCGATCGTCTCCCGTTCCCGCCGCTGCGGCCCGAGCGCCTGCGCCAGGTCCCGCACCAGCGGCCGCAGGGCGAAGTGCGTCGCCATTGCGAGCACCGGGACGCCGATGGTGAAGAAGATCGCGACGATGGCGATGATCATCTCTTCCATGTCTCACCCCTGTGCGTGCGCTTCATGCGGCATCAGAACGGAACGCGCGGCGCGGTGGTTTCGCGGGGACGGGAAGGCCACGCTCCGGCTGCCCGCGGAAGAGCCTCGCTTGAGGTGGCGCGTGGAGCGCCGGCGCTATCGGGGAGGCCGGCGGCCGAGAATGCCCCGGCCCCACACGTTGTTCCCGCGGTTGACGTCGGGCAGCACGCCGTCCGGGTCGATCTGGACGTTGCGCACGGCCCCGCCCGACACCTCCAGCACATAGGTGCCGTCCGCCTGCCACGCGTCGACCGGAATCTCGTGCCGCTGCTCTTCCCCGTCCCGGTAGAGGATCCGCGCCTCGAGCGGCATCGGGATGCCTCCACGATTCTCGAACACGACTCGTGTCGTGTCTCCCACGCGGGTGACGGAAGCGATCGCCTGGTCGAGGATCGCATCCTCGTAGATCCAGCCCCGGAAGAACCAGTCGAGATCCCGCCCGGACACGTCCTCCATCGTGCGGATGAAATCGGCCGGCTGCGGGTGCTTGTACGCCCAGCGCCGGATGTATTCCCGGAAGCCCTCATCGAACACCTCGGGCCCGAGGATCTCCTCCCGCAGGAGGACGAGCACCGCGGCCGGTTTGTTGTAGGCGAGAACCCCGATGTCCGTCTCCGGAATGCTGTCGGCCGGCGTGTAGATGGGGTAGCTCGGAAGGCGCGTGTCCGTCGCAATCTGGGCCGGGGACATGAGCTGGCCCAGGATCGGCTCCCCGCCCGCGAATTCGATGCCGGAATAGTAGTTGATGAAGGTGTTGAACCCCTCGTCCATCCATGCGTACCGCCGCTCGTCGGAGCCCACGATCATCGGGAACCACGTGTGTCCGATCTCGTGGTCGGTGACGGCGAAGAGGAAGGCGCCGCGGGACCGCCAGGAGCAGAAGACGATCATGGGATATTCCATCCCGAGCGCGAGGCCGGCCACGTTGATCGCGACGGGATACGGATAGCGGAGCCACTTCTCCGAATAGTACCGGACGCTGTGACGGAGGTATTCCGTGGAGCGCTCCCAGCCGCTGCCCGCGGGTCCGCCGATGCTCTCCTCCGGGTAGGCGGACATGATGAGGACGTCCTCCCAGCCGGCGGCGTCGAGGACGAAGCGATCGGATGTAGCCCACGCGAAGTCGCGCACGTTCTCCGCACGGAAACGCCAGGTGAGCGGCGTCTCGCCGGGGGGCCGCGTGTGATCCTCTCCGGCCTCGTCCGGCCCGATGATGTGGACCGCCTCCTCGGAGAGGCGCGCCTCCGCGAGCCGTTCGCGCTGCATCGGCGTGAGGACCTCCTCCGGGTTGAGGAGTTCTCCGGTGGCGACGACGATGAAGTCGCGCGGAACGGTGAGTTCGACATCGAAGTCGCCGTACTCCAGGTACCACTCGCCCTGCCCCAGGAAGGGGGACTGGTTCCATCCGTTGACGTCGTCGTAGGTGAAGACGCGGGGATACCACTGCGCGAGCTGATAGATGATCCCGCCCCGGATGTCGAGTTGCCCCATGCGGTCGCCGCCCGTCTCGGGGATCTCGAACGCGAAGTCGATCTCGACCTCGACCTGGCTCCCGCCCGGAAGGAGGGGTTCGCCGAGGAGGATCTCCATCATCGTGTCCTCGGTCCGGTACTCGGGCACCGTCACCTCGCCCCCGAGGTCGGCGCGCACACCCGAGATCACGAAACCGCCGTCCCCGAAGAAGCCGCCGTGGCGAACGTCCCCGCCGAGTTCCTCCGCTCTCAGCGCCCCGTAGCTGGTTTCGCGAAAGAGGTTCTGATCGAGCTGCACCCAGATGCTCGTGAGCGAATCCGGGCTGTTGTTCGTGTAGGTGATGCGCTCCGTGCCCTCGATGCGATCATCGTCGAGTGTGACCCGGATGTGGTAGTCGGCCCGCTGCTGCCAGTAGGCCTCGCCGGGGGCGCCGGCGGCATCCCGAAACTCGCCGGGCGCGGGAAGATCGAGGGGTTCGAAGGCGCCCGCCGGATCGAAGATCCTGCGCAGGGAATCGCGGCGCGCGAGCTCGGCCGCCTCCGCCGCCTCCCGTGCCTCCCGTTCATCTTCCTGCGCCGCCAGCCCGCCCCCGGGCGAGAAGCCCGCGAGGGATGGCAGGACGGCCAGCGGAGAGAGGACAAGCATGAGCAGCGCGACCGGCCCCGCCGCGTGAGGTGCCCGTATCCCGGCCCCGATCCCCTTCATCGAACCTCCCGATTCCGTGCTGCGTTCAGTTCCGCTCCGCGTTCGGCTGCCCTTTTCCTCACACCATCCTCATCGGCTGACGCTTCCCGTAGGAGAGGGTACGCCAGAGCCACTCCAGGGGTCCGAAGCGGAACCGGGCGAGCCACCACGGCGACCACGCCAACTGGAGCGCCCAGATCGCCACGACGATGCCGACGCACGCCGCGCCCCCCAGGCGCTCGAACAGGCCCAGCCCGTGGCCGTAGAAGATGAGCGAACACAGCGCGCTCTGGGCAATGTAGTTCGTGAACGCCATGCGGCCGACGGCGGCCAGGCGCCGCTGAGCGCGAGCCAGCCGTCCGCTCCGCGCCGCGAGCATCACCAGCCCCGTGTAGCCCAGAAAGACACCGATGGAGCCGACGTAGTTGAAGAGGGTCCCTCCGAGCTTCGACTGCTCCCACGCGAAGCCGGCCTCCACGTTGTACCAGACTCCGGCAGCGGCGAGCGGGAGCCCGAGTCCGAGCCCCCAGAGGACGAGCCGGCGGTAGAACGACGCCGGCCACCTCGCCGAGAGCACGCCCAGCTTGTAGAGGGCCATGCCCACGAGCATGAGCCCACCCACCCTCCACACGAGGTAGCCCGCGAAGGCGACGGTCTCGACGAGGAAGGCGTAGTAGGCGCGAACCGGCATCTGCTGCGCCCAGTCCCCGCTCATGGCTTCGATCTCCGCGCCGATCTCCGCCGCCGACGGCGCCCACTGGGCCGCGACCTCCGCCCTTTCTCCGGCCGGCCAGTACGGAGTCGACCAGTGAGCGAGCCCCATGACGAGCACGACGATCCCGACCGCGCACCCGCCGGCCCACAGCAGGCGGCGGGGCGCCCAGTCGCGGAACCCGTACAGGATGAAGCCGCAGAGGGCGTAGGGGACGAGGATGTCGCCGTGCCAGATCCCGTAGGCGTGAAGGAGTCCAATCGCGAGGAGCCAGAACTGGCGGCGATAGTGGAGCCGTCCTCCCGGGACGCCGCGAAGGTCCATGCGCTCGCTCATCATCGCGATCCCCGCGCCGAACAACAGCGAAAAGATCGAGATGAACTTCGTGTCCGCGAAGACGTTGACGGCGGCCCAGATCCAGAAGTCGGCGCCTCCGAGGCCGCCTTCCGGGGCGGCGGACGGATTCCGGTACGCGGCGGAGACCCAGGCGAAGCTCCAGATGTTGACGATGAGGATGCCCAGCACCGCGACGCCGCGGAGTACGTCGATCGCATGGATGCGCTCGGATCCCGACACGGGGGCGGCGGCGCCGGTGGTTTGCAACGTCTCGGACATCTTTTGCCTGTTCGCTATGTTGGACGCGTGGTGCGATGCGCGAGCACGCAGCGACGCCAAGTGAACCGAGAGGTGTGATCATGTCCGGGTCCGGGAACATTCTGTCTCAAGCTTTCCTCCGCCGCACGCCGAGGCGGGTCCTCGCGCTGACCGCGGTCTTCGTCCTGACCGCTTCCTTCGGGGCGCATGAAGCCCGCGCCCAGGCCGACGACGCCTGGACCCCGGCGCTGAGCATGCAGTACCGCGCGGTCTCCGGCACCGCGATCTCCCCCGACGGCTCCCGCATCGCCTTCGTCGTGCGCGAGCCGCTGATGGAAGGACCGCAGTCGGAGTATCTGAGTCACATCTGGATGGCGGACGCGGACGGGACGACGGCCGCGCAATGGACGCGTGGAGAGGCGTCGGCGGGGTCGCCGCAATTCTCGCCCGACGGCGCGTGGCTGAGCTTCACCTCCGGCCGCGACGGAGAGGGCGAGGCGGGCAGCCAGGTGTGGGCGCTGCCGCTGGCGGGCGGCGAGGCGCGGCAACTCACGAAGGCGGACGGGTCGGTGGGGGGATACCGCTGGTCGCCCGACGGGACGCGGATCGCCTTCCTCATGCGGGACCCGCCGACCGCGGAGGAGAGGAAGGCGCGCGAGGAGAAGCGGGATGTGATCCTCGTGGACCGGAACTACAAGTTCTCGCACTTGTACGTGGCCGCCATCGACCCGGCGTCGGACGAGCCCGCCGCTCCCGTTCGGCTCACCGCCGGCGACTTCCATGTCACCGGTTTCGACTGGGCCCCGGACGGGGGACGGATCGTGTTCGCGCACCAGGCCGATCCCCGCATCAACACGGGGCGGCTGAGCGGAGACCTCTCCACGACGACCGTCCCGGAAGCCGCCGGGATCGCGGAGATCCTGGCCGCGCGAGGCGCGGAGGGAGATGAGGACGAAGACCCGGCCGCAGGCGCCGGCACGGATCCGGCCGCGGTCGGAGAGGTCACGCTCCTCGTGGGCGGGGCGGGGATCGAACGGAGCCCGCACTGGTCGCCGGACGGGGCCTGGATCGCCTACGTGTCGACGGGTAACCAGCCGGAGCCGATCGGCCTGGGCGACGTATACGTCATGCCGGCCGCGGGGGGCGAGGCCCGCCGGCTCGAGACGCCGAACCGGAGCGCCTCCGTGCTCGGCTGGTCGGGCGACTCCTCGGAGCTGCTCCTGCTCGAGTCGCTCGGCACGCGCCGGCACGTGCTGGGCGTTCCGGCCGCTGGCGGCGAGATGCGCTTCATCTCCTACGGGGACGGCGTGGTCGGCTCCGTCGCGCTCACCGATGACGCGAGCCGCATGGCCTTCACGTGGCAGACCCCCGAGGAGCCGTGGGACGTCTTCGTTTCCCCCACGAACGGGTACGCGCCGCAGCGGGTGACGGATGTACACGCGAACGTGCGGCGCCCGGAGATGGGGCGTACTCAGCTCGTCTCGTGGACTTCCACCGAGGGGTTCGAGATCGAGGGTCTCCTCACCTACCCTGTGGGCTACGAGGAAGGCGAGCGCGTGCCGCTCATCCTGAACGTGCACGGCGGGCCGGCGGGCGTCTTCAGCCAGAGCTTCACCGGCAGCCCGGCCGCGTACATGCTGCAGTACTTTGCCCAGGAGGGGTTCGCGATCCTGCGCCCGAACCCCCGCGGCTCCACCGGCTACGGGAAGGACTTCCGCTACGCCAACTTCCAGGACTGGGGCTACGGCGACTTCCGCGATCTGATGTCGGGGGTCGACCACGTGATCGACATGGGGGTGGCGGACCCGGATCGCCTCCTCCTCATGGGCTGGAGCTACGGCGGCTACATGACGTCGTGGGCAGTCACCCAGACGGACCGCTTCGTGGCGGCGAGCATGGGGGCCGGACTCCCGAACCTGGTTTCGATGACGACGACCACCGACATCCAGGACTACCTCGTGGGTCACATGGGGGTCGAGTTCTGGGAGGACTACGAGCGCTACGAGCGGCACTCGGCGATGTACCACATCGCAAATGTGGTCACGCCGACGCAGGTGATTCACGGGGCCGAGGACCTGCGCGTCCCCTTCACGCAGGGACAGGAGTTCTACCGCGCTCTCGACCGCCGCGGCGTGCCGACGGAGATGGTCGTGTACCCGCGCACGCCGCACGGGCCGCGCGAACCCAAGTTCGTCATGGACGTGTCGGAGCGGATACTGACCTGGTTCCGGAAGCACCTGGGATCGGAGGCGGTCGCGGCCGGGGACGAGAGCCGCTGAGCCGCCGGGGCGCGACGCGGAGCTGCGCCGCGGCGACGTGACCGGGAGCGGCCGGCGCCGTCCGACGTTCTCCCGGGAGGCGGCCACCCGATTGTGGCTGCGCCGTCAGGGGCTCGACCGGCCGCGGAGGTCGAGCCCGCTCGACCCCGCGGCGTTCGTCGACCATCTCGAACGGACGGGAGCGCTGCAACTCGACAGCGTGAACGTCGTGGACCGGGCCCACTACCTGACCCTGTGGAGCCGGTTCGGCTCGTACGACCGCGCGGACGTGGACCGGTGGGTGTACGGCGACCGTCTCGCGTACGAGTACTGGGGGCACGAAGCCTCGATCCTCCCCATCTCTCATCTCCCGCTCGGGCGGCGGCGCATGCGACGCTTCCCGCCCGAGAGCTGGTCGGGACGCGCGTGGTGGAGCCGATACGCGACCTCGACGGCGTCGAAGCGGCGGGTGCTGCGGAGGCTGCGCGCGGAAGGACCCCTGGAGAGCGTCGACTTTCAGCCGCAGCCGGCCGAACGCGAGGAGAAGACGGACTCGCTCGCGTGGCGCCTGAAGGAGGACAAGCGCTCGCTCAAGCTGCTGTGGCACGACGGACGGGTCGCGGTGGCGGAGCGGCGCCACTTCCGTTGCGTCTACGACCTGGCCGAACGCATCTACCCGGAGGGGTCGGCCGCGACGCTCGCGGAGTACTACGACAGTTGGCTCCTGGTCGGGCTTTCGGGCTGCGGCATCGCCCCCGAGCGGCACCTGGTCAACTACTTCACCGGACCGGAACTCAACGCGGCGGAGCGGCGGCGGACGATCGCCCGGAATCTTCGCAGGAAGCGGATCGTCGAGGTGGAGGTGGACGGGCTGAAGGGGCCGTGCTACGCCCTGCCGGAACACCTGGACGCCATCGAGCGACTCCCGGACCCCGAGGGGACGACGCTCATCTGTCCCTTCGATTCGCTGCTCTGGCAGCGGAAGCGCGCCGCCGAACTCCTTGACTTCCACTACACCATCGAGATCTACGTCCCCGCGAAGAAGCGGAGGTACGGCTACTACGTCCTCCCCATCCTGCACGACGGCCGCCTCGTGGGCCGGCTCGACCCGAAACTGCACCGCGACCGCAGCGTGCTCGAGATCCGGGCGCTGCATTTCGAGCCGGACTTCGCCCGGACCGCGCGGTTCGAGACGGCGCTTGGCGACGCGGTCGCCGACCTCGCCGATTTCCTCGGCGCGGACGACATCGTCATGCCGCCGAACGGCTGAGCCGGGGTTCCTCGGGGTATGGACCGGCGCGACTGCCGGACCGTACCGTTGGGAAGATTCTCGCGAACTTCGGAGGTTCACGATGAAACGCCTCTTCCGGCCCCCCCGCGCCCACTCGCTCGCGGCCATCGTCGCGGGCCTTCTCGCCCTCGCGCTCTCCTCCGCCACCGCCGCGGCGGCGCAGGAGGGGAAGCTGCGGATCGTTCAGACGAACTCGGCGGGGGACAACGTCCACATCATCGACCCGGCCACGAACAAGGTGGTACAGGTGATCGACGGGATTCCCAAGGCGCACGGGGTCGCCGCGGCGCCGGATGGCGGGACGCTCTACTTCAGCAACGAGATCGACCGGACGCTGGAAATCGTTCCCACGGACGTGATGGAGGTCGTGGAGCGGATTCCGCTCTCGGGGCGCCCGCACAACGTGGCGATCAGCCACGACGGCCGAAAAGTCTACGTCGCGATCATCCAGGACTGCAGTTGTGTCGACATCGTGGACCTGGAGAGGGGCGAGGTCGTGAAGTCGATCCCCACGCGGGGGACCGTGCACAACGTCTTCATGTCGCCGGACGGGCGGCACGCGGCGGCGGGGATGATCGGGGCGCGCACGCTGACGATCATCGATACGGCGATCGACGAGGCGATCTGGTCGCTCCACTTCAGCGGGCGCACAACCGGGGGATACGCGGACGGCGGCGTGCGCCCGATGGCGTTCGAGACGCATCCCGACGGATCGACCTGGAGGCTGTTCATCCAGATCTCGAACTACCACGGCGTGTACGTGGTCGACTTCGAGAAGCGTAGGGTCGTGCAGAAGCTGGACATGCCGAGCCTTCCGATCTCGCGGGTGACGAACGACGCGCTGCAGGGATCGCCGGGGCACGGCCTCGCCGTGTCGCCGGATGGGCGGCAGCTGTGGTCCACGAGCAAGCCCAACGGGCACGTCTACGCATGGTCGCTGCCGGACCTCGAGTACCTGGGCGGGGTCGAGGTCGGCCACATCCCCGACTGGCTCACGATGACCCCGGACAGCCGCTACCTGTACGTGGCGAACGCGGGCTCGAACGACGTATCCGTCGTCGATACGAAGGAGATGAAGGAGATCGCCCGCATCCCCGTCGGCCAGACGCCGAAGCGCAACAAGACCGTGGTGTTCCCGTGAGGCGCGTCCACCGACGTCGACGACCGGCCCTCCCTTCGCGCCGACGCTCTCTCGGCCGGCTGCCCGTCCTCACGACGGCATTCACGCTGATGGCGTCAGGTTCGGCACCCAGCGGCGTCATGGGCCAGGAACCCCTGAGCTTCGAGCGCTACCGCGAGGCCATCGAACCCATCTTCGTCGCGGACCGGGGCGGGTGGGGGCCGGGGCGGGCGCCCTGCGTCACCTGCCATGCCGAGCAGGGCACGCCGCTACGCCTTCAGCGGCTGCGAGAGACGGGCGAGGGCGAGGTGTACTGGTCGGAAGAGGATTCCCGCCGGAACTTCGAGGTCGTATCGCGTCTCGTCACGCCGGGGGATCCGGATGGCAGCCGCCTCCTGAGAAAGGCACTCACGGTGCCGGCCGGCGGCGCCCCGTTCCACGTGGGCGGGAAGTTCTTCGAATCGACATCGGACCTCGAATGGCGCGCCATGGCCGACTGGGTCGCGGCGGCCGACCCGGTGGAGCGCCCCGCCCCGCCGCGGCTCGACTTCGACTTCTTCCGCGACTGCGTCCAGAAGATGTACCTCGACAAGCGCCCGGGCGACGTGGAGTGCATCCACTGTCACGAGACCGGCGCGCGCGGCTTCGCGCGGCACATCCCGGAGGGCCGCGACTTCTGGAACCAGGAGGAGTCGCGCGGCAACTTCGCGATCACCCGCCGCTACGTGGAGCCCGGCGAGCCGATGATGAGCCGGCTCCTCACGCATCCCCTCAACCCGGCGGCGGGCGGCGACTACTTCCACGGCGGCCCGCGACGCTGGGACTCGACGGACGACCCCGAGTGGCAGATGCTCGCCGCGTGGGTCCGCGGCGAAACGCCCGAGTGCGTGGTCGGTCGGCCGGAGGACGGCGGCGGCTGATTTGATCCGACGCCTCGCCATCATCCTCCCGGCTGTCGCGGCCGCAAGCTGCGATTCGCGCCCTGCCGGTACCTCGGGCGCCATTGTCTCCGACAGCGCCGGTGTGCGCATCATGGAGTTGGGGGCCGAGGGCTGGGGCTCCGGCGTGGAACACGTTCTGGCGAGCGAGCCGGACCTCGTCATCCGCAGCGGCGTGGAAGACGACGCACCCGTTCTGTTCGAGGTCGGCGACGTGCAACCCGTGTCGGGCGGGCGGGTCGCGGTCGCGAACAGGGGGACGAACGAGATCCTCGTGTTCGACGCGGTCGGAGATCACGTGGCGACGTGGGGCGGAGTTGGAGAAGGGCCCGGGGAGTTTCAGAACCTTCAGTGGTTGACGGCCATCTCTCCGGACACGCTTGCCGCAGGCGACTACCGTCAACGGCGCGTCTCGATCCTGGACGCAAGCGGTCGATTCGTTAAAGCGATCCGTGCGCCGGGTCTCACAGCGAGTTCCTCGCCGGCGTTCCCCCCGCAACCTGAAGGGTTGCTGCGAGACGGCACGCTGGTAGCGTCGTCCTTCCGGGGGCCGCCCGCGCAGGCGGGGACCTTTCGCCCCGTCACCGAGCTCTTCGTCATCGCGCCCGGAACCGAAACGCCGCGCACCTTCGGGACCTTCCCGGGGAACGAGATCACGCTTGTACGGGAAGGTGAGTTCCTGGCGGTCGTCCTGCCGCCGTTCGCCCGGAATCTGCACATCGAGCCCGCGGCCGATGGTATCTGGGTCGGCGATGACGGCCGCTGGGAGCTGCGGGAGTACTCCTCCGCGGGGCGGCTTCGAAGGCTCATCAGGTCGGCCGAGAACGCCGAGGCCGTTACGGACGCGCTTCTCGAGACGCACATCGACCACAAGTATCGGGACGTGGGTCCCGAGATCGACCTGGAGCCCCTGAGGGGCCTGCAACGGAGGATCTCCGGCCACGCCACGGTACCAGCGTTCGGGGTGGTACTAGCCATTCCCGGCGGGGGCGTCGCGGTCGGGGCATACGACACGGTCGGCTCGTCGACGCGAATGTGGAGGACCGTGGATGTGAACGGAACGGTGACGTCGATCCGGATCCCGACGGCATACGACGTGAAGCACTGGGGGCCGGACCGGATCCTGGTGGTCGTGCGGGACGAACTGGATCGCGAGGAGATTCGCCGCTATCCGATCCTCGCCCGTCCGTGACGAAGCCGCTCGACATCGCCGTCATCGGGGGCGGCATCGTCGGGCTCGCCACGGCGGACGCGATCCGGCGGGCACGGCCGGACCTCTCGCTCACGGTGCTCGAGAAGGAGCCGGAGGTGGCGGCCCACCAGACGGGCCGCAACAGCGGCGTGATCCATGCCGGGCTGTACTACGCGCCGGGGTCGCTCAAGGCGCGGCTGTGCACGGAAGGGGCCGAGCGGCTGTTTCGCTACTGCGCCGAGCGAGGCATTCCGACCACGCGTACCGGCAAGATCGTCGTCGCCACCTCTCGCGATCAGCTCACGGCGCTCGCCGAACTCGAGCGGCGCGGAACGGCGAACGGCGTCGCCATGCAGCGGATCGGCCCCGGCGCAATCGCGGAGATCGAACCGCACGCGCGCGGCGTCGAGGCGCTCCACGTACCCGCCACCGGGGCGGTCGACTTCGGTGACGTGGCGCGAGCCTTCGCGGCGGATCTTTCCCGCGCCGGCCACCCGATCCGCGCCGGCTTCGAGGTGCGGGAAGCCCGCCGCTCCGGGCGCCGCACCGTGCTCGCCGGCCCCCCGGGCGACGTCACCGCCCGCGTCGTCGTCAACTGCGCCGGGCTGCACGTCGACCGCGTGATGCGGATCCTCGGTCACGAACCCGATCTCAGAGTCCTGCCCTTCCGGGGCGAGTACTGGGGCCTGTCCGAAGGCGCCGCCGGGCTCGTGCGGGGGCACATCTACCCGGTTCCGGACCCGCGGCTCCCCCATCTCGGCGTGCACTTCACCCGGAGCGTGGCCGGACGCGTGGAACTCGGGCCGAACGCGGTCTGGGCCTGGGGCCGGGAGGCCTACGGCCGCCTCTCGGGCCGCTTGCCCGACGCCCTCGAAGCGTTGAGCTATCGCGGCTTCCGGCGCCTGGCGCAGGCCCACTGGCGGACGGCCGTCGAGGAGCAGTGGCGCTCGCTGGACCGGCGTTCCGTCGTGCGCAAGGCCCGCGCCATGCTGCCCGAACTCGAAGTGCGCGACCTCGAGACGTGGCGCTCCGGCATCCGCGCGCAGGCCGTGGACACGGATGGCGCGCTCGTCCACGACTTCGTGATCCGGGAGGGGTCGAGCGTCGTGAACGTGCTCAACGCCCCCTCCCCCGCCGCCACCGCCTGCCTTACCATCGGACGCCACATTGCGGATCGCGCCCTCCAACAACTCTGACGAGGGTCAGTCGGCGTAGTCCTGGCCTTTCGCGTCCAGCACGTCCTTCATGCCGTCGAGGTAGCCGGCCTCGCCCACGGCGTAGGCGGAGAGGGCGGCGTTGTAGCGCGCAGCCTCGACGGGGACCGGGCGGATCTTCCCGCCCGACTGAAGCGCCAGCATCTCGTTCATGCAGGCGCGCTCGAGCTGGTAGAGCCAGAGCATCGTCTTCTCGATCGTGTCGCCGACCATCAACACGCCGTGGTTCGCCAGAAAGAGGACGCGCTTGTCGCCCAGGGCCTCGACCATGCGCTCACCCTCGTCCGCCTCGGTTACGATCCCCTCGTACCCGAAGTACGCACAGTTCCCATAGAAGATCGCCGCGTTCTGGCTGCCCCGTTCATCGAACGTCCAACCGTCGATCGAGGCGAGCGCCGTGCTGTAGGGGGGGTGGACGTGCAGCGCGCACACGATGTCGGGCCGCGCACGCTGGATGGGCGCGTGGATCGCCCACGCGCTCACGTTCAGCCGCCCCTCCCCGCCCACCGAACGCCCGTCGGCATTCACCTCGACGAGGTTGCTGGCCGTCACACGCGAGAAATGCGTCCTTCCGGGCGACACGAGCAGGTGCCCCGGCCTGCCCGGCACCTTGCAGCTGAGGTGGTTCCACGTGCCCTCGTGCATGTTCTCGTGCACGATGATCCGGTGCACCGCCGCAAAGTCGACGCGCGCCCGCCGGATCGCGGCCTCGTCGGCATCCGCTTCGGTCGCGGAGGAAATTGGGGGGGATGCGGTCTCCGGCGCGCTCATTGCCTGCCTCCTTCGGGCTTGGGACTCTCCGCGAACCTCACGCCACGCGCGCGGAGGGTCAAGCGCCCCCGGTCGGTTCCCCGTTCCCGGCCGAACGATTACCATCCCGCGCTCACGAACCCTACGGAGAAACGCGGGTGACAGTGCGGACGACACCGGACGCCAACGCCGAGACCGAACCGCTCGACGTGACCATCGTCGGGGCCGGCCCCTGCGGGCTCGCCGTGGCGGTCGCCGCGAAGGCGCTCGGGCTCAGGTACGCGATTCTCGACCGCGGATGCGTCACCGAGTCGCTGACCCGGTATCCCTCCTACATGACGTTTTTTTCGACGGCGGAGTTGTTGGAGATCGGCGGGGTGCCGTTCACGATTCCCGAGCCGAAACCCACCCGCCGCGACGCGCTCGCCTACTACCGGCAGGTCGTTTCTCACCACGGCATCGACGTCCGCCAGTATGAGGAGGTCACGGCGGTCCGCGGTGAGGCGGGCGCCTTCACGCTCGATACGCGAACACGGGACGGATGCGAAAGGCGGATCGCGGCGCGGGCCGTGGTCATCGCCACGGGAGGCTTCGGCGAGCCGAACCGGCTGGAGTTCGAAGGAGACGGTCCGCACGACCGCGTCGTCCACTACTACAGGGAACCGTATCCCTTCTTCGACCAGGACGTGATCGTCGTGGGCGGGGGGAACTCCGCCGTCGAGGCGGCGCTCGACATGTACCGCAACGGAGTGAGGGTGCGGATGGTGCATTTCGCCGACACGCTCGACCGGGGCGTCAAGCCGTGGGTGCGTCCGGACATCGAAAACCGGATCGCGGGCGGGGAGATCCCGATGCACTGGAACTCCCGGGTCGCCCGGCTCGGACCGGGCACGGCGACGGTCGTCGATCTGGAAGCGGGCGAAGAGGCCGAGGTCGCGAACGACTGGGTGTTGGCGATGACGGGTTGGCGACCGGACGCCACCCTGCTCACCAGCCTGGGCGTCCCCACGGATCCCGACACGGGGATCCCCGCGCACGACCCGGAGACCATGGAGACGACGGTGCCGGGCGTCTACATCGCGGGCGTGATCGCCGCCGGCTTCAACGCCAACAGGATCTTCATCGAAAACGGCCGCGAACACGGCGCCCTCATCGCCACCCACCTGACCGGCGCCCCCCGCTAGACTCCGCCCTCGAGTCGTCGTGCATGTAACGTCTCCATCGCTGTGAAGTGTCTCGTCCGCGGCGGTTGCGTGAGCGAGACGTTCCCGCGGGAACGTCTCCGTCCCCTGTTCGGCTATGCCGCCGCAGTGCCGACCACGGCGTCCTCCGCCAGGCGGGAGACCTCGGCGTCGGGGAGGTCGAGGAGTTCGGTGAGGATCTGTCTCGTGTCGCGGCCGAGTGTGGGCGCGGGGTTCACGGGGACGTCCGGGGCGTCGGAGGTGAGGAGCGGGGTGCGGACGAACTCGAGCTCTCCGAGTCCGTCGTAGTCCACCGTGACCCGCACGCCGCGCGCCTCGAGTTGCGGACACTCAAGCAGGTCGTCGGAGGTCTGAACCGGCCCCGCGGGTACGCCCACTTCCTGGAGGCGGCGAACCGCCTCATCGCGGGTCAGTTCGGCGAATACCGGTCGGACGACCTCGTCGAGGAGCGCACGGTTCTCGGTGCGCGCGTCGGGGGAATCCAGGCGCGGATCCTCCAGCAGGTCCGGGCGTTCCAGCATGCGGCAGAAGCGGCGCCACATGATGTCGTCCGGGATCGTGAAGGCGACGTAGCCGTCGCTCACGGGCATCGGTCCGCGCGGGTAGAAGCCGGGCGGATCGCCCCGCCTCGGCCGCGCCCCCGTGTTGGCGGCGAGCGAGACCATGCGCTCGTTCAGCGACAGCACGCCGTCGTACATGGCGGAGTCGATGAACTGGCCCTTCCCCGTCACGGTGCGCCGGTAGAGCGCCATCGAGACGCCGTGCGCCGCGGCCATCCCGGCGTACAGGTCCGGCATCCCGTAGATCGAGGGCGAGGGCGGCTTGTCGGCGAAGCCGATCATGTGCATGACGCCCCCCATCGCCTCCGCCACGACATCGAACGAGGGCCAGTCGCCGTACGGACCCTCTCGCCCGGGCAATCGCCCGAACCCCGACACGGCGGCGTACACGAGGCGCGGGTTCAGCTCGGACAGCGCCTCGTAGCCGAGACCCATCCGGTCGACCGACCCCGGCCGCAGGTTCTCCACCACGACATCGGACTTCGAGACGAGGGACCGGTAGAGATCGCGCCCCTCGTCGCTCTTGAGGTTGAGCGCGAGGGATTTCTTGTTCCGGTTGTAGGCCATGAAGCCGACGCCCATGCGGACGCCGTTCCGCTCCACGAAGGGCGGGATGGACCGGCGCGGATCCCCGAGGCCCGGGCGCTCGATCTTGATGACCTCGGCCCCCGCATCCGCCAGCAGCAGCGAGCAGTAGGGGGCGGACATGTATTGTTCGAGCGCGACGACGCGCACTCCCGCCAGCGGCCGGCCGGCGTCGCTCATGCGTGATCTCTCGGGTTCGGGGGCAGCGTTCGACGACAGGTCCGAGGCGTCAACTCGTGGCGGGCGGGGTTCGGTACTTGTCGAACCACGCCACGATGTTCGCGATCTTGGCCATGAGCTGGCTCGGGCGACGGCTCATGTCGTGCGAGGCGCCCGGCAGCCGGATCACGGCCGTGTCGATGCCGCGCAGCTTGAGCGCGTGGAACATCTGGTACGACTCGGACAGCGGTGTCCGCAGGTCTTCTTCTCCCGTGATGATCATCGTGGGGGTGTTCACGTTCCCCACCAGCGAGATGGGAGAGAACTCCCAGTATGCGTCCGGGTTCTCCCACGGCAGCCCTTCATAGCGGCTGTGGTAGTAGCCGTACCAGTTGTCCGCCGTGAGCGTCTTGCTGATCCAGTTGACGACGGGTTTCTGGGAGACCGCGGCGCGGAAGCGGTCGGTCTTGCCGACGATCCAGGCCGTCATGATGCCGCCGGCGCTGCCTCCGGTGACGAAGAGGTTGTCCTCGTCGATGTACCCCCGGTCGATGACGGCATCGACCCCTGAGATGAGATCGTCGTAGTCCTGCCCCGGATAGTTGTGGTAGAGGAGGTCCGCGAACTCCTCGCCGTAGCTCGTGCTCCCGCGCGGGTTCGCGTAGAGCACGACGTAGCCGGCGGCGGCGAGCAGCTGCATCTCCGCCGAGAAGCGGTCGCCGTAGTTGGAGACGGGCCCGCCGTGGATTTCGAGGATGAGGGGATAGCGCCGGGCCGGATCGAAGTCCGGCGGTTTCACGATCCACCCCTGGATGGGACGGTCGTCGAACGAGGAATCCCACCAGATCTCCTCGACCTCGCCGAGTTGACGGTTCGCGAGCAGGTCCTCGTTCAGCGACGTGATGCGGCGGACGTCGCGACCTCTCGCGCCCACCGCGACCTCTCCCGGCGATTCGGGACGGGTCTGGTTGAGCGCGAAGCTCCCGTCGTCGGCGACGCTGAACGACCCGCCGCCATACGGACGCCCGTAGGACGTGCCCCCCAGATCCTCCGCCACCACTTCGAGGTCGCCGCCCAGCGTGGCGAAGCCGACCTTCGAGTTCCCCTCGTCGTCGTACTGGAAGTAGACGCCGCTTCCGTCGGAGGCCCACGCAGGGTTGGCGACGCTGCGATCGAGGCCGCCCGTGAGGACGCGCTGCCCGCTCCCGTCCAGGTTCATCACCTGGAGCCGGCTCACCTGGTAGGTGCGCGTGCGGTCTTCGTAGCCCACGAACGCAATCTGCCGCCCGTCGGGAGAGACCGCCGGACTCCGGTCGGGTCCGGGGCGGTCGGTGAGGGGGCGAACCTCGCCGGTGGCGACGGACACGATGTAGAGCTCGGAATTACGGTAGTCGTGGATCCAGTCCTCGTTCCGGTTCGACGAGAAGACGAGGCTCGCGCCGTCCGGGGTCCACGCGGCCGGGCTCTGGTGCTGGAAGTCGCCCGACGTCACCTGCGTGGGCGTGCCGCCTTCGACCGGGACGATGAAGAGGTGATCGAAACCGAAATCCAGGTATCCGACGCCGTCCTGCCGGTTCTTGAAGCGGTCCTCCATGATGGGAGGATCGGCCCATTCCGCCCCGGCGGGCGGCGTGGGCGGCGGGGCGAGGCTCGGCGGCGGGTAGGGGACGAGCTTGTTGAACGCGAGGTAGCGCCCGTCGGGCGACCAGCGGAGCCCGCGCGGCGATTCGATGAGCTGCGTGAGCGTGGCTGCCTCGCCCGTGTCCATCCAGCGCACGTGGATCTGGCCGTCGTCGGTGTAGGCGATCCGGGTCCCGTCCGGCGACCACCGCGGGGACCCGCCCACGCCCACGCGCCGGTGATCCGACCCGTCGGCTTTCATGATCCACAGCTCGGACTTCTTCGCGTCCCGCATGATGTCCATGGACGTGCGGACGTAGATGACCTGGCTGCCATCGGGCGAGATCTGCGGGTCGGCGGCGTATTCGATCTCGAACACGTCCATCGGCTCGAACCGGCCCTGCGCCGCCACCGGGTCGGCGGCCACCGCGCCCGAAATGGCGACGAGGACCAGGGCGAACTTCATCATTCGGATCTCGTGAAGGCTCTTTTCGCGCTTCTCGTGCATCGTCGGCTCCCGGGATCGGACAGGGGACAGGGCCGGAAACATATCTACCCGATTCGACCTGTGGGCAACCGTTGCGTTATCGTCCGCCTCGTCAGCGTCTTCCGCCAAGGCCGCGTTGTTTTCCCGGGGTGATTGACATGATTCGGCTTACAGCACGACGCGCCGTCTTCCTGGCCACGAGCGCCGCCCTCGCGGCGGGCGCCCTCCCCCTCCGGCTCTCCGGGCAGGAGTACGACATCCTCATCCGGAACGGGCGCGTCATCGACGGCACGGGAAACCCCTGGTTCGCGGCGGACGTCGCCATCGCCGGCGACCGGATCGTGCGGATCGGGAGCCTCGGAGACGCGACGGCGCGGCGCGTGGTGGACGCGACGGGGATGTACGTCTCGCCGGGCTTCATCGACCTGCACTCGCACGCCGACCGGGCCATGACGTCCGAGCACCTGGAGGCGCGGCGGGCGAAGAGCCTGAACAGCCAGGGGCTCACGACGGTCATCGGCGGGCCGGACGGCCGCAATCAGACGTGGCCGCTCGGCGCGGAGATCGCCTCGCTGCGTTCGCTCGGACACGCGATGAACTTCGTCCCCATGGTCGGCCACAGCACGGTGCGCGCCGAAGTGATGGGCTTCGACTACTGGCGTCCGGCGACGGAGGGCGAGATCGCCCGCATGCAGGCGCTCGTGCGCGAGGGCATGGAGTCGGGGGCGTGGGGGCTGGGAGCCGGCGTCGAGTACCGCCCCGCCCGCTACAGCACGCCGGAGGAGGTCATCGCCCTCGCCGAGGCCGTGGCCCCGTACGACGGCTTCTACGTCGCGCACCAGCGCAGCGAGGCGGCCATGCCGCTTTGGGAGTTGCCGAGCACCGTGACGGATGCGCCCGTGGATGGGAACGAGGGGCTGGCGGAGACCGTGAACGTCGCCCGCGTAACGGGGATCCGCGTCGTGGCGAGCCACCACAAGGCGCGGGGGCGCTCCAGCTTCGGCCGCTCCGGGCGGGACACGCTGGTCGTGACCCGGGCGCGCGAGGAGGGGCTGGAAGTCTACCTCGACGTCTACCCCTACGAGACGTTCGGCGGGGGCGCGCGGCCCATGATTCCGCGCTGGAGCCTGGTGCACGACACCGTGGACACGAGCGGCGGGAGGGACAGCCCGGTCTACAGCCTCGAGGGGGTGTTCGACGATGCCCGGGCGCACCTGGAGCGCCGCTGGGCGGACCCGGAACTCCGGGGCCTCATCGCCCGCGACATCGAGTGGATCGTCGATCACAACGGGGGGCCGGACCGCGTGGTCGTGGTGGGCTACCCCGACTCGACCTGGGTGGGCCGCACGCTGGAGGAACTGGGCCGCCGGCTGGACGTCACGTACCAGGAGATCGTCGTCCACATGGCGCTCAACGGCTACCCGGACGTCCTCGGCGGAGCCTGGACGCGCGGCTACGGGATCCACGATGCGGACGTCATCAACTACTACCGGCAGGACTACACGGCGACGGCGTCGGACGCGGCGGTGAGCGGGGTCGAGGGCGTGCCCGAGTTCGCCTCGCGGCCCGGCGCGCACCCCCGCCATTTCGGCGCTTTCACGCGCAAGATCGCCCGCTACGTGAAGGACCTGAAGGCGATCACGCTGCCGTTCGCGATCCGCTCGATGACGGGGCTGCCGGCGCGGATCATCGGGCTGGAGGACCGCGGCTTCCTGCGCGAAGGCTACAGGGCGGACCTCGTCGTGTTCGATCTCGAACGCCTCCGCGACCGAGCCACCGTGCTCGAGCCGGACCTGTTCAGCGAGGGCGTCGACTACGTCATGGTGAACGGCGTGTTCACGGTCGACGGCGGCGAGTTCACCGACGCGCTCCCCGGCGAGGTCATCCTCCGGTCCTCGGACTCCGCGAACTAGTCGCTCGGCCCGGGCACCGTCTCGAACCCGGCCTGCGCGAAGTGGCGATCCGTGGTCAGGGCGCTGCGGAGCCGAAGTTCCCTCATGACCACGAAGCTTGTGCAGTCCGTAAACGAGAAGTCCTTGTCACGCCACTGGAAGAACCAGCTTCGCGCTTTCTCGGCCCGCACGGGATCGATCCGCTCCCATCGAACGCGCGTGCTCACATCGACCTGCGCCCACCACCGGGCGGCTGCGCCCAGCCCGAGCCGCCCTCGGAGCAGGGTCAGTGTCTCGTCCATGACATAGTCCGTGGAAACGAGGATTCCGCCGTCGCGCAGGAAGGCGTCGCGCATTCGCCGGCTGGACTCGTGCATGGCATCCCCCTCGTCGGCCATCGCCATCCAGCCCGCCGTATCGACGAACAGCACCGGTTCAGGTCCCGGGTTCGCCGTAGAGGATGCGGTCGTGGTCTGCCGCCGCGAGTCCATCGCTCGATCGTCCCACGGCCGGGGCCCCATAAAGCGGATCCGTCTCGGCCGGGCCGGGATCGACGCTCCCGTCTACCGGCACGATGCGGAATGCCGGGCGGCTGCGATAAAGAACCGTGAAGTTCTCGCCTTCTCGCACGCGGTCGACGATGCGCCTCATTTCGTGTCTCAGCGTCTTCACGTTGATGGTGGTGGACACGATCCGTCCTCCCCTCGATGATCCGAAGATAAACTCAAGGTAATCTTTGTGCGCTTGCCGTGCTACGCTCGCGGCTCACAGAGGGCGCCTGCGCCAGCGAGATACATGTGGCCGAGCGCCGCGCCGCTCGTGACTGAAGACATCAGAGAGTGTTAGATCGTAAACTGTTCGGTTCAGGCCCGTACCCATTCCCGTGACCGGGAGAGCCCCATGCGGACGCGACTCCAGGCCCTGCTGCTCCTCGCTCCTGCCGCCGCCTGCACCGCGGACGCGCCGCCGCCGGAGCCGTCGGCCGTGCGGAGCGCCGCCGATGTGACCGACGCGGTGCTGGAGGCGGCGCGGCCCGATGGCAACTGGCTCACGTACGGCGGCAACTACGCGGAGGATCGCTTCAGCACGCTGGACGAGGTCACGCGGGACAACGTCGACGAACTCGGCCTCGCCTGGACGTACGACATCGAACTGCGGGGCGGGGTCGAGGCCACGCCGCTCGTCGTGGGCGGCGTCATGTACATCAGCGCCCCGTGGAGCGTGGTGCACGCGATCGATACGCGGACGGGCGAGCGGCTGTGGCGCCATGACCCCGGCGTTCCGCGCATCCGCGGGCGGCTCGCCTGCTGCGGCGTGGTGAACCGGGGCGTCGCGCTCTACGAGGGCAAGGTGATCGTGGGCACGATCGACGGCCGTCTGATCGCCCTCGACGCGGAGACGGGCGACGTCGTGTGGGAGACGCTCACCATCGATCCCAACGAGGCCTACACGATCACGGGCGCGGTGCGCGTCGTGCAGGGGCTCGCGATCATCGGCAACGGGGGCGCCGAGTACGGCGTCCGGGGCTACGTGTCGGCCTACGACGCGGACGACGGCGAACTCGTCTGGCGCACCTACACGGTGCCCGGCAACCCGGCGGACGGCTTCGAATCCGAAGCCATGGAGATGGCGGCGGAGACGTGGAGCGGCGAGTGGTGGATCGCCGGCGGCGGCGGGACGGCCTGGGACTCGATCATCTACGACCCGGAGCTCGACCTCCTCTATGTCGGGACCGGCAACGGTTCCCCCTGGTCCCGGAACTACCGGAGCCCCGGGGGCGGCGACAACCTCTTCCTCGCCTCGATCCTCGCGCTGCGCCCGCGGACGGGCGAGTACGTGTGGCACTTCCAGACGACGCCCGGCGACCACTGGGACTACACGGCGGTGCAGCCGATGACGCTCGCGGATCTCGAGTTCGACGGCCGCATGCGCCGCGTGATCATGCAGGCGCCGAAGAACGGGTTCTTCTACGTCCTCGATGCCGAGACGGGCGAGTTCCTGTCGGGCCAGGAGTACATCGTGCAGAACTGGGCGGAGGGACTCGACCTCGAGACGGGCCGCCCCGCGGAGCGGCCGGAGGCCGTGCACGCGGAGGTCTGGACGCTGATCACGCCGGCCGCCCTCGGGGGCCACAACTGGCAGCCGCAGTCGTTCAACCCGGAGACGGGGCTGATGTACCTGCCGATCCAGGAAGGGTGGGTCGAACGCAGCGAGCCGCCCGACTGGGTGTACACGGACCTCGCGATCGAGGACCACAGCTTCGGGCCGCGGGTGAACAACATCGGCCACCTCAACCGGTGGGGGGCACGCGATGACGCCGGCTTCCTGGTCGCTTGGGACCCGAAGGCGCAGGAGGCGCGCTGGACCGTCCCCCAGCTCGGCTTCTGGAACGGCGGGACGATGACGACGACGACGGGCCTCGTGTTCCAGGGCGGCGGGGACGGCCGCTTCGTCGCCTACGACGCGGAGACCGGAGACCGGCTGTGGGAGGTCTCCACCGGCCTCGGCATCCTCGGAGGCCCGGTGACCTATCTCGTCGACGGCCGGCAGCACGTGACGGTGGCGGCCGGCTGGGGCGGCGCGCGCGGCCGCAGCGGATCCCCGTACGGAGACGCGGCCGACTACGAGCAGCGGGGGCGGGTCTTCACCTTCGTGCTCGGCGGCACCGAGCCCATGCCGACGCCGCAGCGGAAGCGGCCGGCGAACGTGCCCGACCTCGATCTGCCCACCGACGCCGAGTCGCTGGCGCGCGGTGCGGACGTGTACGGGCAGTATTGCGGCATCTGTCACGGCGGCGGAGGCGGCTCGGAGGGCGCGATGCCGAACCTGCAGCGGTCGACCGACATCGTGCACCGCAACTTCGAGGACATCGTGCTCGGCGGGAGTCGCGAGGCGCAGGGGATGCCGTCGTACGAGGGATTGCTCGACGCCGAGCAGGTTCGGGAGATCCAGGCCTATATCGTATCGCAGGCGAGGGAGACGCTCGCCGAGGCGACCGAAACCCCGGCCGATGGCGACCACTGAACCGGGTCCGCTGAACCGGGTCCGCTGAACCACAACGAGAGGAACCGACTCATGAAGCGCTTCATCCTGGTCTCACTTCTTGCTACCGGAGGTATCGCGGCCATGGCTTCCGATCTTTCGGCCCAGCGCGAGTACATCAACCCGCAACACGCCAGCGACGAAGGCCTGCCCTTCAGCGGCGCCGTCTGGGTGGGCGACCTGCTCTTCGTGTCCGGGTCGCTGGGACTCGTGGACGGGCGTCCGCCGAACGACGCGGAGGAGGAGGCCCGGCTCGTCATGGAGGCGATCAAGACCACGGTCGAGGAGGCCGGGATCACGATGGACGACCTGGTTTCCGTGCAGGTGTTCTGCTCGGACGTCGCACTCTACGACGTCTTCAACGAGGTCTACCGGACCTATTTCACCGAGAACTTCCCGGCGCGCGCCTTCCTCGGCTCCGGGCCCCTCCTCTTCGGGGCGAGGTTCGAAGTGATGGCGATCGGCTCCCGCAACTGAGTCGGGGCGGCTGAGCCGGGGGCGGGATCTGATCACCGAGGCGGGGCCCGTTCGAGGGCCCCGACCCGATCTTGCCGATGCGCTGGAGCGGGGGGGAATCGTCTTCTTCCGCGAATGTCCCGTGGAACTCCCGCCGCACGCGGATCTCGAGCGGCTGCGGACGGAACTCCCGCGCCAGTTGCGCGCGAAGAACGTCAGCTACCACCCCGAGAGCGGGCGTCTTCGCGGCGTCGCGTCGCGGGGAAGGCTGTGGGATGCCGTCCTCGGCACCCTCACCGCGCACGGCGCCCGAGTTCGCGCCTTCCTGCGGGAGTGCCTGCCGACGCTCACCGAGGGGTGGACGGTGGGAACGACGAGTTTCCGCCCGATCCAGGAGCGGGACCGCGGCCTCTCCGCGCACGCGAGCAACGAGCTGATTCATTTCGACGCCGGCGCCTACGGGGCCACGGATGGGGACCGGATCCTTCGTTTCTTCGTCAACGCGAACCCCGAGGAGGACCGCGTGTGGTGCACGAAGGGGACGTTCCCCGACGTGTTCGCGCGCTATGGGACGGAGGCGGGCGTGGCGGACGGGGGCTCGCTCAAGAGGGGCCCCGTCGACCGTCTCCGCGGACTCCTGCTGCGGGGGATCGCGAAGGCGGGGCTGGGCGAGGCGGTGCTCGCGGACTCCAGCCCCTACGACCGCCTCATGCGGCGCTTCCACAACTACATGAAGGACACCCCATCCTTTCAGGAGCGGGACGAAGCCTGGCGGGAGATCCGCTTCCCGCCCTTCTCCGCCTGGATGGTCCTCACCGACACGGTGAGCCACGCGAGCCTGTCGGGTCAGCACGCCCTCGTCGACACGTTCATCCTCCGCCTGGCCGCATGCCGCCATCCGGACCTCGCCCCCATCAACATCCTGCGCGGCGGCCGGCTTCGATGAATGCCCGGAGCCTTCAGTCCGACTCCGGAGGACCTGGCCGCGGAGCCGCCGTCCTGATCGAGCCCCGCAGGCTCGGCTGCTGCAGGGCTGCCCCCGCCAGATCCCGGCCCTTGGCCGTTAGCTTGTAAAGGCGACCGTCATCGCTGCCCGGGCGTGCGAAACCCGACGCGAGGAGTGAATCGATGGCCCGCGCCGCTCGAGCGCCGGAGCCGCCCAGGAGCGACCGCACGCCCATGGCACCGAAAGCGGAACCGTCCGCGTACTCGATCAGGATCTTCTTGGCGTCGTCCGTCATCCCGGCCGACCCGGAGCAGCGACCTTCCGCAGGACGATCGTAGTCGCGCCGGCTTGCCCTTCCGCTGCGGATCGCATGCGTGACCGGTTCCGGCTGGAAGTACAATCGACTGACCGATGCGACACGGTTTCACGGGTTCCCTGGAGTGTGAGGGGGACGGGACGGCGCTATGCCGAGCCGAGGAGACCCGCCGCAAGCCTTGCGGTCATGCGGACACCGCCCAATCCCCCTCAAGAAGCGCCCAACGAGCGTGCGGTCACGTGCTTCGATCTCGAGCGCCGGCCCAACGACTAATCCGACATCCCTGTATGATAGCCGATTAAATGCGATCTGAGGGCGACAAGGACAAATATGTTGACGATACTACGGCGATTGTCTCGACGTTTCCCGGCTAGACGGCCCGGGGCGACCGCCATGGCGCGGTCGATGAATCGCGGGAGTCGGTGATCAGAAACCGAGCACCGCGTAGCTCCCATCCAGGATCAGCCGCACCGAGATGTACAATCCGAACATCGGTACAAACACCCAAACCGCATTAGGGGCAACGATATACGTGTACAGATCGCGCTTGGTGATGTGCTTCTGCCTCCCGGCCACGAAGAAGCTGACCCAGTAGAGCGATGACACATAAACCCACTGCCAGAACAGCGGATGATCGCTGGTGCGAATCACGGCAAGGAATCCCCTAAGTTCAATCAGGACTGCACGATCTGCGCTTCTTGTCGCTCGACCACATTTGACTCCACCTCTCCAATAAAGCGGGAAATGGCGTCGATTGGCGGGAATCCCGCGGACGAACTCGCGAAGACGGTTCACCCGCTCGCTGGCCGCATGGACGCCGAATCACCTTCCTCTCGAGAGGGTGTGTCGTGACGACCGCGCTCGCGGCGGACGGTCCTCCCCGCCGGACGCTCCGCGCCCCCCGGGGCAGCCGCCCAACCGGGATGTTTTCCGTGCCGATTGACACGTGCATTACGCGACTTGAGGAAGTAGACGTTCGGCGAAGCCAGCTGGGTCGCGGCAGCAGTTTCATCGCCTCCCGAGTCCGCGTCGCTTTCTTCCCGCGCATGTCGGGAGGGTCGCCCATGCTTCCTGAGAATCCGCTTGACGATATCGCTTTCGGCTGGCCCGGCCGGTCGCCTTCGTCGCTGCCATGATCTTCATCGTTCTGAGGAACCCCGCGAGCCGGCGTCGCAAGTAACAATGGGGCAGGCATCCCGCCGCCGTATACCTACAGAGGACGGGGTACGACCGCTGATCGACGAGCGAAGTGTGGCGTACCTAGTCTCGCTGGGCAACAGGTTGATCGACCTTGCAGCTTTTGGCGTCGCCCGGCACTCCCGTTTACTCTCCCGCCGCTACCGGCAGTCCAGCTTGGGCTACCCCTCCTCCGAAAGCGGGAGCGTACGATGACTTCCCCAGAACCAAACATTCATGCTGCGCAGCGATTCCAAGAGAAATTCGAGTTCTACTTGGTGGCCCTGACATTCACCCTACTCGGCTTGGCCGCGCAGACGGCAGCGTTTGGGGATCTCGTCGTGGCGGACTTGACTGAACTGGGAGCTTGGGGAGCCCTGCTCGTGTCGGGGCTCACCGGCTTGGCGAGGCTGGAAGGTATCCCTCACGTTTTTAAGTTGGCTTCCATGAGATCGGAGCGGCTCGAGGTTATCACCTCTTTGCGTAGTCACCCAGGCGGTGGTGAGGTGGAGTTCCTGAACGAAACACTCTCACATCAAGAGGCATTGGCTAAGCAGGAAGCGAACGTGGACCAGATCACGGAAGCCCTTGAGAGCCGGGACGCAGATCTCGGCGGCAAGGCGAGGATGCAGCGAAGAGCGTTCGCCATCGGTGTCATCATGCTCGTCGTTGCACGCGGCCTGCCACCATCGCTCAAGATGATCCTTCAGATCGCGAGCTGACACCGAACCGCCCTGTGCTGCTATCTGTTCGGGTCGTGTTGACTTGAGGCCGCGCGCCCGTCCACCGGCTCGCCAAGGGCGAGACATGGAGGTCGAAGGGGCAGCCTTCTCGCCAGATCGCATTGTGCAGACGTTGTGCGGGATTGCCTGAGTGCCTGAGTGTGCTCCCAGCCAGCCCTCGAAGCCGCGGCCCGACGGCACAAGAGGTCTTCAGCGGCGCGGTCCGGGCCTCCGCAGCTTGGCTGGCGGCGCGAAGCGCGACTTGGGCGGCGGGTCCGCCCCAAAACCTGATTGGACCGGGCGGTATCGGAGTTGAGGTCGGTCTTGCTCTGAGAATCGGATCACCGGATTTAGCGAGTTGCGGATCGAAGCGCGTTGGGCGGTGCCTTGGCGCTCCGGTTGGCGGCCGCGCTGGAGTGTGAGAACGAATCGAGGGATCGATGCCCAGTTCGAGCCGTCGGGGATTCACACGGACGCCATCGGCGATCCGCAGGCGCCCTCGCTCGCGCGCTGCTTCGTAACCCGGGTCCTCGAGAAGCGAGGGCGAGAATCAAGCCACGATAACAAACCCGTAGACGAAGTAGACGTACCAGTTGATCGAAAGCGGGTCGCGGAGTTGCGAGGCGGATAGACGGGTTCTAGGGTCGATGTAGTTCACCTTGCCTCCTGGGCGGAGGGTTGACTGCTTGGGCCCTCGGGAGTTCTCGCGCTCCCGGGGTCTTCTGTTTTTTCTACGATGGCATCGGGCTATCTGCGCTGCGAGCAAGCCTCCTCGTTCACCCGCAGGTACTCGTCGATAAACTCATCGACCCCCTCCGAGAGAAGCCCGAGAACGAATCCGGGGTCTCCGCCATGGGTGCCGAAGTTCTCGTGAGACCATATCTCCAACACCAACTGTCGATCGGTCAGCGGGTCCGGAAAAAACGTCGAGATGTGCATGCGGATCTTCCAAGCACGGCCGATCACCGTCACCCTCACCCATAGGATGCGCGAAGCGGTAGCGTGTTCCGGGTCGGCGTCCTGGTAGATCCCGGCGGCGCGAAGCCTACTCCGCACAAGCGTTCTTACGCGATCAAGAGAAAGCCCGAGCTCGTCGTCGGGATCGCTGACGGTCGGCATGAACCAAAGGCTCGCGCAGTCGGTGAAGAGGGAGAAGTTCTCCCGGATCAACACCCGCTCATCTTCGGAGGGGGCGTACTCTTGCCCCTGCAGAACAGCCGGGAGGAAGAACAAAGCGACCACGCCAAGACGGAGATGCATCGGTACCCCCTACAGCAACCGCGAGGCCCGAGCATGCGACGATTAGGGTGTCGGGCCGTGTGACATCGTAACGGAAGCAACGAATGCCCCGCCTGCTCACAACGACGTCAGGCAGCTATCCGTCAGCCTTCGCGCGGCTGTTGTATTCAGCGGGAAGCCCGACTCGGGGCTCCCTGTATGTTGTGACCGGACCATAGCTTGCGGTCACGCCTCCGTCAACTCTTGTGTATAATCCCCGCCTCACCGGAATCGGCGTTTGTGGGATTCCCTCGGCATTTCAGAGACGCTGTTCAGCCGAACATTGAGGCACCGCGGTCGTCGGCTGGTCCTCGAAGTGCTTGAAAGGGAAGAAAAAGGCTTGAGAGCGATGTAGCTCCTGAACTCGTCGGTGTAGATCGCCTCGGCCTCCGTCAGCGAGGTTACGTACGATGAAGTCGTGCAAGGTCTCCCTCCGAACGTCGGGGACTGAGCTCGGAGAGGGACTCGGCCCCTTCCCACCACCGGAAGACCCGCACGCCCGACTTTGGAGCCGCGCCCGAGCGCGCAAACGACATGGGGGTCGGATGCGCGCTTTGGCCCTCCGGCGCTGCGCACCGGCCTTCCCGCCCATCCGCTGGCCGGACAATGTCTTTCGGCCTGAACGCCCCGCTCGTCCGTGGCGGACGGGGCGCTCAGGCCGTGACGCTAGCGACCCACCTCGCCGAGGGCTCGGTACGGGTTCGGGGCCGAGTGTGCTTGCGCACCCCGCACCCCGACCCCTTCGGGTCGCTAGCGTCCCAGCGATCCGTCCCGGAAGGGTGTCGACCGCCGCTTCGAGGCGGACGAGGGCCCGTGCGTGGGGCAACCGGTCCGCGACTGGTCACGAAGCCCTCCACATGCGAGCTTTGCGGTGCGCAGATCGTGCAGTCCATCACGAGAGGAATCGAATGATGGCACGCACGAAACGTGGCCGGCGGGCGTACAGCGCCGGCGAACGGGGCCGGAACCGGGTGAGGGTGTTCCCCGACCCCAAGACCGGCCTGTTCCAGATCGAGTGGCGAGAGAACGGGCGCAGGCTCACAAGGTCGCTGAAGCACCGCGACTGGCGGCGGGCGAAGCGGCAGGCGGACGAGTTCGCCGGCGGGGTCGCTCAGCCGGAGTTGAACGGCAGGAAGGAACCCGAACCCGAGCCGCTCACGCTGGAGCGGCTTTTTGACATCTACAGGGAAGAGGTGACGCCCGCCAAGGGTGAAGGATCCCGGCGTTACGACAGGGTCGCGATGAAGATGTTCCTCGAGTGCTTTGGCAAGCATCGAGACCCCGCGAAGCTGTCCAGGAGAGACTGGGACCGGTTCATTCGGGCACGCCGGGCAGGTGAGGTTGGCCCGAGTGGGAAGCCTGTGGCCGACCGGACGGTCGAACGGGACCTCAGGTTCCTGCTAGCGGTCCTCAACTGGGCCGCGAGATCGAGGGACGAGGAGGGCAGGCTCCTCCTCGACTCAAACCCCCTCAGGGGGCTCAAGACGCCCGTCGAAAAAAACCCCGTCAGGGTTCTGCTTACTCAGTTGGAGTACGAGGCCCTGTTTCGCGTATCGGCCGAGATGGGCTGGCGTTTTCGTGTCGCTTTGGTCCTTGCCCATGAGACCGGACACCGTATCGGTGCCATCCGCCAACTCAGGTGGTCCGACATCGACATGGAAGCCCAGGTCATCCGGTGGCGCGGTCAGCATGAGAAGTCAGGATACGAGCACCGTACGCCGTTGACTGCCGAAGCGCTCGCTATCCTCGAAGAGGCACGGAGCCACAACCCCAACTCCGGTGACACCCCGCTACTGCCCGCGGCGAGGGACGCGTCCAAATGTGTAGGCCGGTGGTTGGTCCGCAACTGGTGGTCGGAGGCCCAGAGCCTAGCCGGGCTGACACCGGAACGTGGTCGAGGCTGGCACTCGCTTCGGCGGAAGTTCGCCTCCGACCTCATGGATCAGCCCCTCAAGGTTGTTTGCCAGCTCGGTGGTTGGAAGACGGCCCAGACGGTGCTCCAGTGTTACCAGAGGGCCGACGAGGACCAACTCAGGAAGGCCCTTGAACACCGCCGGAAGGTCGTTCCGCGCTCGGCAGGCGAATGAACAGCGGGAATGAACAGCGGGAATCGCTGATTCAGAATCCCAGCAACGCGTAGTTTCCGTCCAGGATCAGCCGCACCGAGATGTACAATCCGAACATCGGCACAAACACCCAAACGGCATTCGGGGCAACGACATACGTGTACAGCTCGCGGTTGGTGATGTGCTGTTGCCTCCCCGCCACGAAGAAGCTGACCCAGTAGAGCGACGAGACGTACGTCCACTGCCAGAACAGCATGGCGGCGAGAATGCCGGTGCCGACGGCCGGCAGGAAAGCGAAGGTAAAGGCCGCGTACAGGACCAGCGTCGGAACCGCGGTGAAGAAGCCGTTGGCGATATCGACGGTGAATCCGAATGTCCGGCGATCCGCATACGACTCATCCACCATCGAGTAGGTGGCCCAGGCGTCCGCCCACACGGTCGGAGACAGGATCCTTCCCAGCGGCACGCTCGTGGTCAGAAACTCGACGGCCGGGGTCCGGCCCGTCGCGCGCTGCCGCTCGCGCCAGTACACGGCACGTTCCTCGATGTAGTCCCGGCGCAGGTAGAGGCACGCCTCCCAGTAACAGATCAGGAGATTCGTGGAGAAGAACAGGCTGAACAGACCGTGGATGGCGTTGAGGTCACCGTGCACGAAGACGCGGGCACCCATCCCGAGCAGCGTGAGGATCGCGATCGCCGCCGCCGAAAACACTCCGACTGACATGCTGCCTCCCCGGCCGGCCGGCGGTGCTCTAGTACGTGCCGTCGAGGAAGGTGTCTTGCAGGCGGTCGCGCCGGGCGATGGCCACACACTCCGCCAGGTCGGTCAGGTACTCATCGAGAACCGGCGCGTGGACGGACGTGATCGGCTGGTGGATGGCGGGCGGCACGCGGTGCTGCCCCATCATCCAGCCGCGCTCGTTCATGAGCCGCGCGACGGCGAAGATGTTGAACGGTTCCCCCGGCTCGGCATCGTAGCGGAAGAGGTTCGTGTCCCCTTCCGGCTCGAACACGTAGAGGCCATCGATCGCCCTTACGCCCTCGATCGCCGCCCGGGTCGTCTCCATGATCCCGCGCACGACCTCCCGGTACCCTTCCCGTCCCAGGTGCTGGAGCATGGTCCAGGCGCACGCCACCGCGCCACCCGGTCTGGAGCCCTGGGCCGTGGCGGATGCGTACGTGCCGCCGGCAAGGTCCCGGACGACGTACCGCGCGTAGCCGAGGTCGTTGCCATCGGTGAAGAGCACGAGCGAGGCGCTCTTCTGCGCGAAGCCGAACTTGTGGAGGTCGGCCGACAGGCTCGACACGCCGGGCACGGAGAGATCGAAGTCGGGGACCGGATAGCCGAGTTCCCGCGCGAAGGGCGAGATGAAGCCGCCGTAGCATGCGTCGGAGTGGAGGCGAACCCCCGTCTCCAGGGCCAGCTCTCCGAGTTCGCGCATCGGGTCGATGAGCCCGTAGTAGATCGTGGGAGCTCCGGCGTAGATGAAGATGGAGGCCTCATCGATGGCCTCGCGGATGGCGTCCACATCCGCCCGCCAGTCCGACCGGCAACCCACGTACTTCATGTCGAGGTCGAGGATCTGGGCCGCTTTGTCGACGGAGGGGTGGCGGCTGTAGGCAGCGACGATGTTGAGCCGGCCCAGGTCCGGACGCGCCTCCCGCTTCATGTCGCGCGCCACCTTCACCGCCTGGAAGATGCTCTCGGTGCCGCCCGAGGTGAACTGACCTCCCGCCCCCTCGGGCGCGTTGAAGAGATCGAGACCCATCTGGATGACCTCGTCCTCCATGGCCCCGACGCTCGGGAAGGACCCCTGCCCCGAGAGGGCGTTCTCGACGGAGTAGGTCGCGTGCGAGGCGTCCTGCACGCGCTTCACGTCCTCGTTCACATAGTAGACGAGGTACGGGACGCGGCCGTTCCTCCAGTCGTAGTCGATCGCCTTCCGGTCGAGCAGTTCGCCCCTGAGGGTCTCCCACTCGATTCCCCGCTCGGGGAGCCGCTTTCGGGTCCGGACTTCGGGACTCTCGGTACTCGTTGCCTGTGCCACCTCGATGCCCTCCGCGCTACGGTTTGTGACCTAACCATATGTCCGGCAAACCGGCACCACCACAGGCTGTCACCTCATGCGTCCGGCGCCGCCAGGTCACACCGCAGCATGAAGTCAGCCGGCTCGGGGCCGCCCGTTGCACGTAGCAGAAGGACCCCCGCATCACACCACCTGGCAGCCGTCTGACAGGGCTTCCAGTGACCGTCTGTCTCGCACGCTTCGGGTTTCTCGGATGTACGGAAGATACCCCAGATATAATCTTCTCCACCGGCTATCTGGATCGCTGCGAGGATTCGCCGAGCTTTCGCCGTATTCGTTTCGTCCAGCGTCTCGTAAGCTCGTATGAGTCGGGACAGCGCGCCTTCGTAGGGGATACCCGGATCTCTCTCATGGCTGGTGACGGCGACCAGCAGTACGCTCGTCGCGAGCCGTTCTGCGAGCGGCTCACCTTGTACGATGACCTGCTCCAACTGGTCGGCGAACGCATTCAACTCACCCGCGGGTCGTCTCCCGAATGTCTGGCGCAACACCGCAGCACCAGGTTCATAATCCAGAAACGTAGCGTCCTCGGACAGCACGATCTCCAGCGCGCTGGCCGGCGTGGGAGCACGCCACTGACCATCTTCGAACACCATGCCCGGCGGCGAGTTGAGATCGTATGGCGGCCTTTCTTGCACTCCTTCTCTCTGCTGCGCCGCTCCCCCTGGCATGGGAGCCGAAGCCACCGTGAGCGTGAGCAATAACGTGAACCGTTGCATGTCGCTGCTCCCCTCCTGACAACCGCCGTTCCCGGACCTCGGCACTGGCGATGACAGCACGCTTGAACCCGAACCTGGGCGCACTCCGGCCCGGGGACAAGATTCGTGCGGCGTCCGACTTTTGGGGTTCACTTCAGGCCGTCGCGCCCGCCGCGTCGTCAGTCATGACGTGCCCACGCGCCGGCCGGAAGGGGCATGCACCCGCCGCGGCGGCGGGGACTATTGTCAAACGAGACGGCTTTCGATCAGATACCGGAGACGTCGGACCGTCGAGACCGGACCCGAGATCGCCCCCACAACCCCGGACCCGAGAGGCGAATGGCCTGGCTGCAGACACACTGGATCGCGGTGGCTCTCCTCGCGGTGTACGGCGCCCTGCTCGTGCGGCACGCGATCGAGGGCCGGCGCGGGACGAAGGGCCGGGCGGACTACTACGTCGGCGGGCGGTCGATGGGTGGAGTCGTGCTCGGCCTCTCCTTCTTCGCGACCTATTCGAGCACGAACAGCTTCGTCGGGTTCTCGGGACAGGCGTACACCTACGGGGCGCCGTGGCTGCTGCTCGCGCCCGCCGTCGTCATCTTCTCGCTCTCGGCCTGGATCTGGGTCGCGCCGAGGCTCCGCGCCTTCACGGGGGCGGTGGATTCGGTCACGCTCGCCGACTACGTGGGGTTCCGCTTCGAGAGTCGGGCGGCGCGCGTCCTGGCGGCGATCATCGTGATCTTCGCCAGCTTCCTGTACATGATCGCGGTCTTCAAGGGGATCGGGAATCTGCTCGAGATCTTCCTCGACATCCCCTACAGGGGCGCGATCGGGTTCGTGTTCATCGTCGTCGTCCTCTACACGGCCGTCGGGGGGTTCATCTCGGTCGTGAAGACGGATGCGGTGCAGGGGATCGTGATGTCCATCGCGGCCGTCCTTCTGTTCTGGGGGACGCTGAACAGCGCCGGCGGACTGGGGGCCATCGACGCGATCCGCGCGGCGCCGGACACGTCCGGACTCTTCCGCTGGGACGCGGCGATGCCCTTCCCCGTCCTCGTGGGAATCATCGTGGCGGGGACGCTGAAGTTCATCGTCGATCCGAGGCAGCTCTCGCGCTTCTACGCGCTCGCCGATCCGCAGGCCGTGCGGCGCGGGCTCGTCGTGTCGACGATCGCGTTCCTCGGCGTGTACACGCTCCTGCTCCCGATCGGGCTCTATGCCCACGCGGTGATCGGCAGCGGACTCGCGGAATCGGATCTCGTCGTGCCGACGCTGCTCGGCGACGCGGGGATCCTGCCGGCGCTCCCGGCTGCCTTCATCCTCGTGGCCATGCTCGCGGCGGCGATGTCGTCGCTGGACAGCGTACTGCTCGTGATGGCGTCGACTTGGGAGCGGGACGTGATCTCGCTCTTCCGGCCGCAGGCGGATGAGGGACGCGCCGTGACGCACACGCGGCTCTGGGTCGCGCTGTTCGCGATCATCACGGCCTGGCTGGCGCTCAATCCGCCGGGAAGCATCGTCACGCTGACCGCGTTCTCGGGCGGACTCTACGCGGCCTGCTTCTTCCCGGCCGTGGTGCTCGGCCTGCTCTGGCGGCGAGGCACCGGCGCGGGAGCGGTCGCCTCGCTCCTGACCG
This sequence comes from Gemmatimonadales bacterium, assembly GCA_009838765.1. GTDB lineage: Bacteria > Gemmatimonadota > Gemmatimonadetes > Palauibacterales > Palauibacteraceae > Palauibacter > Palauibacter ramosifaciens. Next base: position 88,029 of record VXQX01000043.1, read on the forward strand.
GCTTCACGGTGCTGCTGTGCTGGGATCTGGTACCGTTCTCGGACGCCGTGCACGAGGTGTTCCCCGCGATGGCGCTCTCGCTCGCCGCCTATGTGGCTTGCGGCCTCGCGGCCCCGCCGCTGGTGGCGGCCAAGCGCCTCGACATCAAGCTCTAGCCAGTAGCCGGCCTGTGGCAGGCCTTGGAGCTTATTCTCCGCTCGCCGCCGCGACGTCGAGGGCGAGGCGGCAGCACAGCGACCCCCGGTCGGCCCCGTGCCGGAGTTCGACCGACGGCTTCCAGCCCCACTCGGAATACTGGGTGACGCCGGGGCCGGACTGGGGCACGCGGGGCTCGCCCGTCACGATCCGGGCCGCGTGCAGGCGCATCTCGAGCCGATAGCCCGTGCGGTCGATGTGGCCCTCGCTCAGGCGGCCGAGGTCCTCGGTCTCCACCCCGAGTTTCTCGCGGCCGATGCGCCGGACGAGCGCATGGTCCATCTCGCCTTCGGCGTGCGAGCCCGCGGGGAGGCCCCACACGCCGGGGAGATCGGGATCGTCATCGGGGCGGCGCACGAGCAGCCAGCGGGACGGCTGGCCGCCCGATTCCGGATCCTCGATCACGAGGGCCATCGCGTGACGCGAGGGGCAGGTCCCGGGGCCACCATCGCCCGTCATCGTGCGGCCAGCGCCTCCAGCCGTTCGCGCGCGGCGTCGAAGCGGCCGACGAGATTGGGGATGTCCGTGCCGCCGTAGCCCGCGGTCAGCCTCAGGCGCGCCACGCCGAGGATCGCGAGGAGTTCGGCAGCTGCAGCTCGGCGGACGGCGGGATCGGAACTGCCGACGCTTCCGATCCACACGGGCGCGGTGTGCGCGAACGGGTAGTTCGCCATCATCGGCCAGCGGGCCGGGCCTCCGACGGCACGCGCCGCGACCCATCCCCCCTCCGGCAGCGTCAGGTCGCCCTCGAAGCGGCGCGAGCCGGGGCCGTCGAGCCCCTCTCCGCTCCACGCCACCTCGCCGTTCACCAGCACCTCGACCCGATCCACCTCCGTGGCGGTCGCGACGTCGAGCGACCACGCAACCTCTCCACCGGACACGGTGTGGCCGGGACCCGCCCCGCCGACGCTGAACTCGAGGAACGGTCCGTTAGTCACGAAGCTGCGGCCGTTTCGCAGCGCGTCCATGTACGTCGACCAGCTCTTCACCGCCCCGGTCTGCGCGTACACGCGCGAGGTGCCGATGGCCATCGTGCGGTAGAAGTTGTTCATCACATCGGTCCCGGCCGAGGGCGCGATCGGGATGCCGGCGTTCAGAAGCAGGTGCCAGATCTGAGACGTCAGGACCTCGTCGCTCCACAGGCAGACGATCTCGAGCGCATCCAGATCTCCCAGCACGGCGTCGGGCACCAGTTCGATCGGCACGCTGCCGTAGAGGTCGGCGATCGATGCTTCGGCCCACGGCGTCGCGCGTGGCATGCCCCGGGTACTCACCGGATGCACGTAGTACTGGAAGCCTCCCTGAGCCCGCGCATGGCGCAACGGCTCGGCGTTCGCGCGGTCGTCCGTTCCGTAGACCTGGTAGCCGGGCCCCCACACCCAGGGCCAGAACAGGTCGTCGATCTCGATAAGACCCAAGTGTCCCAGGAAGTGGGACCGGACCTCCTGCCCGAAGCGAATGAAGGGCGGGCCGCCCGAGTGGCGCCACGTCCACAGATCCTGATCCTCGAACCGGTTGTGGAGGTTTGCGAGCAGCGGCGTGGCGAAGTCCAGCGCCTCGCCCCGCATCATCGGCGTCACGTCGTCGGGCGACAGGTCGTACGGGCCGCCGTAGTTGAGGTGGAAATGATGTTCACCCGAACTCCAGCCGTCGGCCCGCGCGTCCCAGACGGGAGACAGCACGACTTCGACCTCCGCGACGCCGGCCGCCTCGTCGAGTTGCAGCGTCGTCGATGATTCGGGCGTCGCGAGCCCCTGAACGGCCGCGACCGTGACCTCGCCGACCGGCACGGTGAGTTCGATAACGCCGGGCGAATAGAAGAAGACGCGGCCGCTCTGCCCATCGAACCGCGACGCGGGACCGTCCGGGACCAGCGGGTGCCCCGCCCCATCCACAACGGAGAGTCGGGCCGCAACCGGAGCACCGCCACCCTCGAGCACCGTTCGTATCCGAAGGCTCGTGGTCGCCGTTCCCCAATCCCGGGCCGTCACGTTCACGGTTTCGACGGAGCCACCCGCGGCCCGCACGCGCTTGAGCTTCAGCCGTTCCCGGTCGTCGGCTTCGGAGAAGTAGACCCACTCGCCGGACGGCCCCCACGCGGGCGTCAGCGGAAGGCCTCCCGACGCCAGCAGGATCGACGGCCCCGGGTCGGCGACGTTCAGGAGTCTCAGTTCCCATCCCTCCTGAGTCGGCCAGTTCACGGCCACGGTGGCCCCGTCGGGACTCAGGGCCGGCCGCGCCATGGACGCGATGTTCCCCTCGATGAGCGTGCGCGGCTCCGGCGAATCGTCGGAGCGCACGACGACGCGGTCGCGGCCGCCGCCCTTCCAAAGGTAGACGAGCGCGCGTTCGCCGGGTTGGGGCTTGAGTTCGAGCCCGGGCGCGTCGGTCACCGGCCGCCGAACGCCGCTCTCGATGTCGACGGCCCACAGATCCAGGGCCCGCACCTCCGACTCGGCGGACGAGTAGAAGATCTTCGTCCCGTCAGCGGAAAACGCGGGGTCGAGTTCGAGGCCGGGGCTGTCGACGCGGCCGAGTTCGGCTCCGCTGTTCGCGGTGACCCAGACGATCTCCGTGTCTTCCGTATCGTCGCGCACGAACGCGACCAGTTGCCCGTCGGGGGACCAGGCGGGCCGCGCGTCGATGCCTCCGCCGCGGGTCAGCCGCCGCGCCACGCCACTCGACAGGTCCATGACCCAGATCCAGCCGCGCGAGGCGAACGCCACCCGTTCCCCGTCGGGCGACGGGGCCGGATCGATGGGTCCCGCCGTGAGCAGAGGGAGCTCGTAGCCCTCGAGGTACACATGGTGGCCGTATCCCGCGACTTTCGGGTAGCGATTCGTCCACTGTCCGTGCACGGCAAGGGGCAACAGAGCGAGTCCGAACGCGGCCGCGCCGACAGGCAGGTACGACGGAACTCGGCGGGGCGAAGCCGAAGGCGGAGAAGTCGATCGCGGTCGCATGCGCCCTCCCGTTCGTTGTTTCCCGCGATCCCGACTCGGCATGCGGGTTTCGCCGACACCGCAAGACGGGCGAACCCGCGGCCGAGCTGCCCGTCGCCCGACCGCCAGGTTCAGCCCCGAATCAGCGGCGCCAGGCGGACGCGCCCGGCAGCCCGCTGCTCACCATCACTTCGAGTCCGGGCTCCGGCGCGCGGGCGCCCGCCGCACTCTGGGCAAGCGGACCCGCCGGCAGGTCGGTGAGAATGGCCCGCACCTGGCCTGTCTGCGGATCGCGCAGGATCGCGACCGGAGGCTCGCTTCCCTCCGTCATCTCGACGCTCCCGTCCGGCCCGGAAAGCACGAGGCTCGCCAACTCCGTGGCCCACTCCGGTTGGACGGGCAGCGCGAAGGAGAATCCGGACCGCCCATCGCCATCCCACAGGCCGGCCATCGCGAAGGCGAGCGAGAACAGCTCTCCGCCGTCCGCCCGGCGCCCGGTCAGCCGCCACGGTCCGCCCGAGGTGGGCACGGCCGGGCGCGTGTCGACGACGAAGGCGGGATCGAGCCAGGGATCACCGTCCGCCGTGAGGCCGCCGGACACCACGAGCATGCGGGAGGCGGCCGGTGCGTCCCGCCGCACGTCGGTCGTGTCCTGGAGACGGAAGCGCATGGCGTTCGTGAAGTAGTAGTCGCTCACCCACGAGGGGTCGCAGTAGGTCATGAAGTCCCGGGCTGTCGCCGGGTCGACGAGCGACCCGCCATCGCGCGGATCCCAGCCCCAGATGCCGATCGTCCCGCCCTCGTGGGGGTAGCTCGGATCCGGGCCTCCCTCGGTTCCGCTGCACGCCACGTGCTGCAGGCTGATGTTGTGCCCCAGTTCGTGTGCGATCGTCTCCGCGTTCAGCAGCGAGACCGCGGTCTTCCCCAGGTGGGCCGCCTCGGCGTCCGCCCCGAATGGCAGCCATGCGACGCCGGCGGCGCCGTCAGGATCCGGGATGAGGCCCATCCAGTGCCCCACCCCGTCCTCCATGGCCCGGATGGTCACGACCCGGCCCAGGATCTCGAAGATGTCGTTCGTGTCGACCGTCACGCTTGCGTGCCGGATGATCTCCAGTTCCCCGACGGGGAGATAGTTGTTCGTCTGCCAGAAGATCTCGTCGTCGGGGGCGGCGTTGCTGACCAGCGTTGCGGCTGCGCGGTCGTTGTCGTTGGTCGAGACGAACGGGATCAGGGTCAGGTACATGGGGGGGACCACCCTCACATCGACGGCCGTTCGTCCCGCGTCCGGGATGCGCTTCGACACGCCCAGGTTCGGGTCGAGCGTGCCATCCGGGTCGACCTCCACGACCATCTCCAACCCCGGCTGGATCACCTCGGCGGGGATGACGGCATGGGGCGAGAGGTCGAGCTCGCCCTCCTGTACTTCCGTCGGGATCAGGGACGAACCGGCGGGGATGTCCTCCACGTGAACCTCCGCGCCATCCACGAAGAAGGTGGCCCGGACGGGCGGGAGCGTGGCCCCGGTCTCCTGTTCGGACGCCACGAAGACGCGCAGGAGCGCCTCCTCTCCGGCCACCAGCGGCACGGGGTAGTCGCGCGACTGGGCCGCCTGCGTCAGGTAGGCCTCCGCGTGGGCTTCCGCCCCGCACGACCGGATCCGGTACTTGAGGAGTGCCGATTCCAGCCACGCGCGAAAAGCGGGAGTCCGGGGCATGCACAGGCCCGTGTCGTCCGCCCGCATTTCGAAGATCTCATCAAGCGCGGTCATGCTCTCGGGCAGCGGACCCGACAGGTCGGGGTTGCCCTGGACCCAGATGCGATACAGCTCCCCTGCGTCGCCGATGTCTGGCGGCAGCGGGCCGGAAAACCTGTTGTTATCCGCCAGGAGGAACCTGAGGCTGTCGATCTGTCCGAGGTCCGCAGGAAGTGGTCCCTCGATGCTGTTGTCGGAGACGAAGAGGGTCCGCAGGCTGTCGAGCTGGGCGAGCCAGGAGGGGAGCGGTTCCGTCAATTCGTTCTCGTAGAGTCGGATCGCCCGGAGCTTCCCGAGCGCGGCCATGCTCTCGGGCAATCCCCCGTCGATGTTCGTCCCGGTGATGCGGAGGACCTGCAGTTCGGTCAGGTTTCCGAACTCCTCCGGAATCGAACCGTTGAAGTCCGCCTCGTACAGGTTGATTACCTCGAGGTTCGCGAGGTTGCCCAGTTCGGGCGGAATGGGGCCGGACAGCTGGTTTTCGCCCCCGCCCAGCCAGAGTACCTCGAGCTTCTCGAGGCTCCCGATCTCCGGCGGAATGCCGCCACTGAACGGGTTTCCGTCGATGTCCATCCGCCGCAGTTCGGTGAGCAGACCGATCTCGGGCGGGATTTCGCCCTCGATCTCGTTGTAGTCCAGTCGGAGCACTCGCAGGTAGGGGAAGTACTGGATCTCCGGAGGGATCTCCCCTCGGAGGTTGTTGTCCCGCATCGCGATCCGAGTGACCCGCCCCGCGGAATCGACGTCGATACCGAACCAGTTCTCCAGCGGAGCGTCGGTTCCCCAGTTGGCCGATTCCGTCCAGTCCTCTCCCCCCATGGCCTCGTACAACTTCATCAGGTCGGACCGTTCCTCGTTGCAGGCGAGGTATTCGCCCTCGCGCGTGGGAATGGCGTTGAGCCACGCCCGGAATCCCTCGTCGCGCACGGTGCACAGCATCGTGCCGCCGTATTGCAGCGTCTGTATGCCCAATTCCGAGAGAGAAAACGGGATGGGACCGGAGAGGTTGCCGTTTCCGCCCACCTCCAGCTCGGTGAGGAAGGCCAGACTGCCGAGGTCCTCGGGAAGCTGACCGTTCAGGCCGTTCTCGCCCAGGTCGATCGCGGTCACGCGGGATTGCTCGTTCGCCGTCACGCCGTACCAGCTTCCGACGGGCCCGTCCGTCCCCCAGCCACCGTTGTTCGTCCACTCGAGCCCGCGCGTGCCGATGTAGAGGGCCATGAGCGTCGCGCGATCCAGGCTGTGGACGGCGAGCGGTGCCGTGGCCGCGGCGGGCGCGGAAGTGGCGGTGAGACTCGCGTTCCCCTCCTTCAGGCCGGTGACGAGCCCGGTGGCATCGACCGTGGCAACGGCCGGATCGCTGCTCGTCCACGTCACCACCGCATCCGAGATGGGCTGCGCCCGGTCGTTCAGGACGCGCGCAACCACGCGAACCGTGTCGCCCGCCACGACCGCGACCTCTTCGGGTTCGAGGGTGATTCTCGCCGGCACGGTCGCGGTCGGCGGAGGCGGCGGCGGCCCGGGCGGCGGTCCCGGAGCGTCCCCTCCACCGCAGGAGAGGATGGCCGGACCGAGAAGGCCGAGCACCGCGGAGCGCGCGACACGTGCGCGAGAGGTAACTGAACCTTTGGAGTCGGAGGAGGTGCGGATACGCTTCGCCATGGGCTTGCCTCGCGTCGTGCGGAGCGCCTGCGAACGACGACGGACTGCCGGGTCGTTACCGCGCGGAACCCCGTGTGAACCTGCGAACAGGACCGCTGTTACACTAACCTAGAGACGTGCCGCCGGCTTGGCATCCTCCGAGGTGCTTGTCGAAGAAGGCCTGGAGCCGGGCGTACATGTCGATCGAGTTGGAGGGATCGCGGAAGCCGTGGCCCTCGGGGTACGTCTTCGATTCGAACTCCTTGCCGAGCGCCTCGAGCCGCTCGACCGCGAGTTCGAAGTTCTCGAACGGCGCCCTCACATCGAATTCTCCGTGCATGACGAGGACGGGAGCGGTGATGCGGTCCATCCGGTCGAGCGTCTCGCTCTTCGCGTAGATCCCGGGCCGCTCCTCCGGAGTCCCCCCGTGCCCCGTGATCGTGAAGATCTTCCCCAGGCGGTCCGCGTACGGCAGGGTCAGGGACTCGGAGTAGATGCCGCGCATGGGGACCGCCGCGTCGAATTTGTCGGGCGTGCGCGTGATCGCGGACATGGACTGCATGCCTCCGTAGCTCCCGCCGTAGATGCCCACGCGCCCGTTCACGTACGGCTGGCGGCGCAGCCAGTCCGCCGCGGCGCCCGGGTCCTTCGACTGGTCGTTCAGCCAGTCCTCGACCGAGAGGTCCTGGAACTCGCGCCCGAAGCCGGACCCGCCGCGATAGTTGATGGCGAGCACGACGAATCCCTCGTTCGCGAGGTACTGTTCCACGAGGTTCGTCCCCTGCGTGTAGGAGTTCGTCCCTCCCCCGTGTACCTGGACGAGAGCGGGGCACGCGGGCGGAGCGGTGCCGGCCGAGCGCGCGGCCCGGATCGCCGGCGGCAGATAGAGGAATCCCTGGATGTACATGCCGTCGAAGGAGCGGAAGGAGATCTCCGCAGGCCGCTGGAGATCCTCGAAGTCGGGCGAGAAATCCGTGAGGCGGGCCGGGATGCCGCCGTCGAGGTCGAGGAACCAGGCTTCCCTGCCCTCCGTCGCCGCATCGCGCGTGAAGGCGGCGCGGCTTCCGTCCGGCGTCGCATGCAGGGACGACCAGGACCCGCCGACGTTCGTGACCCGCGTGGCGACGCCGCCGGAGGCGGGTACGGACCAGAGATCGAAGGCTCCGCGCTGCTGGTACGGGAAGTAGATGCGCTCGCCATCGCCGGACCAGAAGGGGTCGAAGCGCATGATCGCGTCGGTCGCGTAGACCTGCATGTCGAGCGGCGCTTCCCGGAGGACGCGGGGGACGGATCCGGCGAGATCGAGGTCGATCCGGTACAGGTAGGCGAGATCCTGATACCAATACTCGTCCTTCGCCGTCCCCATGAGGACGAGGCTCGATCCGTCCGGCGACCAGACGGCGCTGGATGACGCCATGAGCGACGCGGAGACCCGGTGCGCTTCGCCGGACGCCGCGGCGACGAGCCACACGTCGTCGTGCCACCAGTCGGCGCGGTTCGAGATGTACGCGATCCACCGGCCGTCCGGCGACCACATGGGGCTGAAGCGGCTGTCCTCGGCCTCCGCCGCGCCAGCGGTCAGTTGCCGGGGAGGCGCCGCCCCGGCGACGTCGACGAGCCAGATGTCCTGGGAGCCGGACACCGTGGAATAGTAGGCGAGCGTCTCGCCGTCCGGCGACCACGTAGGGGCGCGCAGACCGCTCCCGCCTTCCACGACTACGCGGCCCGGCTCTCCGGTCGCGGCGACGAGGAGGTTGCCTCCCGCGACAAAGGCCAGCCGCCTCCCGTCCGGGGACCAGGTCTGGGCGCGGCCGGCGTCCCGGAAGGTCGAGGCGTCACGCTCGGCGGCCGCGACTTCCGCCGCCGCCGGCACCGGGACGAGGTGGACCCCGGATCCGCCCGTGCCCTCGGCGGGTCCGGCCACGGCGAGCATGGATCCGTCGGGCGAGAGCACCGCGCGTCCGGCCCCCCCGCCCGCGGTGAAGACGTTCTCCAGCGTGAGCGGGATCCGCCCCGCATCGCCGGTGCCGCCCCCCGGAGACGAGCAGCCGGCGGCGAGGCACCCCATGACCGCCGGCAGCAGATAGCGCGTTCGGGCCGTTCGCGGGAATCGAGGCACGGCTCCTCCTCCTTCGCGTGAGTTCTGCATGAGTATTGCCCCGGGCGATGGTCCGACAATACCGATCAGAGAGGGAAAAACCCATTCCGCGACCGGAGGTCGAAACGCCTTGACCGAACCTGCCGTCACGCTGACCGACTACGGGCTCACCCTGCTCTGCGCGGTTCTGGCCTGGCGGGCGCGCTCGCGCGTGCGGGCCGACCTCCGCCCGTGGGCGATGGGGCTCTTCGCCGGCTCCGGAGCCGCGGCCCTCTTCGGCGGCACGGTGCACGGCTTTTTCGGGGACGCCGCGACCCTCGGATACCGCGTCCTCTGGCCGGCGACGATCCTCACGGTCGGGGCGACCGGGCTCGCCGCCTGGGGACTGGGCGCACGAGTCGATGGCGGGCCGACTGGTACACGGTGGATCACGCGCATCGCCGGACTCGCCTACGTCGCCTACGTCGCCGTTGTGCTCGCCGGATGGCAGACGTTCGCCGTCGCGGTCGCGTTCTATCTCCCCGCCGTCATCTATCTCACGGTGCGCTTCGCGCGGGCGTATCGCCGCCGCCCCACGACAAGCCGGCGGCGGGCGCTGATCGGCTTCGGGCTCACGTTCGCGGCGGCCGCCATCCAGCAACTGCAGATCCCGATCCACCCGGTATGGTTCGACCACAATGCGCTGTACCACGTCGTGCAGGCGGCGGCGTTCGTCCTGCTCTATCTGGGCGTGAGCGGCGAAGAATGATGATGTTTCTCCAACGTCAGGGGTGTGCCATGCGTGCCGCGATCTTCCCCGCCTCCCGGGTTCTCGCCGCGGGTTCCCTTCTCTCTGTAATCCTCTCCGCCACCCTCTCCACCGGATTGGACGCCCAGGAGGGCCAGCCGATGACGGTCGAGGATGTCCTCGCCCTCAGGAGCCTCTCGCAGATCTCCGTGAGTCCGGACGGGCAGTGGGTGGCTTTCGTCGTTACCGAACGGGACATGGAGGAGGACCGCCAGGAAACCGACGTGTGGGTCGTTCCCGCGGCGGGAGGCCCGGCCCATGCCCGCCAGCTCACGTTCCGTTCCGGTTCCGACGATGCGCCGGCCTGGCACCCGTCGGGGGAGTGGCTCGCCTTCTCCTCGGACCGGGAGGGCGTAAGGCAGGTGTACGGCATCCGGCCGGACGGCGGCGAGGCATGGCAGGTGACGTCCCACGAGACCTCGGTCGGGAGCTTCCGCTTCGCGCCCGATGGCCGGCGGCTCGGTTTCGTGGCGGACCCGCCCGCAACCGAGGCGGACCGGGAACTGGAAGAGGTGCGCGGCCGGCCGACGGTGTGGGATTCGGTCTATACGGACCAGTGGTCGCGCCTCCACGTCGCCGAACTCGAGGGCGATGTGGCCGGCGAGGCCGTGAGATGGTCGCCGGACGGTCTCCACGTCACATCCTTCGTGTGGTCTCCCGACTCCCGGGCGCTCGCGTTCGGCGCACGGTCTTCGCCCGTCCTGAGGACGACCTACTACGGCGCGACGTACGTACAGGACGCCGAGGAAGGCGAGGCCCGGAGCGTCACAGCCATGGAGGGCGGGGAGAATCCCGTGGCGTGGGACGATGAGTCGGGCCTCGTCGTGTCCGGAACGGGGCAACTGCTCGGCACCTTCAATCGACAGCTCTGGCGCGTGCCGTTCGGCGCGGACGGCGCCGCGCTGGAGCCGGTGTCGCTCACCGCCGGTCTGGACGCAAACGCGAACTTCGTCCACATCGACGGCTCGCGGCTCATCGTCTCCGCGGCCCGACGTACCGGAGCCACCGTGTACCGGATCCCGCTCGCCGACGGCGCCGCGGCGGGCCCGCCCAGCGACCTGACCGATGGCCGGCACTACTACTCCGGCGCTTCCGCATCGGCGGACGGACGCTTCCTCGCGATCACCGCCGAGGACGGCATGACGCCTCCGGACCTCTTCATCACTCCGATGGATGCCTTCCGCCCGGCGCGCCTGACCGACCTGAACCCACAGACGGCCGACCTCACGCTCGGCGAACAGCGGGTCGAGTCGTGGCCTTCGCGCGCCGGCGGCGAGGAGATCGAAGGCGTGCTCACCCTTCCCGTCGGGTACGAGGAGGGGGACCGCGTCCCGATGGTCCTCGTGATCCACGGCGGCCCGTCCGGAATCTCGTCGGACCGCTTCAACGCGACGCGCGGCGCCTATCCGGTGCAGGTGTACGCGGGCATGGGGTTCGCCGTCCTGCAGCCGAACTACCGGGGGTCGAGCGGTTACGGCGAGCGGTTCAGGGGTCTCAACCGCGGTGACATCTCCGGCCGGGACTGGGTCGACATCGACTCGGGCGTGGACGCCATGGTCGAGCGCGGGATCGCGGATCCCGCACGGCTTGCCGTCAGCGGCTGGAGCTTCGGAGGGCACCACACGTACTGGGGCATCACGCAGACCGACCGCTTCAGGGCGGCCAGCGCGGGCGCCGGCGCGAACGACCTGATCTCCATGTATTCCCAGACGGACATCCCCGAGTTCTACCACACCTACCTGGGCCCGAAGCCGTGGGAAGACTGGGACTTGTACGAGGAGCGCTCCGCCTACCGTCATGTTGAAAACGTGACGACACCGCTCCTCATACAGGTGGGAGAGAGGGACGAGAGGGTGCCGGCCGAACAGAGCATCCAGTTCTTCGAGGCCGTCCGCGCCATCGGTAAAGCGCCGACAACCCTTGTGTTGTACCCTGATCAACCGCATGGCGTTAGGTCTCCGCGTCTCCAGCGAGATCTCATGTCGAGAAACGTGGAATGGCTCACGCGCTGGGTCCTGGAACCGGAGGCGCTGGTTCCGTGAGGCCCCGCCCGGCGGCTACGTTGATTAGTGGCGTGAAACGACGCCCGCGGACCAGGAGGATCATGCGACGGCCCCGTCCGAGTCTGTGCGGTCTCGCGCTCGCGACGAGCGTGTTCGCGGCGGCCGTCGGGGCCGCGGCGCAGGATGAGACCGAGATCACCGAGGCCGGTCTCGAGCGGGGCGCGATGTTCTACCAGGCGCACTGCGGCCGGTGCCACGGCATGCTCGGCTACGGGGGAGAAGGGCCGAGTCTGGCGCGTCCCACCCTGCCCCGCGCGCCGGACCACGAATCGCTCGTCGGTGTGATCCGGCGCGGGATCCCCGGTACAGGGATGCCCGGGACGAGATCCAACCTGGTGTCGGATCTGGAGGTCGACCTCATCGCGGCCTACGTCCGCACGCTGGGACGGGGCGCCGTCGTGGAGGTCACGGGCGACGCCGTGCGCGGGGGTGAAGTATTTTCCAGCGCCGGCGACTGCTACTCCTGCCACGTCGTCGAGGGTCGCGGGACGGGGATCGGCCCGGAACTCACCGGGATCGGGCTTCGACGCGGGGCGGACTATCTCTACGCGTCCCTGCGGACGCCCGACTCCGAGTTGCCCGTCTCGCGGCGCGGCCTGCTGCGGGGGTTCAGGGGATACCTGCCGATCCGCGCGGTCACGGGCGAGGGCCGCGTCATCACGGGCATGCGCCTGAACGAGGACGCCTTCACCATCCAGCTGCGGTCGATCTCCGGCCGCACGGTCTCGCTTCGCAAGGAAGATCTCGTGGAACTCGAGAAACAGTTCGATCACTCCCTGATGCCCGCCGTGGAAGGGATGACGGAAGCGGACCTCGACGACCTCGTCGCCTTCCTCGTCGACCTCGGGGAGGGAACATGAAACGTGGACCACGGATGCCTTCGGCTGTCGTGGCCACCGGGCTCGCGGCGGCGGCGCTCCTGTGCGGTGGCGCCCTCGCGGGCGCGGGCGCGCAGGTACCGTTCGAACGCCTCGTGAACGCGGACGACGAGCCGCACAACTGGTTCATGTACTCGGGCAACTACGCCTCGCACCGTTTCTCCGCGCTCGACCGGATCCACCGCGGCAACGTCGGGGATCTCAAGGTGATCTGGGCCTACCAGATGAGCGGCGGGCTCATCGAGACGACGCCGGTCGTGGTCGACGGCGTGATGTACGTGACGGAACCGCCCAGCAACGTGAGCGCGCTCGACGCGCGCACCGGGCGCCGCCTCTGGCACTGGTCGGCGGAAGTCCCCGACTCGACGAAGAACATCGGCTTCCCCCGCGTGAACCGGGGCGTCGCCATCCTCGATGAGACTGTCTTCGTGGGCACGCTCGACGCCCGCCTCGTGGCGCTCGATGCAGGCTCCGGCGCGGTCCGCTGGGAGGTGGACGTCGCGGACAACTTCCTCGGCTTCTCGATCACGACGGCGCCGCTTGCGCTCGACGGCAAGGTCGTCGTCGGCGTGTCGGGCGCCGAGGCCGGCGCGAACGGCTTCGTCGACGCCTACGACCCCGCAACCGGAGATCTCCTCTGGCGCACGTTCACGATCCCTCGGCCGGGCAAGCCGGGCAGCGAGACGTGGGGCGGCGACAGCTGGGAGCACGGCGGCGGCTCGACGTGGCTCACCGGTTCCTACGATCCGGAACTGGACCTCCTCTACTGGCCCACGGGGAACCCGGCTCCCGACTGGAACGGGGATGCGCGGCCCGGCGACAACCTGTACACGAATTCCATCCTCGCCCTCGATCCCGACACGGGTGAGATGCAGTGGTATTTTCAGTACACGCCCCACGACACGCACGACTGGGACGCGAATCAGATCCAGGTACTCGTGGACGCAGAATGGGAGGGCGAACCCCGCAAGCTGGTCGTCACCGCGAACCGGAACGCCTTCTACTACGTGCTCGACCGCGAGACCGGCGAGTTCCTGCACGGCGTGGAGTACTCGAAGCAGACGTGGGCCGAGGGCCTCGACGAGAACGGCCGCCCGATCGTGATCCCCGGCACCGAGCCCACCGAGGAGGGGAACCTCGTCTGGCCCAGCCTCCAGGGGGCGGCGAACTGGTTCAGCCCTTCGTACAGCCCGGACACCGGGCTATTCTACCAGGCGACCCGGATCATGGGGGCCATCTACTACAAGGCCGAAGTCGAATACGAGCCCGGCCAGCCGTTTCTCGGCGGCGGCGAGCAGGCGCTGTCCGGGGACGACGCGAGCGGCGCGGTCAAGGCGCTCGACGTGCTCACGGGGAAGCTGCAGTGGGAGTTTCCGCTGCTCTCCCCTCCTTGGGCCGGCGTGATGGCCACGCGGGGCGGCCTCGTGTTCGGCGGAAGCAACGAGGGCAACATTTTCGCTCTCGACGCGACGACGGGGGAGGCGCTGTGGGACTTCCAGGCCGGCGCCGGCGTCCGTACCAGCCCCATGTCGTTCGAGGTGGACGGCGAGCAGCGCATCGCGACCGCCGCGGGAGGAGTCCTGTGGGTATTCGGGCTCCCTCAGTCCCGGGACAGCGCCGGTCGAACCGTTCGGTAACTTGAGCAGGAGGCTACGATGACATCCAGGAACCGTCTTTCCATGCAGCCGCCGCCGCGCCGTGGCGTTCCGGCCACGGTGTTTCTCGGAGCAGCGTTCCTGCTCGCGACCCCGGCCGCGCAGGCGCAGTCGCCCGCCCCGCCTCCCCCAACGGTCGAAGAGATCGACGCGTGGGTTGAGGATGCGATGGCCCGGTGGGAAGTGCCCGGGCTGGGGCTGGCCATCGTATACGCGGGCGAGAGCTATCTCGCCGCGGGCTACGGCGTGCGCGAACTGGGTCGGGACACGCCGGTGGACGGAGGGACGCTGTTCAGCATCGGTTCTTGCTCGAAGGCCTTCGGGGCCGCCACCATCGCATCCCTGGTCGAAGAGGGGAAACTGCGCTGGGATGACCGCATCACGGACCACATTCCGTGGTTCCGTCTCCACGACCCGTGGACGACGCGCGAGATCCGCGTGCGCGACATCGTGACGCACCGCGTCGGAACCGGGAGCAATCAGCCGCTGCGACCGCTCGTCACGGACCGGCGAGACTATCTCATGCGGCTCCCGCATACCGATCCGGACCACGCCTTCCGCGACCGCTACGGGTACACGAACGACATGTTCGTCCTCACGGGCCACCTCGTGGAGACGGTTTCCGGAACGGACTGGGACTCCTACGCCCGCGAAAAGCTCTGGAATCCGCTGGGGATGGCGACGACGACGGCGCGCATGGCGCCCGCCAACGCGAGCGCGAACCACGCCGAGCCGCACGCGATCCGTCAGCGGCGGTTCATCGGAAACGCGGCGACCACGGGGATGCCGCTGGAGCCCGTGCCCTGGCAGTACGCGGAGGACGTTACCGTGCCCTCGGGCGGCGTAATTACTTCGGCGGACGAGATCACCGAGTGGATGCGGTTCCACGTCGGCACCCACCCGAACCCGCCGCTCTCCCGGTCATCCGTCGAACTCATGCATACGCCGCACACCGTGATACGGAACCCGAGCAGCTGGATGCCGTTCGAGGGGCCGGGCGCGTACGCGATGGGCTGGTCGACGGGGCGGTTCGGAGACGTCACGGGAGTGGGCCATGGAGGGAACGCGCTGGGGTTCAACTGCTCGATCGCGCTGGCGCCGGAACAGGGCTTCGGCGTGTGGACGACGACGAACCGGAACTCGGAGCTGCCGTGGGTGCTCACGCAGTGGGCGATGGCACGTTTCGTGGGCACGGAGGAGCTGCGGAACCGCGACTGGCATGCGGAATTCGAGCGGAGCGTCGCCGAGGGGAACCGCCGGATCTTCGAGGCCGAGGAGGCTCGCCAGGCGGCCCGGCTCGACCGGAGTGCG
This sequence comes from Gemmatimonadales bacterium, assembly GCA_009838765.1. GTDB lineage: Bacteria > Gemmatimonadota > Gemmatimonadetes > Palauibacterales > Palauibacteraceae > Palauibacter > Palauibacter ramosifaciens. The sequence continues at coordinate 103,352 of VXQX01000043.1, forward strand.
TCGGTGCCGCTCGAGGCCTACGCCGGGACCTACCGCAACGGCTACGCCGGTGAGCTGCGCATTCGGCTGACGGACGAAGCGATCCCGCCGCTCATGCCGGCCGAGGGCCGGCTGGGCCGGTGGGACGGGACGCCGGGCGTGCACGAACGTCCGGCCGCGAGCGCGTCGGCGGGGGCCGAACGCAACGGGGCACCGAACGGGTCCGCGAACGGAGTTGGCGGAGCGGCCGGCGAACCGCGGCTCGTGGCCGAGTTCGATGGCCGGGAACGGCCGGTGCGGATGCCGCTCGAACACTGGCACGTCGACCGCTTCGACATGTGGTTCGGCGACGTTCGGATCGGCGTCTCGTTCATGCTGGACGACATGGCCCGCGTCACGGGCGTCGAGATGGACTACTACGGCCGCTTCGAGCGCGTGCCCTGATCGGTCAGCGGGCGTACAGGCGGTTCGCGTAGCTGTACGCCGTGACCGCGGACACGATGTGGCAGATCCAGCCCAGGGTGCCGCCGGTGCCGAGCCACAGCCCCGGCGTCACCAGCAACCAGAAGAGTCCGCGCAGGAACTTGCCGTTGTACCATTGGCCCACGCCGGGTACGAGAAAGCTCAACACGGCGGCCGTCAGCGGGTTCTTCACGTATGTCCTCCCTGGCTCGAACGCGGCGGGATCCTGCCACGGACTGCCAACGTCCGGATTGCTCGACCGGCGGGGCAACGCCCGCGCCGTGACTTTCTACGCGGGGTCGGCGATGGAGGTTTCCGGGCCGGCGGCGCGGGTGGCGCATCCGAGCTTCCGGGATCTGCGGGGAAGGCGAAACTAGTCGAACTCTAAAATGACGCCGAGATCGAAGCCGAGCGCCACCGCATGGTCGCTGCTCGACGGGGTGTCGGCGGACATGCGCCGCCACGACAGGCCCGGCCCGATGCGCGCCCTGCCGAGGCGAAGACGGAGTCCGGCGCCCGCCTCCAGACCGGGACCCGCGCGTGGCGCCTCCCCCTCCGTCCCGACGCGCGTCGTGCCGTAGAGGACGCCGACCCGGCCCCACAGCCAGCCTCCCGACAACTCCGCACCGATGGCGGCGTGGCGGCCGGTGACGGTCGGCTCTCTCCCCCGGCAGAATCCCTCCCTGCAGCCGAAGGCGGTCCGGACATACCCCGCGGAGACGGTGACGTGAGGGTGCAGCCGTCTCGCAATCCGGACTTCGTACGAGAAGGCGGGAACCCACTCGAGACCCGCCGCGGTGGACGTATGATTCCCCACCGCGAGGCCGCTCCGCGCTTCGACCGAGGTCTGGGCGGCGGAGCGACCGGCGATCGGCATGCCGGCGGACGCGATCAGCGCCACGACGAGGCCGGGCCGGAGCCGCCGGCCGTTCATTGCCGCCGCCCCGGGATCCCCTCGCGCGGGACTCCGTCGCTGACCAGGAGATCCAACCCCTCCACCCACGGAGGCGGGTTCCCCGGGTCGCGCACGATGCCGCGGAGACGGCGCGTGCCCGGATCCAGGACCAGGGCCGTCGGGCGCCCCCCGTAACGCCGGATCGCGTCAGCGCCGCCCGGACCGGACAGTTCGACCCGACTCAGTCCCTCGGGACCGTCCCAGCGGCCCTCCCAGGGAATCGCGAAGACGAACTGTCCACCTCCGTACTCCAGTTCGTCCGGGGTGAAGGGAAAGGAGAACAGCGACCGCCCCGCCGCGTCGAACCCTTCCAGACGATACGGACCTTCCCCGACCGGCGGCTTCGGGGACGCGTCGATGACGAAGGCGGGCTCCAGCATAAGATCCGTGAAACCGGCGTTCCCCCAGAGGAGCAGCATCGGCTCGGGAGCGGCGTTCCGCGGGATCGGCGATTCTTGGCTCCGCCGGAACTCCATGGCTTTGACAAAGTGATAGTCGCTGATCCAGCTCGGATCGCAGTACGTCATCACGTCCCGATACTCGACCGGATCGACCATTCGCGTGTTCCCGCGCCGGGTCTCGTACCCGAAGACGCCGATGGAGCCGTCCTCGTGCGGGAAGTCCGGATCGGGGTTCGGGGCCGGGCCGCACGGCGCATGCCGGAGCCCCATGTTGTGCCCCAGTTCGTGGGCGAACGTATCGACATCGAGTATTCCCACGCCGATCGGCCTTCCGATGTAGCCCAACCCCTTGTAGGGGGCGTCGGGAGGTGCCGCGAGAGCGGCGTAGTAGTAGTCTCGCCGCCGCTCCGTGAGCCGGAGCACGCTGATCTCGCGCAGGAGCGCCAGCCAGCCCTGCGGCGTCGTGAGGTCGGCGGTCGTGCGATACGGTTCGCGCACCGTCAGTTCCAGTTCGCCGATCGGGAGTATCGAGCGTACGAACACGATCCTGGCGTCTGTCGCCGTCATCCCGTCGACCCAGGTCAGCGCCGCCCGCGAATCCGCGGAGTGCAACACCGGCACGACCGTCAGACCCATGGGGGGGACGGTCATCACGTCCAGTTTCATGCGTCCTTCGGCGGGCACGCGCCGGTCGCTTCCCGGATCCGCCGGCACGACGCCGTCGGGATCCAGTTCCACCACGAGTTCGACGCCCGGCTGGAGGATCCGGCCCGGGACGACTCCGTTGAACGATCGGTCCAGCCTGCCTTCATCGGCCGCCAGCGGAATCCGGTCCGAGGCAGGGTCCAGCCGCATCGTGTGGATCGGTGCGCCATCGCGATGGAACGTCGCCTGCGGGCGGGGGCGGAAGAAGCTGGTTCTGTCCCCGGTGACGAAAACGCGCAGGAGCGCGGGACGACCGGCGATGAGCGGGATGTCCCCCCCCAGCGTCTGGACCGCCTGCGTCAGGTGCACGGCGGACGCTTCGATTTGAACGCTGGTCGGGTTCACCCTCACCCGGGCTCCGGCCTGGAGGTTCGCCACCTCCGCGACAACCCTCGTCTCGTGGCCACCCTCGAGGCCGATGACCTCCCCATCCGCGGAGACGGCGGCGACGGACGGATCGGCCGCGGACCAGCGCGGAGGCGCCCAGGCCGGGACCGTGCCGAAGGCCGCACCGCTCTCGTCCAGTACCCGCAACCGATACCGGACGGCCTCGCCTTCGAGGACGCTGGCGTCGGCGGGGAGAAGCTCGAGCGCACCCGGAACGCGCTCGGGCTGCGATGCCAGATCGCTGCAGCCGGCCGCCGCGAGGGCCGCGCATAGAAACCGCCCGTTCACGCTGCCCGCCGCGTTCTTCCGGCGCATCGGGGGCAAGCCGGACGACGTCACGACGCCGAAACGCGCGCTTGACACAGCCCCGCGGCGATCAACGTCCATTGCAGCGCCATCTGGTCCCGCACCGGCATGGCGACGAGCCCGTCTTCGCTCGCCTCGGCGGAGACGGCGTCCGGTGCGGCTCCCGCGGACAGCTCGCTCCTCCAGCCGTCGAGACGTCTCTTCCAGCGTTCGGCGACGGGATCCGGCGGGCCCGGCCTGTCTCCCACACCGGGGAGGATGAAGAGCGGCATCTCCGAGACCAGCGTGAGCGTGTCGTGGCCGAAAGTGCGCACCGCTTCCATCGAACTCGGCCGGAAGCGAGACGCGGTCACGGAGTCGCCGAGGGCTTCGAAGTGGGCGGCCATGCGTCTCGAGTCGGGCCGCGAGGCGAACCCACGTTCGAAGCGGAAGAAGCCTTTCTCCCCGTGACGCTCGACATCGTGCAGCACGTAACCGAGCCCCAGTGCGCATTGACGGCAGGAGGCCTTCAGCGCTTCGCACCGTTTTTTCCAGGCACCATCGATGAGGAAGAAGGGACCCGCGGCGAACCCCATGCCGTGCAGGGAGACGTGGAGTGCGAACGGTCGATCGCAGGTGCGCCACCAGTCGTAGGCCGCACGGTTCTCCGGCCGCGCCCCGGGATCGGCGGCGTCGCGCGGGAAGCCGAATTCGATGTCGTCGCCGGGCAACTCCCGTACCTTGAGCGCCAGGTATCGACCGAGATCGTACGCATCCGTATCGGGATCCTGCCACGGGGCGTTGCGGCACTCGCCGTCCGGGTTGATGTGCGGAATGATCCACCACTGATGGCGGGTGAGCATCGGATCGTCCGCATCGAGTCCCGCCAGGTAGCCCGCGAGACGGCGCAGGAGGCGCGGACCCACGGGTTCGTCGGCGTGGCAGCCGCCGAGCAGGCTCACGGCCTCGCGCCCCCGTCCGAAGCGGTACCCCCGGACCGGCCGCCCTTCGCGGGACGACCCGAGGACGCACCCGGAACCCGCGGGAATGTCCCGTGAGGCCATGATCCGCTCAAACTGTCCTGTCGGCGGGGTCTCGATCGGAGGCTCCTCTTCGGCCGGCGGTTTCGGGTAGCGGTCCCGGGCGCGCCGGGGTTGGGCGGTGTCCTCCGTCACCCTACATTGAGTTCCCCTTCGCGTCACCCCGCGGCGGGAATACGCCGGAACCCGGAGTCCGATCGAAGATGATGGATGTCCTGACCCCGATCGTCGTTCTGGGGCTAATGCTCGCCGCGCTGGCGGGTTTTGCCGTCGGCTGGTGGATCCGTGGCCGACAGATCGCCGGAAGGGAGCTGACGCTCAAGCGTCGATTCGACAACCGCCTGTCCGCCATCGAAGAGGACGCACGGCGGGTGCTGGAGCGGGCGCGGCTCGAAGCGGAGGCGGGGCGCCGGAAGATCGAGGCCGAGCGGGACAGCCTCTACACTCGCCTCTCGAAGCTGGACCCCGAGGCGAGCGGGGTGGTGGCCCCGGCGCGGCGCGCCGGCCTCCCGCGGACGCGGGCGGGCCGCAGGCGCAATGCGCGTCCTCCGGTTTCGGAAGGGATGGGTGCGGGGGCCGCGCGCGAGAGCGACGATCTGACGCGCATCAAGGGGATCGGCCCCACCTTCGAGGCGCGCCTGAACGAAATGGGCTACCGGACGTTTCTCGATCTGGCCCTGTGGACTTCCGAAGACCTTGACGCCCTCGGCAAGGGGCTCGGCGCACGGATCCGGCTCAAGGAATGGTCCGAACGGGCGGCCGAACTCCACCGCCGGAAGTACGGCGCCTAGAGCGCCAGCACGATCCCTCGGGTCGGTTCTCCGCTGGCCCGCTCGATGGCTTCGACGTAGCAGGCGACCTGCATCTCGTATTCAGTGCGCCCAGCGGCGGGGCGGCGGTCCGTCTTGTAGTCGACGACCGTCCACCGGGATCCGGATCCGGTGACCTCGCGGAAGGCGAGGTCCGCCACCCCCTCCACGATGCTCGCGCTCCGCTCCCGACCCTGCTCTCCATCCGGCCCGGCGGTAGCACCCGCGTGGAAGACGGGGAGCTCGCGACGGACCGCGCCGGGTCCGGAGACCAGGGCGGCGCGCGCGCGGTCGAGCACTTCGTGTTCGAGCGCGCGAGCCACCAGAGCCGCCGCCGCGACGACTTCGGCCTCGGGACTCCCCAGCGCGCGACCCAGCGTGCCGGCCAACCCTTCGACGGAGGCGGAATCGGCATCGAGGGGCGCCTCGGCGAGTACGCGGTGGACGAGATCGCCGAACCGCTCGCCGCCCGGACGCCCCGTCCCGTCCGGCCCTTCGGCTTCCGGCCGCGGCACTTCGATCCACGCGACACGCGGATCGGAGCGGGGCGGGTCGCCGGCTTCGGCCGCGTCAGCGGCGCGGCGCGCGATCGCCCGGGCCGTGGTCACCGACATCGTCGGGCGTCCCCCGGCCTTCAACCGCGCCGCGCGAGACGCCTGCCACTCCCGGTGCGCGCCGCGCCCCGCCTCGACATCCAGGGTGGGTTGTTCCTCCCGCTCGACCTCGAGCAATCGGCGCTGGCGATCGCCCGCGCGCGGATCCGCGTCGAGATCGAGCGCGGCGGGATCCCACCACACGATGTCCGTGCCCGCCGCGGCGGCATGCAGCCCCGGCGCGACCGAGTCGCCCGGCGCCGGGCGCTGACCGCCCTTCCCATCCGGACGATCGAGGACGGACTCATCGCGGAAAGCCGGGGCTCCCAGACCCTCGGCGGAGGACGGCCGACGCCGCGCGCCGCGCGGCGGATATACCGAGGGATTCAGCGACTCGAGCCACCATTCGCCGTCTTCCCCTGAAAAGCCTCCCAGGCCGTCTCGACCGTCGCCGAGAGCCGGCACCACCAGCAGATCGCGGGCCCGCGTGGCCGCCACGTACGCGAGCCGGTCCGCCTCGGCCATCTCCCGGCGCCGCTCGACTTCGGCGTTGTCCAGGATGTCGCGCGGGGTCGCGCGGCAGAGGCGCTGGGCCCAGAGGCGCCGGGCCGGGTCCACGTAGCGCGACGGCGGGTCGTGGGCCGCGGGGCAGGTCATGTCCGCCAGGATGACGACCGGAAACTCGAGACCCTTGGCCTTGTGTACCGTCATCATCCTCACACCCTCGGTCCCCTCCTCCACGATCGGCGCCTCCTCGGACTGTCCGCGTTCGGCTTCGTCTTCGAGCCGGTCGAGAAACGCCCGGAAGGAGGGGCTGCCGCGACGCTCGAAGGCCCGCGCCCGGTCGACGAGCCGGAGGACGTTGGCCAGCGCCTGCTCGCCCGTCGGCCAGATCGCGATACCCGCGTGGGCGCGCGCGGCCGAGAGCAGGCGCCGGACCGTCTCCGGAATCGGGCGCCGGTTCCGATGCCTGTGGAGGTCGCCGAGGAGTCCGAGCACCGTGGCCACGTCGCGCAGCTCGGGCTTTAGCGCCCCCCCATCCCCCTTTCGTCCCTTCCCGCCGGCTCCGCCGTCCGACCCCCACCCGGCTAGCGGATGCAGCGGACCCACGTCGACGCCGAAC
>VXQX01000031.1 GCA_009838765.1 Gemmatimonadales bacterium
CCCCGGAACCCGCCCGCCGTCGCTCCGGACCGTGGCCGGATACGGTGTCGGGCTGGTGACCTGCGCTCCTCCTCATCATTCTAAGTCTTCTATCGGCCCGGGCGGAGGCCGCCCCCCGAGTCGTCGTGAATAAATGGAGCCGCGGGTAGCGACGCGGCGCTGACCAGCAACCGTTTTTCGCGATGGAGGGAATCACGATGGACATGGATTGGGACGCGATACTGCTTGAGCCGATCCGCGCCTTCCTCGATCAACTGGTCGGGTTTCTGCCCAACCTCGTGGCCGTGGTGGCGATCCTGGTCGGTGGCTGGATCGTCGCCAGGCTGATCAAGACGGCGCTCACCCGGCTGCTCCGGGCGGTGAAGGCGGACAGCCTGGCCGAGAGGATCCAGTTGGCGGAGATGCTGGCCAAGGGAGGGATCGAGCGCACGTTCTCCCAGTTGGTCGCAGCCCTGGCCTACTGGATCGTCATGCTCGTCGTGCTCGTGGCGGCGCTGAACGCCCTGCAACTCACCGCCACGGCCGAGCTGCTCCAGAGGCTCGTCGGCTTCCTGCCCACGATCGTGACGGCGATCGTCGTGCTGATTCTCGGCATCCTGGCTGCCGGTTTTCTCGGGGCGACGGTCCGCGCCGTGGCCGGCAACGCGGGTATCGCGCAGGCCCAGGTGCTGGGGCAGTTCGCACAGGTCGTCGTGATCATCTTCGCCGTGGTGGTGGCCCTGCAGCAGGTTCAGGTGCAGTTCGTGGGCGACGCCTTCCTGATCATCCTCGCGGCCATCAGCTTCGCGTTGGCCCTCGCCTTCGGGCTCGGATGCAAGGATCTGGCGGGCCGCTGGATGAGCGACCTCGTCGACCGCCTCTCGCCGCGAAAGAAGTAAGGTGAAGCAACTCCGTCCGGCCGTGGCCCGCGTCCCGGTTCTCGTCCTGCTCTGCGCGGCGCCCGCGACTGCTGCGGCGCCCGCGACTGCTCAGGAGGGCTGTGCGAACTGGGGCTCCGAGGATTTCTTCTCGCGGGCCACGGCCGAGCAGGTGAGGAGTTGCCTGGAAGCCGGGCTCGAGATCGCGGCGCCGGACACACTCGGCGTGACCTATCTGCACCTGGCAGCTCGCGTCAGCCGCGATTCGGCGGTCATTGCGGCCCTCGCACAGGCCGGCGCCGACGTGAACGGACGCGACCGAAGTGGCAGGACCCCGCTGCACGAGGCGGCGGGGAGCCGCAGCCCCGAGGTCGTTTTCGGTCTGCTGGCCGCCGGCGCCGATCCGGCCGCGATCGACTTGGATGGCAACACACCGCTGCACCCCGCCGTCGAGAACGAGGATCTCGCAGTGGTGCTGCGGTTGCTCGAAGCCGGCGCGAATCCGGATGCGCGGGGCTACCGGGGCCTAACGCCCCTGCATCGATGGGCCCGCGGGAATAGCGACAGCACCGTCCTCGCCGTCCTGTTGGCGACCGGGGCTGACATAAACGCCCGGGACGACGAGGGCGAAACTCCATTGCATGCGGCTGCACGGAATTGGGGGGGCGCCACGATCTCCACCCTGTTGGCGGCGGGCGCCGATCCGGAGCCGCGGGACGAGCGGGGCTCCACGCCACTCCATGCGGCGGCGCGTGGAGGATCCGTGCAGACCAATGTGGCCGCGTTCCTTGCGGCGGGCGTGGATGCGAATGTCCGGGACGAGCGCGGCAGGACCCCGCTGCATGTGCTGCTCTCGGGCGGGAACCCCAGTCTCGCGGCCCTTACCGCCCTGCTGGCAGCCGGCGCGGATGTGACCGCCCGGACTGCGGACGGCGAAACCCCGTTGCACGCGAACCGCGATTCGGCCACGGTGGCGGTGGTGGTGGCTGCCGGAGCCGACGTGAACGCGCGCGATCGGGGCGGCTGGACCCCCCTTCACGCGGCGGCCTTCCGTCACCGCTCGTCTCCCCTGGTCGCGGCCCTCCTTGCAGCCGGCGCGGATGTGAATGCGCGGGACGAATCCGGCGAGACCGCGGTGTCGAAAGCGGCGCAATGGGGTTCCAACCCCGCCATCATTACGCTACTGGTGGAGGCCGGCGCGGATGTGCATGCACGGGCAGAGGAGGGGCGGACCGCCCTGCACGACGCCGCTGCGACCAGCCGCGAACCCGGGATTGTCGCCGCGCTGGTGGCCGCCGGCGCGGATGTGAACGCGCGCGACGACGGGGGCAACACACCCCTGCATGGGAAACTGCGAGGCCGTCGATGGGGACCGGATGCCGCGGTGGCCCGGAGACTGCTGGAACTCGGTGCGGACCCCTTGGCGCGCAACGACATGGGCGAGGTGGCCGATCCGACCCACTGTGAGAATTGGCCCAACCGCGAATTCCTGGAGGCCGCCACCGTCGAACGGATGACCGCGTGCGTGGTCGCCGGCGAGAATCTCGAAGCCCGGGACGACAGCGGCTGGACGCTCCTGCATCATGCCGTGTGGGCCGCCGACTCGGCCGCCGTGGCTTTCCTTCTCGAGGCCGGTGCGGACGTCAACGCGCGCAACCTTGTGGGCGCGACCCCGCTGCACCAGTGGCCAGCCATGGAGAACGCCGCGATACTCACACGGCTTCTGGAGGCGGGCGCGGACGTCAACGCACGCAGCCACGACGGCACGAATCCGCTGCACATCGCCTCCAGCAGATCCAGCCCCGCAGTCGTCGCTGCCCTCCTGACGGCCGGTGCGGACGTCAACGCCCGAGACTGGAGGGGCGCCGCGCCGCTGTTCGGGGCCAAACGCGAGGATGTGATCATTGCGCTATTGGAGGCTGGCGCCGACGCGAATCTCGCGGATGCGTGGGGCAGAACGCCCCTGCACCTGTACGCGGGGTACGGCCCGCGCGCGCTTGCCCCCCTCTTGGCGGCGGGCGCGAACGTCGGCGCGAGGGACCTCAGGGGCAGAACTCCCCTCCACGAGGCGGCCGAGTTCGAGAGCGCTTCCATCATCGCCGCGCTGGTGTCGGCCGGAGCCGACGTGGACGCAAGAGACGCCATGGGCAACACGCCCCTGCACATCGCTTGGCACAACCACAATTCCGTAGTTGAGAGGCTGCTGGCGTTGGGCGCCGATTCGACGGCACTCAACGATCGCGGCAGAGTCGCCGAACCGCGGAGGTGCGACAACTGGGACACCCGGCTGTTCCGCGAATACGTCGACGTCGAGGGCGTGCGTGAGTGCCTGGCATCCGGCTGGGACGTCGACGCCCCCAACTCTTCCGGGGAGACGCCCCTGTACCTGGCGATCGGCAGGTACAGCGAGTCAGGGGACAGTGGCGCCGCGGAGCTGCTGCTGGAGGGAGGAGCCGATCCGGACGTGCCGGATGATCGCGGGATGACCGCATTGCACCGAGTGGCCTCCTGGGGCGATCTCACCGCCGTCGCCCTGCTGTTGGAGGCCGGCGCCGACCTGAATGCCCGCGACGAACTCGGCGCGACTCCACTGCATCGTGCAACGGTAAACGGTGCCTCCGATGTTGCCCGGGCGCTCAGCGACGCCGGAGCGAACGTGGACGCCCCAGACGGAAATGGTGACACCGCGCTGCACTGGGCAGCCCGCAGCGGCGATGGCCCGACAATCACAGTCCTGCTCGAGGCCGGCGCGGACGTCAATGCTCGAAACGACGCGGACCAGACGCCGCTATACTCCGCGATGCAGGGGCGAGGGTCCTCTGTGGAACCCGTCGTCTTGCTGCTGGAACGCGGCGCGAATCCCGATGTCCGAGACGTGGACGGGCGGACTCCGCTGCACGACGCGGCCCGGTATTCGTTCTGGGGCACGGCGCCGATGATCACCGCGCTGCTCGAAGCCGGCGCCGACGCGAACGCACGAGCGGCGAGCGGCGAAACCCCGCTTCACGTGGCGGCTGACCGGAACGACGACCCGGCGCAACTTCTCGCCCTGCTGGCCGGCGGCGCGGACCCGAATTCGCCGGATGCGCAGGACGCCACACCGCTCCACCGCGCAGCCGCAGGACTCAACTTCGTTGCCGCAAGAGCGCTCCTGGAGGCCGGCGCCGACGCCAACGCGCGGGCCGGCGACGGAGACACTCCGCTGCACCGTGCCCTCTTGAGCGCGCCGCCCCGTGACTCGCCATCCATGGCCATTCCCGTCAACGCACCGCCGCGCTTGTACACGCGGAACTCGCCCGCCGACCTGGCCGCATTCGACCGTGATACGGCGCTTGTCGCAGCGCTCGTCCGCGGGGGTGCGGACATGGAAGCGCGCAACGGCAGGGGGGAAACTGCGCTGGAAGCCGCGGCCGGGCAGGGAAACAACCGGTTCGTAGGCAAGCTGCTGGAACTGGGGTCACCGGGGGAACCGGGGCTGTCGGTGGCGGCGACTTCCGCCATTCCGGTCTGCGATTGGGCGAACTATGACTTGTTCGCGGAAGCCCCGGTCGTCAGCCTCGAGGGGTGTTTCGAGGCCGGGACGGAGGTGACTGTCCCCGATGGTTGGAGTCACTCGCCGCTCCATGATCTGGTGAGAAGACGCGAATGGAACCGCTACTTCCTCCCAGCCGCCATCGCGGCACTGCTCGGGGCCGGGGCGGACGCGAACGCAAGGGCTACAGAGGGTGAGACGCCACTGCACCGGGCTGCTGAAGGCGGTTACTTCGTCGGGGGTTCGCTCCGGCCATTCCCGTGGCCGGATGCGGTGGCGGCCCTGCTGGCCGGCGGCGCCGACCCGAGCGCGCGCGGCCGGGAGGGCCGCACGCCCCTGCACGTTGCCGCGGAGGCTGGCTTCAACAACACCGCCATCGCCGCGGCCCTCCTGGACGGCGGCGCCGACGTCAACGGACGCGACGAGTCCGGCGGCACGCCGTTGTTCCGGGCGTCGGGACGCTGGGGGCACTCGGCCGTCGTGCGGCTGCTCGTGCGTGCCGGTGCCGACGCGAACGCCCGCGCCGAGAACGGTGAGACCCCGCTCCACAGGGCCACGCGGGAGCGGAATCCCGCCGTCGCGACCCTGCTGGTGGAACTGGGCGCCGATCCTGGACTCGTCGATGACGCGGGTATCGTCGCCGACCCCGCGAGCTGCGATCGTTGGCCGGATCCGGTGTTCTTCCGACAGGCGACGGCCGCTGTCGTGGCCGGCTGCATCGAGGCCGGTGCGGCCATCGATACCGCGGTGCAGTACGATCAAGTGAGAAACCCCTCGGGCCGACTGGAGTCCTACGGCGGCGGCTCCACGCCGCTTCACGTGGCGGCCGGATGGACCCGGGATCCCGCGGTCATCGCACTGCTGGTCGAGGCCGGAGCGGACGTGAACGCACGCAACCGGCGCCACTACACGCCCCTGCACTACGGCGCCCGCGACAGTAGCGAGCCCGCTGTGATCGGCGCCTTGGTCGCGGCCGGGGCCGAGGTGAACGCCTGGGCGACATCGCTCCCGCACCGCCCGGATACCGGGTGGGACGTCACGCCGCTGCACGAGGCCGCGCGGAACGGGACTGCCGCGGTCGCCGCCGCGTTGCTTGATGCCGGGGCCGACGCGAGAGCGGTGGCGGCCGGCGGAAGGACGCCGCTCCATCGGGCCGCCGCCGAGAACGCGAATCCGGCCGTCGTCACCTTACTCGTGAGCCGGGGCGCCGACGTGAACGCCAGGCTGCCGGGGGGCAGGACCCCGCTTCACGAAGCGGCGGCAGGGAACCTGAGCCCGGGCATTCTGACCGCGCTGCTGGATGCCGGAGCCGATGTGAACGCGCGGGGCGCGAATGACGAGGTGTGGTCGGACCGGGAGAGCATGGTGGCCGCGAGGCGGGTTCGCGGCCCCACGCCGTGGGGCGGACGCGTGACGTTGTCGGGCGAAGCCGGCATCCGGACCCCCTTGCACGAAGCCGTCATGGGGCCTGGCGACTCTGCGATGGTCGCCACGCTGATTGACGCCGGAGCCGATGTGAACGCCGAGGGCGACCTGCACCGGAGGTCGCATCCGGCGGCGGCCCCGCTCTACTGGGCCGTGTCCGCCAATCCCCACCCGGCCGTGCCGGAGCTGCTCGTGCGCGCGGGCGCCGATGTGAATGCCCCCGGCGGGTCGGAGTGGACTCCGCTACACCTGGCCGCCCTGCGCAACCCCATCCTGTTCCCGGTGCTGCTCGAACTGGGTGGCGATCCCGAGGCCGTCGACCGCTACGGCAAGACCCCCATGGACTATGCGGCGGACAACCTGTGGCTTCAGGGCTGGGAAGTCGTGCGACGGTTCTCGGAGCCGAGGGAGAACGAGCCGGGCTAGCAGTCCGCTGGCGTCCAGCCGGGCGCGGTCACCGCGCTCCCCGCGGCCGTCAGCGGCGGTAGTCCAGCGGCGGGGGGCGGTCGCCCAGCAGCGCGGAATACTCGAAGTCCGCGCCGCGGTGCGCCCTCAGCTCCTCCCATGCCGCGGCGATCACGTCCGGCGACTGGAAGAGTTCGATCGTCGTCAGCGCCAGCGTCTTCGCCGCGACGATCATCCCCTTGGTCCCGATATCGGTGCCTCCGGCCGCCACGGCTTGCCAACTGTGCGCCGACGTGCCCGGTACCCAGGTGGCCGTCGACAGCCCCGTCGTCGGCACGACCCAGCTCACGTCGCCGACATCGGTCGATCCACCGCCCGCGGGATCGACTCCGAACTCCTCGATCTCGGCCTCCGAGCCCAGAGGCCGGGCGGATCCGCCCACGAAGCTGTCCTGGATCTGCTCGGCAAACGCCCGCTCGGCCTCGGTGTACTCCACGCCCCCGACCTTGCGCAGGTTCGCGTCCATTACCCGCCCGAGGGCGACGTTGGGCACGAGGTCGTAGAGTCCGTGGATCACTTCGTATTCCATCCCGGTCCCGGTACCCATCGCCGCGCCCTCGGCCGCGCGCGCCACGCGCTCGAACAGCCTCAGCACGGTGGGGGCGTCGGGGTGCCGCACGTAGTAGTAGACCTCCGCGAAGTCCGGCACGACGTTGGGCGCGAAACCGCCCTGCGTGATCACGTAGTGGATCCGCGTCTCCTGCGGAACGTGCTCCCGCATGAGGTTCACCATGTGGTTCATCGCCTCGACCCCGTCGAGCGCGCTCCGTCCCCGCTCCGGCGCGCCCGCCGCGTGCGCGGAATAGCCCCGGAAGCGGAACTTGGCGGACTTGTTGGCCAGCGACCGCCCCACCCTCGCGCTGTTCCGCGCGCCGGGATGCCAGTGCAGCGCCACGTCCACGTCGTCGAACACGCCCGCGCGCACCATGTACACCTTCCCGGCGCCTCCTTCCTCGGCGGGCGTGCCGTAAAGCCGGATGGTTCCCTCGTGTCCCGTCTCCTCCAGCCATTCCTTGACCGCGATGGCCGCCGCCACGGAGCCCGCGCCGAACAGGTGGTGTCCGCACGCGTGGCCCGCGCCCCCGATGATGATGGGCGAGCGCACGGGTACGGCGTCCTGGGAGATGCCCGGCAGCGCGTCGTACTCGGCCAGGATCCCGATGACCGGGCCGCCGGAGCCGTAGCTCGCCACGAACGCCGTGGGCATGTCGGCGACGCCCGACTCGACCGAGAATCCCGCCGCCTCGAGTTCGCCTTTCAACAACTCCGAACTCTTCTCTTCCTGGTAGCCGACCTCGGCCCACTCCCAGATCTGGCGCGCCACGCCCCCGTAGTGGTCGCTGCGCGCGTCGATCGCCGCGATCTGCGCGTCCTGAGCCGCCGCGAGCGGCAGCGGGCACAGGGCCGCGAAGGCGGTGGCGAGGAGCCGGCTACCGGGGAGCTTCCTGTCCATCAAGGGGTGCCTGTCTGACCTGTACATGCTCTCTGGAACTCCTCGGAGAGGGACGGATAGAACGGTCTGGGAAAGCTGGCCCGGCGAAGCGCGTCTGGCTAGCCTTGGTCGCGGTCTTGCGACACTGCACTGGTACAGATCTCGGTGGTTGGGGGTGGAGAAGATGAAGTCGTGGATCGTGCTTGCCCTGGCGGCGGCGACCGCCGCGCCCGTCGCGTCGCTCCAGGAGGAACTGCAGGAAGAGGCGGAGATCCGTTGGTCCTACAATGCGGAACTGAGCCTGTTGTTCACGTCCGGGAACTCCACCGTGCGGACATTCGGCCTCGGCGGCGGCGCGCGGCGCGAATGGGGCGGGGGAGAGCTTTCGCTGAGCGCGGGAGGTCTCCGAACGGAGTCGGGCACGACCCGGCGCATCGCCGTCGGGACTCCGGACCGCTTCACCGTGACGAGCGACGCCGATCCCGAGCCGACGGCCGAGAACTACTTCGCACGCGGCGAATTCGAGCGTTCGTTCTCGGATCACGTCCACCTCACGACCGGCGCCGGATGGGAGCGGAACACCTTTGCCGGGTACGAGAGCAAGCTCTCCCTGGTGGCCGGAATCGGGAACACGTGGATCGACACCGAGAGGACCCGGCTCAAGAGCGACTACGGGGTCACGTTCACGGCCCAGGACGATGTCGTCGCTGACCCCGGCAGGAGTTCGAGCTTCGGCGGCGTCCGCATCTCCACCGATTTCCGGCGCCAGCTCACGGAGACGGCCAACCTCGAGAGCACGCTGACGCTGGACGAGAACCTCACGGATGCGGCGGACCTCCGCGCCGACCTCGCCAACTCCCTCGCGGTCGACATCAACAGCTCCCTGGCCGTGAAGACGGGCCTCCGGCTCGTGTGGGACAACGCGCCCGCGCTCACCCGCGCTCCGCTCGAGCAGCCCGCGGGGACTCCGACCGGCGAGTTGGTCCTCGTTCCGCGCCACAAGCTGGATTCGACGCTGACGATCGCGCTCGTCGCCAACTTCTAGGGGCAACGAACGCGCAACGCCGCGCAACGCCGCGCGGGCGGCCGAATCGGCGTCAGAAGAGCCCGAGCTGGCCGGCGGGCGCGTCGCCCACAGGGGGGCGCTCCCGCCAGCCCGACGGTTCGCGGATCGGGGCGCCGCGCGGCTCCGCGCAGGCCGCGTCGTCCGAGGCGACGCGGTTCACCCGGCGGCTGACCGCGAACACTTCCAGCGCCGCCGCGTCGAACGGCCGAAGCGGCTCCATGGTGCGCTCGGAGATGTCGAGATCGAGCCACATCCGAGCCCCCTCGCCCCCGAGGATGACCGGCATGCGGCCGTGCAGCGGTTCGAGAAGCTCGTTCGCGCACGTCGTGACGATCGTGCAGGAGGGGATCCTGCCGTCCGGTCCCCGCCACACATCCCACAAGCCCGCGAGCGCCATGGGCCGCCGGTCCCGCCGCCGGACGAAGTAAGGCTGCTTCAGCCCGCCCTCCTTCCGCCATTCGTAGAAGCCGTCAGCGAGGACGGCGCAGCGCCGGTCGATGACGAGGTCGCGAAAGGCGCGCCGGGTTTCGAGCGACTCGGCGCGCGCGTTGATCATCGGCGGGAGCGACGCGCGGTCCTCCGTCCAGTTCGGGATCAGCCCCCAGCGGAGCGGAACGAGCTCGCGTCCGCCGGCGCTCCGTCGCGGGGTGCTCCGTCGCGGGGTACTCCGCCGCGTGGTACCCCGCCGCAGGGCGATGACCTCGTCCGTGGGCGCCACGTTGTAGCGGGCCGGCCAGCCCTCGAGCCGCGAAGGATCGGCCTCGAAGAGGTCGGCCAGCTCCGGAACCGGGGTCTGAAGGCTGAATCGTCCGCACATGGGAGGAACCTAGCGAAGCCCGACGCGATCTGCGGACCCCGTTGCGGGTCCGGGCACGCGCTCCGACAATCCTCCGATGAAAATCGCACTTGTACAGCAGCCCGCCGGGCCCGACCGCACCCGCAACCTCGAACGCGCGCTCGACGCGATGGGGCGCGCCGCGTCGGGGGGCGCCGGTCTCGTGGCGTTCCCCGAACTCGCGATCGACCGCTTCTTCCCACAGCGGCCGGACGACCCCGCCGCCGCGCAGATCGCGGAGCCGATCCCGGGACCCACCTGCGACCGAATTGCCGCGCGCGCCGCCGAACTCGGCCTCGTCACGGTGTTCAACCAGTACGAACTCGGGCCCGACGGGCGGTGCTACGACAGCACGCCCGTGTTCGACGCGGACGGCTCGCTGCTCGGGGTGACGCGGATGATGCACATCACCGAGTACGCGTGCTTCCACGAACAGCACTACTACGCGGAGGGCGACACCGACGCGCTCGTCTACGACACCGCCGTGGGGCGCGTGGGCGTCGCGATCTGCTACGACCGCCACTATCCGGAGTACATGCGGCGCCTGGGAGAACATGGGGCGCAGCTCGTCGTCATCCCGCAGGCCGGCGCCGTCGGCGAATGGCCCGAGGGGCTGTTCGAGGCCGAGGTGCGCGTGGCGGCCTTCCAGAACGGCTACTTCGCAGCGCTGGCCAACCGCGTCGGCGCCGAGCCCCGCCTCACGTTCGCCGGAGAGTCTTTCGTCGTCGATCCCGAGGGCGTCGTCCTCGCGCGGGCGCCGGCCGGCGAAGAGGCGGTTCTCCACGTCGAGGTGGATCTGTCGCGCTGCGCGGCCTCCACCGCCCGGCGGCTGTTCTGGCGCGACCGTCGCCCCGAGGTGTACGCGCGCTGGGCCGAGCGCCTCGCCACGGCGTCGTCCGTGCCCGGCCGCTGACTCCGACCGCCCACCGCCGCAAGCTCCCGCTCGTGGAACTTCTCATCGTCGTGGTCGCCCTCGTCGGTCTCATGGCCGTCGTCCGTCTCTCCATGCCCGGGATCGTCCCCTTCTTCGTCTTCTATCCGGAGACGCTGCAGCCGCACGAGACGCACCCGCGATACTGGGGATTCCCGCAGGCCACCGAGGTCCGCATCCCGACCGAGGACGGGATCGAACTGCACGCGTGGTGGTTTGCCGCGGACCGGCCCGAATCCAGGCGCGGGACCGCGATCTACTTCCACGGCAACGCCGGACACCTGGGAGACCGCGGGGCGGTGGCGGCGGCGCTCTCGAACCTCGGACTCGACGTCCTTCTGCCGGACTATCGTGGCTACGGCGCGAGCGGAGGGAAGCCCTCCGAGGAGGGTCTGTACGCGGACGCGAGGGCGGCGTACCGCTGGCTGGTGGAGGAGCGGGGCGTCGATCCCGCGCAGCTCCTTGCCCTGGGGAACTCCCTCGGAAGCTCCGTGGCGGCGGCACTGGCGGTGAGCCGCCCGGTGGCCGGCGTCGTCCTGCTCGGGCCGTTCACGGACACCGTCGCGATTGCCCGGCACCGCCTGTCGTGGCTGCCGGACTGGTACCTGGACTGGCTGGACAACCGCTTCGACACGCTGGAGCGGGCGCCACGCATAGAGGTGCCGACGTTCGTCGCCGCCGGCGAGGAGGACCGCGTCATTCCGCCGGGCCAGAGCCGGGAGGTGTTCGAGGCGCTGCGCGGACCCCGCCGCTGGCTCGAGATCCCGGGGGCGGGGCACAACGACATCTTCGCGCACGAAGCGCTATGGCGGGAACTTCAACGCTTCACCCGCGATGTTCTGACAGACGCGACACCCGGCGCGCCGCCGGAACGCTAGGTCTGAACGAGCGCGGCGCCGCTCGCAGCGGCCGCTTCACTGAGTCGGCGATCAAGAGAGGCGAGAGGCAGAGATCGGCGCAGGGCGGTTTCGACGTAGGCGGCGTCGTACACCGACAGGCGGTGGCTCCTGGCCAGATCGAGGATGACGCGGTCGTCGTGATCCTGGTCGTGGGAGATCCGCATCTCTCGCAGGTCGGCCAGCCGCGCCCAGGTGTGTTTCGCATCGATGCGGCCACGCCGTTCGTTGGTCAGGAGCGCGTTCCGGACTTCATACCACCAGATGCCGGGAACCACGGCGCCGTTCCGTAGCGCCAGTTCCATCGCCCGATCCGCCAAGGCGTGGTCTTCGTCCAACATGCACCAGCACACGACGACCGACGTGTCGATGACGATGGGCGTCAATATCGATGCCCCTCGTGAATCGTTTCCAGCAGTTCTTCGAGCGACGCCTTGTTCTTCAGACGCCGGCGACTCTCCCGGATGCGGCGAGCCGCCTCGTAGGCGCGGGCGCGCTCGTCCGCTTCCACGGGCACCAAGCGGGCGACCGGGCGACCGTGCCTCGTGATCGTCAGGCTCTCACCCTCCATCACGCGTCGCAACAACCGGGGCAAGTGGGTCTTCGCTTCGTAGGCACCGACGCTGTCCATCGAACACTCTCTCGCCGCAGGTAATTCAGACCAGCCGATACGACCAGTCTGATTCTATGCAGGGGACGACCCGTTGGGAAGCGTGCGGCAGCATCTCGACGTCAGGCCCGGGGCAGGAGCCACTCCGCCGCCCTGGCCAGGTTGGCGGCCACGTGTACCGGGTCGGCGTCGTCCGGCCGGGACTCTCCTTTGCGGTTGACCCAGAGCACGGGGATCCGGAGCGAGGTCGCGGGGACCACGTCGTGGAAGAGGCTCTGCGCCACGTGCAGCCAGCGGTCGAAGCCCGCGGCCCACTCCCGTCCGCGCTCGAAGTGCGGCGCGGCCGGCTTGTAGCTGCGCAGCCGCTGGGCCGTGCCGAGGAGGTCGAAATCGACCTTGAAGTGCTTCAGCGTCCCGGCGAGCAGGTCGTCGTCGATGTTGGAGAGGATTCCCAGCGTCACTCCGGCGGTGGCGAGGCGGGAGAGCGCCGGATTCGTGTCGGGGAAGGGCCGCCAGGAGGGGATGCTCGCGGGGACGCCGGCCGCCGACTCGTCCGACGTATCCCATCCGTTCGCGCGCGCGACTTCCACCGAGGTCTCGGTGAGCAGCCGCCGGTAGGGGCGGTACTCGCTCGTCTTGAGCCGGTTCTGGGCCGCGTGGAACTCGCCGAGGAGCCGTTCGTCGTCCACCGCGGCCGCCTCCGGGTAGGCGGCCCGGAGCGCCGCGAGAATTCCGCCTTCCCAGTCGATCAGTGTGCCGTAGCAATCGAACGTGAGGAGGGTGCCCCGTCCCGCCGTCCCTTCGAAACTGTGCATGTTCTCCCTCGAAACCGCTACGTTGCCCCCATGTCGGTCGGCGAGATCTTATCGGGCGTGGCGGGGGACGGCCACCGGAGACCGAACCCCTTCGCGGGCGGCGGCCTCGATCGCGCCACCCACCTGCGGGCCGATCGCCGGTGGCTCGACGACCGGTTGTCCGATCCCACCTCGCGCGTCGTCCCCGTATGGCGTGAGCGCAGCCTGGTGTCCCAAACGGCGGGGGAAGTCGCGGCGAAAGCGGACGGCCTGGCCTATGAGCCGGTACTCCTTCCGCCCGCAGTCGCGGCCCCCGCCTCGGAACCGCCTGAGGAATGGATCTTTCTCGGACTCGAAGGAGGGCAGGCTGGAGGGCGCGCCCTGTTCGCCGCCGAGGTGCCCGGGCACGCCGAAGCATCCGGCGAAGCGGGGGAGGGGCCGCCTTCCGACAGCCCGCCCGAAGGGGCGGGGGAGTTCCTCGATCTCCGCGGCGTGGGAGCGATGCTGGGGCAGGGAGAGGGCTCGCTCCTGGCCTATGCGCGGGCGATCGTCACCTGGAGCGGCCGGCACCGCTTCTGCGGCACCTGCGGCGCCCCGACGCGGCCGGAGCAGGGGGGACACGTCCGGCGGTGCCGCGACGAGACGTGCGGGGCGGAGCATTTCCCGCGCACGGACCCGGCCATCATCGTCCTCGTGACCGATGGAGACCGCTGCCTGCTCGGGCGGAAAGACATCTGGCCGGAGGGCGTTTACTCCACACTGGCCGGCTTCGTGGAGCCGGGGGAGAGCCTCTCCGAGGCGGTGGTCCGCGAGGTTCGCGAGGAGTCGGGGATCGAGGTGGGCTCGGTCCGGTATCGCTCTTCCCAGCCGTGGCCCTTCCCGGCCTCGCTCATGCTTGGCTTCCGGGCCGAACGCGTGGGCGGCGAACTCACCGTCGCGCGACAGGAACTCGTCGATGCGCGCTGGTTCGAGCGCGCCGACTTCGCCCGCCGCCGCGAGATCGGCCTCCGGCTCCCGGGTCGCGTCTCGATCTCGCGCCGCCTGATCGAGGACTGGCTCGCCGGATAGTCGCCGGGAGCGCACAGGATGGGAACGCCGACTAGTTGGCGCCTGTGCTCCCGGCGGCGAGCGCGACAACCTCGATGGCGGCCTCGCGCATCGTCACCGCGAGCGTGCGTCCGTCGGGGCTCACGCTGGGCTGGAGGGCGCCGAGCGCGCCGGTCGTCACCTGCTCCGTCGCGCCGCTGGCGATGTCCACCCGCCAAACCTGGAAGGGCCCGGAGGCGTCGTTGCGCGAGTAGAAGAGCGACGCGCCGTCGGCGCTCCACTCGGGCGCGCTGTACGGTTCGCCATTGACGAAGGAGACGATGGCCGTAGGGGGGCCACCCGCGGCCGGCACCGTGTAGACGGTGACGCGTCCGTCCTCGAACGAGCGTCCGTAGAAGGCCAGCCGCTCGCCGTCCGGCGAGAAGCGGGCTCCCATGGCGTAACCCGGGAAACCGTCGAGCGGGACTCGCACAGGGTCGGCGATCGCCCTCCCCGTGACGGGGTCGACGGCGACCGAGTACACGGATCCCGGGTTCCCCTCGAGCGGGGGGCCGTGACTGCTGAAGGCGAGCGTCCGGCCGTCCGGGCTCCAATCCGGCTCGCCGGTGTCCGCGCCCGGCCCGAAGTGCGTGAGTCGTGTGGGTCGCTCGCTCCCGTCAACGGGGACGAGCCAGATGTCGTCGCTCTGCTCCATGTGCGAGTGGAAGGCGAGCCGCCGGCCGTCGGGCGACCACGCGGCTCCGTAGTCCTCGCCCTCCTCCGAGAGGAGTGTCCGGACGCTGCCGGCCGGAACGCCCCCTGCGTCGAGGTCGAGGATGCCCAGGTCGAAGTCGATGGGCATGCGGACGCGCCGCCAGGAGAAGGTGATGAATCCCAGCGCCCTCCCGTCGGGGTGCCAGGAAGGCAGGAAGGCGCTCGCGGCGCCTCCCGCTGTGACTGCCGTGGGTTCCCCTCCCGTCGCCGGCACGAGGCCCACCGCCGTGCGCGTATGGTAAACGCTGAGGGCGACGCGACCATCGGCGAGCGGCGTGACCGCGAGCACGTCACGGCCGTCGTGCCCCAGCCGTTCGGCCGGGCTTCCATCCAGCGGCACGCGCCAGGCGACAAAGAGCGAGTCGGCGATCCCCGCTGCCGCGAGATGAAGCGCGCCGCCCGCGGAGGACCACTCCACGCGGCGGTCCCATCCGAGCCGGAGGTCGGCGGCCAGCGTGCGCGTCTCGCCCGTCGCGATCTCCGTCACGGCCAGGGCCGCCCGCCTGCCGGCGCTGCGAAGATATGCGACCGAGCGCCCGTCGGGTGAGCGCACGGGCGCGACCCAGCCGCCGGCACGGTCGACGACGACGGATGCGGATACGGATATCGCGCGGTCGACTCCCGGCGCGTACGCGACCCATGCGGTATCGGCGCCCGCGTATCGAAGCGCGGTCACCGTCCCGTCGGGCAGCAATCGCGGATAGTCGATGCGGGCGTCTCCGGGATCCACGATGCGCGACTCCCGGCCGGTCGCCGGGTCCAGCGTCCAGACTCCGTGACGGTCGGACTGGCGGTCGACGTACACGATGCGCGAACCGTCGGGCGACCAGGTGACTCGCGTCCGTCCTCCCGGCGTCCTCGTCACCGCGCGGCCGACCCCGGTCGCCACGTCATAGACCGTCAGCGATCTCTTGTCCGCGGCATAGTCGGCGAACACGACCCGGTCGCCCGCGGGCGACGGAATGCCCGGGTAGGCGTCGTAGAGGTCCGTATGGACGTGTCGCGCGAGCACGACCCCCGAGACCTCTTCGACGTTGCCTCCGCACGCCGCCGCCATGAGGAGCGGCACCGCTGCGAGAACAAGCCTGAACCTGCCGCCGCGCCGTCGATTCGAGGGAGACCTCATCATCGTCTTCATGGGGTGAGGGACGATATTCACTGTGAGTTGCGACGGTCAACGTACGTCGCAATTGTCACCGCCGAACCATGGAAAGCAATCTGACTCCACCCGAAGCGATCGACCGAACGGTCGAACTGGACGCCTCGCCCGCCCGCGTGTGGGTGGCGCTCGCCGATCCCGCCGGCCTCGGCTCATGGTTCCCGGATCGGGTGGAGGGCCTCGCGCCGAAGGAGGGGGCGGCGGGCTGGCTGGTGTGGGACCGGCACGGGCGGTACGCCATCGCGGTCGAATGGATGGAGGCCGGGCGCCGCCTCGTGTGGCGCTGGGCCCGAAAGCCCGAGACCCCGCTCGACGGCGGCTACGACACGACCGTCGAGTGGACGCTCACCGAACGCGAAGGCGGCGGGACGATCCTGCGCCTCGTCGAGAGCGGCTTCCGGACCGAAAGCGACCGCCAGGACAACGTGGGCGGCTGGGAGCACGAACTCGGTGAACTCGTCGACCACCTCGCAACCGCTTGACCGCACAGCCGGCCAGCCCCGGCTCCGCTCCCCTCTACGACTTCGGGATGTCCTTGCCGGGATCCACGAAGGGGCGGGGGACGACGGTGGCGTCGCGTTCTCCGTCCGGCGTCGTCACGCTCATCCGCGTGCCCAACTCTCCTGAGGCGGCGGGCACGAGGGCGTAACCAATGTTCCGCCCGAGACGAGGCGAGTGGACGGCGGACGTGACGAATCCGACCACGCCGCCGTCCCCGTTCGCACCACCGCCCCCGCGCACTGGCCAACGGTCCATGTTCAGGTCGAGCGGGGCGCCCGAGATCTCGATGCCGGCGAGGAGCCGCCGGGGGCCCTCCTCGGCGATCCGGGCCAGCGCGTCGCGCCCGATGAAGTCGCCCTCCTGGTCGAAATCGACCTGCCACCCGAGCCCGACCTCGTACGGGTTCGTGTCCAGTGTCATGTCGATGCCGTAGTTGAGGATGCCGGCTTCGATGCGGCGGATGTCCGACGGACCGGTGGGGGAGATGCCCAGATCGCGTCCCGCCTCCATCACGCGGTCCCACAGTTCGACGCCCCGGCTTCCGTCTCTCAGGTAGATCTCGTAGCCGACCTCGCCACTCCACCCGGTGCGGGTCACGACCACCGGGATGCCGTCGACCTCCGTCTCCAGGAACCAGTAGTAGCGTAGCTCGAGAACCTCCTCGCCGAAGAGCCGGCGCACGACCTCCTTCGACTTCGGGCCCTGCACCTGCATCGGCGAGACATCCGGCTCGCGGATCTCGACATCGAGACCCGCGTTGAGTGCGATGCCCTTGGCGTACAGCAGGACATCGCTGTCCGCAAGCGCGAGCCAGAAGTGATTCTCGCCGAGGCGCAGCAGCACGGGGTCGTTCACAATGCCCCCGTCCTCGGCGCCGATGAGGACGTACTTCCCCTGTCCGACGGCGCACTTCGACAGATCCCGGGGCGTGAGCAGGTTCGTGAACTCGAATGCGTCCGGCCCGGTGATCTCCACCTGCCGCTCGACGCTCACGTCCCACACCGTGACGCCGGTCAGCAGCTTCTCGTACTCCGCGTGAAGGTCGTCGTAGCGGGTCGGGAGAAACATGTGGTTGTAGACCGTATAGCTCCGGCACCCGTCCCGGAGAGTCGCCTCGAAGTAGGGTGAGCGGCGAAGGCGCGCCCCGCGCTGGATCAAGGCCATGTCGAAGGTCTCGGTCATGAGGTCTCCCCTCTGGTCCACGGGTTGGGTTGGTGTCGCGGGATGGAATGCGTGAGTGAATTTTCCGCAGATTACGAGTCCGTCAGGGACCGCGATTGCGATTTATCGCAAGTTAAGGGGTTCCAAATGCGAAAAAACCGCGGTTACCGCAGAATCGTGGACGTGAGCCGGGGCACGAGCCGCCGGTACAGGCAGGGGGTGGGGGGGGTTTGCAGGGAACACGCACCCACCCCACGCGCCCCCCCCACACGCCGTCGAGT
>VXQX01000060.1 GCA_009838765.1 Gemmatimonadales bacterium
ACCCCCGGCCCCCGCCGGCGCGGGGGGGGTGGGGCCGGGGGGCCATTCGGTGAGCATGCGGGAGAAACTGGCCGAACTCGAGGCCCGGTCCGAACGCGCCGCAAGCGGAGACCCGGACCGGCTCGCTCGCCAGCACGCGCGCGGCAAGCTGGGGGCCCGGGAGCGCCTCGAGATCCTCCTCGATGAAGGGAGTTTCGTCGAGTTCGACCGCTTCGTCGAGCACCGCTGCACGGACTTCGGGCTGGGAGACCGCCGCATCCCCGGCGACGGCGTCATCACGGGCTACGGTCGCATCGACGGACGAATCGTCTACGTGTTCAGCCAGGACTTCACTGTCTTCGGGGGGTCGCTGTCGGAGACGCACGCCGGCAAGATCGTCAAAGTGCTGGACCTCGCGACGAGGAACGGCGCCCCCTTCATCGGGATCAACGACTCGGGCGGCGCACGGATTCAGGAAGGCGTCGCTTCGCTCGGCGGCTATGCAGACATATTCCTCCGAAACACGCTGGCCTCGGGCGTGATCCCGCAACTGAGCGCGATCCTCGGGCCGTGTTCCGGAGGGGCGGTCTACAGCCCCGCCATCACGGATTTCGTGTTCATGGTGGACGGGGTGAGCCACATGTTCATCACGGGCCCCGGCGTCGTGAAGACGGTGACGCACGAGGACGTGACGTTCGACGAACTCGGCGGCGCGGCCGTGCATGCGAGCCGGTCCGGCGTGGCCCACTTCCGTTCGGCGACCGAGGTCGAGGCGCTTGGCGCCGTACGTCGCCTCCTGTCCTATCTGCCTTCGAACAACCAGGAGACGCCGCCGTGGCGGGAGACGACGGATCCGCCGGACCGGGCCGACGAGGCGCTGCTCGAGATCGTGCCGGACGATCCGAAGCTTCCCTACGATATGCTGGACGTCATTCGCCGGGTCGTGGACGCCGGCAGCCTGATGGAAGTCCACGAGGACTACGCCCGCAACATCATCACCGGCTTCGCCCGGCTGGGCGGAAACGCCGTGGGCATCGTCGGCAACCAGCCCGCGGTCCTCGCCGGTGTTCTGGACAGCGACGCGAGCATCAAGGCCGCCCGCTTCGTCCGCTTCTGCGATGCATTCAACGTTCCGCTGGTGACCTTCGAGGATGTGCCCGGCTTCCTCCCGGGGCTGAGGGAGGAGCACGAAGGCATCATCCGGAACGGCGCGAAACTCCTCTTCGCCTACTGCGAGGCGACCGTGCCGAAGCTCACCGTCATCACGCGCAAGGCGTACGGCGGCGCGTACGACGTCATGTCGTCCAAGCACATCCGCGGCGACCTGAATCTCGCCTGGCCCAGCGCGGAGATCGCGGTGATGGGCGCGAAGGGTGCGGTGGAGGTCCTGTTCCGGCGCGAGATCGCGGCGGCCGAGGACCCCGTGGCGCGCACGACAGAACTCGAAGCGGAGTACCGGGCGAAGTTCGCCAACCCCTACCTCGCCGCCGAGCGCGGATTCATCGACGACGTGATCGACCCCCGCGAGACGCGGGCGCGCCTCGTGTCGGGGCTCGAGGCCATGGCCGAGAAGCGCGACCGCAACCCCCCCAGGAAGCACGGCAACATCCCGCTGTGATTCCCGCCGAGGCCCAATGTTCGACAAGGTCCTGATCGCGAACCGCGGCGAGATCGCGGTTCGGGTCATCCGCGCCTGCCACGAGGAGGGCCTGGGGGCGGTCGCCGTGTACTCCGACGCGGACCGCGGGGCCCCACACGTGCTTCTTGCGGGCGAGGCGGTCCGGATCGGCGCCGCCGCCGCCGCGGAGAGCTACCTGTCGATCGATCGGCTCCTTGCCGCCGCGCAGGAGACGGGGGCGGGCGCGGTCCACCCGGGGTACGGCTTCCTGGCCGAGAACGGCGGCTTCGCGCGGGCCGTCGAGGCCGCCGGGCTCGTCCATGTCGGACCTCCCGCGGAGGCGATCGAAGTCATGGGCGACAAGACGCGGGCCCGGGAGCGGATGGTGGCGGCCGGGGTCCCCGTCATCCCCGGCAGCGACCCGCTCGTTTCGGCGCAGGAGGCCGTCCGCGAGGCGGGCAGGATCGGATTCCCCGTCCTCCTCAAGGCGGCGGCGGGAGGGGGCGGCAAGGGCATGCACGTCGTCTCCGACGCGGAGGAGATGGCCGGAGCGTTCGGGCGGGCAACGCGGGAAGCTCGGGCCGCCTTCGGTGACGGGCGCGTGTTCGCGGAGCGGTACCTGCGTGCCCCGCGGCACATCGAGATACAGGTGCTCGCCGACGAGGAGCGGACGGTGGACCTCGGCGAGCGGGAGTGTTCGATCCAGCGGCGTCACCAGAAGCTGATCGAGGAGGCGCCGTCCACGGCCATCGACGACGCCCTCCGGCGCCGGATGGCGGAGGTCGCCGTGCGGGCGGCCGAGGCGGTGGGCTACCGGGGCGCGGGTACGGTCGAGTTCCTGGTCGAAGGAGGGGAGTGCTTCTTCCTCGAGATGAACACCCGAATCCAGGTCGAACACCCCGTCACCGAACTCGTCACCGGCGTGGACCTCGTCCGGCAGCAACTGCGCGTCGCCCGCGCGCTTCCGCTGCTCGGCGGCGGAGAGCCGCCCGCGCCGCGCGGGCACGCGATCGAATGCCGGATCAACGCGGAGGATCCCGCCGCCGGATTCGTGCCGTCGACCGGCCGGATCGACCGCCTCGAGGTCCCGACGGGCCCCGGGGTGCGCTGGGACGGCGGGATCCGCGAGGGGTCGGAAATCGGCCCGCACTACGACTCGCTGCTCGGCAAGCTTGTCGTGCACGCCGCGGACCGGGAAGCGGCGATCCTTCGGATGCGACCCGCGCTCGAAGGGCTCGTCATCGACGGCGTCGAGACGACCGTTCCCTGGCACATCGCGGTGATGGACGAACCTGACTACCGGCTGAACGACCTCTCCATCCGCTACGTGGAGGAACACCCGGGACTCGGAGAGACCGCGGATCCCGCACTGCGCGATGTGGCGATGGCGGCCGCCGTGCTCCTCGCGGATCGGGACCGGACACGGATCGTTTCCGGCGATGCACGGGGCCCCGGCGACGGCGGGAACGGGCTGTCGGCCTGGGTGCGGGCGGGCCGGGAGTGGTGACGCCGTCGTGAAGTACCGCGTCGAGGTGGATGGCGGGAGCTTCGAGGTCGAGCGGCTGGCCTCCGGACTGCGCCTGAACGGGACGGAGCGGGAGGCCGGGTTCGAGTGGCTGGCGGAGGGGGAGGTCCAGCTCACCCTGGACGGTGCGAATCATCGCGTGTTCGCGCGCCGGACTTCCGGGGGGTGGCGGCTGACCGTGCGCGGCCGGACGTTCGACGTCACAGTGGAGGATGAACGCGCGCAGGCCCTCCGTGCGCTGGCCGATCGGAGCTCGGGGGAGCGGGGACCGCGGGAATTGCGCGCCCCGATGCCGGGGCTCATCACGCGCGTCCTCGCGGAAGCCGGGCAGCGCGTGGACGGGGGCGATGCGCTGGTCGTGATCGAAGCCATGAAGATGGAGAACGAACTGCGGGCCCGGGAACCCGGAACGGTGGCCGGGGTCGCGGTTCGCCCCGGCGACGTCGTGGAGCGCGACCAGGTGCTCGTGACGCTCGAAGCGGAGGCGCCGTGAGCGAGCGGCGTCCGGTCTTTTCCACGACGAGCGGCATCCAGGTCGACCCTGTCTACCGCGCGGGCGATACGAGCCGGGATTCGGCGCCTCCGGGCGAGTTCCCCTACACGCGCGGCGTCTACCGCTCGATGTACCGGGGCCGCCTGTGGACGATGCGCCAGTACGCCGGCTTCGGCACGGCCGCGGCGACGAACGCGCGCTTCCGGTATCTGCTGGAGTCCGGGCAGACAGGCCTCTCCGTCGCCTTCGACCTTCCGACCCAGATGGGGTACGACTCCGACGACGCCAGGGTACGGGGGGAGGTCGGACGGGTCGGGGTGGCGATCGATTCGATCGAGGACATGCACCGCCTGTTCGAAGAGATCCCGCTGGAGCGCGTATCGACGGCCATGACGATCAACGCCACCGCGCCCGTGCTCCTCGCCATGTACGCGGGCGTGGCCCGGGAACGGGGGATCGATCCGGCGGTCCTCCGGGGGACGGTCCAGAACGATGTCCTGAAGGAGTTCATCGCGCGGGGAACTTATATCTACCCGGTGCAGCCCAGCGTTCGGTTCGTGACGGACGTGTTCGATTTCTGCGCCCGGGAGATGCCGCGCTGGCGCTCGATTTCCATCAGCGGGTACCACATCCGCGAGGCCGGCGCGACGGCGGCCCAGGAGCTGGCCTTTACGGTCGCCAACGGGCTCGAATACGTGCGCCGCGCCATCGAGCGAGGGCTGGAGATCGACGACTTCGCTCCCGGGCTCAGCTTCTTCTTCTCGGCCGACCGGCTCTTCTTCGAGGAGGTGGCAAAGTTCCGCGCGGCCCGCCGCATGTGGGCCCGGCTCATGCGCGACCGATTCGGAGCCGCGGAAGCGAGCAGCCGGCTGAAGTTCCACACCCAGACGTCCGGGGCCGCGCTGACGGCCCAGCAGCCGCTGAACAACGTGGTGCGCGTCGCGATTCAGGCGCTCTCCGCGGTCCTCGGGGGCACGCAGTCGCTGCACACGAACAGCTATGACGAAGCGCTCGGGCTTCCCGGAGCCGACGCCGCCCGCCTCGCGCTCCGCACACAGCAGGTCCTGGCCGCCGAAACGGGCGTCGGAGACACCGTCGATCCCCTGGGGGGCTCCTACTACGTGGAGTCGCTCACGGACGACCTCGAGGCGCGCGCAACGGAGTACCTCTCGCGCATTGAGGAACTGGGCGGCCCCGTCCGGGCGATCGACTACATGCGAGAGGAGATCCACCTCGCCGCCCGCCGGCATCAGGAGGCGGTCGAGAGCGGTGAACTCGAGGTCGTCGGCGTGAACGTACACGCGGATGCCGGACCGGTAGAAATGCCGAAGGCGCCGGATTTCGCCCGCCTGGCGGACGAGCAGCGTCGGCGGCTCTCGCGGCTCAAAGCGAAGAGGGACGGCGCGACCGTGGAAGCGTCGCTGGCGGAGATCCGGCGAGCGGCGGCCGGAGATGCTAACCTCCTGCCCGTACTGATCGACGCCGTCCGGCGCCGCGCGACGCTGGGTGAGATCAGCCACGCGCTGCGCGACGTGTGGGGGGAATACCGCCCCGGCTAGCAGTCCGCGACCCTGCGGGCATAGCGGGCGTTTCACGGTTGGATCCGGGGGCACGAGTGCCAACGTACGAATACAGATGTCGGGGTTGCCGACACAATTTCGAGCGGTTCCAGCGCATGTCGGATGCGGCGATCCGCATCTGCCCGGCGTGCGGGGAAGAGCAGGTGGAGCGGCTGATTTCGACGGGTGGCGGCATCGTTTTCAAGGGGCCCGGCTTCTACGCCACCGACTATCGGCAGCCGGCCGATGAAGGCCGGAAGTCCACCCCGGCGAAGGCGTCGGGCGATGGCTCGTCCTCTTCGCGTGAGGGCGCTTCGTCCGCGTCCGAGCCCGCTCCGGCCCGGTCATCGGAAGGCGGCTCCGGCTCTTGACGGGTGATGCGGGGCCGGCCCGGCTCGCCGAGGCGCTCGAATCCGCCCTTGCCGCCGCAGGGGCTCCGGAGGGGTTCTCGCCGGCGCTGGAGCGACCGCGGGATGCGACGCACGGAGACTGGGCGTCCAACGCGGCTCTCGTGCTCGCGAAGAGACTGGGCCAGCCTCCCCGGGCGCTCGCGGCGCGCGTCTGCGAACTGATCGACTCCACGGCCGCCGGCATCGCGTCCGTGGAAGTCGCGGGGCCGGGATTCCTGAACTTCCGGCTCTCCGACCCATCCATCCGGCAGCGACTGGCGGAGGTCATCGAGGCCGGCCGCGACTGGGGACGGACGCAGGCCTCGCCCGCGCTCCGCGTCAACGTGGAGTTCGTCTCCGCCAATCCGACTGGGCCGTTGCATGTGGCCCACGGTCGCGGCGCGGCGCTCGGCGACGCCGTCGCGTCGCTGCTGGAGTGGGCGGGGCACGAGGTGACCCGCGAGTTCTACGTGAACGACGCCGGCCGCCAGATCGAACTCCTCGCCGAATCCGTCGAGGCGCGCTACGAGGAGACGGCCGGCCGGCCCGCAGCCATCCCCGAAGGCGGATATCACGGCGAGTACGTTCGCGATGTGGCGCTGGCGATTCGAGACGCCGCTCGCCCGGGGCTTCTCGCCTCGCTCGCGCCGGACGAGCGGCGGGCGCACTTCCGGCGCGAAGCCGTCCGGATGCTCCGCGAGGAACAGGCGGACGACCTGTCTCGGTTCGGCGTCCATATGGACCTGTACTACTCCGAACGCTCGCTCTACGAGTCCGGCGCCATCGACCGCCTCATCGAGGCGCTCGAAGCCGGCGGGCTGACCTATCCTTCGCAGGGGGCGACCTGGCTTCGGACTTCGAGTCTCGGCGACGAGAAGGACCGGGTCCTCATCAAGAGCGACGGCTCCTTCACCTACTTCCTGCCGGATCTCGCCTATCACCTCGACAAGGCCAGGCGCGGTTTCGAACTCGCGATCGATGTCTGGGGCGCGGATCACCAGGGCCACGAGAAGCGGATGCTGGCGGCCCTGCGCGGGCTGTCGTACCCGGATCTGCTCGAGGTCCTGATCATCCAGCTCGTCACGGTGCTGCGAGACGGCAGGGAGGTCCGGATGAGCAAGCGCGCCGGGCGCTTCGTGACGCTGGGAGAGCTCGTCGAGGAAACAGGCCCGGACGTGGCGCGGTATTTCTTCCTCATGCGCCGGGCGGAGGTCCATCTCAACTTCGATCTCGACCTCGCGCTGGACACGTCGGACGCGAATCCGGTCTACAAGGTTCAGTATGCGCATGCGCGCATGTGCAGCGTGTTCCGCAAGGCAGGCATCGTCGCCGACGAAGTCCCGGCCTCCCTCGACGTCCCGGACACCTTCGGCGCCCCCGTCGAGCGCG
This sequence comes from Gemmatimonadales bacterium, assembly GCA_009838765.1. Lineage (GTDB taxonomy): Bacteria > Gemmatimonadota > Gemmatimonadetes > Palauibacterales > Palauibacteraceae > Palauibacter > Palauibacter ramosifaciens. The sequence goes on from VXQX01000060.1 coordinate 6,953, forward strand.
AGGTCGCCCTGTCCGTCGTGAGGCTACCGGAGGTCATCGCGACGGCCGCGGCGGGCCGGGCTCCGCACCTCGTCTGCACCTATCTGGAGGAAACGGCGGGGCTCGTGAACGCCTGGTATCACCGGGGGAACCTCGATCCGGCGCAGCGAATCCTGGCGGACGTGCCGGAACGGGCCGCGAGAATCCGGCTCGCGCGCGCTGTTCAGCTCACGCTGAGCAACGGGCTGCGGACGCTCGGCCTCTCGGCTCCGGAGACCATGACCCGGGAGGAGAAGTGACGTACCGCGCACCCGCCGAAGAGGATGGTGGAGCTCCGGCGGCACCGGTTCTCGTCGTGGGCAGCGTCGCCCTGGACGAGATTTCGACCCCCGCCGGACACCGTGAGGGGGTGGTCGGCGGAACGGCGGTCAACTTCAGCGCGGCGGCCTCCCTGTTCGCTCCGGTCCAACTCGTGGGGGTCATCGGCGACGACTATCCGACGGACGAGCTCGACTTCCTCCGCCGCAGGGGTGCCGATCTGTCGGGGCTCGAGCGGCGGCCCGGCCGCAGCTTCCGGTGGGGCGGCTTCTATCGCCGAGACATGAATACGAGGGACACGACGTTCACCGAACTGGGCGTCTTCGCGGACTTCCACCCGACGATTCCCGACGCGTTCCGAAGTGCGCCCTGGGCCTTTCTGGGTGCCATCGATCCCACCCTTCAGCTGGAGGTGCTGGACCAGATCGAGTCGCCCGTGCTCGCGGCGTGCGACACGATGAACTACTGGATCGAGGGGACGCCGGAGCGTCTCGCCGACGTGATCGCGAAGATCGACCTCATCACGCTGAACGACGAGGAGGCGAAGCAGCTTTCCGGAGAGCACAACCTGGCCCGGGCCGCCCGCTGGATCCGGAACCGGGGGCCGCGTCACGTCGTGATCAAGAAGGGGGAACACGGCGCCGTGCTGCTGACGGGCGACGGTTTCTTCCTCTCCCCCGGCTTTCCGCTTGAGGATGTGGTCGACCCCACCGGCGCCGGCGATGCGTTTGCGGGCGGCCTGCTCGGGTATCTGGCGCGCTGCGGGTCGGTTACGGGACCAGCGTTGCGGCGGGCCGTCGTGTACGGTTGCGCGCTCGGCTCCTTCGCGTGCGAAGCCTTCGGTGCGCGCCGCATGGTGACGCTCACCATGGCCGAGGTGGAAGACCGGGTGCAAAGCTTCGGTGCGCTCACGAGCTTCGATGTTCCAGGAAACGTGGCGGAAACATGAACGAAGGATTGACGTACCGGGATGCCGGCGTGAACCTCGAGGCGGCCCGCGCGGCGAAGGCCCGGATCTCCCGGCTCGTCCGGGGCACGCGGACGGACGCCGTGAGTTCGGACTTCGGTTCGTTCGGAGGACGGTTCCGGCCGACCCCGGGCCGGGAACTCGTGGCGAGCGCCGATGGCGTCGGGACGAAGCTGAAGATTGCCTTCATGGCGGATCGGCACGACACGGTGGGCGCCGATCTCGTGAACCACTGCGTCAACGACATCCTCGTCGAGGGCGCCCGGCCTCTCATCTTCATGGACTACGTCGCCTGCGGCGTGCTGGACCCCGACACCGTGACGAGCGTCGTGTCGGGACTCGCCGACGCCTGTCGCGCGAACGGCTGCGCACTGCTCGGGGGAGAGACCGCGGAGATGCCGGACTTCTACGCGCCGGGGGAGTACGACCTCGCGGGGTTCGTGGTGGGAGAGATCGTCTACCCGGAGTTGTCCCGCCGCCATCTGGAGCCCGGGGACCGGCTCATCGGACTCGCATCGAGCGGCATCCACACGAATGGTTACAGCTTCGTGCGCGCCCTCTTCTTCGACCGTCTCGGACTTGGTGCCCACGACGCCTTCCCGGGGGCCGAGGGATCCGTGTCGGATGTCCTCCTGCGTCCGCACCGAAGTTACCTGCCGATCCTGGAGCGCAGCCTCGAAGCGGGCCGCGTCCGGGCGCTCGCCCACATCACGGGGGGCGGCATCCCGGGGAACGTGGACCGGGTCATCGGATCGGGTCTCGATGCGGTAGTTCGCACCGACCGTTGGCCGCGCCCGCACGAGTTCGGTGTCATCGCGCGCGAGAGCGGGGCGGACGAGGCGGAACTCTTCTCCACCTTCAACATGGGGGTGGGGATGGTCGCCATCGTGCGCGAGGAGGAGGTCGGCCGGGTGCTCGATGAGATCCGCGGCGCCCGATGCGAGGCGTTCGTATGCGGTGAACTCGTTGCGGGCAGCGGCAGGGTACACCTGGAGGGCTCATGACTGCCCGGGGATTCGACCCCATCGCCGGCGCGCCGCCCAGCCGCACAGAGGACCTGCGGCACATGCGCGAGGCGCTGGCCGTGGCGCCGCGCGGACAGGGCCGCGTGTCGCCCAACCCGCTCGTCGGTGCCGTCGTGGCCCGCGGGAACCAGGTTTTTGGCACGGGGTGGCACGCGGAGTACGGCGGGGATCACGCGGAGATCATGGCGCTGCGGGAGGCCGGGCCGCGGGCGGCAGGCGCGACGCTGTACGTCACGCTCGAGCCGTGCCGCCACGAGGGGCAGACGCCTCCGTGCACCACCGCCATAATCCGCTCCGGCGTGCGGCGCGTCGTGATCGCCTGCCGGGATCCCAATCCCGAGGCGCGCCACGGGGCGGAGGAACTGCGGCAGGCTGGCCTGGATGTCGAAATCGGGATCGAGGAGAACGCCGCGAAACGGATGAACGCGGCCTTCCTCTGGTTTCACCGGCAATGGGTGCCCTTCGCTTCGCTCAAGCTCGCGCTCTCCCTCGATGCGAAGCTGGGAGAGGAGAGCGTTCGCACGCCGGTCACCGGCATACGGGCACTGGACGAGGTTCACCGTCTCCGCTCCTGTCACGACGCGATCCTCATCGGTTCCAACACGATCGAGATCGACGATCCCCTGCTCACGGCCCGCGGAGAGGTCGTGCCCAGGGTGCCGCCCGTACGGGCGGTCCTGGACACCACGCTCCGGCTCCGAACCTCGAGTCAGCTCGTGCGCACGGCCTCCCAGGCACCGGTGTGGGCCTTCGCCGACCCTGACTCGGATGGCTTCGACGAGCGCGCGGGTCCGCTCCGCGATGCGGGCGTGGAGGTCATTGGAGTCCCGCGGAGCGAGGACCACAGGCTGGACCTGAGCGCCGTGTGGAACGAGATGGCGATCCGCGGCGTGCTCTCGGTGCTCGTCGAGGGCGGAGGGCAGGTCGCCGCCTCGTTGCTGCGCGACGGGCACATCCAGAGGATCCATGCCTTCCTCGCCCCCATGTTTTACGGGCGGGACGGCGTACCGGCGTTTCCGGGTCTCGAGCCGTCGACGCCCGGCGAGTGGCTGTCCGTGCAGCGGGAATCGCTGGGGCAGGATACGCACATCGTGTTGGAGCACCGTCAACTCCAGGAAACCCTGGACAACCTCTGAGCGGCCGGATTCGTGTTCACCGGAATCGTACAGGCGGTCGGTGAGGTCGCCGGCCGCGAACCCCGGAAGGCCGGGCTCCGGCTGACGATCGCCCGTGTCCCCTTTCTCGACCGGGTCCGGGACGGGGATTCGGTGTCGCTCGCGGGGGTATGCACGACGGTCGTTGCCCGCGGGGATGCGACGTTCGATGTCGATGTCGTCGAGGCGACGCTGGAGCGGACCACGGTCGGGAGCTGGCGGGTCGGCGATCCGGTGAACCTCGAACCCGCGCTGCGCGCCGGGGATCCGCTGGGCGGGCACATGGTACAGGGACACATCGATGGGGTGGGGACCGTGGCGGCGGCCAGGTGGAAGGGCGGGTCGGGCGTGCTCGAGATCGGACTCCCCGACGGCCTCGAGGAGGTGACTGTGCCGCAAGGCTCCCTGGCGGTCGATGGTGTAAGTCTCACGGTCAACCGCTTGAGCGGGACCATCGCGCGTTTCGCCATCATCCCATATACATGGACCCACACGACCCTGGGGCGCCTCGTGTCCGGCGCGAGCGTCAACCTCGAGGCGGACCTGATCGGCAAGCACGTGGCGCGTGCCCTCCGACCGCACGCGCCCCCGGCGGAATCCTGAGTCGGCGCCCGGTCGAATGGAAACCGAGAACAGACTTCAGCTGGCGGACATGCCCGCAGACACGGTGGAAGCGGCGATCACGCGGATCCGCAGCGGCGGGCTCGTGATCATCGCGGACGATGAGGATCGCGAGAACGAGGGTGACCTCGTCTGCGCAGCCGCGCTCGCAACGCCCGAGACGGTCAACTTCATGGCCAGGCACGCCCGGGGGCTCATATGCCTCGCGATGCCCGATGAGATGGCCGACCGTCTCGATCTCCCGCTCATGACGGACGACCGCCTGGCGGACCCGAACAAGACGGCGTTCACCGTGTCGATCGATGCCCGCCAGGACTTCGGCGTATCGACGGGGATCTCGGCGCAGGATCGGGCCCGGACCATCCGCGTCGCGGTGGATCCCCAGACCCGGCCGACGGACCTCATGCGTCCGGGCCACATCTTCCCGCTCCGCTCCAGGCCCGGCGGTGTGCTCCAGCGCGTGGGCCAGACGGAGGCTTCGGTCGACCTCGCCCGGCTCGCCGGGCTCACCCCGGCGGGCGTGATCTGCGAGATCCTGAACGAGGATGGGACGATGGCGCGCCGCCCGGAGCTCGAGAAGTTCGCGGCGGAGCACGACCTTCCCTTCATTACGGTAGCCGCCCTCGTCTCCTACCGGTTGCGTACGGAGAGTCTTGTACGGCGGGTCGCCGAAGCCCACTTGCCCACGCCGTGGGGCGATTTCCGCATCGTCGGGTACACGAACGAGGTGGATGGGCGCGAACACGTCGCGCTCGTACGCGGCGACGTGGCGGGCACGGAGGACGTTCTCGTCCGCGTGCACTCGCGTTGCCTGACGGGGGATGTGTTCCACTCCCACCGCTGCGATTGCGGCAGCCAGCTCGACGCTGCGATGCGGATGGTCGTGGAGGCCGGCGCCGGGGTCATCGTCTACCTCGACCAGGAAGGGCGGGGGATCGGACTCCTGAACAAACTCCGAGCCTACGAACTGCAGGACGAGGGCCACGACACGGTCGAGGCGAACGAGGCGCTCGGATTTCCGCCCGACCTGCGGAACTACGGCATCGGCGCCCAGATCCTGGTGGATCTCGGATTGCACTCGATCCGGGTCATGACGAACAACCCCAAGAAGCTCGCGGGGCTGGAGGGGTTCGGCCTCGTGATCCGCGATCGCGTGGCACTCGAGTTCGGCGGGATCGATGATCGGCTGGTCCGGTACCTCCGCACGAAGCGCGAGAAGCTGGGACACCTGACCGGATCGGCGTGAGAAGCGGGTCGGAACCTCCGCGAGGCGACGGCCCCGATGGGCCCACGCGGCGGCGCATTAAGGCATACGAAGGCGCTGCGGCGGGAGGCGGCCGCACGGTCTGCATTCTCGTCAGCCGATTCAACTCCCGGATCACCGAACGTCTTCTGGAAGGCGCCGCGCGGACGACCCTCGAATGCGGCGTGGCCGAGGAGGACGTCGACATCGTGTACGTCCCCGGCGCCTGGGAACTGCCGCTCGCCGCGCGACGGGCCGCCGCGCGCGGATACGCCGCCATCGTCGCGCTTGGCTGCGTGATTCGCGGAGAAACCGCGCACTTCGACCACGTAGGCCGAGCGGCCATGGATGGCCTCGCGAAAGTCCAGCTCGACTCGGGCGTGCCGCTCGGCCTCGGCGTGCTCACGCCGGACACGCTGGAGCAGGCGCTCGCGCGGGCCGGCGGCGAACTCGGAAACGCCGGTTCGGAGGCGGCCCGCGCGGCGCTCCGCATGGCCGACCTCCAGGAACGGCTGGGCGGGTGACGCCGACCGCCCGGACGCACGTCCATTCGCGGGCGCGGAGCTGGACGTTGAGTCTCCTCTACGCCTGGGAAGTGGGTGGAGAGGGCACGCCGCTCGAACACGCGGCGCAGAGCCTCGTCCACCGTCGCATGTCCGACCGCTACCGCCCCCACGTCCGGCGCCTGCTCGAGACCGCGGGCCGGCACCTCGCCGAGATCGACGCGATGATCGCTCATCACGCCTCGAATTGGCGGGTCGAACGCCTGCACGCCATCGACCGCAACATCCTGCGAATCGGGATTGCGGAACTGCTGTGGTTCGACGATGTGCCGCCGAAGGTCGCGATTCACGAAGCCCTGAAACTGGCGCGCCGGTACGGCAGTCCCGGCAGTCCGCGCTTTCTCAACGGCGTGCTCGACGCGGTGCTGAAGGCTCGGGAGGCCGGGTCCTGAGCGAATCCGTGGCGCGGCCGCTCCGGATCCTCCTCCTCAACTGGCAGGACCGGCAGAACCCCGAGGCCGGCGGCGCCGAGGTGCACCTTCACGAGATCTTCGGACGCCTGGCGGCACGCGGACACCTCGTGCGGGCCGTCGTCAGCGGCTGGCGCGGCGCGGCCCCGTCCGCGACGCTCGATGGCATCGACTTCCAGCGGGTCGGAAACCGGTACAGCTACGCCTGGCGGGCCCGGCGCGCGGCGCGGGCGGCCGTGCACGGCTTCGCCCCGGATGTGCTCGTCGAGGACATCAACAAGATTCCGCTCTATTCGCCGCGGTGGGCCGGCGTCCCCGTTGTCGCGCTCGTTCCGCACCTGTTCGGAGCCACGGCCTACGCGGAAGCATCGATCCCCATCGCCACGGCGGTCTGGGCCGCGGAACGGGCGATACCCGGCGTCTATCGGAACTGTCCCTTTCAGGCGATCTCGGAGAGCACCGCGCTCGACCTCACGAAACGAGGCCTGCTCGCCCGCGACATTGCGGTCATCCCGCCCGGCATCGATCACGACACCTATCGCCCGGATCCCGCCACGGAGCGTGCCGAGGCGCCGACGCTCCTTTACGTGGGCCGCCTCAAGCGCTACAAGGGCCTCGACGTGCTGTTCGGGGCGCTGTCCCGGCTGAACGACCGGCTGCCGGACGCGAGGCTCGTCATCGCGGGCCGCGGCGACGACGAGCTTCGCCTCCGAGGACTCGTGCGGCGCGCCGGTCTCTCGCACCGGGTACGCTTTCTGGGGTACATCTCGGAGGAAGAGAAGGTCGCCTGGCTGCGTCGAGCCTGGGCCGTGGTCTATCCCTCTCCGAAAGAAGGCTGGGGAATGACGAACGTGGAGGCGGCCGCCTGCGGCACGCCGGTGATCGCGAGCGATTCGCCCGGGCTGCGCGAGTCGGTTGCGGCGGGAGCGTCGGGAGTTCTGGCCCCCCACGGCGATGTCGCGGCGTGGGCGGCCTCGATCCGTGAAGTTCTCGGGCAGCCGTCGGTGCGCGAACGGCTCGGAAGGGGCGGGGTCGCCCACGCGGCCCGGTTCTCGTGGTCGCGTGCAACGGATGAGACGGAAGCGCACCTTTACCAGTCACTCGAACCCTGATGAGGACCGATGCGAACCATCGTCACCGCGCGTAGCACCGATGTCTCCGACATTCGCGAGATCATCGAGACGCGCTTTACGAACCTGGCTCGTTTCGAGCCGCGCGCGTCGAAAGCAGAGATCGTATTCACCGGAGAGAAGGCGCAGGTGCGGGCGGCGGCCGTGATCAGCGTCGACCGCGCCCGTCCCGTACACGGGGAGGCGGTGGGCCCCGATCCCCGGACGGCGCTCGACCGGCTCGCGGAGAAGCTGGGGAACCAGCTCCGGCGCAACCACGACCGCTACAACGAGCGCTCGGCCCCGCCGATGGATGAACTGTTCGGGAATCCCTTCGAAGCGGGCGGGGAAGCCGGGTGAGCCTCACGGTCGCCTCGCTGCTGCAGCGCAAGCGGGAAGCGTTTTCGCTCACGGTCGTGGCCGGCGAGTCCGGCCTCGAGCGCAGGATCGAGGTGCCCGAAGTCTCGTCACCGGGACTCGCGCTGGCAGGCTACAGGGAGCGCTTCGTTTCCCAGCGCGTGCTCATCTTCGGCGAAACCGAGATCGCCTACCTCGAGAGCCTCCGCGGTTCGGAACGCGCCGCCGCCCTCACGTTCGTGTTCGAGTCCGGCGTTCCCTGCGCGATCATCACCAAGAGCCAGGCACCCCCGGGAGAACTCGTCTCCGCGGCGGAGGCGGCCGGCGTGGCGGTGCTCGAAACGCCGCTGAAGACGGGCGACTTCTACCGGAGGCTGCAGCCCTATCTCGAGGAGGAGTTCGCGCCCCGGGCTTCTCTCCACGGATCTCTCGCGGACGTGTACGGGATCGGCCTCCTCTTCGTCGGGCCCTCCGGCATAGGCAAGAGCGAGTGCGTGCTCGATCTGGTCGAGCGTGGCCACCGCCTCGTGGCCGACGATCTCATCCTCGTACATCGCCGCCAGAGCGACATTCTTCTGGGGCGCGCGCACGAGCACCAACGCCATCACATGGAGATCCGGGGCGTGGGCATCATCGATGTGCGCGCCATGTTCGGGATCCGGGCCGTGCGCCAGCAGAAGCGGATCGAGGTCGTCGTCGAACTCGAGGTATGGGGAGCGCGCGACGACTACGACCGGACGGGTCTCGAGGCGGAGGAGTGCGAGATCCTCGGCGTCAAGCTGCCGAAGGTCCGCATCCCCCTCAACCCGGGAAAGAACATCACCGTCATCGCCGAGGTCGTGGCCATGAACCATCTCCTCCGGTATTCGGGCGAGGACCCGGCGGCGGCTTTCGAGCGCGACCTCATCGAGCGCATGCGGCCGGTGCGCGACTACCTCGAATCCGATGACGAATAGCCGCGTTCGCGGCGTCGTCGTGGCGCATGCGGAGCTGGCCCAGGCCCTTGTGTCCGCCGTCGAGGCTATCAGCGGCGTCAGCGGCGCGCTGCATGCCGTGAGCAACGAAGGCCTTGGGCCCGACGAACTCGCCGACATCATCGGCGAGGCAGTGGGGGGCGCGGAGGCCGTCCTCTTCGTGGACCTTGCGGGCGGCAGTTGCGGCCTGGCCGGCCTTCGGCATGTGCGGGAGAGGGGGGCCAGCGCGTGGATCACGGGCGTCAACCTTCCCATGCTGCTCGACTTCGTCTTTCACCGCGAAATGCCGATCGAGGCGCTCGTCCCCCGTCTTCTGCGTAAGGGGCAGGCCGGACAGCGCGCGCACCCGTCCCCGCCGGCCGGGACCGACTGAGCCGGCTCGTGCCGCTCGAACTCGTGCGGATCGATGAGCGTCTGATCCACGGTCAGGTGCTCGTGGGCTGGGGACGTCCGCTGGACCTCGATTTCTACGTCGTCGTCGATGACGCCCTCGCCTCCAGCGAATGGGAGCAGGAACTCTGGGCCAGCGCGCTCGCCGGCGAGGAGCGCGCCGAATTTCTCGGGGTGGAAGAAGCGGCGCGGCGCTTCGGGGAACTGGGTGCCCGTGTGGCGCGCGGCGCGCTGCTTACGCGGGATACGGCGACGATGCGGGCATTGGCCGAGCGCGGGTGCCTCGACGGGCGGGCCGTGAACGTGGGAGGCGTGTACGCCGCGGACGGGCGGAAGAAGATTCTCGGCTACGTGCACCTCTCCCCGGAGGAGGTGGAGGACCTGCGGGTGATCGGTGAGCACGCTTCCGTGAGCGCCCGCAACCTCCCCACCGCACCCGAGGTGCGCCTCGACGCGCGGAAGCTCCGATGATCGGGGTCGAGCTTTCGGCCGGCGACTGGGCGCTGGCCTGCCTGCTCGGCGCGGTCATGGGCCTCGACGAGGTGTCCTGGCCGCAGGCCATGTGGTCCCGCCCCATCGTGGCGGGCACCCTGGGAGGCATGCTCTTCGGGGCACCAGCCGCGGGTTGCCTGGTCGGGGTCTGGCTGGAATTCGTACTGTCGCGACATCCCTCCTTCGGCGGCGCGCGGCATCCGGAGATCGGGCCCGCTTCCTTCACGGCGGGGGCGGCGTACGCGGTCGCGGGCGGCGGGGCCCCGGCCGGAATCGTCGCTGCGGTCGTGGTCGGGTGGGCGGTCG
>VXQX01000057.1 GCA_009838765.1 Gemmatimonadales bacterium
CCCTTCCCACCCGCCGCCGCGCCTCCGTGCGCAGGGTATCCACGCGCAGCGAGTCACGCGGCGCAAAGGGAGACGGCGCCGCGCGCACCTCCGCCAGCCAGGCGAGGAGCTCCTCTCTGTCCGCCTCCACGGGCGAACCGTCGACCAGCATGCGGACCTCGGTGGAGCGCCGCACGGCGGATCGTCCGGCTTCGGGACGCATGAGGCCCGTCACGCCCTCGACTTCCGGCTCCGACTCGAGGTAGGCCGCGAGCGCAGCCGGGATCGGCAGTCTCGCACCGTCGAGCGCGGAAAGCACGAGGAGCGTCGCATCGTGCGCCAGAGCCGGCATGATGTTGTCCCGCAACGTCTTTCGGTATCGTCTCTCATAATCCGCCACAAATCGCCGCCATGGCGTACCCGGGCTGATGCGATCCGCAGCAAGACCGATCACGCGATGGTCCGTGGCGAAACGTTCGAGACGACGCAGCGCGGCGGGCTCGGCCCAGGCTTCGCTCCCGATCACGATCACATTGTACAGCCCGTAGTAGAAGAGTTGAGGTGCGACGGCGAGGACGCCGGACGCGGACGCTGCGGGCGCGAAGACGACGTCCGGCTCCGCGGCGGCGATGGCTTCGATGGGTTCCTGAAACGTCGTGAGCCCGGGATCATAGCGTTCGTGCCCGACGAGCAGGCCGTCGTACTCCCGGACCGTTCGCATGAACGCGTTCACGGCGCCGCCGAGTCCGACCCCGTCCGGCTCGAGCACGGCGACCCGCGGGAGGCGAAGTTCCTCCATTGCCCAGCGCGCCAACTCCTCCGCCACGTCCGAGGCGCGCGTAGCGGCGTCGTACAGGGTGTAGGTCGCGGGCGCCGGTCTCAGCACTTCCGTCGCCGTGGGACTGACGATCGGCAGCCTCGGATTCCGGCGGGCCCGGGAAGCCGCCGCGAAGGACTCGGCGCGGAGGGGACCCAGGATCGCGACCACGTCCTGTCTTTCGAGCGACCGAACGAGGTCCGCCGTGCGCTCGGGGTCGGACTCGTCATCGAGGACGATGAGTTCGACGTCGAAGCCGGCCGGGCGCTCGACGCGGTACCGCTCGACCGCGAGTTCAATCCCCTCGCGCAGCGTCCGGCCCACTTCCGAGAGCTCGCCGGTGAGCGGCAGGATCGCGCCGATGCGCGCGCCGCCGCTGCCGAGATCCGTTTCCGCCCCCGCGATCATCTCCGCCGTGACTCGCTCGGGTTCGGCGGGTTGCCCCTCCAGGATGCGAGCGGCGAGGCGTCTCGCCTCATCCCCCTCCCTCTCAATGACGAGGAGGCGGGCGAGGTGCGCATGAACGATCGCGGCCCCCGCGGTCTCCGGCGGGAAGGTCTCCGCAAGTGGGCGCGAGTCCCCGACCGTGAGAGCTGATGTCAGCCGGCGGAGCTCCTCCGGGCCCACCGTCTCGAGCCCTCGGGGCGCCGACAGGATGGCGGCGACCGCGTCGGACTCGCGGCTCGTGTCCGAGAGGACCCGGACCAGCCGCTCCAGGGCGGCCGTCGCCAGAGGGTCGGCAGGCCCGCGCGCGAGGAGCGAGCCGTAGCGGTCCGCGGCAGCGCCGGGTAGCCCCTGCGCCACCAGCGCCCGGCCCGCCACGAAGAGGGCGCGGTCCGCGAGGGGGCGGAGGGGCTCGACCTCACGCCACGCGGCGTCGAGGGAATCGCCGCGCGCCGCGGCCTCGCCGAATCGCCCTTGATCGTAGTCCGCTTCGGCGAGGCGGAGCGCGGCGGCCGCTCCTTCCGGGTCGAACGCGCTCGTCGCGGCGGTCTCGATGGGTGGGTTGCCGGCGACGAACGCACAGCCCGCGGCCGCGACCAGTACGGCGCCGCAGACCAGGGCTACGCGCCTCCTCGCCGCTCTTCGCCGCTCGTGGAAGGGGTTACTCCCCTGCCTCACCACCGGAATCGGACTGCTCCCCCTCGTCCGTGTCATCCGCCGCGGAGCCGGACTTCGACGCCGCCATGCTCTCGTACTCCACCTCTTCGGCGTCGTACGGGACATCGGGCGCGTCCACGACGGCGAGAACGATGCGACGGTTGATCGGATCCGTCTCGAGTACTCGCAGATCCAGCCGGTGCCCCTCGTCGAAGTGGTCGGCGGGCTCGGTGACCGGCGCTTCCATGCCGAGCTGAGAGATCGGCACGAACCCTTCGAGATCGCTCCCGAGGTCCACGACGACGCCCTTCTCGAGCAACCGCGTGATCGAGCCCGCCACTTCCCGTCCCGGCTGGTACGCCTGCGCGAGTTGATACCAAGGGTCTTCCTGCACCTGCTTCAAACCGAGGGAGATCCGCTTCTGGTCGGGATCGATCGAGAGCACGACGACATCGACCTCCTCCCCCTTGCGGAGCACCTCCGCCGGATGCTGCACTCGCCGCGTCCAGCTCATGTCGGAAATATGGACGAGGCCGTCGATTCCGGCCTCGACCTCCACGAAGGCGCCGAATGAGGTGAGATTGCGGACGAGGCCGCGGATCTTCGTCCCCGGCGGGTACTGCGCCGGGAGCGCCAGCCACGGGTCCTCCTCCACCTGCTTCATCCCGAGCGAGATCTTCTGCGCCTCCTCATCGACGCGCAGCACGACGCATTCGACCTTGTCGTTGATGCCGACCAGCTGAGAGGGATGGCGGACATTGCGGGTCCACGACATCTCGGAGATGTGGACGAGGCCCTCAATGCCGCGCTCGAGTTCGATGAAGGCGCCGTAGTTCGTGATCGAGACGACCCGGCCCAGCACGCGTATCCCGACTGGGTATTTCTCGGCCACGTTCTTCCAGGGGTACTCCTGGAGTTGCTTGAGGCCGAGCGAGATTCTCTCCCGGTCCCAGTCGATGTCGAGGATCTTGATCTCGAGCGACTGGCCGATCTCGCAGACTTCCGAGGGATGGCCGATGCGCCCCCAGGACATGTCGGTGATGTGGAGGAGGCCGTCCATGCCGCCGAGGTCGATGAAAGCGCCGAAGTCCGTGATGTTCTTGACGATCCCCGGACGCACGTCGCCCACGGACAGCTCCTTCTTGAGTTCCTCGCGCTTCCCCGCCCGCTCCTCCTCGAGAAGGACGCGACGGCTCACCACGATGTTCCGCCGGCGCTTGTTGAGCTTGAGGATCTTGAAGTCGTACTCGTCGCCCAGAAGGTCGTCGACGTTGGGCACGCGGCGAAGCGCGATCTGCGATCCGGGGAGGAAGGCGTCGACCCCCATGAGGTCGACCGTCACCCCACCCTTGATCTTCCGCTTGATACGCCCCTGCACGGGCCGGTCGTTGTCGAAGGCGTCCTTGATCTTCTCCCAGACGCGGAGGAAGTCCGCCTTCTTCTTCGACAGGACGACCACGCCTTCCTCATCCTCGAGGCTCTCGAGGAGGACGTCGACGGAGTCGCCCAGTTGAACCTCGTCCGGGTCCGAGAACTCTTCGAGCGGGACGGCACCTTCGGACTTGAAGCCGACATCGAGGATGATGTCCGTCTCGGTCTTGCCAATGACCTGCGCGGAGACGATCTCGCCCTCCGTGATGCGGCTGAGCGTATCCTCGTAGAGCGCGTAGAGTTCGTCGTACTCCGCCTGGTCGTGCTGCGAGTCGTCCCGGGGATCGGCGTCGAGATCCAGATCGATGGAACTCGGCTCGAAGGCGGCCGGTGTCGCGACGGCGACCTCCGCGTGTTCTGGCGCGGAGTCGTCGACCTCCGTCGACGCGTCCGTCGTGTCGGGGATGTCGGTCTCGGGGACGTCGGTCTGAGGGTTCGTGTCGTCAGGCATTGGGAATCAAGCTCCCGCGCGGGGCCAGCCGTGCGTCCCGCCGGGCCTCGTGGCAAAAAAGAATCGACCTCAACCGAGCTTCACCATCTCCGCCCAGCCGCCGGCCGATCCCCTGGTGTCGGGTCTCCACGGGAGTCGGGGCGGAGCGCCACTTTTTCCGCCACCGATCCTCGAACAGTACGCCAACTTAGACTCGGGCCGCGAAAGCGTCAACGGAAAGCGGAGGCCGCGAGCTCGAGGATCGCATCCGCGACCTGACCCGGGGACATGCGTGTCGTATCGATCTCGATGGCGTCAGGCGCTCGCCGCAGGGGAGACCGCGGACGCGACCGATCCAGCTCGTCGCGCGCCTCGAGACGCCGGCTCTCGCGCTCGACGTCGTCGTCCGTAAAGGGAGCGCCGCGCTGGCGCAGTCGACGGCGGGCCCTCTCCCCGACCTCCGCCACGAGGAAGATCTTCAGATCCGCGCCGGGAAAGACGACCGTGCCGATGTCGCGTCCGTCGCAGACGATGTCGTGCCGGCGGCCCGCCCGGCGCAGCCGCGCCAGCACGACCTCCCGCACCGCCGGAAGCGTGGAAACGACGGAGACCCGCGCCGTCACCGCGGGCGATTCGAGGGCCGGGCCGGGGCGAGTTTCCTCCACGCATACGTCGAAACCGCCGCCCGCGGGGACGAAATCGATCTCCAGCCCGGGCACGGCGGCCTCGATTGCCGGCCCGTCTTCGGCGATACCCCGATCGAGGGCCCACCACGTGACCGCCCGGTAGAGCAGTCCGGAGTTCACGTGCACGAAGCCGAGCCGGCGGGCCACGCTCAGGGCCGTGCTGCTCTTGCCGGAGGCGGCCGGGCCGTCCACCGCGATCACTCGTCCCGTTCGCGAGGAACGCGTTCGGTGGCTCCTGCGGCGGAACGGTTCGATCGCCTGCCAGAAGTCCGGGTACGAGACGTCCGCGCACGCCCGGTCGTCGATCCGCAGGTCGGCATCTCCCGCCGCAGCGAGGACTCCGAACGCCATGGCGATCCGGTGGTCGCTGCGCGTCTCGACATCGCCGCGCAGCCGTCCGGTCCGACCCCGGATCGTGAGACCGTCGGGCCTCTCCTGCACGACGACCCCGAGCCTCTCGAGCGTCCGGGCCAGCACGGCGAGGCGGTCGCTCTCCTTCACGCGCAACTCGGCGGCATCCCGGATCTCCGAACGGCCCCGCGCCCGGGCGGCGAGGACGGCGAGGAGCGGAATCTCGTCGATCACGCGCGGGATCAGATCGCCGCCGATCGAGAACGCCCGCAGCCCGTCGGGCGGATGGACGGTCCACGTCTCCAGCGGCTCTCCGGCCTGATCCGGCGCGGGATCCCGGTCGACCCGCGCCCCCATCTCCTCGAGCACGGAGAGGAAACCGATGCGCCCCGGGTTGGCCGCCACCGCCTCCACCCTCACCGTTCGGCCGGCGAGGAGCGACGCCCCGACCAGGAAGGCGGCCGACGAAGGATCGCCGGGCACCTTCATGCGCAGACCCTCGAGCCGGCCGTCCCAGCCGGCTGGGTCGAAGCGCACCTCTCCCGCACCCAACCGTCCGGGATCGAAAGCGAGCGGCACACCCATCGCGGTCAGCATCCGTTCGGTGTGGTCACGGGAGAGGGCGGGCTCGCTGACCTCGACCCGCACGCGGGCCAGCACGCCAGCCAGCAGCACGGCCGACTTGACCTGGGCGCTGGCCACCCGGCCGCGGTGGCGCAGGGTCCGCAGCGTCCCGGTAGCGCGCCCGCGGAGCCTCACTGGCAGCCGCTCCGGCTCCCCCTGGTACTCGATCTGCGCCCCCATGGCCTGGAGTGGATAGATGACGCGGCGCATGGGGCGGCCGCGAAGCGACGGATCGCCATCCAGGACCGCCGCAATGCCGCCACCCGCCAGAATCCCGGCGAGCAGCCGTGCCGTCGTGCCGCTGTTCCCGCAGTCGAGCCGCGGAGCCGAGCCGGGGTCGAAGCCACCGCCCGCGCAACGGATCGTGAGACCGCGCCCCTCCTCGGCGCACTCCACCGCGGCGCCGAGCCGTTGCATAGCCCGCACGCTCGCCCGCACGTCGGCGCCGTCCGCGAGGCCGCGTACGACGGATGCCGATGAGGCGAGGGGCGCGATGAGCGCTGCGCGGTGGGAGATCGACTTGTCCCCGGGTACGCGCACGCGGATCAAGGGTCGGGATCCCCCGCGTCCGCGTCATCGAAGGAGACCTCGGTGGACCACCCGTCGCGCGCGAGTTCCGCCCCGGGGAAGACGGCGCGCGCCTCCTCGAGCAGTTGCGCCGGCCGCTCGGCGTAGCGGGCGCTGACGTGCGTCAGCACGAGCCGTCGCACGCCCGCCTCGCGTGCCATCCGGGCCGCCTCGGCGGCGGTGGAGTGGCCGGTGTCCCGCGCCCGACTCCGTTCCTCCCCCGTGAACGTCGCCTCGTGTACGAGGAGGTCGGCGCCGCGCGAGATCCGGACCGTTTCGGGACAGGGACCCGTATCCCCCGTGTATACGACCTTCCTGCCCGGCCGCGGAGGGCCCACGAGATCCCCGGGGCGCACGCGGCGGCCGTCCTCGAAATCCACGCTCTCGCCGCGGTGGAGTCGGCCGAAGAGCGGGCCTTCCGGGACGCCCAGTTCGCGGGCGGCCGCCACATCGAACCTCCCGGGGCGATCATCCTCGATGAGGGCGTATCCGAGCGAGCGACGCGTGTGCTCGGTGGCGAACGCCTCGACTCGAAAGCCCTCGCCCTCGACTGCCTCCCCCGCCCGGAGTTCATGCACCGTCGCCTCGAACGCCAGGCGATCCCCTCCCAGATCCCGGAGCGCGCGGAGCGTCTCGCCCGCGCCGTACGGGGCCCAGATCCGGAGCGATTCCTCGCGCCCCTGGAGGCTCATCGTGCGGAGCAGACCGGGCAGCCCGAGGTAGTGGTCGGAGTGGAGGTGCGTGATGAAGATGTCTCCGAGGGAGAAGCCCACCCCGTAGCGCATCATCTGCCGCTGCGTCCCCTCGCCGCAGTCGAGAAGAAACAACCGCCCCTCGCGCTTCAGCGCGAGCGACGAAACGTTCCGCGACACCGTCGGTCGCGAGGAGGCCGTCCCGAGAAACGTCAGTCGGAGGATGGCGCGACTCCCTCAGGCGCACCGAGGCGCGCGATCAGTTCCGCGTCCGACATCCCGGAGAGCGTGGCGCCGTTCAACTCCACCACGGGACGACGAGTGCTGACGCAGCGCACGCGAACGCCTATGGTACCCGCCGCGCTCCCCCCCTCGGCCCAGACCGGCCCCGTGCCCTGGGCAAGCCAGATCGCTCCGCTGCCGTCGACGACCCGGCGTTCCGTCGACGTGAGCGGTCGTCCCGTCTCCCACAACGCACGGAAGGCCTCTTCATCGAGATCCGACACGGCCAGCCCGGCGGGGAGCGCCGCGCGCCGGTCCGCTACGTCCGGGTCGTCGCAGAAGAAGTAGCCGAGACCGAGGCCGGACGGCGCCCGGGCCGCGTCGTAAAGCGTCCACGCTGCGCCATCGATCCGGCCCGACCGCCACGGCCGAGCGCCGCCGCCGATCATGCCGCCCCCCCGCCGTACACGCCGCGTGTCACCGTATCGGCGCGCGGAGCGGCGGTTTCGCGGCTCGCCAGCGCCTCGCCCGCAGCCTGTTCGATCTCCGTCTCCACCTCCCGTTCCACCGAGGCGAGCTTGCGGAGGTTCCGCTCCCGCAGGCTGCCGGCGCCGGCGACTCCGAGGTCGGTCGCCGCCAGGTACTCCTCATAGAGTCCGATCGGATCGCGCCGCCCCCAGTACTCGAACAACTCACGCGAAAAGGTGGCCCGGGCCTCGCGCACGTCATGCGTCGCGTGCCCTCCCATGCGGAAGGTGCGGGCCTCGATGAGTTGCGGGCCCTCCCCCCGCCGGCAGCGTTCGGCCGCCACGCGCGTGGCCGCGTAGACCTCGAGCACGTGGTTGCCGTCCACCGATGCCGTGGGAATCCCGTACGCCGCGCCCCAGTCCGAGAAGTCGGGCGGCACGTGGTGCTGGTCCAGCCTGGTCCCCAGCGCCACCTGGTTATTCTGGATGATGAAGACGATTGGCAGCCTTAGCGATGCGGCGAAGGCGAACGCCTCGTGCGCCTCGCCGTGTTTCGTCGCGCCGTCTCCGACCCAGGTCAGCGCCACCCGGGGTTCGCCGCGGATCCGGAACGCGAGGGCAAACCCGTTCATCACCGTCGACAGCGTCGCCACCATGCTGATCGGCGGACACACGCCGAAGCGCAGGTCTCCGAGGTGCAGGTCCCGGCCGCCCGCGGGGGCGTCCGCCGTCCCGAGGTAGGTGCGGAACACCTCCACCATGGGCATCCCCATCTCGTGATTCGCACCCTGGTTGCGGATCATCGGCCCCACGATGTCTCCGTCGGAACCGCGGCGGTCGAGCGCATTCACGGCCCCCACGGTCACGGCTTCCTCGCCGGTCCCGAGCCACGCCTTCGAGATCACGCCCTGTTTCACCCAACGCGTAAGGGCGATGTCGCTGAGCCGGAAGCGGAGGAGCCCCCGGTACAGCGCGATGTGCCCATCGGGAGGCAACGCGGCGATTTCCCGGGCGCGGGCGTCGTCGGCCCGGATGCGCGACCCGTACTCCTCCAGGAGTTCGGGGTCCGGCTGCCAGGAGACGTACTCAGGGGGGTCGTAGGCCGAGTATCGACGCATCGTCCAGGTCCTCGTGGTCCGGCAGGCCGGAAAGCGGCCCGTCGCGCGGCACATCCTAAGCCTTCGCCCCGGGGTGCGCGAACCGATAAGCTACCTTCCCATCGTCGACCCGCACCCGGGGCCGGATCGGCGGGAAGACGGGTGAGACACGGTGCGGCCGGCGCGCCGCGCCACGCGACCGAGGCGCCGCGATGAACCCAGGCAAATGAAGCCCTGCCGACGCTGCAAGTGCAACGTGCCGGACGCGACGCGAATCTGTCCGCACTGCCGGGCCACGCAGCGGCGCGGCGACCGCACGCCGCAGATGGTGATCGGGTTCGTCACGGTCGCCGCCGCCGCGCTGGCCGCGCTCGGGTCCTGTCCGAGCCTCGCCGGCCAGCCGCCCGGCGCGTCGGAGCGGGCGGAGCCGCCGACGATCGCGCGTCTGCGCTACGACGGCGGGGGCGACTGGTACGCGAATCCCTCGAGCCTCGACAATCTCCTCGAGCAGATCCGCCTCCGGACCGGGATTCCGGTGGCCGACCGGCCCGCGGAGGTGGGCGCCGCGGACCCCGACCTCGCCGACCATCCGTACCTGTACGCGACGGGACACGGCAACATGTCCTTCACCGCGATCGAGGTCGAACGCCTGCGCGCCTACCTGTACGGGGGCGGCTTCCTGCACGTGGACGACAACTACGGCCTGGACGAGTCCTTTCGACGGGAGATCGCCCGCCTCTTCCCGGACACCCCGCTCGCCGAGGTACCGCTCGAGCACAGCATCTACCGGATCTTCTACGAGCTGCCGGACGGCCTGCCCAAGATCCACGAACACGACGGAAATCCCGCACAGGGGTTCGGCATCTTCCTCGATGGCCGTCTCGCGGTCTACTACAGCTTCGAATCGGACCTGGGGGACGGCTGGGAGGACGAGGGCGTGCACGGGGACGCGCCCGAGGTACGGGAGTCCGCGCTCAGGATGGGCGTGAACCTCTTCCTCTACGCCCTCTCCGCCACCCCGTCCCGCTGACGGCGCAGCAGTCTGGTTGCTAGGCGCCGAACTTGCCGAAGATCGCCATCAAGCCGACCACGATCGCGGTCGCGATGAAGACCCCCCAGGCGAAGATGGCGGTGAGGACCGGGCCATCGGACTTCAGGTGCATGAAGAACATGGCGACGAGCGCGAATTTCGCCGCCATCATCACGAGCAGGATGGGGATGAGCACCGGCGCGAGCGCCTCGATGTAGAACACCATCACCTCGAGCGCCGTGAGCGCGGCGAGGATCACCGCGACGGCGATGTAGAGGCGCGTGCTCGGATGCGACTCGGCGGAGTGGCGGCTCACGTGTGCCTCAAACCAGCAGGTAGATGAGGGTGAAGAGGATAATCCACACGACGTCCACGAAGTGCCAGTAGAGGCCGGCGATCTCCACCGTCTCCGCATGGCGGGCGTCGAGCTTTCCCTGCACCGCCCTCACGAGGAGGGTGCTCAGCCAGATCACGCCTCCGGCGACGTGCGCGCCGTGCGTCCCGGTGAGAACGAAGAAGGTCGACGAGAACAGGTTCCTCGACAGCGGCAGTCCCTCGTGAACGAAGTGGTTGAACTCGTAGTACTGACCGCCGAGGAAGATGAGGCCGAACAGCGCCGTCATGCCGAGCCACAGCTTCGTCGCGCGCAGATCGTTCCTCTGCACCGCCGCGAGCGCGAGCACCATCATGAGGCTGCTCATCAGGAGCACGAAGGTCGTGACGGTGATGAACGGGATGTTCAGCAGGTCGTGCGGATAGGGCGGCACCAGGTTCCGCCCGCGATAGATCATGTACGTGGCGATCAGGGTGCCGAAGAGCATGCACTCCGACCCGATGAAGCTCCACATCGCGAGCTTGCGGTTCGGGATGCCCGTCGAGGTCGGCCCCTCCATCAGTGCACCCCCCCGCCGAACGGGGGCTCAAAGGCCCACGCGAAGAGCCCCACCGCCGTCACGAGCAGCCCGAAGAGCGTCAACCCGAGCGACCCGAGCCCGCCGATCGTCATGAGGAGCATCCCCACGGCGAGCACGAGCGGCCAGTACGACGGGTTCGGCATGACCACGGGCTCCGGCGGCTCCTCCGGCTGCTGCCGCGGCACCACTCCGCCGGGCTCATCCCCCTCCCGGCGCGATTCCGGCTCGATGTAGGGATGCCAGAGCGGGTCCCGCCGGTCGACGGCCGGGATCTCCGCGAAGTTGTAGTGCGGCGGCGGCGAGGCCATCGTCCATTCGAGCGTCGACGCGTCCCACGGGTTGTGTCCCGCCGCCTCTCCGCGCCGCCACGCGCGCCACAGGTTCCAGACCAGCGGCACGAAGGAGAGGGTGAAGATGAAGGCCCCTGCGGTCGAGATCAGGTTGAACACGTCCAGACCCAGCCCCTCCGCGTACGTGTAGGTACGCCGCGGCATCCCCAGGAGCCCGGAGAAGTGCATGGGGAAGAAGGTCACGTTCAACGCGATGAAGCTGAGCCAGAAGTGGGCCTTCCCCAGGCCCTCGTGCAGCATCCGCCCCGTCGCCTTCGGGAACCAGTAGTAGAAGCCGCAGAAGAGGCCGAAGACGGTCCCGCCGATGAGCACGTAGTGGAAGTGCGCCACCACGAAGTACGTGTCCGTCTGCTGCAGGTCGGCCGGCGGCGAGCTGTGCATGACGCCGCTCAGGCCGCCGATCGTAAACGTTGCCACGAGCCCGACCGCGAAGAGCATCGCGGTCCGGAAGCGCAGGCGTCCCCCCCACATCGTCGCGATCCAGTTGAAGATCTTGATCCCGGTGGGGATCGCGATGAGCATCGTCGCCCCGCCGAAGACCGCGTTCACCACCGGCCCGAGTCCGACCGAGAACATGTGGTGGACCCAGACGCCGAAGCCGAGGAAGGCGATGAGGACGCCCGAGAAGACGACGACGGGATACCCGAACAGGATCTTCCGCGAGAACGTCGGGATGACGTCGGACACGATGCCGAAGGCCGGCAGGATGAGGATGTAGACCTCGGGGTGGCCGAAGACCCAGAACAGGTGCTGCCAGAGGACGGGATCCGCGCCCGCCGCCGCGTCGAAGAAGTGCGTTCCGAAGCGGCGGTCGAAGAGCATGAAGATGAGGCCGACCGTGAAGGGCGGGAACGCGAGCAGGATGAGCGCCGAAACGATGAGCGCCATCCACGTGAACAGCGGCATCCGCATGAACGTCATCCCCGGCGCCCTCATGTTGAGGATCGTGACGAGGAAGTTCAGTCCGCCCGCGATCGACCCCACGCCGGAGATGAGGAGCGAGAGGACGTAGAAATCGATGCCCGGACCCGGCGAATACTCGGCGTTCGTCAGCGGCATGTACGCGAACCAGCCCCCGTCGGGCATCACGCGGAGGGGGACGCTCGCGTACAGGAAGAGGCCGCCGAAGAGGAATACCCAGAAGGAGAATGCGTTCAGGCGCGGGAAGGCGACGTCGCGCGCCCCGATCTGCAGCGGCACCACGAAGTTGAAGAAGGCGACGACGAGCGGCATGCCGGCGAAGAACACCATCGTCGTGCCGTGCATCGTGAACAGCTGGTTGTACAGGTCCGGGTCGAGGAAGCTGCGCTCGGGGGCGGCGAGCTGGAGCCGGATGAGCTGGCCCTCGACGCCCGCGATGAGGAGGAAGGCGAACCCGACCACGAAGTACATGATCGCGATCCGCTTGTGGTCGACCGTCGTCAGCCAGCTCCCGATCCCCGTGGAATGCGCGTCGGTCATGGCCATGGCGCTAGCGGAGCGAGCCGAGGTAGGCGACGAGCTGCCGAACCTGCGCGTCGCTCAGCTCCACCTCGGGCATCAGGTTCCCGGGCTTCACGTGCTGGGTGGAGTCCAGCCAGCGCGCCAGGTCCGCGGGCGTGTTCTCAAGCACGCCCGAGGCGATCGTGAGCCGGCTGCCGAAGTGCGTGAGATCGGGTCCGAACTGTCCCATCGCCTGCGTCCCCCTCACCGCGTGACAACTCACGCACGCGTTCGCCATGAACACACCCTGCCCCGCCCGCGCCTCCGCATCGCCGGGTGTCAACGCGGGCGCCGCGTTCGCCCGGGCCCACCGCTCGAAGTCGTCGGGCTCGTCCACGATCACGCGCATCCCCATGAGCGCGTGCGCCGTGCCGCAGAACTCCGCGCACTGTCCGTGGAACACGCCGACCGAGTCCGGCCGGAACCAGAGCTGGTTCTCGATCCCCGGCACGAGGTCCCGCTTTCCGGCCAGGCGCGGAATCCAGAACGAATGCATGACGTCCGCGGAACGGAGCCTCAAGTCGACGGTGCGGCCGAGCGGAACGTGAGCTTCGTTCGCCGTCACGATCCCGAGTTCCGGATAACGGAATTCCCACCACCACTGCTTGCCGATGACCTCGACGACGAGGGCCTCCGGATCCGGCGTCGAGCGGTCGATGATGAAGATCGCGCGGATGGTCGGAATCGCGATCGCCACGAGGATGAGCGCCGGGGCCAGCGTCCAGCCCACTTCGAGGAGGAGGTGGCCGTGGACCTGTTTCGGCCGCGCGTCGCCCGGCCGCTCCCGGAACCGGACGAACACGTAGATGAGCATGCCCGCGACCACGACAAACACGCCGACCGCCCACCAGAAGATCTGGTCGAAGAGCCGGTCGAGGATCTCGGCGGAGTCTGAACTGGGGTGCAGTGCGGATTGCGGGTATTCGCCGCCGCAACCCTGGCTGATCAGGACCCCCAGGAGAAGCACGAGCGCTGCAATCGCGCGTCGTCTCAAGGGCGTATCTATATGCGTTTCGGGGAAGTCTCGATTCAGGTAAGGCTCCGCATCCACGGAGCCCGCGGGACATTATCCGGGGACGGCAGGCGGGTCAAGGAGCCCCGCCCGCCGAACCTCAGCGGGCGTGCGGCACGTCTCCGACCGGCGTCACGCGACCGCCGTAGAGCTCACCCACCCACTCGCCGTATCCGTTGAACGGGAGCGTCGGCACCCGTTGTCCCGTACCGACGATTTCCTCCTGCGCCTGAGACCAGCGGGGGTGAGGCAGATCCGGGTCCACGTTGGAATAGAATCCATACTCCGCGGGCGTCGACGTATTCCAGAACGTAGCCGGCTGTCGGTCGGTGATCTCGATGCCGACGATGCTCTTCGGGCTCTTGTAACCGTACTTCCACGGAAGGTGAATCCGGACCGGTGCCCCGTTCTGCTTCTGGAGCGGATGTCCGTACATGCCCGTCACGACGAACGCCAGCTCGTTCATTGCTTCGTCCATGCGAAGCCCCTCGTGGTACGGCCACGGCCACCAGGTCATCGACTTCATCCCGTACGCCTGCTCGGGACGGTTGAACGTGACGAAAGCGACGTAGCGCGCGCTGTTCAGCGGCTGCACCCGTTCCAGGAGTTTGGCGAGCGGAAACCCGATCCAGGGCACGACGACGGACCAGCGCTCCACGCAGCGGTGCCGGTAGATCCGTTCCTCGAGCGGGAAGGCGCGTTCCAGCTCCACGAGATCGTAGACGCCCGGGTTCTCGACGAGGCCGGTGACTTCGAGTGCCCACGGGCGGGCCTCGAACGGGCCGACGTTGCGCCACACGCCGTCCTTGTCCGTGCCGAACTCGTAGAAGTTGTTGTACGTGGCCACGATCTCCTCGGGCGAAACCTCCTTGTGGCGGTCGCCGGGCGTGAAGCGCGGATCGTTCACGGCGGCGGGATAGAGATCCGCGGTCGGGGTGTCCGGGATGTTGTCGAGGGGACCGCGCTGCTGGGCTTCGGCCGCCCGGCCCGGCCCGCACGCGAGCGAGGCGGCGGCAAAAACCGCGCCTCCGCCCATGCGGGCCACGAACTGCCGCCGGTCGAGGTACACGGACTCCGACGTCGCTTCGCTCTCCTTGAGCCGCCAGCCGTCGGGAATATGAATGTTCGCCATGGGGAGTCTCCCTTGCCGTTCGGCCTCCGGCCCTCGCCGGTCGCCAGCCACTTCGCCTGCGGCGTTACATACTCAAGTATAACCGCTCCGGCACCGCGTGTTTCGCAACCCTTCGTCCGGCGCAGGGCCCTGTTACGAACCGGCGGACCACGGACTGCTAGTGGCGAAAAAGCCGACGGTCGGTGAAGACCATCGCCATGCCGTGCTCGTTCGCGGCCTCGACGACCTCCGCATCGCGCTTCGATCCGCCCGGCTGCGCGATCGCCGTCACCCCGGCGGCCGCCGCCGCATCGATGCCGTCGCGGAAGGGGAAGAACGCGTCCGACCCGAGCACGGCGCCCGCCACGTCGAACCCCTGCGCCCGCGCCTTGCGGATCGAGATCTCCACCGAGTCGACCCGGCTCATCTGCCCCGCGCCGATTCCGATCGACGCCCCATTGCGCGCGAGCAGGATCGCGTTCGACTTCACGCTCTGTACGGCGGACCACGCGAACGCCAGATCGTCCCACTCCGCTTCGCTCGGAACCCGCGCCGTCGGGACGCGAGCTTCACGATTCACCTCGCGCGCCGGCCGGGGAGCCGCCTGCATCAGGACCCCGCCGCGCACGCCGCGCACTTCGACCCCTTCCCGCAGGTGGCCGCCCGCGTCCAGCGCCGCTCCGGCCTCGGGCTGCAGAATCCGGATGTTCTTCTTCTCCTGCAGGAGGCGGAGCGCGTCCTCCGAGTATCCCGGCGCCACGACGCACTCCACGAAGTTCCGCGAGAGGGCTTCCGCAACGGCCTCGGTGAGCGGGTCCGTGAAGGCGATGACCGAACCGAACGCCGAAACGGGATCGCACGCGAGCGCCTTCTCGTAGGCCGCCAGCGGGGATGGGCCGACGGCGAGGCCGCACGGCGTCGAGTGCTTGAGGATCGCGCAGGCGGCCCGGTCGCCGGACACGAAGGGCGCGATTGCCGTGAGAGCCCCGTCCACATCGAGAATGTTGTTGAACGAGAGTTCCCGACCGTGGAGTTGGGCGAGCGCGGGAATCCCCCGCGGCGCGCCGGACCCGTCTCGGAAGAAGGCGGCCTGCTGGTCCGGGTTCTCCCCGTACCGGAGCGGCTGCACGCGGACGAGCGAGAGGACGGTCTCCGCCGCGGGGAGGTCGGGCGAACTCCCCGGGCCGTCCTGCTCGCCCAGGTAGCGGACGATCGCCGCGTCGTAGGCCGCGGTGTGCGCGAACACCTTCACCGCCAGCTCCCGCCTCAGCTCCACCGTCTCCGGCGCGTCCCCGGCATCGATGGCCTCGAGCACGCGTCCGTAGTCGGCCGGATCGCAGACCGACCAGACGGATGGATGGTTCTTCGCCGAGGCCCGGAGCATGGTCGGGCCGCCGATGTCGATCTGCTCCAGCGCTTCCCGGAGCGCGACGTTCCCATCGGCGACGGTCTCGCGGAACGGGTACAGGTTCACGGCCACGAGATCGATGGGGATCATCCCGTGCGCGGCGAGTTGAGCCAGGTCATCCGGCACCTCGCGCCGGGCGAGGATCCCGCCGTGCACTCTCGGGTGCAACGTCTTCACCCGCCCGCCGAGCATTTCCGGATGGCCGGTGAGGTCGCTTACGCCGCGGACCTCGATTCCCGCCGCGCGCAGCGCCCGCATCGTCCCGCCGGTGGACGCGATCTCCCAGCCGTGCGCGATCAGGCCCGCGCAGAATTCCTCGATTCCCGTCTTGTCCGAAACGCTCACGAGCGCAGTCGGCATCCCCACTCATCCTTCCCGGTTGGTGAACGTCTCTGTCTCGAACCACTCGCGCACCCAGTGGACTCGACGGCCCGCCTCCAGGCGAACCGCCCCCGAAGCCAGCGCTTCGACGGCCGCGGGCAGGATCCGGTGCTCGACCTTCAGCACGCGGGCCGCGACGGATTCCGGAGTATCGCCCGCGAGCACGGGGACGGGCCACTGGCACAGGATCGGCCCCCGGTCGTACGCCTCGTCCACGAAATGGACGGTCACTCCGGTGACGCGGGCGCCGGCCTCGATGACCGCCCCGTGCACCCGCGAGCCGTACATCCCCCGGCCTCCGAACGAAGGCAGCAGCGCGGGATGGATGTTCAGAATCCGCCCCCAGTACGCCCGCACGAGAGTCTCGGGCACCAGCTTCATGTAGCCGGCCAGGACCACGATGTCGCTTCGCCATCCGTCCAGCGTGCGGCGGAGGAGCATCGCCATCTCCTCACCCGCCGCTGCCGCCGGCGGGACGGCCGATGCCACCCCCGCCCGGCGCGCCCGCTCCAAGAC
>VXQX01000002.1 GCA_009838765.1 Gemmatimonadales bacterium
CCGCGAGGGAGGCCGGACGGTGGGCGCCGGGGTCGTCACCGCCATCCACGACTAGGGAACGCAAATGAGGGTTCGGATTACGCTCGAATGTACGGAGTGCAAAGAGCGCAACTATTCGACGACGAAGAATCGGCGGACCCATCCGCAGCGGGCCGAACAGAAGAAATACTGTCGCCGCTGTAACGGACACAGAATGCACAAGGAAACACGGTAAGGGGTTCGATTGGCCGGCATCGTCAGAAGAACCCAGGAATTCGCGGAACAGGTGCAGGTCGAGATGCGTCGGGTCACGTGGCCCGACAGGGACCAGTTGCGCGGCGCAACGATCGGCATCCTGATCTTCGTCTTCATCATGGCCATCGTCATCGGGGCCATGGATTCCGTCTTCGCGGCGTCCGTGCGATTCATCGTCAGGTCGTTCGGTGGTTGAGTCCGCGGGCACGGGAGCCGCGCAGACCGGCCCTCCGGGGGATGCGCCGCGCTGGTACGCGCTGCAGACGTACTCGGGCCACGAGAAGAAGGTGAAGACGCTCCTGGAGCAGAAAATCCAGGAGTATGGGGATGAGCCTCCGATCCGGGAGGTCATCGTCCCCACACAGGAAGTCGTCGAGATCAAGGGGGGGAAGCGCGTCAAGTCGACGAAGCGGCTCTACCCGGGCTACGTGCTCATTCAGATGCTGCTGGACCAGAACACGATGTACGTCGTCAACAACGTTCCCGGCGTCATCAAGTTCGTGGGGAGCGGGAAGGATCCTCAGCCGCTCAAGACCGAGGAGATGAACAAGATCCTCGGCATCGCGGATGAACTCGAGCAGGCGGGCCCCGAAACGGAGATTCCCTTCCGACCGGGGCAGGTCGTCGAAGTCATGGAAGGACCGTTCAGCGATTTCAGCGGAACGGTGGAGGAAGTGTTTGCGGAGAAGGGCAAGGTGCGCGTGCAGGTGAGCCTGTTCGGGCGCCCGACCTCGGTCGAACTGGACTACACGCAGTTGCAGGGGTTCTGATGCCGCCGAAGAAACAGGTGACCGGATTCATCAAGCTGCAGATTCCGGGGGGGCAGGCGAATCCGGCCCCGCCCGTGGGTCCGGCGTTGGGCCAGCACGGCCTCAACATCATGGACTTCTGCAAGGCGTTCAACGCGCAGACGCAGCAGGAAGCCGGCACGATCATCCCGGTCGAGATCACGGTCTACAAGGACCGGACGTTCAGCTTCATCACCAAGACGCCACCTGCGGTGGAGCTGCTCAAGAAGGAGCTCGGTCTCGAGTCGGGCTCTCCGGTCCCCAATCGGGAGAAAGTCGGCAAGGTCACGGACGACCAGCTGCGCAGGATCGCCAGGATCAAGATGAAGGATCTAAACGCGGCCGATGAGGAGGCCGCGATGCGGATGATCGCGGGCACCGCACGATCCATGGGGATCGAGCGGGCCGACTGATCGGGAGAAACCGGAAAACATGCCGAAACGCGGCAAGAAATACCGCTCCGTCGTAGGGGCCGCTCCGCCGAACGGCGCCCTCGCGCCCCGCGAAGCGCTTGAGCGCGTGCAGAAGACGGCGTTCGCGAACTTCGACGAGACGGTGGAGGCGGCCGTCCGCCTCGGCGTGGACCCGCGCAAGGCGGACCAGATTGTGCGCGGCACGGTCATCCTGCCTGCGGGTACGGGCCGCAAGGTGCGCGTGCTCGCTCTCGTGAAGGCGGACCGGGCGGCCGAGGCGACGGAGGCCGGCGCGGACTACGTGGGAACCGAGTACATCGAGCAGATTCAGGAGGGGTGGCTCGACTTCGACGTCGCGATCGCCACGCCGGATCTCATGAAGGATGTCGCCAGGCTGGGCCGGATCCTCGGCCCGCGCGGCCTCATGCCGACGCCGAAGGCCGGCACGGTCACCATGGATGTGGGTCGGGCCGTTCGCGAATCGAAGGCGGGCAAGATCGAATTCCGGGTGGACCGTACCGGCAACGTGCATGCGCCGATCGGAAAGGTGAGCTTCGAACTCGACCGGTTGAACGAGAATCTCGATGCGCTCATGGACGAGATCGTGCGGCTGAAGCCCGCCGCGGCGAAGGGCCGGTACGTGAAGAGCGTGACCGTGACCAGCACGATGGGTCTCGGTGTTTCCGTCGACGAGGACCTGTACCGGTAGATCCATGAGACTCGAAGAAAAGCAGCGCGTCACGCAGGAACTCACTGCGCAGATTGAAGAGAGCGGGACGATCTACCTGACCGACTTCACCGGGCTGAACGTGAAGGCGATCACGGATTTCCGAACGCGGCTCCGAGACGAGGGCCTGAGTTATCGGGTCGTGAAGAACACCCTGATGAAGCGGGCGCTCGAGGATCTGGATCTCCCGGACCTGAGCACCCACCTCGAGGGTCCGACGGGGCTCGTTCTCAGCGATGCCGACCCCGTCACACCGGCCAGAGTCCTGAAGGAATTCGCGAAAGCGAACGAGAACCGGCCGGTGGTCAAGGTCGGCGTCATCAATCGAGTGGAAACGTCGCCGGAGGAAGTGGGGCGCATCGCCGATCTCCCTTCGCGCGAGGTGCTGCTCGGCAGCATCGCGGGCGGGCTCACCTCTGGCGTCGGCGGCATCGCCGGCGCTCTGAATGCGCTCTTCCGCGACATCGCTGACATGATCGAACAGGTCGGAAGGAAGAACGAGTCCGCCTGAGGTGGAACGCACGCCCGTGACGTGCGGGCGTGCGGAATGCGTACAGGATCCAGGGAACGGAAGAACATGTCCAAAATCGACGATCTTCTGCAGCAGATCGGCTCTCTGACGGTGCTCGAAGCCGCCGAGCTGAAAGACAAAATGGAGGAAACCTTCGGCGTGTCGGCCGCCGCGCCGGTAGCCGTCGCTGCCGCTCCCGGTGGCGGAGGCGACGGCGCCGAGGAGGAGCAGACGGAGTTCGACGTCGTCCTCACGGCGGTGGGCAGCAAGAAGATCCAGGTGATCAAGGTCGTGCGTGAAGTGACGAGCCTGGGTCTCAAGGAGGCGAAGGCCGTCGTCGACAACGCGCCCGGACCCGTGAAGGAAGGCGTGTCCAGGGAGGAGGCGGAGGAGATCAAGGCCAAGCTCGAAGAGCAGGGCGCAACGGCGGATCTCAAGTAGCCGCGCTGAAGAGCGTGGCACGCCCCGGCGTCGATCATCTGTTCGGCTCCGGACTGCGGAGGAACCGCAGCCGGGCCGGTGACGCGGGGGTCCGACCCCACACCGTGCACGAACCGGCGCGACCCCCTGCGGGTCGTGCCCGGTATTTCCGCATCTCCCATGTACTCGCGGGGTTCCCCGCGGGAGGTACGATTTGACGGTCAACGGCAGACCCGCGGTCTCGTTCGACAAGCTCGCCCGTCCGATGCACATGCCGCATTTCCTGGATGTGCAGCGCGAGGCGTTCGAGCGTCTGCTGCAATCGAAGACGAAGGAAGAGGAGCGCCGGGACCTCGGTCTCGAGCGTGTTTTTCGGGAGATCTTCCCGATTACGGACGTCAACGAGAACTTCTCGCTGGAGTTCGTCAGCTACTCTCTCGGAGAGCCGAAATACGAGGTCGAGGAGTGCATCGAGCGCGACATGACCTACTCCGCGCCGCTGAAGGCGCGGCTCCGGCTGGTCATCTTCGAGACGGTCGGGAAGGACGACGAAAAGCGTCCCGGCGATATCCTGGAGAAGGAAGTATATCTGGGAGATCTGCCGCTTCTGACGGAGCAGGGGACGTTCGTCGTGAACGGAGCGGAACGGGTCATCGTGAGCCAGCTTCACCGCTCCCCCGGCGTCGTATTCGAGGAGACGCTGCACCCCAACGGCACGCGTCTTTTCTCGTCCCGGATCATCCCGTTTCGCGGATCCTGGGTGGAATTCACCCTCGACATCCACGATGTGATCCACGTCCACATCGACAAGAAGAAGAAGTTCCCCGCCACCGCCCTGCTGAGGGCCTTCGGCTACGGGAGGGATGTGGACATCCTGGAGTGCTTCTGCCGACGCCGGCTCGTCCGGATCGACACGGAGGATGACGACGAGTCGTCGGCGCACCGCGAGGTAACGGGCACGCTGGTGGCCCGGAGCATCGCGAATCCCGACTTCGGCGAGGATCCCGAGGTGCTTGAACTGCGTGGTTACGAGCCCGCCACGGACGCGCCGCACTGGCTGGCGGACGACCTTACGGGCGCGGACGGCGGCGAGCCCGTTGCTGCCCTCGGCGACCGGCTCGACGCGGAGCTCGTGCAACGCATCCTCGACCGGGAGATCACGAGCGTCGAGGCGTTCGAGGAGGAAGATGCCTTCATCGTGCGCCGCGGGGAGATGTTGAGCGAAGAAGCCCTCGAGCGCCTCGTGCGCGCGGGCATTTCGGAGGTCGAGGTCTATTCGAGCGCGACCTTCGTCCCGTTGCGTGGGACCTATGAGGATCTCGCCATGCGCCGCGACTGGAGTTCGAGTCCGCAGCTCGCCGCCGATGTCGTTGCCGAGGACACCGGAGAAATCCTGGCCGAGAAGGGTGCGCGCTTCGATTCGAGCCTGTTCGCGAGGCTCAAGGCGGAGAGGGCTCGCGAGGCCCTGGTGTTCACGGGCGGACCCCGCGGGGAGTCGCCGCTGCTGCGCAACACGCTCGCGAAGGATCCCACCGGGAGCGAGGCGGCCGCGCTGCACTCCATCTACTCTCTCGTCCGGCCCGGCGAAGCGCCGAACCTGGCGACGGCCCGGGGAGCGCTCGACCGGCTCTTCTTCAATCCCAAGCGGTACGACCTGGGTCGGGTGGGCCGACACAAGATCAACCACCGGCTCAAGGACGTGTATCGGCTGCTCGGCCTCGACATACCCGCGGGCGATCTCGTGGTGCTCGATCCGTACGACTTCGTGGCGATTATCCGCTACCTGGTCGAACTGCACGAGGGCCGCGGGTACACGGACGACATCGACCATCTCGGGAACCGCCGCGTGCGGTCCATCGGGGAACTCATCGCGAACCAGTTCTCCGTCGGACTGTCGCGCATGGCCCGCCTTGTGCGCGAGCGGATGTCGATCAACAGCGACCCCGAGAAGATCTCCATCGACGACCTCGTGAACGCGCGTACGGTAAGCGCCGTCATCCAGGCTTTCTTCGGGAGCTCGCAGCTCAGCCAGTTCATGGACCAGACGAACCCGCTTTCGGAGCTCACGCACAAGCGACGCCTGAGCGCGCTGGGTCCGGGCGGGCTGACGCGGGAGCGCGCAGGTTTCGAAGTGCGGGACGTGCATTACTCGCACTACGGGCGGATGTGTCCCATCGAGACTCCGGAGGGCCCGAACATCGGGCTCATCACTTCCGTGACCACGTACTCTCGCCTGAACGAGCTGGGTTTTCTCGAGACTCCCTACCGCAGGGTAGTCAACGAGCGGGTCTCCCAGGACGAAATCGTCTGGCTCTCTGCGAGCGAAGAGGAGGAATATTCGGTGGCGCAGGCGAACGCCGAACTCAACTCCGACGGGACGTTCGCCCGCTCTCTCGTCCTCTGCCGGCGCCGCGACGACTATCCGCTCCTGCCGCCGGACGAAATCGATTTCATGGACGTCGCGCCCGACCAGCTGGTGGCCGTATCGCCCGCACTCATTCCGTTCCTCGAGCACGACGACGCGAACCGGGCGCTGATGGGATCGAACATGCAGCGGCAGGCCGTGCCGCTTCTCTTCCCGGAACGCCCGCTCGTGGGCACGGGCCTGGAGGGCAAAGTGGCGCGGGACTCCGGTGCGGTCGTGCTTGCGCGTCGCGCCGGGACCGTGACGCGGGTCACGGCGGACGAGGTCGAGGTCGACACCGGCAAGCCCCGGCGGGCGGCCGGGGAGATCCCCCTCGCCCGCCTCACCCAGTACGACTCCTATCGGCTCAGGAAGTTCTGGCGCACGAATCAGGACACGGCGATCAACCAGAGACCGATCGTCAAGGTCGGCGACCGCGTGGAGGCGGGCGACGTGGTCGCGGACGGAGCCGGCACGGACGGCGGCTCGCTCGCGCTCGGACGTAACGCGCTCGTCGCCTTTATGCCCTGGTTCGGACACAATTTCGAGGACGCGATCGTGATCAGCGAGAAGCTGGTCAAGGGCGACGTCTACACGTCGGTCCACATCCAGGAACTCGAACTCCACGTCCGCGACACGAAACGCGGGATGGAGGAGATCACGCGCGAGATCCCGAACGTGGCCGAAGAAGCGCTCGTCGACCTCGATGATCGGGGGATCGTCCGTATCGGCGCCGCGGTCCGCTCGGGAGACATCCTCGTCGGCAAGATCACGCCGAAGGGCGAGACGGAGCTTTCGCCCGAAGAAAAGCTCCTCACCGCGATCTTCGGGGAGAAGGCGAAGGATGTGAAGGACAGTTCGTTGCGCGTCCCCCCCGGCGTTGAGGGGACCGTGATCGACGTCAAGATCTTCTCCAGGCGGATCGACGACCCGCTGCTGGAACGGGAGCACGGCGAGCGCATCGCCGAACTGCGCGAGAGCGAGCGCGAGGAAATCGCACGGGTGATGGAAGCGCGGGACGAGGAGATCCTCGAACTGCTCGAAGGGGAAACGGTGGTCTTGTGTCTCGGCCGGGGCTCCCTCGAACCGCTGTTCGCCGAGGGCACGAAACTGACGAAGACTAAGCTCCGGCGCGTCGATCTGGGAGAGATCGACCTCTCGACGCTGAAGGTGGAAACGGAGAAGTCGAACGACCTGATCCGCCGCGTGGAGGCCGAAGCCCGCACGCGAGTGGAACGGATACGCGAGCGCACGGAAGAGGGAATCGACAAGATCTTCCAGCCCGACGAACTCTCCCCGGGCGTCGTCCAGCTGGTGAAGGTCTACCTGGCGGAGAAGCGGAAGATCTCCGTAGGCGACAAGATGGCCGGCCGGCACGGGAACAAGGGCATCATCGCCCGCGTGGTTCCCGAAGAGGACATGCCGGTCCTGCCCGACGGACAGTCCATCGAAATCGTGCTCAATCCGCTCGGCGTACCGAGCCGGATGAACGTGGGACAGATTCTCGAGACCACGCTGGGCTGGGCGGCCCGGGCGCTCGGCTTCGAGGCGAATACGCCCGTCTTCCAGGGAGCGACGGAGCATGAGATCGGCGCCCTCCTGAAGATCGGGGGCGCCTATTGGGCGGCTCGTACGCTCGGATCGGACGTCGAACCGCCCGAACTTTCCTACGAGATGACTCAGACGCTCGTCAACGAGATTCAGGCCTGGGAAGGAGACGATGAGATTTCCGACCCGGCCAGCCTGGGACGCACGCTCGATGCCTATCTCGAGGGACGCGGCGAACTCGTCTCTTACCTGCGAAGCCTGGCCTCTTTCGTCCTTCGGGTCGTGCGTGATGTTTCGGGCGCGACGACGGCAGCGAAGCTGGAGTCGGAGGGCTGGCCGAAGACTGCCGCGCTCTCCGGGCAGCGCAGGATCACGTCGGGCGTGGACGCGGCCGTCGTCGAGCTCATGGAGCGCGCGGGGCTTCGTTCGAACGGCAAGATGAGGCTGCGCGACGGCCGCACGGGCGAGGAGTTCGTGGCGGATATCGCGGTCGGCGAGATCTACATGATGAAGCTCTCGCACCTCGTCGACGACAAGATCCACGCGCGCTCCATCGGTCCGTACAGTCTCGTCACGCAGCAGCCGCTGGCCGGCAAGGCGCAATTCGGAGGGCAGCGCTTCGGCGAGATGGAGGTGTGGGCGCTGGAAGCCTACGGCGCGGCCCACACGCTGCAGGAGATGCTGACCGTCAAGTCGGACGACGTGACGGGACGGAGCCGGGTATACGAGGCGATCGTGAAGGGCGACAACCTGCCCAAGCCGGGGGTGCCCGAGAGCTTCAACGTGCTCGTCAAGGAACTCCAGGCGCTGGGGCTGAGCGTAACGCTCGGCGGCGACGAGTCGGAGCCGCTGTTCTAGCGAAACAAGAGGGTGACAGATGATCGATTTTCCGCGAAATCGCAGTGCCGGTTCGTCCGAGTTCGACTGGATTCAGATCAAGCTCGCCTCGCCCGAGGAGATCCGTTCCTGGAGTCACGGAGAGGTCACGAAGCCGGAGACGATCAACTACCGGTCGTTCAAGCCGGAGCGTGACGGCCTCTTCTGCGAGCGCATCTTCGGGCCGGTCAAGGACTGGGAGTGTCACTGCGGGAAGTTCAAGCGCATCCGGTACCGCGGTCACATATGCGACAAGTGCGGGGTAGAGGTCACGCTCTCCAAGGTTCGTCGCGAGCGGATGGGGCATATCGAACTCGCGGTGCCCGTGGCCCATATCTGGTTCTTCAAGACCCTTCCTTCCCAGATGGGCTACCTGCTCGGGATGAAGCTGCGGGATCTCGAGAAGGTCATCTACTACGCCGCACACGTCGTGACCGAGCCCGGCCGGCAGGACGTCGAGTTCAAGCAGGTTCTGGAAGAGGATGAGTACTGGGACCTGACGGACAAGGCCCGTGAAGAGGGGGACACCGAATTCCGCGCGGAAATCGGGGCGGAAGGGATCCGGACGCTGCTCGGACAGTTGGACGTCGACGAACTCGCCGAGCAGCTGCGCTACGAGGTCGTGCATGAGACCTCGAAGCACCGGAAGAAAAAGAAGCTCAAGCGGCTCAAGGTGATCGACGCGATCCGCAACAGCGATGATGAGGTCTCCAAGCGTAACAGCCCCGAGCACATGATCATGGACGTGATTCCGGTGATTCCGCCGGATCTGCGTCCCCTCGTGCCGCTGGACGGCGGACGATTCGCGACATCGGACCTCAACGATCTCTACCGTCGCGTGATCAATCGGAACAACCGGCTCAAGAAGCTGCTGGAAATGCGCGCGCCGGAGGTGATCCTGCGCAACGAGAAGCGCATGCTCCAGGAGGCCGTGGACGCGCTCTTCGACAACGGGCGGCGCGGCAAGGCGATTCGCGGAAGGGGCAAGCGGCCGCTCAAGTCGCTGTCGGACATGCTCAAGGGCAAACAGGGCCGGTTCCGGCAGAATCTGCTCGGAAAGCGCGTCGACTACTCCGGCCGGTCGGTCATCGTCGTCGGTCCGGAACTCCGGCTGCACCAGTGCGGGCTGCCGAAGAAGATGGCCGTCGAGCTGTTCAAGCCGTTCATCATCCACGAGCTCGAGCGGCGGCTGCACGCCGAGACGGTGAAGCGTGCCAAGAAACTCGTCGAACTCGACGACCCGACGGTCTACGAGGTCCTCGAGGACATCATCAAGGATCACCCCGTCCTCCTGAA
Organism: Gemmatimonadales bacterium; assembly: GCA_009838765.1. GTDB lineage: Bacteria > Gemmatimonadota > Gemmatimonadetes > Palauibacterales > Palauibacteraceae > Palauibacter > Palauibacter ramosifaciens. The sequence continues at coordinate 9,218 of VXQX01000002.1, forward strand.
CCGCGCCCCGACGCTCCACCGGCTGGGGATCCAGGCCTTCGAGCCGGTGCTCGTGGAAGGGAAGGCCATCCGTATTCACCCGCTCGTGTGCGCCGCGTTCAACGCGGACTTCGACGGCGACCAGATGGCGGTTCACGTGCCGCTCTCGTTCGAATCGCAGCTCGAGGCGCGGATCCTCATGCTTTCGAGCAACAACATTCTGAAGCCCGCGAACGGGCGGCCGATCGCGTCGCCGTCCCAGGACATGGTCCTCGGCTGCTACTACATGACGAAGGTCCGGCCGGACTTCGACGAGCATGAGGCGGGGTCGGAGCTCCCCCACTTCGCGAACGCCGATCAGGTTGAAATGGCGCTCGAGGCGGGATATCTGCGCTCGCCGGCGGGGACGCCGGACTACCACCTGCCGATCCGGCTGCTCGTCGAAGAAGAGGTCGACGACGGCCGGATCGAGCGGGAGTGGGTCGTGACCAGCGTCGGACGCGCCCTGTTCAACGCGATTCTGCCTTCCCGCGTACCGTACGTGAACGAGACCCTGGGCAAGGGTGCGCTGGGAGACCTCGTCTTCCGGTCGTTCCGTCTTGCGGGGCTCGAGGACACGACGGCGTTCCTCGATCAACTCAAGGACTTCGGATTCCGCCACGCGACCAGGGCCGGCGTGTCCATCGGGCTCGATGACATGGAGATCCCGGCCGAGAAGCAGGATATCCTCGGCGAAGCCCAGGCCGACGTGAACCGGTTCACGAAGGCGTACCACCGCGGCGTGATCTCCTTCGGGGAACGGTACAACAAGGTGATCGATGCCTGGACCCACGCGAACAACGATGTCGCTGACGCGATGGTCCGCGGGCTCCAGCAATCGAGACACGGTTTCAATCCGATCTTCATGATGTTCGATTCGGGCGCCCGGGGTTCCCGCGACCAGATCCGTCAGCTCGCGGGGATGCGGGGTCTGATGGCCAAGCCCCAGAAGAAGTTGACCGGCGGTATCGGCGAGATCATCGAGAGCCCGATCCGTTCCAACTTCAGGGAGGGCCTCAGCGTGCTCGAGTACTTCATCTCGACGCATGGCGCGCGGAAGGGGCTCGCCGACACGGCGCTCAAGACGGCGGACGCCGGCTACCTCACGCGCCGGCTCGTTGACGTGGCGCAGGATGTCACGATCATCGAGGAAGATTGCAACACGATCCTCGGGCTCGACGTCACGGCGCTCAAGGAGGGCGAGGACATCATCGAGCCGCTGCCGGGTCGCGTGGCCGGCAACATCGCGGCGGAAGCCGTGATCGACCCCATCGACGACGAAGTCATCGTTGAGGCCGGAGACATGATCACGGAGGCGCGGGCACGCGCGATCGACGAGAGCGGTGTGCAGCAGGTACGCATCAAGTCCGTCCTCACGTGCGAATCCCGGCGGGGCATCTGTCAGCAGTGCTACGGCCGCAATCTCGCGACGATGGAACTCGTCGACCTCGGTGAGGCGGCGGGAATCCTCGCCGCGCAGTCGATCGGCGAACCGGGAACGCAGCTCACCCTCAGAACCTTCCATATCGGAGGAACGGCGGCCCGCATCGCGGCGCAGACCCAGCGGCGCTCCAAGCTCGAAGGCCGGATCGCGTTCGAGCGCGTGACGACCGTCACGAGTCCGTCGGGCGAAACGATCGTCACCAGCCGCGAGGGCGAACTCCTCATGAAGACGCCGGATGATCGCATCCTGTCGCGGCTCGCCATCCCCTACGGGGCGACGCTCTTCGTGGAGGACGACACCGACGTGGGGCACGGGGATCTGCTCTTCGGCTGGGACCCGTACTCCGAACCCATCGTTGCGGACAAGAAGGGGAAGATCCGGTTCACGGACATCGTACCGGAGGAGACGGTCCGCGAGGAACTCGACGAGGCGACGGGACGGCGTCAGCAGGTCATCATCGACGACCGGGAGAAGAAGCTCCACCCCGTCATCAACATCGTGACCGGGAAGGGCGCCAAGCTGCGCGAGTTCATCGTGCCGGTTGGCACACAGCTGCTCGTGCAGGACGGACAGGCCGTCAATGCGGGGGAGACGCTCGCCAAGATCAGCCGCGAGGCCTACAAGACCCGCGACATTACCGGTGGACTGCCGCGGGTCGCCGAGCTGTTCGAGGCGCGGAGGCCGAAGGATCCCGCGACGATTACCGAGGTCGACGGGCGCGTCTCGTTCGGCGGGATCAAGCGCGGGAAGCGCGAGATCGTCGTGACCATGGACGACGGCGAGGAGATGGTGTACCAGATCCCCGTCGGCAAGCACCTTCGCGTACACGAGGGAGATCTCGTGCGTGCGGGCGACCGGCTGTCCGAGGGTCCGGTGAATCCGCACGATATCCTGCGCGTGCGGGGACCCCGGGCGGTGCAGGAGTACCTGCTCAACGAGATCCAGGAGGTCTATCGGCTGCAGGGCGTGCGGATCAATGACAAGCACATCGCCGTGATCGTGCGTCAGATGCTGCAGAAGGTCCGTATCACGGATCCCGGCGGCACGGAGTTCCTCGAGGGCGAGCACGTGGATCGGATGGAGTTCCGTGACGCGACGCGCGAGGTCCTCGAGAGTGGCGGCAAACCGCCGCGGGCGGAGCCGGTGCTGCTCGGAATCACGAAGTCGAGCCTCACCACGGAGTCCTTCATCAGCGCGGCTTCCTTCCAGGAGACGACGCGGGTGCTTACGGACGCCGCCGTGCGTGGAGCGAAGGACCGCCTCAGGGGGCTGAAGGAGAACATCATCATCGGGCATCTGGTCCCGGCCGGTACGGGGACGCACCGATTCTCCGATATCGAATTCCTCGTGGACGACGCGCTGAAGGCGCAGATCGATTCCATGCGGCGCCGGGTCGTGCCCGAGGAGATGCCCCGGAGTCTCTTCTCCGACCTCCGGGACCAGGCCGAGGAAGACGAGGCTGCGGTCGCGGAGGAGGGCGCGGTCATGACGACCTGACACCCGTCCGACGCCGAGGCAGGGGGTGCGTTTACGGGGTTTCCGCGCCCCCTCCCGGCAACGGAAGTTGCTTGACACGGCGAGGCTTCAAGACTACTCTTTCGAGTCTGTCGACCGACCGGTCGGCAGTCGCCGCGGGGGCGGTTCGGATCCGTCCCCGATTTTTTTACCCCCAACGGCCGGGCCCCGAGTTCGGTGATCGGCGCACCGGTGCGGCCGAAGGGAGCGATGAAGCGGGAATGCCGACCATCAATCAGCTGGTCCGGAAGGGCCGCAGGAAGGTCCGGAAGAAGAGCAAGGCGCCGGCGCTGGAGGGAAATCCCCAGAAGCGCGGCGTGTGTACGCGCGTGTACACCACGACGCCGAAGAAGCCGAATTCGGCCCTGCGGAAGGTCGCCCGCGTGCGACTCACGAACGGATACGAAGTCACCGCGTATATCGGAGGCGAGGGTCACAACCTCCAGGAACACAGCATCGTGCTGATCCGAGGCGGACGGGTGAAGGACCTGCCGGGTGTGCGGTATCACATCATCCGCGGAACCCTCGACGCGTCGGGCGTGGACGACAGGAACCAGGGCCGGTCGAAGTACGGTTCGAAGAAGAGAAGATAGCCGGCAGCGGGCCGAACACCGCTGGGCCCGGCCTCGGAATCCGTGGCCGGGCTTTATTGCGAAATCTCCGGATGAACCCGGAGCCGGATATGGCGAAACGAGATGCCGCGACGAAACCGTGCCGAACAGCGTGAGGTGATTCCGGACTCCCGATACGGGAGCACGGAGGTCACGAAGTTCATCAACATGCTGATGCTCGACGGAAAGAAGTCCCTCGCCGAGCAGATCTTCTACGATGCGATGCAGAACATCGAGATGAAGACGGGGCAGCCGGCGATGAACGTGTTCCGGCAGGCGCTGCAGAACGCGAAGCCCATCCTCGAGGTCCGCAGTCGGCGCGTAGGCGGCGCGACGTACCAGGTTCCGATGGAAGTGTCGTACCGGCGGCGCGATTCGCTCGCCCGCCGCTGGCTCGTACAGTACTCGCGCGCCCGCTCCGGCAAGACGATGTCGCAGCGGCTCGCCGGTGAGCTGCTCGACGCCGCTCGCGGCGACGGGGGCGCGGTGAGGAAGAAGGAGGACGTGCACCGGATGGCGGACGCGAACAAGGCGTTCGCGCACTACCGCTGGTAGTGCGTACGTCCGGCGCCCGAGGCTCAACAGATAGAGACCGATAGATCGACTCATGGAGAGAAGAACGCCGCTCGAGCGGCTTCGGAATATCGGCATCATGGCGCACATCGATGCCGGAAAGACGACGACGACCGAACGGGTGCTTTTCTATACCGGCCGGACGCATCGCCTGGGCGAAGTGCATCATGGCGACGCGACGATGGACTGGATGGAACAGGAGCAGGAACGCGGCATCACGATCACATCGGCCGCCACCACCTGTAACTGGACGCACGACGGCGAACCCTACCGCATCAACATCATCGATACGCCCGGACACGTCGACTTCACGGTGGAAGTGGAGCGCAGCCTTCGCGTGCTCGACGGCGCCGTAGCCCTCTTCTGCGCCGTCGGCGGCGTGGAGCCGCAGTCCGAGACGGTGTGGCGGCAGGCCGACAAGTACGGTGTCCCGCGCATCGCGTTCGTCAACAAGATGGACCGCGTCGGGGCCGACTTCATGAATGTCGTCCGGATGATGCGCGATCGCCTGGGTGCGAACGCGCATCCGCTCCAGATCCCTCTCGGCGAGGGCGAACTCTATACGGGCATGGTCGACCTCATTCGCGAGGTCAAGGTCGTCTACGACGATGAATCTCTGGGCGCGCGCTGGACCGAGGGTCCGGTGCCGGACGCCCTGGTGGACCAGGTGGCGGAGTTGCGGAGCGCCCTCATCGAGGCCGCGGTCGAATACGACGAACCCATGCTGGAGAAGTACCTCGAAGGGGAAGAACTCACCGAGGACGAAATCCGCGGTGCGGTGCGAAAGGCGACGCTGGCCAACGGGATCACGCCGATCCTGTGTGGCTCCGCCTTCAAGAACAAGGGCGTTCAGCGCCTGCTCGACGCCGTGATCGATTTCCTCCCCTCTCCCCTCGATGTCCCTCCCGTCACCGGCCACCTCCCGCAGCAGGATGAGACGGAGGTCGAGCGTGCGGCCGACGAAGAGGCGCCGTTCGCGGCCCTCGCGTTCAAGATCGCGACCGATCCGTACGTGGGACGCCTGACCTACTTCAGAGTCTACTCCGGAACGGCGAAAGCCGGCTCGAAGGCGCTGAATTCGTCCCGCGGACGGAAGGAGCGCTTCGGGCGGTTGCTCCAGATGCACGCGAACAAGCGCGAGGAGCGCGACGAAGTGTTCGCGGGTGACATCGCGGCCGCGATCGGACTCAAGCATACGCGGACGGGGGATACGCTCTCGTCGGCGACCGATCCGATCGTGCTCGAGTCGATGAGCTTTCCAGAGCCCGTGATCCGCGTGGCGATCGAGCCTCGGACGAAGGCGGATCAGGAGAAGCTGTCGGGGGCCCTCGCGAAGCTGGCCGAGGAAGATCCGACATTCCGCGTCTACACCGACGAGGAGACGGGGCAGACGATCATCAGCGGGATGGGCGAACTCCATCTCGAAATCATCGTCGACCGACTCCAGCGCGAGTTCAGGGTCAATGCGAACGTCGGCCGTCCGCAGGTGGCCTATCGCGAGACGATCCGCAAGGCCGTCCGCAAGGTGGAAGGCCGCTTCGTGCGGCAGTCCGGCGGCCGCGGGCAGTTCGGGCACGTGATCATCAACCTCGAGCCCACGGATCCCGGCGGCGGCTTCATCTTCGACTCCGAGATCCGGGGCGGGAACGTGCCGCGCGAGTACGTGCTCTCGGTCGAACAGGGGATTCGCGAGGCGCTGGATTCCGGGATCGTCGCGGGCTACCCGATCATCGACATCAAGGCCACGCTGATCGACGGCTCGTACCATGAGGTCGATTCCAGCGAGATGGCCTTCAAAATCGCGGGCTCGATCGCGCTCAAGGAAGGTGCGCGCAAGGCGCAACCGGTCCTGCTCGAGCCTGTCATGAACGTGGAAGTCGTGACGCCCGACGATTATCTCGGCGATGTGATGGGAGACCTCTCCAGCCGGCGGGGCAAGATCGGCGGCATGACCCAGCGTTCGTCGGCCCAGGTCGTCGGGGCGTCGGTGCCGTTGTCGGAGATGTTCGGCTACGCGACGTCCCTGCGCTCGATCAGTCAGGGTCGTGCGGTCTACACCATGCAGTTTTCACACTACGAGGAAGTTCCGGGCTCCAAGACGGCGGAGATCGTCTCCGCCAACGGTTCGTAGGCGGCGAAGGGGCCGTCCGCGAGCAGGCCGCAGACGAGACACAGGAGAACGAGGGGCGATGGCGAAGGAAAGGTTCGAGCGAACGAAGCCGCACGTG
>VXQX01000026.1 GCA_009838765.1 Gemmatimonadales bacterium
CCTCCCGTCGCGCTGATCCGCGGCCCCTATTCCGGCCGCAACCTCGCCGCCCCGAACCTCGCCGCCCCGAACCTCGACGCCCGGAACCTCAACCGTCAGCCCGCTCGCGGGTCCTCCGCTGCCCCTGCCCATGACCTCTGCCTACGCAGGAAGCCGCCCGTACGCTTCAGGAGGAGCAGGTGGTCGAGGGCGGGCCGCGATCGCTTCTTCGGACAGTAGTCCTTCATGTAAGTTCCGTTGGGGTGACGAGGGGACCATACGGTGGTCGAGATCCCGGATTATCGGTGAGAGGCGCATGACATGAACGCGAAGAGCGGCCTGAGGCCGGCACTCCCGGGCGAAATCCTGCGCGAGGAAGTTGAAGAACTCGTGCTGTCGGCCAACGCGACCTGGGAGCTTCGCCGGTCGTGACCCGCTTCTCCGCCGTCCCGTTCACGCTGAAGCGCAGCTCCGATCTCTGGGATGCGCGTGGTGGCTACGAGTCGACGACCGAGACCGCCCACGGACTCGTGCGTCTGGAAGCGGACCAGTTGGTCATCCAGTGGCGGCTCGCCGTGCAGACCGAGAAGATGGGCGACACGTGGGAGACGAGTGAGACGATCGAGCCCGTAAAGGAGATCGTGATCCCGCTGGCCAAGGTGGCGGGCGCGGCGGTGCCTCCGCGCCGCTGGTGGCACGTCGTGGGCCCCAGGCTGGTGATCGCGGCCTCGGACCTGCTGGCGTTCGAGAAGATCGCGGGCGAGCAGGGGCTCAAGCTGAAGCACCCCGCCAAGCTGGTTCTGCGGCTCAAGCGCGCGGACCGGCTGCTTGCAGAGGAGTTCGCGGCGGAGCTGTCGCTGGCCGTGGCGCGCCTCCTGACCGACCCAGCCGAAAGCGACCGACTGGCCCCTCCGACGCGCCATGCCGTCGCCCCGACTGAAACCGATCTTCCCGCCGAACCCCGGCGGCCGTAGCTACGTACGCGGCGCTGGCGGTTTGCAGGTGGGACGGCAGGTCGCTTGCGGCTAGCCTGATCGCTCAGGCTCCCGTCACACGAAACGATCTGGTCGTCGAGGTCGGGGCGGGTCGCGGCATCCTCACTCGAGAGCTGGCGCGTCGATCCCGTGAGGTCGTCGCGGTGGAGTTCGACGGGGCGCTGGCCGACGGGCTTCGCGCGCGCTTCGTGAGCGACGACCGCGTCATGATCGTCCGGTCCGACTTCCTCCGCTTTCGGCTGCCCGATGTCCCCTACAAGGTCCTGGGGAACATCCCGTTCAACCGGACGGCCGCCATCGTCCGGCGGCTCGTCCAGGCCGATCCTCCGCCTCAGGACCGCCTGGCTCGTCGTCCAGCGTGAAGCGGCCGAGCGGTTTGCCGGCCGTCCCTGTTCCCGGGAGACACTGCCCTCGCTGCTGCTCAAGCCGTGGTGGCAGATCGAGATCGCCCGGCGCCTCTGCCGCACCGACTTCGATCCCCCTCCGAGCGTTGACGTCGTCGCGCTCTGGCTCGCCCGCCGTACGCGACCGCTCGTGGACCGATCCCGTGCCGCGGACTACCGCCGTTTCATCCGCAGTTGCTTCGGCCGCGATGCCCGCTCCATCCGGCGGTGTCTGCGCTCCGAATTCACGCGGACGCAGATCCACCGGCTGGGCCGCGACCTCCGATTCGATCCGTCCGGCCCGCTCCGTGGCCTCACCTTCGACCACTGGCTCGCATTGTTCCGGTTCCGGACGCTGACGCGATCGTAAGCGCCGATGGGGGAACAGGAGAAGCAGCCGCGACCCGGACACGTTGGGGGGATACAGTGGTACAGCTATCATGGTAGGCGTGAAAACGACCAGCGATATCCCGGATAAACACGAAGCGTGGCTGCGCTCATGGCTCGATGCCGCCGATGAAGCGGTCAGGCAGGCGCCCGCGGGCGCGATGACTTGGACCCTCGCCTCCCGTTTCCGGACGCTTGCGACGCTCGCCGCGCTTGGCGGTCTCGCGCTCGTCCTCCCGTCCTCTGCTTCCTCCCAGGAGAGACCGCTCGTCACGCCGGACGACTATGGCCGCTGGGAGCGGCTTGGCGGGGTCGAGTTCTCGCCGCTCGGTGACTGGATCGCCTATGAGGTCAGCCGCGTGGACGAGACGTCGGAACTCCGTGTGCGCAGGATCGAAGAGGACTCGGTCCGCGTCTTTCCGTGGGGGTCGGATCCTCGATTCTCGCCGGACGGGCGCTGGCTGGTTTGGACCATCGGCCTATCGCCGGACGAGCGGGAGCGGCTGGCGGAGAGCGACGAGCCGGTGCGCGAGCAGGCCTCGCTGATGGACCTGGAAACCGGGGAGATTCGCGAGTTCGACGCGGTTTCCGAGGGACGCTTCGACGCCTCCGGGCGGTACCTGGCGCTGCGCGGCTATTCGCCGGACGAGCCTGCGGGCAAGGGCGCCGACCTCCGCATCGTCACGCTGGCGACGAGGGCGGAAACCTCCTTCGGGAACGTGAGCGAGATGGCCTGGAGCCCGGGCGGATCCCTGCTGGCGCTCGCCATCGCGACCGGCGCGGATGTGGGCAACGGCGTGCAGGTGTATGACGCCGATGCCGGGATCCTGCGCTCGGCCGACGCCTCCGGTTCCTCCTATCGGAGTCTCCGCTGGCGTGACGACTCGGCGGACCTCGTCGCCCTGCGTTCCCGGGAAGCGGCTTCCGCCGACGGCGCCGCCCACGACGTCCTGGCGTGGCACGGCCTGGACCGCGCGGTCGAGACGATGGTCCTCGGCGCCGACGCGGCCGGCATCCCGGACACGCTCGAGGCGGTCCGGCACCGTGCCCCCGCCTGGTCGGACGACGGCCGCATGATCTCCCTCGGGCTCCGGCCGGTCGAGCCGGACGCTGGGGACGACGAGCCGGGAGACGACGAGGCGGGGGACGGCGAGCCGGAGAGCGCGGACGACGAGCCGGAGAGCGAGGACGCCCCGGCCGCCGACGACGAGCCGGATCTTCCCGGTCTGCAGATCTGGCACACGCGCGATGTCCGCCTCTTCCCGGAGCAGAAGGTCTCGGAGAACCGCGACGCCGCGCGGTCGCTGCTCGCGGTCTGGCATCTCGACGACGACCGCGTGGTCGTCCTCGGGTCCGACCTCATGGCCGGGGCTCAACTCCTGGAAGGCTGGGAGTACGCGCTGGAGGACAGCAGCGATCCCTACCCGTGGGGCGCGAAGTTCGGCCGACCCTACCACGATGTCTGGGCGACCGATGCGGACACCGGCGAGCGCCGCCGGCTCCTGACCCGCGTGCGCTACGAGTGGCCGAGCGCGGGCGGCGAATGGTTGCTCTCGTGGGACGGCTCCGCCTACCACAGCCTCCACATCGCCACGGGCGAACGGCATGACCTGACGTCGGCCCTGGCCGCCGAGTTCGCCGACACCGGCTACGACACGCCCACCGACGTCATCCCCCCGCACAGTTTCGGCCCCGGCGGCTGGCTGGACGGGGACGGCGCGGTCCTGCTCTACGACGAGCACGACATCTGGCGCGTCGTGCCCGACGGCTCCGGAGGCGCGCGGCTGACGCGCGGCGCGGAGACGGGGATCGTCCACCGGCTGACCCGCGTCACCGATGACGGCGAGCCCGGCATCGACCCCGACTCGCGCCCTTACCTCTCCCTCTACAACCCGAAGACGGAGCAGCGCGGCTACGCCCGCCTCGCCGGCGGCTGGGCCAACGCCCCGGACGGGGATGTGGCCGAGACCCTGATCCTGGAGGAGGCGCGCCTGGCCGGACTCACCCGCGCCGACAGCGCCGACGTCCTGCTCTACCGCGCCGAGCGCTTCGACGACCCGCCGGATTACTTTGTCACCGGCCCCGACCTCGCCGACCCCGCCCGCGTGACCGCGATCAACCCCTTCATCGACGAGGTGGCGTGGGGCCGCGCGGAACTGGTCGACTTCACGAGCGAGGCGGGCCGCGCCCTCCAGTTCGTCCTCCTCCTCCCCGCGAACTACGAGGAGGGTCGCGCCGTCCCCACGATCGTGTACACGTACGAGATCCTCTCGCCGCAGATGCACTTTTTCCGCGTCCCCAGCGAGCGGGACTACTACAACTACACGGCGTGGACCCAGCACGGGTACGCGGTGTTGCTGCCGGACATCGTGTACCGGGCGCGGGATCCGGGCGTGAGTGCGCTGGAGTCCGTGCGCGCGGCGGTGGCCAAGGCGGTCGAGCTGGGGGTGACGGACCCGGACGCCATCGGCCTCATTGGGCATTCCTGGGGCGGCTACCAGGCGACCTTCCTGCCCACGCGGACGGACATCTTCGCGGCGTCCGTGGCGGGCGCGCCGCTCACCGACTTCGTGAGCTTCATGGGCCAGTTGCACTGGAACCCGGGCATCGCCGAGGTGAGCCACTGGGAGACCGGCCAGGCCCGCATGGAGGTGCCGTTCTGGGAGGACCCCGAGGCGCACCGGCGGAATTCGCCCATCCACGAGGTGCAGAACATGGAGACGCCGCTGCTGATGGCGTTCGGCGACGAGGACGGCGTGGTGGACTGGGACCAGGGGACCGAGTTCTTCAACTTCGCCCGCCGCGCCGAGAAACAGATGGTGCTCCTGGTCTATGAGGGCGAGGACCACGGGTTCCGCGAGGAGGCGAATCAGAAGGACTACCATCGGCGCATCCTCGAGTGGTTCGGACACTACCTGAAGGGCGAGCCCGCACCGGCGTGGATCACGGAAGGGGTGGCGCTCGACGCGCTGGAGGAGGAGAAGAAGCGCGTGGCCGGGAAGCCGTGACGCCGTGACGCCCGCAGGCGCGCGCGCCTGCCCGAACTGCGGGCGCGACCGGCCGGAGAGCTTCTGCGCCCACTGCGGGCAGAGCGACCGGGACTACGCCCGCGCCCTCCGCTCCGTCGCCGGCGAGTTCTTGCGCGAGACGTTCGAGGTGGACTCCCGGCTCTTTCGCACCTTGAAGCTGCTCATGTTCCGCCCCGGAAGCCTCACCCGGGAGTTCTCCCGCAATCGCCGCGCCGGCTTCGTGTCGCCGGTCAGGCTCTACATCTTCGCCAGCTTCGTCTTCTTCCTCCTGCTGTCGCTGATGGCGGACTTCGGCGAAGCGTACGTCTTCCGCACGACCGACGAGGATGTCGCGACAAGCTCGACCGGGGAGGACCGGGCAGATGAGGCCGAGCCGACAGACGCGGCCGCCGAACCCCCGACGGAAGAGCAACTCGCGGCCTTCCGGGTGGCACTGCCCCCGGAGCAGCGGAGGAAGGCCGACGACATTCTTGCCCGGCCGGAAGGCAACGTCGGAAGGCAGATCCTTCTTTCCGTGGCCCGGGAAGGCGGCGTCGCGGAGACGGCGTGGGTCGGGAGATTCCTGCTGCTCTCGGGGATCGACATGCTTCACGATCCGTCGGTCATCCCCCGCCGTCTGATCGCGAACATGCCCATCGCGATGTTCTTCCTGCTTCCGGTCCTCGGGCTGATCCTCGCCGCGTTCCATCTTCGTAAGAAGCGCTTCTACGTGGAGCACCTGGTCTTCGCCATCCACATCCAGACGTTCGCGTTTCTCATCTACTCGGTCGCGCTTCTGCTTCCCGATTCGGGGCCGGGCGGCTGGGTCGGTGCGGGCTGCACGATAGTGCCATACCCCTACTTCGTCGTTGCCTTCCGACGCTACTACGAGGATGGCTGGGTACGGACGGTCGCGAAGTCGGTCGGCGTGTACGTGCTCTACACGATGGCGCTGATCCCCGCGTTTGTCGTCTCCGTGTTCGTGACAGGCTAGGTCGAACTTCGCTGGTGTCGCTGGTGTCGCTGGTGTCGGCGGAAGCTACGCCGCGCCCACCAGTTCGAGCGCTGCGAGCGCAAGCGCCTGCGTGCACGCCACGAGGTCGTCCACCGCGCAGCTTTCGTCCGGCTGGTGGGCCTCCTCGAGGGGGCCGGGGCCGTACGCCACGCAGTGCTCGATGCCGGCGATGCGGGCGAAGTGCTTCTGGTCGTAGGTCCCGGGGCTCGCGACGAGTTCCGGGGGGCGGCCGACGGCCGTTTCCACCGCGCGGGACAGAGCGGCGACGAGGGGTGAGCCGGGCGGGGCGGAGGTCGGGTGCACGACCATGCGCTCCTCGATGGTGAACCGGCGGTCCGGGTCGTCGCCTTCCACCGACGCGACGAGACGCTCGATCTCGGCGCGCACCTCCTCGAAGGATTCCTCGGGGATGAAACGGCGGTCGACGGTCGCGACGCAGCGGTCGGCCACGCAGGGCGACTGGGTCGTTTCGCCGGCCTGGCCGCCCGTGATCGCGTTGACGTTGAGAGACGGACGCCGGGAGGGCTCCGGCACGACGGGCAGCGCGGAAAGCCGCGCCGCGAGTTCGGGGGCGAGCCGGGTGCGGAAGGCCTCCAGCAGGGCGCCCATGTCGTCGATGGCGCTGCGGCCGAGGTGGCTCATGCTGCCGTGGGCTGCGTGGCCGTGCGCGATGACGTCGAACCAGTAGACGCCCCGGTGCCCCAGGCACACACGGGCGGGTCCGAACGGTTCGGGGATGATCGCGTACCGGGTGTCGTCGCTCGAGATGATCCCGGCCTCGCACAGGTGCGCGACCCCGGCGAAGCCGCCGCTCTCCTCGTCGACGGTGGCGCTGATGTCCACCGCCCCCGCGAGTTCGACGCCGGCCCGCCGCAGCGCCTCGACCGCGAACACCGCGGCCGCGATCCCGGACTTCATGTCCGACGCCCCCCTCCCGTAGATGCGCCCACCGCGCACCACGCCCGCGAACGGGTCGACCGTCCACTCCTCGCCCGGCGGCACCACGTCGAAGTGGCCGTTCAGGTGGAGCCGCGGGCGTCCCGGGCGGCCGGCCCCCCGCCCCAGCACGTTCACCCGCGGGTGGTCGGCGGTGTGCTCCGGGCGCCCCTCCGCCTCCACGTACTCCACCGCGAGACCCGTCGCCTCAAGCTGCCGGCCGATGAACTCGGCGCACTCCCGGTAACCCTCCCCCGGCGGATTCACGGTGGGGATCCGGATCATCTCCGCCGTGAAGGCCACGATCTCGTCGCGCGCGGCCTCCACCTCGGCGAGGACGCGGTCCTCCCCGCGAAGGCCGGTCGGCGGGCTTGCGTGGGGCATGCGGATCTCCGGGCCGGGGGACGCGCGGGCCGAGTTGCCCGGCGTGTGCGGCCCCCACATTGTGTCGCGCCCTGTGCCACGCGAAACCCTGCACACCACACGAGACCCTCCCAGAGAATCCCATGACCAACATGTTCAGCCTCGAGGGACGCACGGCCGCGGTCGTCGGGGGCGGCTCCGGCATCGGCGAGGCCGTCGCGATCGGGTGCGCTGCGGCGGGCGCGCACGTGTCCTGCCTCGACATCGACGCGGACGCCGCCGCCGGCACCGCGGCGACCATCCGCGCGGCGGGAGGCGAGGCCGACTCCGCCCACCTGGACATTCTGGACGGCGCGGCCGTCACCCGCGCGTTCGAGGAGATCGCGACGGCCCGCGGGTCGCTCGACATCGTCGTCTGCACCCCCGGCGTGAACGTGCGCAAGCCCCTCCTCGACTACACCGACGAGGAGATCGACCGCGTCCTGGGCCTCAACCTCAAGGGCGGCGCGCACGTCATCCAGGCCGCGGGACGGATCATGAGCGCGCAGGGATCGGGGTCCATCATCCTCTTCAGTTCGATCCGGTCGGTGGTGGTCGAGCCGGGGCAGAGCATGTACGCGGCCACCAAGGCGGGGATCGTGCAGATGGTGCGCACCGCCGCGGCCGAACTCGGGCCCCGCGGGGTGCGGGTGAACGCGGTGGCGCCGGGCGTCATCGACACGCCGCTCACCGCCCCGATCAAGGACAAACCCGACTGGTACGGCGCCTACGCCGCCCGCAACATCATGAACCGCTGGGGGAGCGCCGCGGAGATGGCCGGCCCGACCGTCTTCCTCGCCTCCGACGCCGCGAGCTACGTGACCGGCACCGTCCTGTTCGCCGACGGCGGCTGGACCGCCATCGACGGGAGGTACGCCCCACCCTCAGGTTGACTCCGAACGACCGAACGACCGAACGACCGAACGTCCGGACGTCCGAAACCTCGGGATCTTCGGTATTCGATCGCGCCTCACCTTCTTCCGGGAGAGAGCACATGGACGGCGCCCATCCGGCGAGCGGCGAAGCGACGGGCGAAGCGACGGGCCCCCACGCCGGCTTCCGCGACCCGACCGCGCTCGCGAAGTGGACAAAGGTCTTTCTCTACGCAGGCGTCGTGGTGGCGCTCGCGTCGGCATGGGAGGTGGCCGGCGAGTTGGGGTTGTACCGAGTGGCGGAATCGCCGGAAGGCTGGACGGCCGTCGCGATCCTCTGGGGCTTGGCACGATTGGCGATCGGGCTGACGACCGCGATCCTCGTGCTCATGTGGATCTTTCGCGCCAATCACAACGCGAGGCAGCTGGGCGCGGCCGGCATGCGCTTCGCCCCGGGGTGGGCGGTCGGCTGGTATTTCGTGCCGATCGCGTGGTTCTGGATGCCGTATCTGGCGATGAGGGAGATCTGGCGCGCCTCCGTGAACCCTTCCGACTGGGGCGCAGTGCCGGTATCGCCGCTGCTGCGCTGGTGGTGGGGCCTCTGGATTGTGGGGTCGTGGGGCACGGACGGCGTGGATCTGGTGGCGTTTTTCCGTCTGGACGAGGCGGGCACGGAAACCGTGGATGCCGCCACAAATCTGGTCGGACACATGCTGGACATTCCACTCGCGTTCGTCCTCGTCGCCATCATCGGAGCCGTCACCCAGCTCCAGACCGCACACCACCGGCGCCAAAGCAGACCCTGAGACGAGGGCACTTCACACTCAACGGATCTCAACGGATGAGGGGCAGCGAGCGATGAGAATCTACCTGACCAGCGTCGTCGTGAACGACCAGGAGAAGGCGCTTCGTTTCTACACGGAGATCCTCGGCTTTCAGGTGAAGCACAACATCCCGCTGGGGGAGTACGCCTGGGTCACCGTCGTGTCCGCGGAAGATCCGGAGGGGACGGAGTTGCTGCTCGAGCCCGATGCGCACCGCGCCGCCCGTCCATTCAAGGACGCGCTCATGGAGGACGGGATCCCCAGCGCCTCGTTCGCGGTCGATGATGTCGAAGCCGAGCACGAGCGTCTCGTGGCCAAGGGCGTGAAGTTCGTGCAACCGCCGAAGGACCTTGGGATCGTCATCACCGCCGTCTTTGACGACACATGCGGCAGCCTGATCCAGATCCTGGAAGAGAAACAGCAGGGAGGCACATGATGCTCAGGAACATCCTCGCCGCCGTCGTCGGCTACATCGCGATCGTCGCCGTGCTCTTCGCACTCTCCTCGCTGCTCTGGCTGATGCTGGGCGCTTCGGGTTCCTTCCAGCCGGGCACGTGGGAGGTCGCCAGCGGCTGGATACTCGGCTCGATCGGGATCGGGTTCGTGGGGGCGTACATCGGCGGCCGTGTCTGTGCCCGTGTGGCGCACGATGCCAAGGGCGTCCTGATTCTGATCGGCCTTCTGCTCGTACTCAGCGTGGTGTCGGTCCTGATCCCGGTGGAGGCCGCGACGGGACCGCGCCCGGATGACGTGGGGATGCTGGAGGCGACCATGAGCGCCAACCAGCCGACATGGCTGAACTGGCTCAACCCGGTGATCGGCGTCGTCGGCGTCTGGCTCGGCTCCCGCAAACTCCGCGCCTAGCAGCGCGCTCCCCGGTCGGGGGGAGGTCGGACCGTCCAATATACCCCCCGAACCATATGAGTTAATTCTGTGCCCCTCCCAGACTTGAGAGCAGATTTGTTGAGGCCTGTACGGCCCCAATAGCTGCGGCGGAGTCGGGAGCTCGCGGCAACCCTGCCGCGGTCGATCATGCGGGATGGTGCCGCCGCGGTCTCCGAAGCCCTCAAGAAGAGGCGGCGCCAGCAACATGAGAGCTTTGACACCTCTTGTACTCCTGTTGACAACCTCTCCTCTCGTGGCCCAGGAGGTCGAGATCGGACCGGTCGCGACGATGGAGTCGTCCCCACTGCGACCGTCCTCCCTCGGAGCGCAGGCGACGTGGACCCTCGGCGGGGGTGTGTTCCGTGGAGCCGGAACCGTCTGGTACGTCCGGCACAACGATGTCTGGCATGAGATGACATTCATGGCCGGGGCCCGCATCCAGTCCGACAGTCCGTTCTTCGCCCAGTGCAGGCCGGATACACCCGCTGGGATGATGACCGACCATGCTCCTCCCGGGGAGTCGATGGAGATGCATATGGAGGACCATTGGCGAAACGACCCCCGGCTTGCGTTCTCTGTCGGTGCCGACCTGGACAGGACCGTGTTCACGTTCGGGTACTGGACGAACGAGCTTGGCGAAGGCGGGTTCAACTACTTCGCGATTTCCGCGGCGCTCAAGCTCTAGCCCCCCGCCCCCCGGGATTCGAGAGCAGGTTTGTACAGCGTGGTCCAGATGAGAACGGCATCGAGAGTAGGGGTTTGCGGGCTGACGAAGGCGTGCGCGCGGGTGACCCTGCCGGTCCTGCTGATCGCGGTCGCGTGCGGCGATGGCGAACACCCAATGGTGCCTCCACCCCCGCCGGAGCCGCCGCGGGCCGCGTCGGTCGCGGTGACGCCGGAATCGGCGACCCTCGCGTCCCTCGGGCAGACGATCTCATTCGCCGCGTCGATCGTGGACCAGTACGGCCAGTCCTACGCGGGGACGGTGGCGTGGACCAGCAGCGATCCCGCTGTGTTCACGGTGGACGCGGGCGGGACGGTCACCGCCGTGTCGAACGGCTCCGGCACCGTGGCCGCCACGTTCGAGGGATTGAGCGCGACGGCGGCGGTCGTGGTGGAACAGGCCCCGGCGTCCCTGGAGACGGTGTCGGGCGCGGACCAGCGGGCGCCGGCGGGAACGCCGCTGCCCGAGCCGGTCGTCGTGCGGGTGGTGGACGCAGGCGGCTCGCCGGTCGCGGAAGCAACGGTCACGTTCACGCCCGAGGCGGGCGACGGGACGGCGGACCCCGCCGAGGCGCCGAGCGATGCGGCGGGCCTCGCGCGGACGGTGTGGACGCTCGGCCCGGCGGTGGGCGGGCAGACCCTGGAGGCGTCCGCCAACGACGCGTCCGCCCTGGTCGCGGCGACGGCGAACAATCCGGACCGGGCGGCCCTGGAAGCCTTCTACCACGCCACGGGCGGCCCGGACTGGGCGAACGACGACAACTGGCTCACGGACGCGCCGCTCGGGGAATGGCACGGCCTCCGCGTCGACGAGATGGGACGGGTCGTGTTCATCGACATGTACCGCAACGGGCTCACGGGAGCCGTACCGCCGGAGATCGGCGCCCTCTCGAACCTGAAGACACTGAGCCTCACCGCCAACTTGCAACTGACCGCGATTCCAGCCGAAATCGGCAGGCTCGCCAAGTTGGAACACCTCAGCCTTACCAGCACCGGCCTGACGTCTGTGCCGTCGGAGCTGGGGAACCTCAGCCAACTGGGTTTTCTGGCTCTTACGAGCACTCGGCTGATGTCGCTTCCGTCCGAGATCGGGAGCCTGTCCGCGCTGACACATCTCGACGCGCGCGACAATGAGTTCACGTCTCTTCCACCCGAATTGGGGAACCTCGTCCGGTTGAGGATCCTCCAACTTTCCCGCAACAGGCTGGCCGGCGACGCGCCGCTCAAACTGATTGCCGGCCTCACCGAACTGGCGGTCCTCCAACTTCAGCGCAACGAGCTGACCGGCGCCATTCCGCCGGAACTGGGCGCCCTCGTGCGCCTGGAGCGGCTCGATCTCTCCTACAACCGCCTCGAGGGCGCCATTCCGCCCGAACTGGGCGCCCTCACCCGTCTGACGTGGCTGAACTTCGCCTCCAACCACCTCGAGGGCGCCATTCCGCCCGAACTGGGAGATCTGACGAGCCTTGTCATGTTGCGGCTGTCAAGAAACGCGGCACTGTCCGGGCCGCTGCCGGCCAGCCTGTCGAACCTGGTACGTCTCGATGAGTTGTGGGCCGGCGGCACGGACCTGTGCGCGCCCGACGCCCTTCGGGAATGGCTCTCCGGATTCACGCATCGGCTCCGGACCTGCCGGGATACATCGGCATCGGCGGCCTATCTCACGCAGGCGGTGCAGTCACTGGAATTCCCGGTATCGCTGGTTGCGGACGAGCCCGCCCTGCTGCGCGTGTTCCCGGTCGCCGCGAACGCCGGCGGCCAGAGCCTGCCGTCGGCGCGCGCCGTCTTCTACAACGACGGTGAGGAAGTCCACCGCGTGGACATTCCAGGTACCGGGAGTGCGTTGACGAGCGAAGTGGATGAGTCGTCGCTGTCATCTTCCCTGAACGCCGAGGTCCCGGCGGAGATCGTTCAACCCGGTCTCGAGTTGGTCGTCGAGATCGACCCGAACGGGACCCTGGATGCGTCGCTGGGCCTCGGCAGGCGCGTGCCCGCGGAGGGGCGTATGCCGGTCGCCGTCAAAGCCGCGCCGGCGCTGGACCTCACATTGGTGCCGTTTCTCTCGACCGCGAATCCGGATTCATCGATCCTCGACCGCACGGACGGACTGACTCCGGAAGATACGCTGTTTCGCAGCACGCATACGCTTCTGCCGGTCCGGGAGATCGATCTGAAGGTCCACGAACCCGTCGAAACCTCGGCCGGCAGCCCGTTCGAGATCATCGGAGAAGTGATCGCGATTCGCGCCATGGAGGGGGCGACCGGGCACTACATGGGCACGATCGCCGGGCTGTCCAGCGGCATCGGAGGGTTGGCGCAAACCGGCGGGCGGGTAAGCTACTCGGTGCTGAAGCCGGACATCGTGGCGCACGAACTGGGGCACAACTTCGGCCTGAGTCATGCGCCGTGCGGAGCCGGAGCGCTCGATCCCTTCTTCCCGCAGGATGATGGATCGATCGGCAGCTGGGGATACGACTTCCGCCGGAGCGCGCTCGTGTCCTCGGAGCGCACCTATGACCTGATGTCGTATTGCGACCCCGCATGGATCAGCGACTACAGCTTCAATATGGCGCTGGATTTCCGCTTGGCGGAGACGATGGCACGGGTCGCCACCCCCGCCCGCTCGATCCTGATCTGGGGCGGCGTGGAGGCGGACGGCACGCCGTTTCTCGAACCCGCGCTCGCGGTCCGCGCGCCACCGAGTCTCCCGCGACCGGGCGGAGGCGGGTACACGATCGTCGGTACGGCGCCGGACGGGAGACGTCTGTTCTCGCTCGAATTCGCGATGCCGACGCTGGCCGACGGCGACGGGGGGTCGAGGTTCGCGTTCGCCGTCCCGGTGATGCCGGATTGGACGGCGCTGGCGAGCATCACTCTGTCCGGGAACGAGCGCTCCTTCACCCTGGACGGAGAGGGCCACCGGGCGGTGGCCGTCGTGCGCGACCCGGTCACGCTCCGGGTGCGAGCCGTCCTGCGATCCGGCGCCGCGGCGGAGTTCGGCGCCGCCGCGCTGCGCGACCGGGCCACTGCCCTGTCCGCGCTTCGACCGGGCCTGGAGGTGCTGTTCAGCCGCGGGATTCCCGACCTCGCCACCCGAGGGCGGTAGAAGGCCGGCGCGCGGCCGGGCGGCTAGCGCGGCCTGGCTCCGCGCCTGGCTGGCGGCGGACGGGTCGAAAAAAGGAAGGCCCCTACCGGAAGCAGGGGCCTTCCCTGGTCCTGGCGAGAATCCGCGTCTGTCCTATCCGCAACCCGCTGCGTGGATGGCACACGCCAGGCAGGGGCCGGGGTTGAACAGGCTGCAATGCGAGCAGATCTCGGCAAGAACATCGCACGCCGCGTTCCCGGCCTCGTTGGGACCGTCCGGTCCTTCGGGAGGTCCAGGACTGGTTGAGCCCGAGTCCTCGTTACAGTCCAGCCCCGGCCGTCTCTCATCCGGATTGGAGCGTAACGCGAGGCCTCGGCAGAGCGCAAACCGCTGGCACGGGTGGGCGGTTTGGAGGCCGATGTGGTCCGAATCGTTCGGTTGTTGGTTGAAATCATTTTATCTACGTTGGCAACTCGTCGATTGTCCCGGATGATTCACCACCGAATGGGAAGAGGGGGAAACCCATGAAACGATTCACAGCTGTGGCGGCGGTCACGATTGCGCTGATCGCAACGATGCTGATCCCGGTGGAAACGCCCGCCAGGATCGCGGGTGTCCCGGTCGTCGGTGCAGAGGCTGCATGCGCCGCGGGGGCAACCGACTGCGATCTTTGGGAGGAGGCATGCTTTGCCTGCATATACGATGATACCATGAATGGCATGTTTGCCTGCATAACGTGCTTTGAGTTGAGTGAGGAGTGCGGCAACCCCCCCGACCCGGAACCTGGTACTCCGGTTAACCCGGGTAACCCAGGCAAGCCGAGTATCCCGGGTAAGCCATGCGACGACGAGCCGGGCGAAAACCCCTGCGACAGTGGCGGTGGCTGATTCCCGCGATGTGGTTCGGGGCGTGCGGTCACCACAGGGCCCGCAGATGGTTTCCGCTGCGCTCCCTCGTGCAGCCCCGAGCCACAACTTCCTCCACCGGGAGAGTTCTCGTCGTCAAGCGCGCCAGGGCGTGAGGGGCGGCTAGCGGCGGCCGTCGTCGCGGGTGAGCGGGCTCAGGTAGTCGCGGTTTAGGTCGAAGCCCGCCACGTTGGCGAACTCGATCGAATGGTCTCCCCCGATGATCACGGGGATGGCGCCCGTCTCCGCGATCTCGCGCACCATCCGGCGGATCGGCGGCATGCTGCGCTCCACGCTCAGGTTGTCGATCGGCGCGTTGCCGTAGTCGACCGCCGTGAGCTTGCTCCGCCACGAGATCATCGTCTCCATGCTGCCCACGCTGCGCCGCATGGCCCGGAGCGCGGTCGGCCCCTCGCCCGCCCCGCGGTACC
>VXQX01000032.1 GCA_009838765.1 Gemmatimonadales bacterium
GTTGTGCGCCGCGGGCCGGCCGGCCGTGCTAGTGCCGCTTCCGACATACGCCGGGGGACACCAACTGACGAACGCGCGCGCGCTGGCGGAGGCGGGGGCGGCGGAGGTCCGCGAGGAGGGGGAACTCGAGGCGGGCGAGTTGTGGTCGCTCTGCCGCGCTATCCTCACCGACGACGCGCGCCTGGCCCGGATGGCGGAGGCCGCCGCAGGCCGCGGTCGGCCGGATGCGGCGCTGGACATCGCCCGCGAGATACTCACCCTCCTGGATCGGCGCGCGGCGTGACGGGGGCGGCGGTGGGGGCGCCCCGTCCGGCGGAGACAGCGGATCTCCCGGCCGCCGGGGCGCACGTCCATCTGATGGGGATCGGGGGCGCCGGCATGCGCGGGCTCGCGCTTCTCTTCGACCGCGCCGGCTACGTCGTGAGCGGGTGCGACCGCGCCCCGGCGGACGCCCTCGGCGACCTTGCCGCGAAAGGGATCCGGGTCGAGCGGGGGCATTCCATCGCCCACCTGTCCGGGGTCGATCTGCTCGTTCGAAGTTCGGCCGTGCCGGCAGACGAGCCGGAGGTCGTCGGAGCGAAAGTCGCGGGCATACCGGTGATGCGCAGGGCCCGGGCGCTCGGCGCCCTCCTCAACGGGCAGGCGATGGTCGGCGTTGCGGGGACGCACGGGAAGACGACGATCACCGCGATGACCGGGCACGCGGCGGCCGCGGCCGGGCTCGATCCCCTCGTCCTCGTCGGCGGCCGCGTCGATGCGTGGAACGGGTTTACGCGGCTGGGGGATGGTCCCGCCATCGTGGAAGCCGATGAATTCGACCGCTCCTTCCTCGAACTTCATCCCACGCTTGCCGTGATCAGCTCGCTCGAGCCTGAGCATCTCGACACCTACGGGGACTGGGAGAGTCTCCGTTCCGCGTTCGCGGATTTCGCCGGGCGGACACGGAACGCCGAAGGTCTCATCTACTGCCACCATGACGAGGGCGCCCGCAAACTCGCGGAGGCGTGCGGGTTCTCCGGCACGGGGCGCGGCTTCGGGTACGGTTTCGGGGACGGAGCCTGGTGCAGGCTCCAAGAGGCGGGGCCGCGCACGCTGCGCCTCTCCTGGCCGGACGGGACGGTCGATCTCACGCTCCGCGTGCCCGGGCGCCACAACCAGCTCAACGCCGCGGCGGCCTTCCTCGCCACGTTGCGGCTCGGCGGCGATCCGCGGGCGGCGGCGCGCGGGCTCAGCGAGTTCCGCGGCGTGGCGCGCCGGCTCGAGATGATCGCGGCGTGGCCCGACCTCACGGTCTTTGACGACTACGCGCACCATCCGACCGAGGTCGCGGCGTCGCTCGCCGCGCTGCGGGAAGCCTATCCGGACGCCCGGCTGACGGTCGTCTTTCAGCCGCACCTGTTCACCCGGACGCGCGACTTCGCGGACGGGTTCACCCGCGCGCTGACGACCGCGGACGAGGCGCGCGTGCTTCCCATCTATCCCGCGCGCGAAACGCCGCTTCCGGGCGTCACCTCGGAGCTGATCACCGGTGGAGCCGGCGCGACCGCGGCGCCGATCGATCGGGACGACGCCCTGGACCTCGTTCCGCCGGAAGTCGGCGTGGGAGAGGCGGTGCTGGTCTTCATGGGGGCGGGGGATGTCACTGACCTCGCGCACGCGGCGGTCCGGCGGCGGGCGGGCGATGCGGTGGGAGCGTGACGTCCCGCTCGCGCCCCTGGTCCGCTACCGGATCGGCGGGCCGGCCGCGCGACTCGCGCGACCGCGGTCGATGGAGGAACTGGAGGCCGCGCTGCGCGAGGCGTCGGGCCGCGGGTGCCGCGTGCTCGGGACCGGCGCGAACCTCCTCATCGGGGACGGCGGAGTGTCGGAGCCCGTTCTCGTTCTGGAAGGCGATTTCGGGGCCGTCCGGGTCGGGGAGACCGCGATCGAGGCCGGGGCCGGCGCCCGTCTGCCGGCGCTTGCCCAGGCCGCGCGCCGCCACGGAAGGTCCGGATTTCATTTCCTGGAGGCGGTGCCCGGCACCCTCGGCGGAGGCCTGTGCATGAACGCCGGTTCGAGGGACGAGGGGCTCTGGGATCGCGTCGAATGGGCGGAAGCCGTGACGCCGGCGGGTGAACTGGTGCGGGTCCGGCCCGAGGAGGCACGGCCAGCCTACCGCCGCGTGAGCGTGCCGGCCGACTGGGTGTTCGTGCGCGCGCGCCTCGAGGCGATGCCGGCCGAGGCGGAGGCTGTCCGCGAAGCGCACCTGAGTTTCCGCGAGCGAAAGGTCCGGGATCAGGTGTACGACCTGCCATCGGTGGGGTCGACGTGGAAGAACCCGGATCCGCCGCATCCCCCCGCCTGGAAGATCGTCCACCGGGTGGGAATGAGAGGGGCTCGGGTCGGGGGCGCCCGGATCCACGAGCGGCACGCGAACTTCATCGTCAACCTCGGCGGCGCCCGCGCGGCCGACGTGATCGGACTCATGGCTGAAACCCGGCGCCGCGCCCTGGCGCGTCTCCGCGTGGCGCTGGAGCCGGAGATCCATCTGTGGGGGTTCGATCCCCCACAGCTCGCCCTTGTGGGGGCCGCATGATCAAGCGCAGGCCTTCACGCCGGAGCCGCATCACCCGCCGCGGACGCCGCCGGCTCTTCTTCGCCCTGACGGTTGCCGCCATCGGTCTTTCCGTCTCCATCTGGGTGCCGCCCCTCCTCGCGACGTTGCCCGCGTTCCAGATTTCGGAAGTCCACGTGGTCGGGACCGAGCACGTTCCGCCCGAAGAGATCCGGGCACTCGCCCTGACCCCGGACGCATCGGCGTGGGACGACCCGGCGACTCTGGAGGCGCGCGTCCGCGCCCATCCCATGGTTCGCGAGGCCACGGCCCGCCGACAGAGCTTCCGCACCCTTGAAATCGCCATCGTGGAGCGGCGTCCGGTCGCGCTCGTCGCGACGCCCGAACTGCGTCCCGTGAGCGGAGATGGCTACATGCTGCCCCTCGAACCCTCCGCCGCCCCGCTCGACCTGCCGATCGTCCGGGGTCCGGTCGAGACGGAGAGTGGTTTCGTGGCGGACCCGGGAATGCGCGAACTCATCCTCGCGCTGTCGCGCATGGATCGCACGCGGAGCGAGTTCATGTCCCTCGTCTCCGAGGTCGGGCCCGCGGCGGAGGGGGGATATCGGTTCCTGCTCCTGCCCGGCTCCGGAGCGGATGTCGTCCTTCTGCCGCGCGCTGAGCCCCTGCGCGCGCTCGACCGCGTATCGATCGCGCTCGGGCAGATCGAGGATCGCCGCGTCGCACGTGCGGATGCGCGTTTCAGCGGCCAAGTTGTACTGACGCGCGTGGAGGAGCGATGATTCAGGGGGCGGGCATTGTCGGGGTGGATGTGGGGTCGACCAAGACGTGTGCGGTCGTCGCTGCGGTGCATCCGGGCCGCAGGCCCGCCGATCCGCTCGAGATTCTCGGCCTCGGCGTCACGCGTTCCGAGGGCATGAACGGCCCGAACATCGGAGACATCGAGGCGGTGACGCAGGCCGTTCGCACCGCTGTCAGGCAGGCGGAGGCCACGGCCGGGCGCGAGGTCGAGGCCGCCTATGTGAGCGTGCCGAGCGGAAGCGTGCGGACGTCCCGATCGAAGGGCGTACTTCAGGTCTCCGGCTCGGAGATCACGCCCGCCGACGTCAAGCGCGTGCAGGAGGTGGGCCGGGCCGTCCCGATCCCGCCCGGCCATGAGTTGATCCACGCCCTGTCCCAGCGGTACGCCGTCGACCATCGTGACGGGATCCGGGACCCCGAGGGCATGGCAGGAACCCGTCTCGAGGCGGATCTCTGCATCGTGACGGCCGACGTGGCGATCTGCCACGACCTCGCGAAGGTCGTCGACCGCGCGGGATACCGGCCGGACGAACTGGTCATGGCGCCCCTGGCCACGGCGCTCGCCGTGCTCGCAGATGCCGAGCGCGAGGCCGGCGTGGCGCTGGTCGAGATTGGGGGCGCGACGACCGACGTGCTCGTGTACGGAGGACACCGCATCCTGCACGCCGCGACGCTGCCGTGGGGCGGATCGATCGTGACGCGGGACATCGCGCGCGGCCTCGGCGTCCACGAAGACGAGGCCTCACAACTCAAGGAGCGACACGGCGGAGCGCTGCGCGACCGGGCCGATTCGCAGGAGCTGCTCGACGTCTCCGGGGCTCGCCACGGACGCGCTCGACGTGTGTCGCGCGAGCTGCTGCTGCACATTATCGAACAACGGCTGGACGAGATTCTTGGACTGGTGTACGAGGAACTGGAGACGAGCGGAACGCTGAACGAACTCGAGGCGGGGATCGTGCTGAGCGGTGGCGGGGTTTCCCTCGCGCACACGGAAGATCTGGCTCGCTCGGTCTTCAATCTGCCGGTTCGCACCGGCATTCCTTCGCTCGGTCTCACGGGCATGGCGGAGGGCCTCGCGCGTCCGTCCTACAGCACCGCCACGGGACTGGTGCTTTACGGTGCGTCGCGGGCCGCGGCGGGAGGGTTGGTGGGAGCGACCCGCGCCTTCGCAAGAGTCGGCGGG
This sequence comes from Gemmatimonadales bacterium, assembly GCA_009838765.1. Lineage (GTDB taxonomy): Bacteria > Gemmatimonadota > Gemmatimonadetes > Palauibacterales > Palauibacteraceae > Palauibacter > Palauibacter ramosifaciens. The sequence continues at coordinate 4,539 of VXQX01000032.1, forward strand.
TGGCTACGGGAGTTTTTCTGACGGGAGGGAGGGGACACATGGTCTTTGCATTCGACGAAAATGGCGTGCGTAACGCGAAAATGAAGGTCGTCGGCGTGGGTGGCGCCGGCGGCAACGCGGTCAACCGCATGATCGATGAGGAACTCGAAGGCGTGGAGTTCATCGCGGTCAACACCGACGCCCAGGCGTTGAAGGAATCCGGCGCCCACCTCAGAGTCCAGATCGGGAAGGAACTCACGCGAGGCCTGGGAGCCGGCGCCCGTCCCGAGATCGGCCGGCAGGCGATGTCCGAGAGTGCCGAAGAGATACGGTCGGTGGTCGCGGGCGCGGATCTCGTCTTCGTCACGGCGGGGATGGGCGGCGGCACCGGCACGGGTGCGGCCCCGATCATCGGCGGCATGGCGCGAGAGATGGGATCGCTCTGCATCGCGATCGTGACCCGCCCCTTCCACTTCGAGGGAAAGAAGAGGATGCGGTACGCGGAGATCGGGCTGCGCGAGCTGCGGCGTGCCGTGGACACGATGATCGTCGTGCCGAACGAGCGCCTTCTCGCAGTCGTAGGGAAGGAGATGACTTTCCGACAGGCGCTCAAGAAAGCGGACGAGGTTCTCTTGCAGGCGACCCAGGGGATCTCCGACCTGATCTCCGTGACCGGCGAGGTGAACGTGGACTTCGCGGACGTGCGTACGGTGATGTCGAACCGCGGGGCCGCCCTCATGGGAACCGGAAGCGCGTCGGGCGAGGACCGCGCCGTGGAAGCGGCGCAGGAGGCCATTTGCTCGCCCCTCCTCGACAACGTATCCATCAACGGCGCCACGGGAGTCCTCATCAACATCAGCGGCGGTCCCGACCTGACGATCGACGAAGTCACGACAGTCAACTCGATCATTCAGGAAGCCGCGGGCGACGAGGGCGAGATGATCTTCGGCGTCGTGCATGATCCGCAACTCGAGGGCAAGCTCCGCGTGACGGTGATTGCGACGGGTTTCGGAGACATGGAGGGAGAAGAGCCGGAGCCGATGGCCGAGAGGGTCGTTCCCGTGAATCAGGCGCCGCCCCGGCCTCGCGCGACCCCGGTAGTCATCGGGTCGAAATATGGCGGTCCGAGCGTGCTCGACGATCGCTCCGCGCCGCCCGCGCCACCGGAGCCCGAGCCCGTCGACTCCCCGCTGGAGGTGACGCGGGGGGGTATCGCGTTCGAGGCGCTCGCGGCGGAGGAGCCGGCGGAGGAGCCGGCGTCCGAGCCGACGTTGGAGCGGGCGCCCGAGACCGCGCCCGAGGCCGCGCCGGAACTGGCGCGGGAGCCTGTCCGGAAGCCGGTTTCCGAGGAGCCGACGCCGGAAGTAGAGCCGGAGGCGCCGGACGGCGAGTCGTGGACCGATGCCCGCGTCGAGTTCGAGGATCTCGAGATCCCGACCTTCATACGGCGACAGATGGATTGAGCGTTTGAGAACGAGACTTTCTGCTGCGGTTGGGCTCGCCCTCGCCGGGGCTCTGATCCTCGCCTGGGCCGCGTTCGGCCCCCGCGTCGAGCGGCCCGGGGACGTCAAGGTCGTCGAAGTGCCGACGCCACCGCCGCCCATCGCGCTCGTGCATCGCCTGGAGCGGGGCGAGACGCTGGGGGATGTGTTCGAGGACCATGGCCTGGGTCCCGCGGCGACGCGCGCCATTGCGGAGGCGATGGGCGAATTCGAGAGTCCGCGCCGGCTGCGGCCCGGCGTCGCGATTCACTTCGTGCGCAGACCCGGCGATTCTCCGGCACGCATCCGGGTCGACCTCGACGCCGACCGCATTCTCCACCTGTGGTCCGGCGGCGAAGGCGCGTCCCGGTGGTCGGCCCGGCTGGATTCGGTGCAGGTCGTACGGGACACGCTTCTCCTGGCGGGTCTTATTCGTTCGAACCTGTTCGACGCGGAGTTGTCGGGCGACGTCGAGACGCTCGGCGACGCGGAACGCTTCGATGTGGCGTACCGGATCTCGCAGGTGTTCGCGTGGCAGATCGACTTCTGGCGCGATCTGCGGCGGAACGATGCCTACCGGCTTCTCATCGAGCGCGAAGTGCGGCCCGATGGATCCGTGCGGGACGCCAGAGTGCTCGCCGCGGACTTCCGGAACGACCGCCGCGTCCTCACGGGGGTGCGATTCGAGCATGCAGCGGCCGAGCGCGCGGAGTACTACGACGAAGCGGGCGAAGCCCTCCGGGGCCAGTTCCTGCTTGCACCCCTGGACATCGTCCGGGTGACGAGCGGCTTCAACCTCAGGCGGTTCCACCCGGTGCTGCGGCGAACCCGTCCGCATCTCGGCGTCGACTACGGGGCCGCGAGGGGCACGCCTGTGCGCGCGACGGGAGCGGGACGCGTCACTCGGGCGGGATGGTGGGGGAACTACGGGAACGCCGTCGAGATTCGTCACGCGAACAATATCCGCACCCGATATGCGCACCTGTCCAACGTCGCCCGCGGCGTCGCGGCCGGAAGCCAGGTGGAGCAGGGGCAGGTGATCGGATATGTGGGCGACACCGGCCTCGCGACCGCGCCTCATCTCCACTACGAGTTCCTCCGCAACGGCGCGCAGGTCAACCCGGCCCGACTGCAGTTGCCCAGGGCCGAGCCCGTCCCCGCTGAACTGCGCGAGCGGTTTGCGGCGCTTCGGCACGTCGTCCTGTCGCGGCTGCGGAGTCTTCCGATGCCCGTGCAACCCACGCAGCGCGCTCGCCGCACACAGGATTGAGCCCCGGCCTCTGGGTTCTCGTCGCGCTTGGCGCGGTCGTGCTCGCCGGCTGGGCCTACGGCGCGCGCGAGGAGCGCGTCGCCGGGCGCGCCGGTCCCGCCGCGGTTCGGGCGGTGGCCGTCTTCCTGATTCTCGGCGCCCTCGCGCTGCCCGCCTTGCGCGACAGCGGCGTCGGGGCGCCCGAACGCGTCGTGCTTCTCGACATCTCCCGCAGCATGACGCTGCCGGTCCGCGCCGGAGATGGGGGCGGGGTGACGCGGCTCGACTCGGCCGTGGCCCTTCTTCACGGACTCGCTCCCGACCGGATCTACCTGTTCGGCGACCGACCCGTCCCCTCTCGGCTCGATTCGTTGGAGGCGCTCGGCGCGACGCACGACGCGAGCCGTCTCGAACCGGCCCTGGAGGCCGCGCGGCTGGGCGGAGCCGACAGCGTTCGGGTGCTCACCGACGGAGAGTTGACGGACCGCGACGCCGCCCTTGAGACGGCCGCGGGTCTGGGCCTCGGGGTACGCGAACTCCGCGTTGCCGCCCCCGAGCCCCGCGTCGGGCTCGCGGCACTGCGGGCGCCGGAGCGGGCCCGGGCCGGCGACACCGTCCGCGCCACGCTCGAGTTCCACGCCGGCGGGGGATCGGGTGGCGAGGGCGAACTGCCCGACAGCGTGAGCTTCCAACTCGAGCGCGAAGGCACGGTCGTCGCGACCGTGCGTGCGGCCCGCCCCGCTCCGGGGCGGACGGGTCGCGCTCAGATCGCCTTCGTGCCGCGGGACGAAGGGGCCGGGCCCGTCTGGCGACGCTACGAAGCCGTACTCACCATTCCGCCGAATCCGTTCGGCGTCGCCGACCGGGTCGGCGCCTGGATCGAGGTCTCGGAGTCCTCCGCCGGGGCCGTACTCGTGTCGCTGGCTCCCGACTGGGAAGCGCGTTTCCTCATCCCGGCCCTCGACCGGCTTGTCCTCGGTGGAGCACGCGGCTACCTCCGCCTCGCCGATGATCGTTTTCTCGAAATGGGCGCCGGTCCCCGGGTCGTCGAGTCCGCCCGAGTGCGGGAGGCGGTGCGGGGTGCCCGGCTGCTCGCGGTCCAGGCCCCGCCGGACGATCTGCCGCCGTGGCTGGCTGGCGCCCTGAGGACGCATAAGCGGACGCTATTCCTTGCCGGGGGGCCGGGTGACGTGCCGGGGGCTGGGGTGCGCGTCACGGGTCCCCTGCCCGGGGAGTGGTATCCCGCCGGGCCGGTGCCCGCGAGCCCCTCGGCGGCGCTCCTCGCCGAGGCCGACCTGGATCTCCTGCCCCCCGTCCGCGAACTCTATGCCGTGGAGCCGGCGGGGACATGGTCGGTGATCGACGCGAGCCGGAACCGGCGCGGAGAGGGAAGGCCGCTCCTCACGGCGGGCGAGGACGGGACGCGCAGGTGGGCGCTCTCCGCGGCCTCCGACTGGTGGCGCTGGGCGCTGCGGGGAGACGAGCCGCGCCGGGTCTACGAGGGCGTGTTCAGCGGCATCGTCGGCTGGCTCGCGGAGGATGCCACGCCCAGGCTTGCCTCGCTCGTGCGGACGCCGGCGCCCGGCGAGCCGCCGGTGTGGCGCATCCGTCCCGGATCTTCCGGTCTCGCGATCCAGGTGCTCGATGAGGCGGGCGCGGAGGTGTGGAGCGAATCCGTCGAGGATCCTCCGGCCGAAGTCGTGGGCCCGGGTCTCGCCGCGGGCCGCTACGACGTTCTCGTGACGGCGACCGGCCCCGAAGGACCCGTCGAACTCCGCAGGCCCGTCGACGTCGAACCCGATCCCCGGGAGTTTCTCCCCGGGCCACCGTCCGAACCGCTGGCCATCGCGGCACAGCCCTCTCCCCGGCCGTCGGTCGACGTCCGGTCGCCCCGGCCCGTGTGGCCGTTCCTTCTCGCCGTGCTGCTGCTGTGTGGCGAGTGGGTGTGGCGGCACCGCATCGGACTCCGGTGACCGGAACGCTCCGCCGCCCGAAACGCGGCCTGTGGCGGCGGATCGTCGACTTCGCGCTCACGGACGTGAACACGCTGGTCGACGGCGGGCTCGACGGCGCCGCCATCGAGCGCCTGGAGGAAGTGCTGCTCGAAGCGGACTTCGGGGTCGACACGACGCTCGAGCTGGTCGAGGCGCTCGAGCGGGCGGCGAGCCGCGGCGCCATCGCGACGGAGGGCGATCTGCGCGATACACTGAGGGCGCGGCTCGCCGAGACGCTGGCCGCGGCCGAGGCTCCCGCAGGCGGCGGGCGACCCGCCGACTCCTCTCCGCGCCGCGAGGGGCCGGGGGTCCTCCTCCTCGTGGGCGTGAACGGCGTGGGGAAGACGACGACCGCGGCGAAGCTCGCCGCGCGGCTGCAGGCCGAAGGCGGCCGCGTGCTGCTCGCCGCGGCGGACACCTTCCGGGCCGGGGCGCAGGAGCAGCTCCGGGCGTGGGCGGAACGGCTGGGGACCGACTTCGTCGGGGGAACGCCCGGGGCGGACCCGGCCTCCGTGGCGTTCGACGCGGTGGCGGCGGCGCGCGCGCGGAATGCCGACTGGGTGCTGGTCGACACGGCCGGCCGGCTGCACACGCAGGACGACCTGATGCGCGAACTGGTCAAGATCGACCGCGTGCTCGGCCGACAGGTGGAGGGCGCGCCGGACGAGCGGCTGCTGGTCGTCGATGCCACGTCCGGACAGAACGTGATGAACCAGGCGCGACAGTTCGGGGCGTCGCTCGGCCTCACGGGCCTGGTGCTCGCGAAGTTCGACAGCACGGCGCGCGCCGGCACCGTCGTCGCTGTCGTGCGCGAACTCTCCGTCCCGGTCCGCTATCTCGGAGTGGGGGAGTCCGCGCAAGACCTCGAGGCGTTCTCGCCCGACCGCTACCTCGACAAAATCCTCGCCCCGGAACCGTGATCGCGTGAAGGGCGGGCGCTCCATCCTGCGGGGATCCGTGCAGTACCTGAAGGGGGTGGGCCCCCGGCGGGCGGAGCGCTTCGCGAAACTCGATGTGCATACGGGCCGCGACCTGCTCTACCACCTTCCGTACCGGTACGAGGACGCGACCACGGTCGACGCGATCTCCGAGCTGAAGGTCGGCCAGGATGCGACGGTCATCGGGCGCGTAGTCTCGAAGGGCGTCATCCCCACCCGCCGCCGGCTGCGCGTCTTCCGGGCCGTGATCCGCGACGGGAGCGGCCACATCGAATGTGCCTGGCCGGGACGCCCATGGCTCGACCGCACGATCGACAAGGGCGACCTGCTGCTCGCCTCCGGACCCGTGCGCTTCTACCACGGCCGGCAGCTCCAGCCGCGCGAACACATCGTCCTGTCCCGAGCCTCCGACGAGCGAGGTGCCTCCGGAGACGGGTCCGCCGAACGGTCCGCTCGCTCCGGGGAGCATGGGGAGCGTCCCGCCGCGGGGCGGGTGTTCCCCGTCTACCCCGCCACCGAAGGGCTCACGCACCGGCAGATCCGCGCCGTCATCCACCTGAACCTCGCAAGTCTCCTTTCCGACCTCGGGGACGAAGACCCGATTCCCGGTGACTGGCTGCAGGAACTCTCCCTCCCCCCGCTCGCGGAGGCGCTTCGCACGCTGCACCGCCCGTCCGCCGTCGCCCGGGTCGAGCGCTGCCAGCGGCGCCTTGCCTTCGAGGAACTCTTCTTCCTCCAGCTTCTCCACGCCCGAGCCCGGGCGCGCCTCCGCCACGAGGTCCGCGGCGTCGCCTTCGACGCTCCGCCCACCCTCACGCGATCGCTCCTGAAGGCCCTCCCCTTCGAGCTCACCGCGGCACAGCGCCGCGCCTGGTCCGAGATCGAAGCCGACATGGGCCGGCCCGCGCCGATGAACCGCCTGCTGCAGGGGGACGTGGGGAGCGGGAAGACGGTCGTGGCCGCGCTCGCCATGCTCAAGGCGATCGAAGCGGGGCGCCAGGCGGCGATCATGGCCCCGACCGAACTGCTCGCGGAGCAGCACAGGCGCACCTTCGAGAAGATGCTCGGCCCGCTCGATCTGGAGCCCGAACTCCTCACCGGCGCCGTGACGGGGAAGGCGCGGCGGCAGGCGCTGGAGCGGATCGGAGCCGGCGACGCCCGCCTGATCGTCGGGACGCACGCCCTGATCCAGGAAGGCGTCGAGTTCGCATCGCCCGGGCTCGTCGTCATCGACGAGCAGCACCGCTTCGGCGTGGAGCAGCGCCGCCGGCTGCGGGAGAGCGGCGAGGCCCCCGATGCCCTGGTGATGTCCGCGACGCCGATCCCCCGCAGCCTCGCCCTCGTCCTCTACGGCGACCTCGACCTCTCGATCATCGACGAACTCCCCCCCGGCCGCCGGCCGATCCGAACCGCCGTGCGCGGCCCGGAGAGCCGCGACGCCGCGTTCGACTTCCTCGGCGACCAGCTCGCCCAGGGCCGCCAGGCGTACGTCATCTATCCCCTCGTCGAGGAGTCCGAGGCCCTCGAGGCCCGCGCCGCCACGGTCATGTTCGAGCAGCTCCAGGCCCGTTTCCCCGACATCGCCGTGCGGCTCCTGCACGGACGCCTCTCCTCCGCGGAGAAGGACGAGGCGATGCGCAGCTTCCTCGCGGGCGACACGGGCCTCCTCGTCGCGACCACCGTCATCGAGGTGGGCATCGACGTGCCCAACGCGACCGTGATGATCATCGAGGACGCCGAGCGTTTCGGTCTCGCCCAACTCCACCAACTGCGCGGCCGCGTGGGGCGGGGCGCCGAGCAGTCCTACTGCATCGTCTTCCACGCCTCGGAGACGCCGTCGGAGCGGCTCATCGCCTTCGAGAGAAAGACCGACGGCTTCGAACTCGCCGAGGAGGACCTCCGGATCCGCGGCCAGGGCGACCTCTTCGGCAAGGAGCAGCACGGCGCCGTCCTCCTGCGGTTCGCCCAACTGGACCGCGACTTCGACCTGCTGGAAGCCGGGCGCCGGCGGGCCCGCGCCATCGTCGAGACCGACGCCGGGCTCTCGAAGTCGGCCCACCGCCGGTTCCGCCACGAACTCGATCTCCGCTACGCCCGGCGCGAGGCCCTCTACCACGTCGGCTGACCCGGCCGGCACGGCGGCGGCCGCGTTTGCCCCGTCCCGCGTTTGCCCTGTCCCGAAGGGAGCCGCAACTTGTCGCCGCACATGTCCGACCACACCGTCACCATCAGCGAGTTGCCCGCCCGCATCGGGGACGAAGTCCGTCTCCGCGGCTGGGTCCGGCGCCTCCGCTCCAGCGGCAAGATCTCCTTTCTCGTGCTTCGCGACGGCACGGACGAGGTCCAGTGCGTCTTCGTACGCAACGAGGTCCCGCCCGAGATATGGGAACCGCTGACCACGGTGGGCCACGAGGCGTGCGTCGCCGTGACGGGGGTGGTGCGCGCCGATGCCCGCGCCCCCTCCGGCGTCGAGCTCACCGCGTCGGGTTTCGAGGTGCTCGGGCCGTCGACCGACTTCCCGATCCAGCCCAAGGAGCACGGGGTCGATTTCCTCCTGGAGAACCGCCACCTCTGGCTGCGGAGCGCGCGGCAGATCGCGATCATGCGCATCCGGGACGAAGTCATCCGCGCGATCCACGACTTCCTCCACCACGAGGGCTTCGTTCACGTCGACACTCCCATCCTCACGGGCGCCATCGGCGAGTCCGCGGGCACCCTGTTCGAGACGGAGTACTTCGACCTCGGCACGGCCTACCTCGCGCAGACGGGGCAGCTCTACGTGGAGGCCGCCGCCGCGGCGCTCGGCAAGGTGTACTGCTTCGGCCCCACCTTCCGGGCCGAGAAATCGAAGACGCGCCGGCACCTCACCGAGTTCTGGATGGTGGAGCCCGAGGCCGCCTGGATCGACTCCGACGGAAACATGGCGCTCCAGGAGCGCTTCGTCTGCTGGATCGTGAAGCGCGTCCTCTACAACCAGCGCGATCAGCTCGAGGCGCTGGGCCGCGACATCTCCAAACTCGAGGCCATCCAGCCCCCGTTCGACCGCATCAGCTACACCGACGCCGTCGCCTTCCTGCAGTCGAAGGGGAGTGACATCAAATGGGGTTCGGACCTCGGCGCCACGGCCGAGACGGTGCTCGTCGAGGGGCGGGACAAACCGCTCTTCGTGTTCGACTATCCGAAGGGGGTCAAGGCCTTCTACATGAAGGAGAATCCGGACGATCCCCGCACGGTGAAGTGCAACGACATGCTCGCGCCGGAGGGGTACGGCGAGGTCATCGGCGGCAGCCAGCGGGAGGACGACCACGACAAGCTCCTCGCGCGCATTCGCGAGGAAGGGCTCCCGGAGGCGTCCTACGACTGGTACCTGGACCTCCGGAAATACGGGACGTTCACGCACAGCGGATTCGGGCTGGGCGTCGAGCGCACGGTGACGTGGATGTGCGGCATCGACCACCTGCGCGAGACGATCGCGTTCCCCCGCATGATGACCCGCATCACCCCGTGAACCGGCCCTTTCACATGTGTCAGGACATCTCGACAGGATACGAAGGAGGAGGAATGACCAGGAAACAGCTTCCCGCCACGGCTCTCGCGCTCGCTGCGGCTCTTGCGCTGCTCGGGACGGCCCTCGCCCCCTCGACGCCGCTCGCGGCGCAGGAACACGCCGAGATGTCCGAGATGATGCACTCCGTCGAGTACCTGGGCGGCCGCCCCAACTCGCCGTTCTCCGAGGCCGTCCGGGTGGGGAACGTCCTCTACCTCTCCGGCAAGCTCGGGACCGTGCCCGGCGAGGGTTTGGTCGAGGGCGGGATCATCCCCGAGACGCAGCAGACGATGCGGAACATCGCGGACGCCCTCGAGCGCTACGGCTCGTCGCTGGACCGGGTCGTGAAGTGCACCGTCTTCCTGGCCGACATCGCCGATTTCCGGGACATGAGCCGCACGTACATGGAGTTCTTCCCCAACCATCGGCCGGCGCGCAGCGCGTTGGCGGTAGGCGGCCTCGTGCTGGACGCGCGCGTGGAGATCGAGTGCATCGCCACCGTCGGCCTCCCCGGCGGCGGCGACGGGAACGGCGGCTCATAGCGGCCCGGCCCACGGCCCCCTGATTCGGCGCACAGCCCCGTGATCCGCCTCACCTGGCTCGGCTTCGTCGTCGGCGCGATCGTGTTCGCGGCGCTCGGGATGTGGATGAACACTCAGATCGAGTTCCCGGCGTTCTCGAACCCCGGCCCCGTGGGGATCCTTGCCCTCATCGGCGGCACGACATCGGCCCTCGTGAGCCCCCTCCTCCTCCGCCGCCTCGACGCCCGCCGCAGGAGACGTCGGGGCGGGGACCGCGACCCGGATCGCTGACCAGAAGGACGCCGCCTCGGCCCGATCCCGGTCGCCGAACCAACGCAGTGCCAAACTGAGCTCATCACTTTCCGAACAAAATTCATCGGTTGTTGCACAAAATTCATCGGTTTAAGGCCTAGCCCAAAGATCATCCCCTGCCTCATCGTTAATCTGGAGCTGTCCCGCTTTCGCGGACGGTTGATTTCTGTGGTTGATCGTCTTCGTT
>VXQX01000068.1 GCA_009838765.1 Gemmatimonadales bacterium
GGCGGGGGGGGCATCGGCCCATCTCCGCAGGACGCCATGTTTGCCAGGGCGGCAGCGACGAAGGCTGCCCACAGCACACCTCGCAGCGAGACGTCTCGTTCCCGTTTGTTCATGTCCACGATACGCCGGCGGTCAGATGATCAGGAGTCAGCGGACGAACATGACGGGGCGCGTCGGGAGGGCGTCGACGTCGATCACCGTCCCCTCCTTCATCACCATCGCCTGCAGGCGGATGTTCCTGATGTCCTCCAGCGGGTTCGCGTCGAGAAGGACGAGATCCGCGAACTTGCCGACTTCGATCGTGCCGAAATCGTCGAGGCCGCGGGCGGCGACGGCGCCGTTGCGGGTGCCGGCCACGATCGCCTCCGACGGGGTCATGCCGAGTTCGACGAGGCCCTCGATCGCCATCAGCGTGCCGATGCCGGGCTCCTGCCAGATCGGCTTCGGCTCGCGCAGGAACCGGATGTCGGCGGCGGGGAAGTTGTCCGTGCCCAGCGTGACGATGCAGCCCGCGTCGATGAGGCTCTTCGCGTTCTGGCGACGCATGGCGTTCCCATGGCCCAGGGCGTTGCGCTCGCGGCGCAGCTCGAACGACGTCTTCTCCCGCTCGACGGGCCGGCGCAGGCGCCCCCATTCGGCAGCCTTCCCTTCGCTCGCAAGGCGCGCCTCGGCCGCGGCCACGTCCCCAAGGTGCTGCTCCCACGCCGCTCCCGTGATCGTGTTCACGAGCATCGAGCAGATTACGCCGCGCTCGCGGATCTGCGTCAGCAACTCCTCGGAATACGGCTGGCCGGCCAACACTTCCGGGTGCTGGATGAGGTCGATCCCCGCTTCGACGGCGAGCCGCAGGCTTTCCGGATTGGTGGCGTGCGTCTCGGCAGCGAGTCCGCGCCTGTGGGTCTCCTCCACGATCACCCGCTGCGCCTCGGGAGAGAAGCCGATCATGGTCGGATAGGACCAGTGGCTGCTCCCCCCGTACTTCACGAAGTCCACGCCCTTGTCGAGGTAGTCGTTGATCGCGACGCGGAGCTCCTCGGGGTACATGTCCATGAGATCTTCGCCCGCGCCCTGCGCGAGGTGGTCGGAGAACTGCTCCTCCCAGAGAGACAGGTCCGTGTCGGCGATCAGGGAGAACGTGACGGAAAAGGCGCCGCCCCAGCCGACGATGTTGCCGGCGACCTGCATTCGCGGGCCGATTTCGCGTCCCTCGGCGATCGCGTCTCGCACCTCGATGAGTTGCGGGAGCTGGCCGTAGCTGTCGCGGACGTGCGTCACGCCATGCTTGAGGTGCATCTGCGCGGCCTCGAGGGCGATCTCCGCCCCGCGCTCCCAGTAGAAGACGGCGTTCTCCTTCCGGTGCTTCCCGAAGCCCGCCCCGTAGAGGCTCGTGTGGACGTTGGTGTCGACGAAGCCGGGCGTCAGGAACTTCCCCGCCCCGTCGATGATCCGCGCCCCGTCCGGCACGGCCGTCGAACCGCTCGGCCCCACCGAGACGATGCGGGCGCCCTCCACCACAACGGTCGCGTCCGTCAGGGGTTGGCCCCCATTCCCGTCGATGACCGTAGCCCCGACAATGGCGATCGCCTCCTGCGCGACGCCCGGTTGTGCAGACGGCCACATGGCGCAGCATGCGATAATCACAGAGGCAAGTACTGGTCGAACTGACATGGGGAATCCTCCCGAGTGATTCAGAGGGTGGCCGCTTTCTCCAGGAAACGGTCGTACCTGAAGGAAAGCGACGAGGGCGAGGGTCGGTCAGAGTGACGACGTGGAAGGGAAATGCGCCGACCGTGAAGGCCCTGAATCGCATGTCGCAGCGTAGGACCGTCTTCTTCCAGCAGAATCGCCGGTCGAACCTGGATGGTGTAGTCGGGACGGATACCCAGGAAGAACCGGTCGAAGGCCGCGTGGTGCAGCCGACAAAGCGCGAGGCCGTTTCTTACCTCGGGCTCCCCCTCCGGCTCGGCATCGGGAATGATGTGGGCCGCGTCGAGCAGTTCCTCGTGACGGAGGCGGCAGAGCGCACACTGATGCCTGTACGCTTTGAGTACCCGCTCCCGGAATGCCTGCTGGTGCAATCTTCGGCGTGACTCGACGGTCACATATTGACGGCGCAACGCCGTCTCTCGACGCGCCGCGGCGCTCTCCCTTACCTGCATCGGTACCGCGGCAGGACGCATCTTCCGGGTATCGACCTCGATGGAGAACGTCAGCGTCTCCGGTGAATCTCCGACCACGTACACCGGCCATTCGGCAAAGTACCTGCCGGGGAGAAGGCCGTGGAAATACACCAGCGGGAGGTGGTATGCCATCGCGGTGCGCAGGCCGACGTTCTCGTGGTGGTCGACATCATCGCCTCGGTAACGGTAGCGAAGGAAGTGTTCGGGGCCGAACGCATCGTTGTAGGGTCCCGCTGGGGTCGTCGTAATCGATAGCGGGACCGCCATCGTCCGCGGCTTGAAGATCCCCTGTGGACCGACGAGGTGGATGCGACGTCCCTGAAACTCGAACCCCCTCTCGAGGAGGGGGCGTCGCGGAAGCACGTCCCCATGGACGGCACACTGACTGGCAAGCCACTCGAAGGCCGCATTCCTGACCCGTTGGTCGTACAGTTGATCGAAGTTCGCTGCACTCCCAAGGCGGTCGTAACGCATGTCTCACGCTACCGACGGTTTGAGCGGTCCGTCAATTCGGCTCCAGACGATGCCGGCGGCAGCAGGCGTCGCGACCGGAAAGGGACGCGCCCCCGGGACGTGCGGGGAGAGGACTCTCCGGTGCAGGTTGGGGGCGAACGCAGAACCACTTTCGCGAGGTACCGATGAAATACGCCCTGCCGCTGCTGCTGGTCTCATCGCTTACGCTGGGTTCGACGCACCACGGGTTGCGCCCGACGCCGGAGCCGGGCCGAACCGGGCCGGAGCCGTCCCGGGAGCCGCCATCGGAGCGGGCGATGGACACGTATCCGAAGAACCCGGCGATCGATGCGCTCAACTACGCGTTCGCGCTCACGCTCTCCGACGAGACGGACATGATCTCGGGCGAGGCGACGATCGACCTCCGTTTCCTGGAGGCGGGGATCGATGAAGTGCGGTTGGACCTGATCGAGCAGACGGCCGATGGCAACGGGATGCGGGTTCTGGCCGTCACCGGGGCGGACGGCGCGCTGGAGTTCGAGCACCGGGACGACGCGCTCTTCATCGCGCTCGCGCGTCCCACGGAGGCGGGCGAGCGGCGGCAGGTCACAGTCGCATACGAGGGCGTTCCCGCCACCGGTCTGATCATCGGGCCGAACAAGCACGGGGACCGGACGTTCTTCAGCGACAACTGGCCCAACAAGGCACGGAACTGGCTGCCGACGATCGATCACCCCTACGACAAGGCGACGAGCGAACTCATCGTCACGGCGCCAGCACACTATCAGGTCATCTCCAACGGACTGCTCATCGAGGAGACCGACCTCCTGGACGGCACGCGCCGCTCACACTGGAAGGAGTCCGTTCCGATCGCGACCTGGCTGTACGCGCTCGGGGTGGCCCGCTTCGCCGTGCAGACGGTGGACCACTACAACGGCGTGCCGATCCAGACGTGGGTGTACGCGCAGGACCGCGACGCGGGCTTCCATGACTTCGCGGTGCCGACGAAGCAGGCGATGGAGTTCTACGGGGACATGGTCGGCCCGTACTCGTACGAAAAGCTGGCGAACGTGCAGTCGAACAGCGTGGGAGGTGGCATGGAGGCGGCCACCGCCATCTTCTACGGCGACGCCTCGGTCACGGGCGAACGGGACGTGCGGTGGAGGAACGTGATCATCCACGAGGTGGCGCATCAGTGGTTCGGGAATTCCGTCACCGAATACGACTGGGACGACGTCTGGCTGAGCGAAGGCTTCGCGACCTACTTCACGCTGCTCTTCATTGAACATCAATACGGGCGCGACGAGTTCATCGAGCGGTTGAAGGTGAGCCGCGACCGCATCCGGGACTTCATGCGCGTGAACCCGGACTATCGAATCGTTCACGACAATCTCTCGGACATGGGCCTGGTCACGAGCGGGCCGGGGACATATCAGAAGGGATCGTGGGTGCTGCACATGCTGCGCGGGGTCGTCGGGGACGACGCGTTCCGGGCCGGGATCCAGGCGTACTACCGCCAGTTCCGGAACCTCAACGCGACGACGGCGGATTTTCGGCGCGCGATGGAGGAGGCGTCGGGCCTCGATCTGCGGACGTTCTTCGACCAGTGGCTCTACCGCGGCGGGTGGCTGGCGTTCGAGGGCGGCTGGAGCTACGACGCGGCGGCGGGGGCGATTCACGTCGACATCCGGCAGACGCAGGACGAACGCTACACTTTCCGCATGCCGGTGGAGATCGCGATTCACCTCCCCCCGGATGGTCCGCTCGAGGGCGGGGTGCACGGGGCTACTCGGCCGCCCCGATTCGAAGTGATCGACGTCGGCGGGAGGCAGGACCGGTTCACGATCCCCGTTCCGGCGGAGCCGCTCGACGTCGTCTTCGACCCGAACACGCGGCTGCTCATGGACGCGGCCTTCGAGCGCCGGTAGCGCAGCGCGACGGGCGACCGCCCTGTTTGTTACTTTGACGCCGCATTGACTCGTTCCGGGAGGGGACGCGCCACTTGGCGATCGATCGACGGGAGTTTCTGAAGAGCGCGACGGCCGGGGCGGCTGCAGCCGGGCTGTCGCTCGGCGGCTCATCCCCCCTCACGGGCGCTCCGCCGCCGCCACGCTCGGCTCCCCTGCGACGCCCCGCTGGCCAGCCCCCGGACATCGTCGTGATCGGAGCCGGAAACTTCGGGATCTGGACCGCGCTCAACCTCGTCCGGCTCGGGGCCACGGTGACCGTGCTCGACGCCTACGGCCCCGGCAACTCGCGCTCCACTTCGGGCGGGGAAACGCGCGGCGTCCGGTCCTCCTACGGGGGACGTCCCGAGGGCCTCGTGTGGAATCGGTGGGCCAACGAGGCCATCCGCCGCTGGATCCAGTGGGACGAAGAAGGGCAGGAACTCCTCCTGCCGCGCGTCTTCTACCAGATGGGCGATCTCATCCTGCGTGAGGAGATGGTCCCCTATCTCGAGGACACGATGGCCCAGTGGGACCGGCTCGGCGTCGACTACGAGCTGCTCGACGTGGACGAGATCCACTACCGCTGGCCCTGGATCCGGACGGAGGAGGGCGTCTCCCTCGGACTCCACGAACCCAACGCGGGGGTCGTGCGGGCGCGACGGGCCATTGAATCCGTAGCGAAGCGGTTCGAGATGGAGGGCGGCGAGATCCGGATCGCGCGCGCGGCGCTCGGGGGATCGGACGGTCGCCGGCTGAACGACGTGACCCTCGGAGGGGACGAGTCGCTGGCGGCCTCGACCTTCGTATTCGCGGTGGGGCCGTGGATGGGCAAGACGTTCCCGGAATTGTTCGGGGACCGGATACGCATCCCCGTGGGCAACGTCTTCTACTTCGCGGTCCCGGATCGGCGCTTCATGTTTCCCAACATGCCCAGCTACGGCGTCCCCGGCTGTACGGGCTGGCCCGCTCTGGGCCCGGACCACCGCGGCTTCCGGGTGCGGGTCGGCGGCCAGGCCGGCGACGATCCGGACACGAGCGATCGCTGGGTGCCGCCGGAGGCCCATGAGCGGCCGCGCGAGATCCTCAAGCGCTACTTTCCGGACCTGGTGAGCGCGGCGGTCAACGAGACGCGGGCCTGCCACTACTGCTTCGGTCCCAGCCGCAACTTCCTCGTCGACCGGCATCCCGACTTCGACAACGTGTGGCTCGCGGGTCTGGGGACGGCCGAGTCCTTCAAGCAGGGGCCGGTGCTCGGCGAGTACATCGCCAAACGTGTGTTGGAGATCGCAGACGACCCGGAACTGGCCGAACAGTTCAGGTTCTCGCTCGAGGCTCCGGAGGGACGAGATCCGGGGGCGGCCCTGGATCCTGAGCTGGAGGACCTGGGCGGTTGAGCCGGCGGCGCGTTTTCCCGATGCCGGCTCGCGCCTTCGTCGCCGCGGCAGTCACCGTATCGGGCTGCTACGGTCCGCTGCGACTCACGCCGTCGGATCACGCCACGGTCCTCGCCGAACAGTCGCTGGACGCGGACCACCCCGCTCTCCCCGGCCCCTACCGCGTCTCGCGCCTTTACTACGGGAGCGGCACGGACAAGCGCCGGCCCGAGTACCGGGATTCCGTGTCGATCGTGACGGAGACGGTCGACGCCTCGAAGCTCGTCTCGCTCGGCGCGTCCGCGAGCGAACGGAACGGCTACTGGGGCTTCACGCCGAAGGAATTCCCGCTCAACGGACGCGCGTGGTATCCCGAGGGCGAGGGCCCCTTCCCGCTGGTCCTCATCGTGCACGGGAACCACGACATGAGGGACTTCTCCGACCCCGGATACGGCTATCTCGGCGAGTTGCTCGCCAGCCGGGGCTACGTGTTCGCCTCCATCGACATGAACTTCATCAACGGCGGCATCCGCAACGAGAACGACGGGCGGGGGTGGTTCCTCCTCAAACACATCGACGCCTTCAGGGAATTCGCGGCGGACGAAACCACGCCGTTCCACGGCAAGATCGACTTCGACCGCATCGCCCTCATCGGTCATTCCCGCGGGGGCGAAGCCGTCGGGCATGCCGCGGCGTTCAACCGGTTGTCCCGGTATCCGGACGACGCTTCCCTCGAGTTCGACTTCAACCACGGGATCCGCGCGATCATCGCGATCGCGCCCGTCGACGGACAGTACCTTCCGATGGGACGTTTCGTGCCGGTCGAGAATATCAACTACATGGTGTTCCACGGGTCGCACGACGGGGATGTGACGAGTTTTCACGGCCTGCGTCTCTATAATCGCCTGTCCTTCACGGACGGTGGCGACTATTTCAAGACGGCCATCTACATGTACCGGGCCAATCACGGACAGTGGAATACCGTCTGGGGGAACAAGGACAACGGCCCGCGGAGCGCGCGGCGACTCGACTTGCGGGGTCTCATAGACGGCGAAGCGCAGCGGGAGTTCGGGAAGATCTACATCTCCGCTTTTCTCGAGACCACGCTGCGCGACCGGCCCGACTACATGCCGATGTTCCGGGACCATCGCACGATCGGCGGCTGGCTCCCGGAGACGATGTACATCACGCAGTTCGAGTCGAGCGGCTTCCGGGCGCTCGCGTCGTTCGAAGAGGACATCGACCTCACCACCGGCACGGCGCCGGGCGTGACGCTCAGGGGAGACTCGCTCGGGGCTTGGCGGGAGAACCTCCTGGACCTCCGCTCGCGGAACCGGCCCACGACGTCGAGTTCGCAGGACAACAACGCGCTCTGGCTGGGCTGGAACAACCGCGTCGCCGACGCGGGGGACGCGGTGGGGACGCCCGCCGGCTACGCCATCTCGCTGCCGGGCGGATTGGCCGCGGGTTGGGGTCTGGGCGCGGCCTCACGGCTGGACCTGCAGCTCGCCGCCGTGGAGGGGCATCCCTCCCCGAGGAGGCCCGGGAACGACGACGAGGCGGAGGCCGGCGAGGGGCGGGACGAGCCGGAGATCGATGGAGGCGACGCCGAGCGGGACGGAGGCGACGCCGAGCGGGACGGAGGCGACGCCGAGCGGGACGGCGACGACGCCGAGCGGGACGGGGACGACGAACCCGTGGATCTGTCTGTTGTCGTCAAGGACGCCGACGGCGAGTCGGCGGGCGTGCGGCTGTCGGACTACGGGCCCATCCGGCGACCCCTCGAGACCGTCGTGCGGCGCCGTAACGACGCGGAATCGTTCGACAACCAGTGGGAACTCGTGCTCCAGTCCTTCTCGATCCCGCTGGCCGACTTCGTCGAGGCCAATCCCTCGTTCGATCCGGCCCGGCTTGACGAGATCCGCCTCCTTTTCGACCGCACGCCGGCCGGCACCGTCGTCGTGGACGACATCGGCTTTTCTAGCGGAAGGTGAGGCCGAAGCGGTGGGCGTTTCCGTCCACGTGGAAGGCCTGAAACGCGTACTCGAGGGTAAGGGCGTCACCCGTGAACGCGAGACCGAAGGTGAACGGGCTCCTCCGGTCCTCCACCACGCGCTGGAGTCCGGCGCGGAGGCGGAACGTGTAGCCCTGCACCGGCCAGTAGGAGATCTCGACCCCGCCGGCCGGGATGATCTCGCCGTCCCGACGCCGGGCGACCTGGCTGGTGAGGAACATGTCCAGCTCTCCGACCTCGAAACTCTCCGTCGAGATGCCCAGCGCCAGTTGCGTGGGGATTCTGTCCGCGCTGTCCGTGACAGCCCTCGTCTCCAGGTCCGATCCCAGGTTGCGGGCCGTCAGGCTGACCATCGCCGGTCCGAACTCGCGCGCCACGCCCAGGTCCGCCACGAGCGCGCGATCCCGCAGCGCGTGCAGGGAATGGAGTTCGAGGTACTTGGCCACGACACCGGCATCGACCACGCCGAACAGGGTGCGCGCGTAGCCGAACGAGGCTGCGAACTCGGTTACGGGTTCGCCATCCGCGAACGCGGCGTACTGCAGGTCCGGAAGCGTGGCGGTACCGGAGCCGCCGTAGCGCATGTACTGGAGGCCGACCGCGAAGTCGCCCAGTCCGACGCTGCCCTCCGAAGCGAGCGTCGCGACGGTGCCCTCCGAGCCGTATCGGTGCAGACCCGCCGCCATGCCGCCCGCGCGCCCTATGAGAGCAGGCGCGTAGAAGAGGAGGTCTGCCCCACCGCCGCGCAGATGGGGCGCGTTCCCGTACGCGGCCGCTTCCACGCTGGCCGGGGCCTGGAGCACGAGGGCACGGTAGGCGTCCCGGGCCGGCTGGACGACCTGTGCTCTGCTCTCCGCCGCACCGGCTCCGATAGCCAGGATCGCGAGCGGCAGGGAAACCGCGAGCCGTGCGGCGGGGGATGGCGCGGCCTGTTTCCGCGCGGGCCTCAGTCCCACAGGCGCTCCGTCTCGAGGAACTCCCGGAATCCGTCCGGGTCGTCGGCGGCGCGCTCGATCCGAGCCACGCCGCGCTCGATGTCCTCCATGCTGTTGGCGATCGAAATACGGAGGAAGTGCTGGCCCCCGGAGCCGATGCGGCAGAAGGAGGCCCGGTCCATCGTGGCCACCCCGTACCGGTAGAGCAGGAACATCTGCAGCATCCCCGACGGCGTCGCCCGCGCGCGGGATTCCGCCGGCATGGCGTCGTGCGCCTCGAACACGCCCAGCCGCTCGCACATGCCCGACACGTTGGGGAAGACGTAGAACGCCCCCTTCGGCAATCGGCAACTCAGGCCCTCGATCGCGTCGAGTGCGGGCACGATGAAGTCGCGCCGCCGTTCGAACTCCCCCACCATGCGCGCCACGACGCCGGCCGTGGCCGGGTCCTCGTACGCCGCCCGTCCCCCTTCCTGCAGGAACGGCGGCACGCACGACATGATGTTGATGTTCAGATTCTTGAAGACGTCGGCCTCCTCGCGCGTCGGCAGGACGGCCCAGCCCAACCGCCACCCCGTCATGGCGAATCCCTTCGAATGGCCGCTCGCGATGACCGTCCGCTCCGCCATCCCCGCGTGCGACGCGATGCTCCGATGCTCCAGGCCGTCGAACAGAATGTGCTCGTAGATCTCGTCGGAGTAGATCCGGACATCCGGGTGACAGCGTTCGCGGATCACCGCCGCGATGCCCGCAAGATCTTCGCCCGACAGCACGCCCCCGGTCGGATTCGAGGGCGAACAGAGGATGATGAGCCGGGTGCGCTCGGTGAGGAGCGCGCCGAGGTCGTCCGCCGTGAACGCGAAGCCCTTCTCCTCCGAGAGGTGCAGAGGCACGGGGCGCGCGCCGACGAACGTGGCCCAGGACTCGTAGATGGGGAACCCCGGACTCGGGTAGACGACCTCATCGCCCCGGTCCACGTACGTCTGGAAGGTGTAGCCGATGGGCGGCTTGGCCCCCGGCGTGACGACGACCCGATCCGCTCCCGCCTCGATCCCGCGCGTGGCCGAGACGTGGCGTGCGATCGCCTCGCGGAAGGACGGGAGTCCCGCCGCGTCGCAGTACCCGGAGTTTCCGGCTTCGAGTTCGGATACGGCGACCCGGTTGAGGTGGGGCGCGCTGCGGAAGTCCGGCGCCCCGATGTTGAAACGGATGACGTCCATCCCCCGATCGAGACACACCTCGATGTCGTCGTTGACCTTGAACGCGTTCTCGGTCCCGAGATCGGCAAGTCGCTGCGCCAGGACCGTCATGCGACCTCCCCTCGCGGAGCCCGCGACCGTCGCGCCGCTCCGCCGTTCAAGGTCGAATCTCCACGGCGTGGATCGTCGTGGGAGCAAGTTGCCACATCGCTGTCAACCATATACCATACATTCATGGACAGAATCAAGACTACGGTGTACCTGAGAGCCACCGACTACGGCAAGCTGAAGTCGATTGCCGCCGCCGAGAACCGCTCCGCGGCCGAATTAATCCGGGAAGCGGTGGGCGAATACGCCACCCGCAAGGTACGGGATCGTTTGCCGCGCAGCATCGGCATGGGCGACAGCGGCATGCCGGACCTGGCCGAGCGGTACGAGGAGTACCTGGACGGGTTCGGGGAGGATGAACCTGCCGGCGGCGCCCCGGAGGCCCCGGAGGCCGAGGAGGAACCGGGCCCGCGGGACGCGAACCGACGGTGATCGTCGCGGACACCAGCGCAATGCTGGCGTTGCTCGACCGCGGGGCGCGGGACCACGCAGCGATCCGCAACGCCTACGAGAAGAGACCCGGCGAGTGGATCCTTCCGTGGGCGATCCTCCCGGAGTTGGATCACATGGTAGCCGCGAGATTGGGCACGGCTGTCGCAGCCGCGCTGCGCCGGGATCTTGCCGACGGCAGATTCATGGTCGAGTGGGGGAGCCTGGCAGATCTGAGGCGGGCGGAGGAGCTGAACGCCACCTACCGTTCCCTGCGGTTGGGGCTCGTGGATGGCGTGGTCATGGCCATCGCCGAGCGACTCCACGCCCGGGCGATCGCGACCGTTGATCCGGGCAACTTCGGAGCCGTATCCCTCGACGGGCAGCCACAGCTCTGGCCGAGGGACCTCTCTTGACCCGGAGTTCTTCGCGGGGAATGGCCACGCTTCACGAACTCCTCGTGCGCGCAAGTCGCACGTTCGCGGTCGGCATCGAGATCCTCCCGCGCCCCCTGCGGGGCGAGATCACCGTGGCCTACCTCCTGCTGCGGGTGTCCGACTACCTGGAGGACAATCAGGAGATCGCGGGAGACGAGAAGGTCCGCCTGCTCGAAGCGTGGCGGCGCGTGCTCGGCGGGGGTCCGGGACGCGCGGCTCTCATCGATCGTCTGGGAGAGGCCGCGGAAGACACGCCGGACGCGGCCGTGGCGCGACACGCGACGCGCGTTCTCGAAGGACTCGACCGGCTGGCGCCCGAAGCGCGCGAGATCATCGTACGCCGGGTGCGGGAATCCAGCGCGGGGATGGCGCGGTGGACGGAGCGGGGCTCGGAGTTCGGGACCGAAGAGGATCTCGACGACTACATGCACGAAGTCGCCGGGCGAGTGGGCCATCTGCTGACGGAACTGTTCGCCCATCGTCTGTCGGGCGTCGGAGGGGACCGTGCGCGAATGATGGCGCTTGGCAGAGAGTTCGGCCTCGCGCTACAGACGGTCAACGTGATCCGAGGGCTGCACGAGGACCGGCATCGCGGCTGGGTGTACGTGCCCGCGTCCTTCCTCCCGGACGGCATGGATCCGCGGGAGCTGTTCGAGCCCGCCAACCACGCGGCGGCGATGGCGGTGCTCGACCGACTCGTGGAGAAGGCGGACCGGCACCTGGCGGCGGCCCGCAGTTACATGCGGATGATCCCGAGACGGTACCACCGGGTGCGCCTCTTCTGCCTGCTCCCGCTCCTCTTCGCGGTCCGGACGCTGGCCATCAGTCGCACAAACCCCGAGGTACTGGACCGGGAGACGAAGATGTCCCGCCGGGAGGTCCTCGCGATCACGCGCCGCGCGAAGCTCTTCGGCTTCTCCAATCGGTGGATCGCGCGTTACTGCCGCCGACTGGCCGCGCGGGGCGCCTGACCGCCGAGCGAGCGCTGCACCGCTCTCGGCGCCCAAGCGGGGTCTTGCCGCGAACCGCGGATCAGGCGCGCGCCAGCCGCCAGCGCTCCCGCCGCGCCTCGAGGTTGTACTGCGTCATCACCAGCGCCGGCACGACGACCATGAGGAGGATCGTGGCGATGAACACGCCGAAGCCGACGGAGGTCGCCAGCGGCACGAGGTGCTGAGCGTAGGTGCTCGTCTCGAAGACGAGCGGGGCCACGCCCAGGAAGGTGGTAATCGACGTGAGCATGATCGCCCGGAACCTCTCCTTGGCCCCGCGGATGACCGCATCCGCGGGCTCCAGGCCGGAGGCTCTGAGGTCGTTGATGAACCGGATCATCATGAGCGAGTCGTTCACGACGACGCCGAAGACGCCGACCAGTCCGTACAGCGACCAGAGTCCCCAGCTGAGGCCGAGGAGCATGTGGCCCGCCAGGGCGCCGATCGCGCCGAGCGGCACGGCGGCCATGATGATGAGCGGCTGCGTGTACGAGCCGAACGGGATGGCCATCAGGCTGTACATGATGAGGAGAGCGAGGATGAGCGACCGGCCCAGCACGGAGATCGCGTGATCCTGCTCCTTTCTCTGGCCGCCGTACGTGTACGTGAGATCCGGGTCCTCGCTCGTCAGTCGCGGGAGAACCTCCCTGTCCAGCCTCGCGTTCACCTGCTGGCCGGTGACGATGCGCGGGTCCACGTCCGCGGTGATCGTGACGGCGCGGCGTCCGTCCACCCGGTGAATGGCGGCTGACGAGCGGGAGAAGCCGGCGGACGCGATCTGACCCAGCGGCACCTCCCCGCCCGGCGTGCGGACGAGGTAGTTCTCGACATCCGTCGCCGAGTTGCGCTCTCCCTCGGGAAGCCGGACCCACACCCGCATGTCTTCGCGGCCTCGAGGCACTCTGAGCGCTTCCGCCCCGAAGAAGGCAGAGCGCACCTGCGTCGCGAAACGGTCGAGCGTCAGGTTCAGGGAGCGGCCCGCCGGATTCAACTCCAACTGAAGTTCCCGGAACCCGTCATCGAGATTGCTGCGAACGTCGAAGGTCCCCTCGATGTCGGTCAGTTCAGCCGCGAATTCACCCGCAATGGCCTCCAGCCGAACGGGATCCGGGTGGGACAGTTCGTAGTGAACGGGCAACCCCAGACCCAGAAGATTCGATGAGATGGAGAGCGATTTCGCCGCAGCGGGGATCCCCACCTCTTCTCGCCACACGCGCTCGAAGGTGGAAGCGGCGATGCCCCGGCGGTTCCAGTCATGGAGCTTGAACTGCACTGTCCCGAGGTGGCCGCGGGCCGCCTCCACCGCATCCCCGCCGAGAGGATCGTACAGCGCCGCCAACTCGCCCACGGTGACGGCGACATCGAACTCCAGCGGATCCTCGCCCTCGTTGCTCCCGTCCGAGAGACGGGCCACGGCTCGGTGTCCCGCGGCTTCGATTTCCGCGACGATCCGGGCCGTGCGTTCGGCCGGAGTACCCGTCGGCATCTCCAGGTTCGCCGACACGACGTCGCCCGCGATCGGGGTGATGAACTGATTCGGGACGATGCCCGACGCCACCGCCCCCAGCGAGATCACGAGCAGGCCGGCCGCCGCGGCGAGGATGATGGAGGGCTGCTCCGTCGCCACGCGGAGTCCGCGGTCGAGGGGGCCGTCCGCGATGCGCTTCATGACTCGGTCCACGGCCCCCTGGGCCCGGTGCAGCACCCGCTGGGCGGCGCCGGATCTCCGCACGCGGGGCGCGGCCAGATGGGAAAGGTGGTTCGGGAGAACGAGCAGCGATTCCAACAGCGAGATCACGAGCACCGCGATCACCACGAGCGGAATCCCGCGCCCGAGTTCCCCCTGCGGGCCGGGCGCGTTCAAGAGCGCGGCGAAGGCCGTGATCGTCGTGAGAACGGAGAAGATGACGGGAGTGCTGACGCGGCGTGTGCCGCGAATGGCGGCTGCGAGCCCCCGGTGGCCGCGCTCTCGCTCGGCGAAGATGCTCTCTCCCACGACGATCGCGTCGTCCACGACGATGCCCAGCGCCAGCACAAGCGCCATCAGCGAGAACATGTTGATCGAGATGCCCAGGAAGCCCATCACGAAGAAGGCGCCCAGGAACGAGACTGCGAGACCCACCGCCACCCACATGGCGAGCCGGATTTCCAGGAAGAGCGCCAGCGCCAGGAAGACGAGCGCGAATCCGATCAGAGCGTTCTCGATCATGAGGCCGAGTCGCCCGCTGACCTGCTCCGAATCGTCCTTCCACAGCTCCGCCGAGACGCCTTCGGGCAGACTCGGCACCACCTCGGCATCGAGGTGCCGCTTTACCGCCTCGACGATGTCCAGCACCTGCTCCCCGGAGGTCCGGTACACGTCGACCCGGACCGCCGTCTGCCCGTTGTAGCGCACGCTGAGGTCGGTGTCCGCGAAGCCATCCCGCACCGTCGCAATCTCGCCGAGGCGAACCGACGTGCCGTCCGGACGCCCGAGGAGGATGATCTCCTCGAAGTCCACCTGTTCGTAGTTCTGCCCCAGCGTGCGCACCAGGATGTCCTCGCCGCTGGTGGACACCCTGCCGGCGGACAACTCGAGCGAACTCTGCCGCACCGCCAATGCGATGTCGTCGAGGGTCAGGCCGAGGGCGCGAAGCCGTCTCAGCGGCACTTCGATCGAGATCTCGTACGGTCGAGCACCGCTGACCTCGGCCAGCGACACTTCGGGAAGGGCGGAGAGTCCCTCCTCGATGCCGTATGCCAGCTCCTTGAGCGTGCGCTCCGGCACATCGCCGTAAACGAGGAGTCGAATGACGCTCTGCCGACTCGTGATCTCCCGTATCTCGGGCCGTTCGGCGGCGGCAGGGAAGGTGGGAATGCGGTCGACCTCGGCCTTCAGTTCGTTCAGGGCGCGGTTGACGTCCGTTCCCGAATCGAACTCCGCGATGACCGAGGCGAGTCCCTCGGAGGCGGTGGCTTCCACCCGGCTCAGGCCGTCCACCGCCCGGATCTGCTCCTCGATGCGGCGGACAATGGATTCCTCGACCTCCTCCGGAGCCGCGCCAGGGTAGGGGACGAGAATCTGGACGCGGTCCAGGGAGAAATCGGGCAGGACCTCCTGGACCAGGTTCCGGGCCGAGGCCAGCCCGGCGAGGACGAGAAACAGCATGACCACGTTCGCGGCGATGCCGTTCTTCGCCATGAAGCCGATGGGCCCGCGGATACTCGCTCGGTCGACGTGACCCTCGTCACTCACACGGTGCTCCTCCGTGATGTGCCCCCCTCATCTGATCGGACTTCTCAGGTCTGACAACCCGTGCCAACAATCCGTGCTAACGGTTTACGCAGCGCGCGGTCGATTCGCCAGAGCGGCGGGCAGCGGGCTCCGGGAGTCCGTTCGTCCCGAAACTTTGCCCTGCCCCATCCGAGGGGTATTTTGTTCGGTTGAAACGGAGAGAGAGTCAGATCGAAACGCAGATGAGGATTCCGTCCAGCTACGCTGACGGGTACGAGGCGGCGCGGGCTGTCGACGCCCGATTGGCGGACGATTTCATCCGTCATACGACCCTCGGCGACCCGCTTGCCGATCGCGTCGTCGAGGGCCTCGCGGCCACCCGTTCCCCCGAAGAGGTGCACCCACTCATCTCCGCGGCCCTGCGGGATCCGTTTCAGTTGCCCGATGGCCTGCCCGACTCCCTCAGGGAGTTGGTCAGCGAGGTCTCCGTCATTCCGGACTGGTACGATCCGAAGTTGGCACAGGCGGCCACGCGCGGCTTCATCCGCAACTCGAACATCATTCCGGCGGCCCTCGCCGGAGCCGCGATCGTGGAAGGCTTCTCAACGCTGATCAGCAAGTCCTTCCGGATTCGGGGCCGCATCACTCAGAACGGAGTTCGCCGCCTCCGCCAGAACCTGCTGCACCTTTCCGACCAGTATCTTCCCGGCGGGATGGAACCGGGGGGAGATGGGTGGCGGCTGACGCTTCGAATCCGATTGGTGCATGCGCAGTCGAGGATGCTGCTCAAGGATTCCGACGAATGGGACGCGGCGGCGCACGGCATGCCTATCAGTGCTGCCAATATCCTGCTCGCGTCAACCACCTTCTCCGCCCGTCTCCTCCGGCATGCCAGGCGCCTCGGCGCCAAGTTCAGCGACCAGGAGTGGGAGGGCTACGTCCACGTGTGGAGGTATACCGCGTGGGTCATGGGCGTCCCGGAGGCGATTCTCTTCGAGGACTACGACGAGGCGCGCCGCAGATTCGAGATCGGGATGTTGTGCGAGCCCCCTCCGGACGACGATGCCATCATCATGGCGAACAGCATCGTCAACAGCGCGCCGCTCCTGCTGGGCGTGAAGGATCCCGCGGAACGCCGGCCTTTCGCCACGTTCATCTACCAGGTGTGCCGGGAGCTGGTTGGAGACGAGCTCGCCGATCAGTTCCTGTTCCCTCCATCCCGAAGGGTCCCGCAGGTCCCGCTGCTGTGGCTGAAGCACCGGCTGAGGAGGGTGGCGCTCGAGCGGATTCCGGGATTCCACAAACTCGATTCCGGTTACGACTACATGGAGATGCTCGACATCTCCAACGTGGGCAACTTCGAGCAGTCCTACAGCCTGCCCACCGCGCTCCACGACGAAGCGTCAAGGCCCTGGTAGACATCTCCGATCCGGAACCAACCCGCCGACCTGGATTCCCCGACCGATGATCTCCGATAGCCGTGTACGGCGGGCGGCGCTGCTGGCCCTGTTCTTTCTGTCGGGGGCCAGTGGGCTGATCTACCAGATCGCCTGGGTGAGACAGTCCGTCTTCACGTTCGGGGTCAGCGTCTACGCCTACAGCGCGGTCATCGGGGCGTACATGATCGGGCTCGCGCTGGGCAGCTACGCGATGGGCAGACGAATCGACGCGCACGCGCGGCCTCTGCGCACGTACGCGGCGCTCGAAGTGGGGATCGCGGCCCTCGCCGCGCTTTCGCCCTTCCTGCTCGGGGCTCTCCACGCGCTCTACCCGGAGCTCAGCAACGCCCTCCCGGCCGGCGGCTTCTGGCTCACGCTGGGCCGGCTCGTCCTCTCCCTGGCAGTGCTCACGCCGACGACCTTCCTCATCGGTGCCACGCTGCCCGTCATGAGCCGGATCTACGCGACGCACGGCGGGCGCGTCGGAAGCGACGTGGGTCGGCTCTACCTCGTGAACACGGCGGGCGCCGCCCTGGGCTGCGTCCTCACGGGACTCGTCTTCCTCCGGTACCTGGGTGCGCGGGAGACCATCTTCCTCGGCGCGGCGATCAATCTGTTCGTCGGGGGGGGTGCGCTCGCGCTCATGCGGCGGGCCGGGGCCCCGCAACCGGGCGGCACGGCGCGCGAGGCCGGCGCGCCGCGGGAGCGAGGCGACGGCGCGATCAATGCCGCGGCTGCGCCCGGACCCGCTGCCGGACCCGCCGCCGGGGCGCTCCCGATCTCGGCCGGAGCGCTGCGCTACGTGGCGATCGCGTACGCCATCTCCGGCTTCATCGCGCTGGGCTACGAGGTGGTGTGGGCGCGAATCCTCTACATCCACTCCTCGCACGCGGCGTATTCGTTCTCGCTCATGCTGACCGTCTTCCTCGCCGGGCTCGCGCTCGGGGGCGCCGGCGGGAGCTGGGTCCTGCGGCGGAGACGGGCGACGCTGCGGCACTTCGGGGCGATCCAGCTCGCGATCGGACTGCTGGCCGTCCTCATCCTCCACGCCTTCGCGCGACTTCCCGCGCTCCACCTCGACGAATGGTTCGGCGGCTACACCGTCGCGTACGAGTTCCTCATCGCCTTCGTCACGCTCTTTCCCCCCACCGTCCTTCTCGGGGCGCTGTTCCCCGTCGTTGGGAGTCTGTACACGCTCGAGCGGGCGCGGGCCGTGGGACTTCGCATCGGCCGCGTGAACGCGTTCAACACGGTGGGGGCCATCGCCGGCTCGCTCGGCGCGGGGTTCGTGCTCGTACCGCTCCTCGGACTCCGCAACACGACGGTGGCGCTTGCGGTGCTGAACCTCGCGCTCGGAGCCGCGGCATTGCGCTTCGACCGCGGGGGCCGGCGGGCGCTGCGATTCGCGCCGGCGGGCGCGGTCGTGGCCACAATCGCGGCCGTCGCGATCCTGCCCGCGGGCTTCTATCTCGGCTCGTACTACACGGAGGTCGACCGGCTCATCTTCTACAAGGAGGGCGTGGAAACCACCGTCGCCGTGCTCGAGGTTCCGGAAGACAACTACAAGATCTCCTTCGTGAACGGCCGCGACGAAGTGCCGACGGACCGGGCGAGCATGTCGGCGTTCCGGCTGCTCGGACACCTTCCGCCGCTGCTCCGACCGGGCGCCCGCAACGCGCTCGTGCTGAGCTTCGGCAACGGGATCGCAACCGGGACGATGAACACGCACGACATCCCCGTCATCGACGCGGTGGACCTCTCTCCCGAGATGATGGAGGCGGCCGCCGTCTATTCCGAGGAGAACTACGATGTCCTCGACAGCGACCGGCTGCGGCTGCACGTGGAGGACGGGCGGAACTTCCTCCTCCGGAGGGAGGGGTCGTACGACATCATCTCGGTGGACGCGACGCACCCCGCGAACGCGAGTTCGTGGGCGTTGTTCACGAGCGAATTCTACCAGCTCATCGAGAGACGGCTCGCCGAGGACGGCGTCTTCATGCAGTGGATCCCGATCCACGGGGTCCGAGAAGACGACTACCGCGACATCCTGCGGACTGTCTGGGACGTCTTCCCCAACATGGTGCTGTGGTCCACCGGATCGACGCACAGTTACGTCGTCGCCACGCGGGAACCGATGTCGTCAGCCGTGATGCAGTCGGTGCTCGCGCGGGCGGCCGCCAACCCGATCGTCGTCCGGGATCTCGGACCGCCGGAAGCCATCGCCGGCTACGTGGCGATGGCCGAAGGGGACCTGACGCGCTACATCGGCCGCGGCCCCGTGATCACGGACAACGACGCCTTCTTCATGCCCGCCCGCTAGCTGCTGCGGTTCGCGTGAACGCCGGGAAGCTGACCCCGAGTTGCCGACGGTCTCAGGCGTGCGGAAGGTTGTCGGCATGAGAACGGGACATCCTATCCGGGTCTTTGCCGCCCTGACGGGTCTCGCGGCGTCGGTAATCGGCGCGGGTGCGCAGGAGATCATCGAACTCCCGGGTGAGGACCGCTGGCTCGAGGCGCGTTTCGAGGAGGTCTACCGGGTCGGCTCCGCGCTCGGAGAGGCGTGGGAGGAATTCGGCACGATCGCACGGGTGGGGTTCGACGAGGCCGGGAACCTGTACGCCTTCGATCGCCTCGCCGCGCGCATCGTCGTCGTGGGGCCGGACGGAAATCTGGTCCGCGAGTTCGGCCGCCGGGGCGAGGGGCCGGGCGAGTTCCGCGACGCGGCGGAGATGGCGGTCCTGGCCGACGGAAGAGTCCTGGTCGTCGATATGGGACATCGCGCCTACCAGATCTTCGATTCGGAGGGGCAGTTCGAGCGCATGGTCCGGGCGAGTGGCGGCGCCATGTTCGTGGTCCGGCGACTTTACCCTGAGGACGGACGCGAATCCGTCGTCACGAGTGCGGAGGTGGTGAGCGTCGGATGGCGGCGCCCGGAGAATGGGTCGCCGGACATGGTTTTGCCCAATCTGCGCGCGATCGAACGAATCGTTTTCGAGGAGGATGATGCGACGACGGAAACCGCGGTCGAGGCGTGGGTACCCCCTTGGCACGAACGGACCGTGCGGGAGCTGGCGGGCGGAGAGGGGTTGCGAATCATCGGCCCGGCGGGTCGCCGAAGGGCCTTCGAGCCGCCGCTCCTTGCGGGTGTGCTCCCCGGCGGACGCATCGCATACTCGGATTCATCCGGCTACGCGATCAAGATCGCGGAGCGCGACGGCCACATCGCTTCGATCCTGACCCGGCCGTTCTCGCCTGAGCCCGTCACGGAACGGGTAATGAGAGCGGAGAGAGAGCGGAGGCTCGGTAACCTCCGAAGTGCTTCGGAAGGTTCGGTCTCCCGGAGTCCGGACCGGATCGTGGTTTCCGGGGCTGGCGGCGGGAGGCGCGAACAGATCGAAACGATGGATTTCTACGACGAGGTACCGGTAGTGCGAGACCTGAGCACGAGTTGGAGCGGCCAGATCTGGGTCCAGCGTCGCGGGGAGGAGCCGGCCAGCGATGGCCCCGTCGATGTCCTCGCGCCCGATGGGCGTTACCTCGGCAGCTTCCGCGCGGGAGCGGCGCGGCTTCCCGACGCGTTCGGACCCGGAGGGCTCGCCGCGTTCATCGAGCGCGACGAACTCGACATCCAGACCGTGGTCGTGAAGCGGCTCCCGCGGCCGGTGAACTGACCGCGGGATTCGGAGGTGCCGCTCCCGCGCGGGCTACGCCCGCTGGGTCCTTCGGCAGGCCGCAGCGCGCGCGCCGGTCTTCTCTTCCAGCCGGCGAGAGGCATCGACAGGGAAAGCGGGTACGCGCCCGACGCTTGGCGCCACGTCTCGTCGTATGAAAAGGCGAGCTGCCCGCGCCCGTGGCGCGTGACGTGGCCCATGACCTCCCCGTTCGCTACCGCGATGAGGCGTTAGGTCACGGCGCCGGGTCTTCGTGGGCCCTGACGACCGCCTCAACGTCGGGAACGGCAATCCGGCTGTGTGTCGTCGAACGGCGACCTCCGGCTAGCAGTCCGTGGGAAAACCCCCGCGTCGGCGGCGCTCGAAGGCAGTGGGGTGTGGCCGCGGACTGCCAACCCCTCAGTACGAGACGGCGGTCGCCTGGCACAGCCAGCGCTGGAACGGCGCGGCGGTGCGGCACAGGGCGGTGAACCTGTCGAGGAAGTCGTCCGACATCAGCTCGTCGTCGCCGAGTTGCACTACGGCGATGAAGTCCTTGCGGCGCAGGTCCTCGATCAGCGGATGTTCCACGCTGAAGCCCTGCGGGGCGCGGACGAGCGAGTCGCCCGAGAGGTCGAAGGTCTCGCGAAAAACGGGGTCGTGCGACGCCCGCTTCCAGGCTTGCGGGTCCTCGTCGATGGACGCGCGGATCTTCCGGAGCGCCGGCCCGCCGGGGCGCCAGGAGCCGCAGCCCGTGAAGCAGTGCCCGGGCTGGATGTGCAGGTAGAAGCCGGGCGCGTGGGCGTCCTTGCCCGCCTCGTGCCGGAACTGGATGCCGGTGTGGGTCTTGTACGGGCTCTTGTCCCGGGAGAAACGCGTGTCGCGGTAGATCCTGAAGAGCGAACCGCCGTTCGCCCTCGGGTCGGCGCGAAAGTGGGGACTGATTTCCTCGAGAGGCGCGGAGAAGTCGGAGATGAAGCGGAGCGCCGGCTCTTTGACGTCCGCCTCGTATCGTGATTTGTTGGCGAGAAACCACTCCCGGTCGTTGTTGGCGGCCAACTCGCTCAGGAAGCTGAAGGTGTGGGGCGTGAAGTAGGCGGTCATCGCAAGGTGGCTCGTCGGCTGGAGAGACAGGTATGATGAGCGGGGCCGGATGCAGCGGCGCTCGAATGGCCGCAGGATTTCTGCGATACTACCCAAGCAGGCGGAGGGAAGCCATGACGCGCACCCAACTCAGCCGCAGCATCGACGCTCCAATCGGCGTGGTTTTTTCGACTGTCGCCGATATCTCCAACTTTTCCGCAGCCGTACCGCACATCGAGGACGTCGAGTTCCTGTCGGAGACCAGGACAGGCGTGGGCGCCCGCTTCCGGGAGACGCGGCTCATGGGGAGCCGAAGGGCGACCACGGAGCTGGAGGTGACCGAGTACGTCCAGGACGAGCGGGTGCGCTTCGTGTCCGACGCCGGCGGCACGGTCTGGGACACGACCTTCAGCGTCGAGCCGGAGCGGGATGGCCGCGGGACGCGGCTGCTCATGGTGATGGAGGCGCGGCCCCACAAGCTCCTGGCCAAGCTCACGACGCCGCTCATGAAGCGAGTGATCGCCAGGGCGATCGCAGCGGACCTCGATGCCGTGAAGGCCTACGCCGAGGCCGCCGGATAGGGGAATGCGAAACGTAGCTCCGGCTCGTCCCCCCAGTTAAACGACGCCTGTCACCACGTCCTTCCCTTCGGGTTCCCCCCCCGGCGGGCCTGGTCCGACAGCTTGGGACTACCCCATTTGAGCAATTGCGCGCCTTCGGCGACTGGCTAAGCCTGTCCGAATGCGACCGTTGATCCGGAGGGGGAACGAGATGCACTCGCTCGGCAGGGTGTTGCCGGCAGGGTTGGGCTAGGGAACGTGCCCAGGAACCCGGGAACCACCTGCACCAGGCCCGGATGCTCGGCCATCACCGTAAAGCCACCTCAGACGGCAGGCTCCACGAATTCCAGTTGTACCCAGCCCTTGAAGGCCTGTCCGCGTTGCGTCGTGGAGGCCGCCCGCCGAATCGACGTTGAGCCTCCGTCCTGGGCTGTGGAAGCGCTGGCCGAGCAGCCCGGATCCGACGGTAAGACCAGGACTTGAGGAGACTCTGCTTCAGGACTTCACGCCGCGACCCGCAAGGGGAGCGCGGCGAGTCCCCGGATCACCGTCGATGTCCGGTAGTGCGGGCTGTTCGAGGCGAGTTCAATCGTGCCAAGCTTGCGTAGCGCCTCGGTGAAGATCGCGCCTGCCTCCATGCGCGCGAGTTCGGCGCCGATACACTGGTGGACCCCGTGTCCGAACGAAGCGTGCTTCGGACCCGTGCGTGTAATGTCGAAGGTATCGGGATTCTCGAACGCCGCCCCGTCCCGGTTCGCCGACCCGGTGAGCAGGATCACGCCATCGCCCGCCCTGATCGTCCGCCCACGCACCACGACGTCCGCCTTCGCGATCCGGAAGTCCGTCTGCACCGGGCTGTCGAAGCGCAGCATCTCGTTGATCGCGGCGCGCGTCCGCTTCGGTTCTTCGCGCAGGCGTTGCATCTGTTCCCGGTCGCGCACGAGGGCGAGCATGCCGTTGCCGATGAGGTGGGTCGTGGTTTCGTTGCCGGCAATCATCAGCACGCTCAGCATGTCGGAGGCTTCGGCCATGCTGATCCCGTCGCCCGCAGCAGCCAGCCTGGCCAGCGTGCTGACGGCGTCGTCCTCGCTCGATTGCGTCCGCTGACGTAGCAGGGCCGTGAAGTACCGCCGGATCTCCGACCCCGCGATGTGCGCGGCTTTGCGCTCGCGGCGCGTCGCGATCATCTCGAGGAGCCGGGCACGCCTCCGTGACCATACCTCCCATCGGCGATGGTCCCTCTCGGGGAGCCCCAACATCGCCAGCATCACCCGCATGGCAAGCGGCTCCGCCACCTCGGCGATCCAGTCGATCGTCCGCCGTCCAGCCGCCCCCTCCACGAGTTCGGCCGCAACGCGCGCGATGGTCTCGTCCAGTGCCCGCAGGCGCGTACTCGTGAAGGCCTTCGCGGCGCACCTGCGCAGCCGCGTGTGTTCGGGCGGATCCACGAGCAGGATGCTGTAGTCGTCCGGGGCCGGCGGGAGCACGCTTCGCGTCGCTTCGCGCCATCTCGGGTTGTTGGAGAAGCGCTCGTGGTCCTTTGCCGCCTCGAGCACGTCCTCGTAGCGGGTCAACAGCCAGCTGCCCAGAATGGTGCTCCGATGCACGGGGCTCCGCCTGCGAAGCCTGGCATAGGTCCGGTACGGGTCCTGGATCACGCTCGGCGACAAGGGGTTGTAAGTTGCTCCGCTCGTTGCCCTCTCTCCAATGCCGACGGCGCGTGCGCCCACGCTGCGCCATCGTTGCCGGTTCATTCGCGAGATGGTCTCACGAACGGCTCGTCGAGGCATGTGGCTCTCCCAACTCCCTTCACGGTACAGGCGACGTCCCGCAAGAGACTCTATCCGTCCCTCGGCCGACACCGCACCAATACACCCGTTGCCGAGCAAGCTCCCCGCGCAGACCGCATGTCTTCGTCAAGATTGCGGATTGTCATATGACTTGCCCGTCGACTACCTCATTTGAGGTAGGATGCTGGCGCTAGCCTGAATGGCCGTATCACATGATTTCGTGGTCGTATCACATGATTTGAGGCCACTATCTCCGGGACACACACCAAACAGGGCTGGCGGCAGAAACAGCATGATCGCGCGGGACAGGTTCGAGCGGACGTTGGCGTTGCTGCACCGGGCGGCGCTGGGCGATGCCAGGTGGATCTCGGCCGCCGCCTCCGTCAACTCCCTGATCCGGGCGAGCGGCCACAGCCTGGGGTACGGCAAACTGCATCCGGGGAGCGATCCCGAGGTCTTCCTCGCACGGTCGTTCTCCGGCCGGCAGCGTCGCAGGGACTGGGAGGAGCTGTATTTCGGCCGCTATTGGGGCCAGGATGAGGCGCTGCTGCGGCTCAGCACGCTTCGTCCCGACGAACTGGCCCACAAGCCGGATCTCTACACGGACGAAGAGAAGAAGACCTCGCCTGTGTACAACGACTTTCGGCGCACCACCCGATCGCAGAACGGCCTCTTCATGGTGCTCGACGGACTCGACGGGTGCGGCATCGTGTGGTCGTTTGCCGACTCCATGAAATCCGGAGGCTGGGGATACGACCAGATCCGGGACATCAAGCGCCTGGCGCCCCATATCCGCCACTTCGCGCGCGTCCGGCGCCTGATGATGGACGCCGAGGCGCTGGGTGCATCGCTTGCCGAGCTGCTCGACAACAGACGGTCGGGGATCGTCCAGCTCGACCGGCGCGGACGGATCCGGGAGGCGAACGACCAGGCCCGGGCCCTCCTGCTGAAAGGCGATGGGCTCCGCGACAGGAAGGGTTCGCTGACCGCCGGGCTGCCGGCGGAAGACGACCGGCTACAGCGGCTGCTGGCGGCCGCCTCGCCCCCATACGGCACACAGGGCGCCGGAGGCTCGATGAAGATCACGCGCCCGGACGCGGGAACGCCGCTGGTCATCGAGGTCCATCC
Source organism: Gemmatimonadales bacterium (assembly GCA_009838765.1). GTDB lineage: Bacteria > Gemmatimonadota > Gemmatimonadetes > Palauibacterales > Palauibacteraceae > Palauibacter > Palauibacter ramosifaciens. The sequence continues at coordinate 24,934 of VXQX01000068.1, forward strand.
CGTCGGCGGAATGCGTGCGGACTATCGGGCATGGAAGGTCGGCGTGCTGGTGCTCATCGTAGACCCCGCGAGTCGATCCCGCATAGATCCGGCGTTGGCGGCTATGGTCCTGGGCCTGACGCCCACGGAGAGCCGCGTGGCGGTGGCGCTGGCCGCCGGCCACTCCGCGGCCGGGATCTCGCGGACTCTGGGCATGGCGGAGGGTACCGTGCGGGTACACCTGAAGCACGCCTATCGCAAGCTGGGGATCAAAGGTCAGACCGAACTCGCGCGGCGGATCCTGTCGCTGGAGGCCGTACGAGCGCCCCCTCGCTCACCAGGTACTTGCCGAGTATCACTACCAACCCAAGTACGGTAGATGGTACAGTGGCGAGTACCCCAAGGGAGTGAGCTGTAGTCGTAACGACGCCGGCGGGAACGCGTACGATCCTGCTTTTAACCACATTGCGGCTGACATCGATACCGATCTCTCGCAGCAACCGACGCCGGCCGTCCGCGCACTTCTCTGCCGGCAGAGTACCTGGATCAGGCTGAACTCGCGTACCCATCTGGTGCGTCCCTCTCAGGGCGAGATCACGGCCCTGTAGTCCGCGGGGTCCCGGAGGCCGTAGTCCTCGCCCGTGACCTGGAGCACGCGGACCCGGTACAGGGAAAGCGAGCCGCGGTCCGGGACGCGGAACCGCGGGAGCGGACCCGCTTCGAGCGCGCCCCCCACGACGGCCCGATGCCGTCCGCCCGCGCGGGACTGGTAGAGTTCGAGACCGGGCGCCCGGCGGCCGGCGGCCCGGCGAGATCGCCGGTGCAAGACCAACTGACGCCCGCCGCGAGCAGCGCCGCGAGGCCGGCGCGGCGCCGGCCGGAACGGCATTCGACCGGGGCATGCGCTTCCCACGGCATGCCTGGGGCGCTCGAGTATCGGTTCATGAAGAGTTCCTCGTTCGGGTTACCGCTCGTGGTGTTCTTCGTAGTGCTTGCCGAGCCAGTCCTCGCCGTAGTCGTTGCCGGGGTCGCGCATGATGCTGTGCACGTGGTTCGCGGCGTTCCCGCCGACTCCTTCCTCGACGATGTACTCGATCAGGACCGATGGACCGTGGACCCGGTAGTAGTAGCGTGCCATCTGGTCATCCGTCGGACCGATCCAGGCGAAATGAAGAGCTTCCAGGCCATCCGCGCGGATCTTTTCCAGTTGCGCGTCGGCTGCGGCGTGGTCCGCGTTGCCCGCGAACTCCTCAACCAGTTCCCACATCAGCGTCCGCTGCACCTCATTCAACGAGGACGCCTGTATCCCGGAGAATTCGCTCAGGCTCCCTTTGCGGCCCGGTCCAGCCAGCACGTCAAACGGGATTTCGCCACCGAGGACCGCGACCGCCCGCTGCTCCGCGCTCAAAGCCTGCAACAGTCGCCACCCGCGTTCGCCCTCGTTGGCGAGCACTCGCCAGCCCGCCTCGAGGCCGCGCTCGATCTCGTGCGGCTCGGCCCCGAGGAACAGCGGGGTGAACGCGATCCTGTCGTCGACCACGGTGAAGCTGGCCGCCATGTGGTGTCCGTTGACCAACCAGCCCCAGGCCGGGTCGCCGGGCTGCCCGAAGACCGCGATCCAATAGTTGGCCGACGTCCAGCTTTCGAGCAGGCGTTCCGGGATACGGTCTTCACCGCTCTCTACGGCTGCCGATGCTTCCTCGTGGAGCACCTCGTCCAGCCGGATCACGCCGGCGACCTTCTGGTACCCCTGACTGCTCGTCGATGCGCGCAGCAGATGGTGAAGCCGACGCCGCTGCTCATCGGTCAGGTCTCCCAGTCGCACGCCGGATCGCGTCACGATCGACGCCGGAAGGTTGCTCCAGCCAGTGCGTTCCGCATCGGCGTCGAAAGCGAACACAGCCGCCTCCCGTTGTTCGGGGGAGAGGGCGGCGAGGAAGTTGCGCGCGGTGCCGGCCATGCGCTCCGGCGACGTGCCGGTCGCGGCGGGCGGCGCGGCGGAAGATGGCGTGTCGGAAAGCGCCGGCTGCCCCTCGGCGGCATCGCCGCGGCAGCCGCTGAGTGCCAAACCGGCGACGAGAGCGAGCCGGCCGAGGGTCATGACGGAAACGGATTGCGTGCGCTTCATGAGTTCCTCTTTCGTTCATGCCTTGCAGTTCACGTCTGCAATCGGGTCAACCGAAGAATCGGCGCCCTCTGCTTGTTCTGATACGGCAATCACCTGACAGGTGCCCCCGAAAAAGGGGGACGCGGCCACCCGGCCTCCGAAGAGTGACCACCGTCCAGGCCGAGAAGATAGCTCGGCGGAAGCTGTCGCTGCTGGAACTTGCCCAGGAGCCCGGCAACGTCTCGAGGGCGTGCAGGTGAGCTCGAGAGGAGTCAGAGGCGCCGGAGCGCTTCGATCACGTGATCTCGAGGTAGAGCTCCAGTTCCCCGTGCCCGGCGGCGGCGCGAACCTCGCCGTCCCCTGCGCCCGGATCTCCACCGGCGGCGGCCCGCGGCGGCACCGAACGGGAGGAGGGTCGAAGGCGCGGCACCGGGGTCATCGGGCGTGCTTCCGCAGTCGGCCTTGCCCGTGCGGCAGCGCTCGGTCCAGGAGAGCATGTCGCCGAGGTCGTAGCTCCCGTTCCGGTTGCCCAGGCGGTCCAGGGCGTCGAGCTGGGCGTCGCTCAGGCGTCCCTTGCCGAACAGCGCCGCCGAGGCCGCCTCCGGCGTCACGCCGTCCAGGAGCGTGAGCGCGTCCTCCGCCGCGTCTCCGCCCGCCATGTCGCTCGACGAAGAGGCGGGGGCGACCGTGTCCGACACCGCCGCCGACAGCTTGCGGTTGTCGGCGGTGCAGATGGCGCCGCTCGCCGAGCAGTCGGTCGTCGCCGGCAGCGTGATCGCCACCGTGCTGGTGGCCGTGTCGGGCCGGACGGTGATCGTCCAGGCCTGATTGCTGCCCTTCGTTTTGCGCCGGGCCTTCCGCACGTCGCCGCCCGAGACGACGAACGCGCTGTCGCGCAGCGTGAGGTAGCTCAGGCCCTCGATCTCCTCGCTGAAGGTGAGGGCGAACGTGAACGCCGCGCCCGAGTGATCACCCGGCATGCCGCCGAAGGTCGCCGTGAGCGCCGCCTGCGCCGCGTCGTCGTCGACGATCGTCCCCGTCGCCGCCGCCGCGACCCCCAGCGTCGCGCCCGCCGGGCTCGACAGCGTGAGCGTGAACGTCTCGTTCGGTTCCTCCACGGTGTCCTCCGTCGTCGATACGCTCACCGTCTTCTCCGTCACGCCGGCCGCGAACGCGAGCGTCCCGTCCTCCGCGGTGAAGTCGGTGCCGCTCGTCGCCGTCCCGCCCGCCGTGGCGTAGGCGACCGTCACCTGCTCACCGGTGGCCACCGAGAGCGACACCGTGAACACGACCGAGTCGCCCTCGCTCGCGCTCGCATCGGCCACGCTCACCGACGGAGCCGCCGGCCCCGCCACCGTGTCGGCCACCGCGCCCGAGAGCGGCCGTCCGTCCGCGGTGCACGGCGCGTTGGCGAGGTGGCAGTTGCGCCGCACCGGCAGCTCGATCGTCACCGCCTCCATCGAGTGCGGCTCGACGGTGATCCTCCAGCGCCGGTTGCTGCCCCGGTCCCGGCGGCTGACACCGACGATCTCGCCCCTGGTTATGTCGAACAGGTAGTCGCGCACCGCGAGGTATCCGAGGCTCCTCGGCTCCTCGCTGAAGGTGAGCCCGAACTTGAACTCGGTCACCCCGTCGTGGGCGTCCGGCATGTCCTCGAAGACCGCCGCAAAGGCTGTTTGCCCCGGCTGCTGCAGCGCGGTCTCCGAATGGAGCCCCGAACCCGAGTCGTTCACCGCCCGCATCTGGAAGGTGTAGGTCGTGTCGGCCGAGAGCCCGGTCACCACGAAACTCGTCAGCGACGCGCTGTTCGGGATCGAGGTCCAGCTCCCCCAGTTCCCGCCCTCGTCCGCGCTCCGCCGGTACTCGTAGCCGGTGATCGCCGAGCCGCCGGTCTTCTCCGGCTCGCTCCAGCCCAGCGTGACCCACGTGGCGCTCGCCGCTGTCGCGCTCAGATCCCCCGGCGCGCCCGGCTCGCTCGTCGAGATGCCGACGATCACGCCATCGGGCCAGGCAAAGTTGGTGCTTTGCCACAGGATGAACGTGGCGGCGGTCTGGCCGTCCGACACCGCAAGCGTGTGGGTGCCGATATGAAGGCTCAGATTCGAGCCGGAATCGCCAAGGCCCCGCGCGTCCGGACCTCCAACGGCGAAATGGATGTAGCTATTTCCGGACTCGTTATAGATATCGGTGACCTCATAGATGGCGTCCTTGTACTCGAAGCTGACGGGACCGGTGAGCCTGCCGTAGGAGTTCGAGCTGCTCCAACCCTGCTTGTCATGATCGGCCCCGGAGCCGGTTCCGCGCGTGATGTCCGCCTGCCAGATCACGGGGTGCCCGTCGGGCACCGTGATCGGTGTGCCGGCGCGCCGCGTGATCTTGACGTCGACCGTGTCCCCGTCGGCCCAGCCGAGGTCGTCCGTAGTTACGTCGCACCAAGTGATCTCGCTGGGTGACAGGTCTTCGTGGTCGGCGAAGTCGAAGGTGTGGCTGTCGAGGTGCAGCACCCATCTCGCCTCGGAATTGTCCCTCCAGTTGTTGCCGCGGGAGGTACTGAACATGATCAGTTCAGAAGACGGTTGATTCTCCGCGTTTTTGCAGCCCACCGTTGCGACGCTGATGGCGTCGAGGTGGAAGGTGTGGCCGTCGTACGTGAACTGGGTGGTCGGGGTAAGGCTGCCATTGCCATACCTGAAGTACCCGAAATCGGCGAAGCCCGGGTTCGACGAGACGATCAGCTCGCCCGTGAAGAGCGTCGCGGAGCCGTCGGAATTGATGGTCTGCGCCTGCGCGGTCCCGGCGCCCGCGAGCAGGAGGGCGCCCGCCAGCAGCCCGGCCGCCCGTCGCCGCGCACCGTTGGGCGACCCTCCGATGCGCCAGCGGCCCCACCGCCGACCACCGGGCCCGGGTGCCTCCGAAACAACACGCGGTCCCGATCGCGGCTGAAAACGGGCCTGCCCAGGCGGGCGGGCCGTTTCCGTTGATGCCCCGACCGGCCGGGAGGCAGCGAAACGGCTACAAGCGGAAGGAGGGTTTACGGCGCGGCGCGCCGGTCGGATCCGCGGGTCCCGGGAGACGCGGAATCCCGCTGGCTCGGTGTCACCACCTACCGCGTTCGCTGCAGACATGACGTGCCGCCTCGCTCCGTGCTGGATTGGGGTTGATAATTGGTAGTTATCAACCGTAATCGGATCGCATGTATATCGTGCTGCCAGAGTCGCTTATGCCGATTTTGACGCCGGGCTGAAGTGAGCGGTCACAACCTTCCGGCCACGCCGCGGTCACACATGGATGAGCTGCGGATCGGGGACCCGGAGGCCGCCGCCGGATCCCTCGGCACGTACCTGGAAGCCGTCGCCGACGGCTCGCTGAGCGGCAACACGGTGCGGGCGCTGAGGGGAGATCTGGAGCGGTTCGCGGCGTGGTGCGAGGAGCGGGATGTGAGTCCGCTGCCTGCGCTCGCCGGGACGGTCGTGGCCTACGTCGAGGCGATGTCGGGCGAGTGCGCGCCCGCCACCGTGAGGCGCCGCATATCGAGCATCGCCGCCGTGCACAGGGCGGCCGGAGAGCCGAGCCCGCTGGAGCACGCCGAGGTGCGCCGGGCGCTCCAGCGGATGCGGCGCCGGAAGGGGTCCCGGCAGGCGCAGGTCGAGGGTCTGACCTGGGCGCTGCGCCAGCGCCTGATCGAGGCCGCGGGCGACCGGACGATCGACATCCGCAACCGCGCGATGCTGGCCGTCGCCTACGACGCCATGCTGCGCCGCTCCGAGCTGGTGGCGCTGCAAGTCGCTGACGTGAAGGTGGATAGGGGCGGATCGGCCTCGCTGCTGGTGCGCCGCGCCAAGAACGATCCGGAGGGCGGAGGCGCGGTGCTCTACCTGCACGGCGACAGCGTGAGGCTGCTCAGGGAGTGGCTCGCCCGAAGCGGGGTCCGCGGGGGGCCGCTCTTCCGTTCCATGCGCAAGGACGGGTGCGTGGGCGGGGCGCTCCATCCGGGCCAGGTGCCGCGCATCTACAAGGCCATGGCCAAGCGCGCCGGGCTCTCCGCAGAGGTCGTGGACCGGCTCTCCGGGCACAGCCCCCGGGTGGGCGCGGCGCAGGACATGATCGCCTCGGGCATCGAGCTGCCGGCGATCATGCAGGCCGGACGCTGGAGGAGCGTCCGCATGGTTCAGCGCTACGGCGAGCGGCTGCTCGCGAAACGCAACGGAGCGGCCCAACTCGCCCGGCTCCAGAAGCGCCGCTGAGAACCCGCCGGGCGACAAATGCTTGGATCGATGACCCCGGCGGGTTACCGTTCTCACCGGTCAGATAGCGGTTGATAACTACCAATTATCAACCGCTATTTCTTCAACATAGCCCCCATTTCGTGAGCAAATCGTGAACTACCGGGGAATCGCCGTGGCGGAGTCGTGACTTCTTGCGGAACGGCGCTGTCGGCCACTCCCCTCCCGATTCGGCCGGAGTCTTCCTTCAACTCGGTCCCACCCGAGGAGCGCCGCAAGATGGTCGAGCGGCCCGACGGGCCGGGGCTGTTCGCGCACCTGCGCGACCTGCCCGCTCCGCTCCCGGTGGCGGACGTGCAGGACTACCTGCGCTCGCACGGCATGCCGCCGCACCCAGTCTGACTTCAGCCGATTTCCTGCCGGGATTCCGGCCACCCTGGATCCGGTGGTCGGACATCGACATGGAGCACGAGACCATCCGGTGGCGGGGCGAGCACGAGAAGACAGGCGGGGACATTGCGGCGCAAAGTCGCCTCGACCTCATGGACCGGCCGCTCAAGATCCTCTGCGAACCCGGGGGCTGGAAGACAGCCCGAGCGGTGCTCCAGTGCCTACCAGAGGGCCGACCAGGATCGGCTCAGGAAGGCCCAGGTCCAGTGGAGCCGATCGGATTCGAACCGACGACCTCCTGCTTGCAAAGCAGGCGCTCTCCCAACTGAGCTACGGCCCCTCGACACAGGCGGGACACAGCGGTGTCCCCGAGTGGTGAAGGATGGGGCGCCCGCGCTCCGCTCGCCAGTTTCGTAGCACCCCGCTTCGGTCGAGGCCGGTCGGGGTTGCGACGCTCCAAGCCTGGCGCCTACGCTCACTTGAGGGCTGGATTAGCTCAACTTCCGGAAGGCCGGTGGTTATGGCCGAGTCTCGAAGGACGTTCCTGAAGCAGTCTGCCGCGACGGTGGCCGCCGTCTCCCTGACGGGCTGCGCTCCCGAAGCCGCTGGCGCGCGAGCGGCCGAGACCGGCGGAGACGCGCTCTCCCGCGCCGACGACGCCACCCCGGTCCCCCTCCCCGCCGAGACCCTCCGGGCCGTCGCCGAAGCCGTCCTCCCGGACGAACTGGGGGAGGACGGTCGCGAACGCGCCGTGCGCGCCTTCGAGCGCTGGTCCGAGGCGCTGGAGCCCGTCGCCGAACTGAGCCACGCGTACCTGGTACCCGAGATCCGGTATTCGGGGCCGGATCCCCGGCCGGGATGGGTGGCGCAACTCGACGGCATCGAGAAGGAGTGTGAGAGCCGCCACGGCGTGTCCCTCTCCGACCTCGGGGTATCCGGTCGGCGGGAACTCCTCGTGCGTCCGCTCGCGGACACCGGGCCCGACCTGGGGGCGCCCGAGAACGCGGACCACGTGGCGCTGGCCCTGGCGGCCCATTTCTTCGGCTCCGCGATCGCGATGGACATTTGCTACGGGCGGTCCATTCGGAGGGAGCTCTGCCGCTCGATCGAGGGGGCCGAGGACGAACCCGCGCCGCTGGGAGCCGCGCCGTGAGCCGGGCAGCCAGCCCCGCGGTCGGGCGGGCGGCGCGACGCGTCGTCGAGAGCGACGTATGCATCATCGGCGGCGGGATCACGGCCGCCATGGTGGCCGAACGGCTCGCCGAGCGCACCGGCGCCTCGATCACCGTGGTCGAGGCCGGCGGACGGACGGTGGCTCTCGGGGAACGGTCCGACACCCGGGCGCGGATGCTGGCCTACGGTGAGAATCCCTGGCCCAACGACCATATCCGCGGCCAGACGGGCACGGGCGCCATGTACAATTCCATGGTCGTGGGCGGCGCGGCGATGCACTGGGGCGGCGCGGTCCCGCGCTTTTCGCCGGAGGATTTCCGTCTGCGGTCGCTGTACGGCGTCGCGTCCGACTGGCCCATCTCCTTCGACGACATCGAGCCGTACTACCAGGAGGCGGAGGAGCGCATCGGCGTGGCGGGCGAACAGGGTCCCCCCGAGTACGACCCGCGCTCGAAGCCCTATCCCATGCCCCCGCTGCCGCTGTCGTACAGCCTCGAGCGCATGCGGGAGTGGACGGAGAGGACAGACATCCCCTTCTGGACGCAGCCCTGGGCGCGCAACACGGAGCCCTGGCAGGGGCGCAACGTCTGCCGCCGCTGCGACACCTGCTTCGTCTGCCCCACGGGGGCCAAGTACACGCCCGACTTCTCCTTCGACCGGCTGCTGGCTGGCGGGCGCATCGACCTCGTCACCCGAACCCTCGTCCGGCGCCTGCGCCTGGAGCCGGGCTCGGACCGGATCGCCATGGCGGAAGCCATCGACCGGGACGCGCCCGACGAGCCCGTCGAGTTCCGCGCGGGCACGTTCGTGATCGCCTCCGGGCACGCCTGGAGCTCCCACCTCCTGCTGCTCTCGGCGAACCCCCGCTTCCCGAACGGCCTCGCCAACCGCACCGGAAACGTGGGACGGTACATGACGGCGCACTGGTATCTCGCGGGCTTCATCGACCTCCCCATGCGGCTCTACCCCGGCATGTTCGTCTACAACAGCCTCCTCTCGCGCCGCTTCGCGAGCCCGGGGCCGCTCGACCGCTACGTACGCCACGACCTCCGCCTGTGGGAGTCGACGGTCGGTCGCGCGCCGAAGATCATGGACGACGACGGAAAACTCCTCTGGGGCGACGAGATCATGGCCGACTGGAGGGCCCGCACCGAATCCGAATCCACGGCCCGCATCCGCGCCTACTACGACCTGCTCCCGGACCGGGACAGCCGTCTCACGCTCGACCCCGCCAGGGCCAACGAACTGGGCGACCCCATGCCGCGAATCGACTATCGTCCGGCGCAGGAGAGCGTCGACCTCCAGGAGCACACGATCGAGACGATCTCGGGGCGCTTCAAGGAACTCGCGCGCGCGGCCGGAGGCTCGATGAGGAGCATCGGGCAGCCGTCGGAGTTGTGGGAGCATCCGGGCGGCGGCTGCCGGATGGGCGACGACCCGGCCACCAGCGTGGTGGACCGCTGGGGGCGCACGCACGACCACGAGAACCTGTTCGTGGTGGGGGCGCCGACGATCGTCTCGGGTGGCTGCGCGAACGGGACGCTCACCTTCTGCGCCCTCTCCCTCATGTCCGCCGAGGAGATGGAGAACGAACTCCCCTCGGCCTGAGCGGCAGCACCCCTACGGGCGCTTTTCTCCGGCAGTCACGGGGAAGCGGAGGTAGTTCTCCGGAGGTGGGAGGCTGCACACGGAGTGGGGGGTGAAGGCGCACGGTGCGTTGTAGGCGCGGTTGAAGTCGATCGTCGTCCAGCCGTCTCCGTCCGGGAAGGGGGCGCGCATGTAGCGGCCCGCCTGGTAGGTGTCGGTCACGGCGGTCGAATCCCACAGGCTGATGAAGTAGGAGCGGCTCGACGCGCCGGCGAAGGCCATGAGCCGGTGCTCCGCCCCGCCGACGCGGAAGACGAGGTCCCCAGGCGCGGTGTTCTCGAGCGTCCCACCCCTCACGTCGGCGAGCGAGACCGTGCGCGGCGAGGCATAGGGCTCGAAGCGCGCCGTCACGCGCCATTCGTTCGTGATCGGGAAGTACTCGGGAAGCTCGAAGGCAGAGAGGCGCGGGGCGTCCGTATCCCAGACCCGGAGCCACAGCCTCTCGGTTCCCGGCTCTGCGTGGACCCGCATCCCGAGCGACCCCAGCCCCAGGCGGATCGTCCCCTCGCTCCGGTCGTCCGGCAGCGGCATCGGTTCCGTGACGGCGTCGCCGGCCGCGCCGGTCACCGGCTCTCTCAGATACAGACCGCTCCCGGCTTCGGGGACGAGCCGCACGGCCCCATCCTCGAGGTACAGCGTACCGGCCAGGGGCGGCGCGTCTTCCTCCGGCAGGACGATGGACGACGCCGGATCGGACCCGAAGGCATTCGCGCCTTCGCGCAGCTCGAAGAGCCCGTCCCAACTGATGACGCCCGCGTTGGGGTTCGCAAGGCTGCGCCGCCGCCCGTCCCGCCACTCCTCATGCTCGGCCGCCAGCACCTCGGACTCCACCGGCTGCGGATCGGGCCAGGTTTCGCTTGCGCAGCCCGCCACTGCGGTACCAAGCAGCGCCACTGCCAGCCCGGAGGCCGCGTTCCGTCCAGTACCGGTCGACCTCCGCACCGTTCTCATGTCGCAGCATGCGCCCGGCAACCCGGGCCGTGCAACCCGGCGGCAGGAGGGGCGTAAGGAAAAGTTCCTTCGTTAGCCGACGCGTAACGAAAGAAAGGGGTCGTTTTCTTTTCTTAGCGGCGTCCCGAGAGGGCGTAAGGAAAAGTTCCTTCGTTAGCCGACGCGTAAGAAAAGAAAATGACAAAAATCTTGCTTAGCGGATGCGGCCGTGAGACTATCAAGCAGATCAAGCGAAGATCAGGACACGATTCGGGTCAAGAATGAAACGTGAAGCGACAGGCACCTACGACGTTACGGTAGCTGGCGGGGAAACCGTACGGGCTTTCATACCCGTAGCTTTGCCACCCTCGCCGGACATCGACCTCCGGGAAGGGCTGCACCAACCGTTCGAGGCAGCTGCCGCCGCATTGGGGCGACTCGACGCGGTGACCGAGCTTTTTCCGGATGCCGCTTACTTCGTGTACGGATACGTGCGGAAGGAGGCCGTGCTCTCCTCTCAGATCGAAGGTACGCAGTCTTCCCTTTCCGACCTAATGCTGCACGAAGCGGGCGGGGTACCCGGTGTCTTACGGGACGACGTTGTCGAGACATCAAATTACGTTGCCGCATTGTATCACGGAATCCAACGCTTGCGGGACGACAACTTCCCGCTCTCGAATCGCCTCATGCGAGAGCTGCATGCCAGGCTTCTCGCAAGCGGCCGTGGCGCGACGATGATGCCCGGCGAGTTCCGGCGGTCGCAGAACTGGATCGGGGGCTCGCGTCCCGGCAACGCCGCGTTCGTTCCCCCACCGCCGAACCATGTGGAGGAGTGCATGGCCGCGCTCGAGCGGTTCATTCACGGGGCCGACGACGACTTGCCGGCACTCATCAAGGCGGGGCTCGCCCATGTGCAATTTGAGACGATCCATCCATTCCTGGACGGCAACGGACGATTGGGGCGCCTGTTGATCACCCTGATGTTGTGCGATGCAGGGCTTCTGCGTGAGCCCCTCCTGTATCTCAGCCTCTACTTCAAACAGCATCGGGACACCTACTACCGACTCCTGAACGAAATGCGTCGCACGGGAGACTGGGAGACGTGGCTGCGCTTCTTCCTCGAAGGCGTGCGCGAGGTGGCCGAGGGTGCCGTCGCGACCGCCCGATCCGCACTCGAACTCGTCGCGGACAACCGTGCCCGGATCCAGGAGGGACGACGGGCAAGTTCAACTCTACGGGTACACCGTGCGCTGGTGGAACGCCCGGTCGACAGCATCAACGGACTCGCTGAGCGCACGAGTCTCTCCGGTCCGACAGTCGCCGCCGCTCTGCAGTCCCTCGAAGAGTTGGGCTTCGTAAGCGAAATCACGGGCCGCCAGCGGGGCAAGATCTTCGCCTACGACAGCTACCTCGCCGTTCTCCGGGAGGGAACGGAGGAACCCCCAGGGTAGCGCCAGCTACGCCCGACGCCGAGGGTCCTTCAGGGGACGAGGGCCTCCAGGGCATCGGGGTTGCGGGGGAGGGCGTCGGTGAGGACTTCGGCGCCGTCCTCGGTGACGAGGAGGACCTCTTCCACGAACACCGAGACGCCGAGGTCGTGGTTGTAGTACCACGGCTCGATCGTGAACACCATTCCGGGGGCGAGGGGCTCGTCGAGAAGGGCCGGATCTCCGGCCGAAAGCCCGATGTGGTGGCCGAAGAAGGAGGGCGTCTGCATGTACGGCTCCTCCTCATCCGGGATCGCGTCGTACGCCACCTGGGTGAGTTCGCGCAGGGTAACGCCGGGGCGCACCGCGGCGATCACTGCCTCCGTCGCGCGCGTGCTTACGAGCAGTTTCTCGCGCTGGATTTCGGTGAACGCCCCGTTCACGGGGAACGTGCGGCCGACATCGCTCACATATCCGTTGATCTCGCACCCCACGTCGAAGATCACCAGGTCGCCGTCCTGCAGCGTGCGGTTGCGGCGGTTGTAGTGGGCGGCGAGGACGCGCCATGGCCACAGGCTGTTGGGGCCCGACTTGATGATCGGCGTGAAGGGGATGGACTGGGCGCCCGCCTGCCGGCAGGCGCGCTCGAACTCGCCCTGGAGGGTGCGCTCGTCGACCCCCGGCCGAACGAGGGCGGCGGCGGCCCGGATCCCGGCCATCGTGGCGTCCGCCGCGCGCCGCATGCGCATGATCTCGGCGGGGGACTTCACCATGCGCAGACGCGCGACGATCTCGAACGCGTTCACCAGGCGCGCATCCGGATAGTCGTCCCGCAGTCGCCGGATCAGAGATGCCGTGGGGTCGAGACTCCCGACCAGGGGCACGACCGGATCGGGGACGTCCCCCGGGGCGCCCGCGTTCACCCGAAGGATCTCACCCCTCCCCACGCGCTCGCGGAGAAAGCCTTCGAGCTCGGCGATGTCGCGGTAGTCGTCGGCACCGCCAATGCCGCGGATCCGGTAGTCGTCCAGCAGCGGCCGGCCCGGGAAATCGTTGGGCCGGCCCGGGTTCTCGAAGCGCGGGTCGCGCTGCGGCATGAATAGAATTGAAACGTCGCGTCGCGCGTCGAGGACGAGCATCGATTGTGGGACTTCCAGTCCCGTCAGGTACCAGAAGTCCTCGAGTTGCCGGAAGGTCTCGCCGTGCGTGATCCCGTCCGAGGAGGGAACGAGCAGGAGGCCGCCTCCGGTGGCGCGCAGGCCGTCGAGGATCCGGTTGCGGCGAAACTCGTATTCCTGCGGGCGGAAGCCCGGGCGGACCCAGTCGGAGTAGCGCTGCTCCGGCGTTTGGGCCGAGAGCCGGCCGATGTCTCCCGCGGCCGCAGCCGCGGCGGCAAGCAAAGAACCCGCGAGCAGGCAGCGTCCAAGCCTCCGGTTCGTCACGCGAGGGGCGGGGATGGCGTTCACAACCGCCACACGACGAGAAACTGGACCACGCTCTCCGACACGTCGGTCCCCAGCTTGTGGCGCCAGTACTGGTATTCGATGCCGCTCATGAGGCGACCTCCGTCGCCGCCCAGGATTCGGCCCACGTCCACGGTCAACTGCGGCTGGGCGAGGATCCAGGCGCGAACCTCGTCGCCGAACTCGTTCGTCACGGCGCTGATGTACTCCGCGTGGCCGGTGAAGGTGAACGTCTGCCCCAGCATCTCCCACGTCGCGAGCCAGTTCACGTCGAACATCCAGCCGTTGTCCGTTGCCGGTGCGCCGCCGTTGTCGACCCCACTCGAAGCGTCGACGAGGTGGGCGAAATCCGTATTCAGAAAGATGAACCCCGGAATGTCCCACGACGCGCGGAGGCCGGGCGTGTACTTCAACACCTTCGCCTGCGAGCCGTAGTTCACGCCGCCGAGCAGGGCGAAGTCGCGGATCGGGCCGAACCCCGCGCGGCCGCCGCTGATCTTCCCCAGACTCAGCGAGGGATACCACTCGCCGTACAGGTCCTTCTCGTTGAACCCGTCGTTCCCCCCGTCCGCCGTGTAGTCGAAGAACATGAAGTGGTCGCCCCAGGACCACTGCGCGGCGTGCTGGAAGGTGACGACGGTCGTTCCGTGTCTCGTGTCCGCGAACGGGTTCACGAGCTTGCCGAGCTGGAGCTGGAATTCCGCCTGGCCGGTCGCGGCCGCCGGCGCCGCGAGGAGGAGCAGAACTGTGGACAGCCCGCAAAGTGACCGTGCGGTCTGATTCATTCAGCCTCTCTATCGAGGAGGAGCAGGGCCAACGTGTCACGCGCCGGGAGGTTACAGCCAGATGAACTTCGCGGCGAACACCAGCGCCACCACGAGCAGCATCGGCGGACACTCGCGCCAGCGGCCCGCCAGCACCTTGATGGCGACGTAGGTGATGAAACCGAGGCCGATTCCGTCGGCGATGGAGTACGTGAGAGGTATGGCGATCGCCGTCACGACCGCGGCGGCGGACTCCGTGATGTCGTCCCATTCCACGTCCTTCAACGCGCGCGCCATGAGACACGCGACGTACAGGATCGCGGCCGCGGTTGCGAACGGGGGGACGGATTCCGCCAGTGGCGAGAGGAAGAGACAGACCAGGAATAGTCCGGACACGACGACGGCGGTCAGGCCGGTGCGACCGCCGGCGCTCACGCCCGCGGCGCTTTCGATGTAGCTGGTCACCGACGAGGTGCCCAGCAGCGTCCCCGCCACGGTCCCGGTCGAGTCGGCCATCAGGGCCCGCTGGATGCGCGGCAGCCTCCCGGCGTCGTCGAGAAGTTCGGCCTGGTGCGCTACGCCGATCAGCGTGCCCGCTGTGTCGAAGAGGTCGACGATGAGGAAGGTGAAGATGACCGCGATCATGCCCAGTTGCAGCGCGGCGCCGATGTCCAGCGAGAGCAGCGTGGGGGTCGGATCCGGCGGCAGCGACGCGAAGCCATGCCACTCCGAAACGCCGAGGATCAGGCCGAGCGCCGTCACGCCGAGTATGCCGAGGATCGCGGCGCCCGGGACGCGGCGCGCCGAGAGGGCCGCGATCGCGCAGAAACCGAGCAGGGCGAGCACGGCCGGCGCCGACGTCAGTTCGCCCACGGTGACGAGCGTGGCCGGACTCCCCTCGATGATGCCCGCGTTTCGCAGCGCGATCACCCCGAGGAAGATCCCGATACCAGCCGAAATCGCCATCTTCTGTCCCCGCGGGATCGCGTCGATGATCCAGCGCCGCACCGGAAGCACGCTCAGCGTGACGAACAGCGTCCCCGACAGGAACACCGCCCCGAGCGCGACCTCCCAGGCGTACCCCATGCCGAGCACGACGCCGTAGGTGAAGAAGGCGTTCAGCCCCATCCCCGGCGCCAGCGCGATCGGGTAGTTGGCGTACAGCCCCATCACGAGCGTGGCGAAGGCCGCCGCGAGGCAGGTCGCGACGAACACCGGGCCGAACGGCATCCCGGCCTCGGAGAGGATCGACGGATTGACGAAGGCGATGTAGACCATCGTCAGGAAGGTCGTGACCCCCGCCGTCACCTCCGTCCGCACGTCGGAGCCGCGCTCCGCCAACCCGAACCAGCGTTCCAGCGTCCCGGTCATCGCCTCTCCTCCCGCTGTTTCCGTGGTGACCTGTCCCTCAAGATATCTCTGCAGAAAAGCAACGCGCATAGAGCGCCTCGACCCGCTCCACCTCATCCGCCGTCAATCGCTTGAACTCGCGGGTGCGCGCCCGCCTGGACAGCGTGCCGTGATTCTGCCGGAGGGACCTGGACAGCAGGTCGATGGTCCGGCCCGGCATGTCCGCGACTTCCTCCTGGACCCGTCGCGAGAACTCGTCGTACTTCTCCAGGTATTCGACTTCTCCGGGGAGATCCCGTGTCACCGTCTCTTCCACACAGCTATACAGAAACTCGGCGTGAGCCGTCGCGTCAAAGAACCGGTAGAAGTCGGCCGTTTCGTTCAGGACCTCGACGTTGTGTCCACTCGTCGCGCGCCATTCAACCAGGGGCACAACTCTCGAGGAGTAGCTCCGGAGAACCTCGCGGTACTCCGAGATCCGCCTGAGCATCGGCACGCTCACCGGAAACACCAGGCTTGGCGGACTATAGCCCGCACGGGAGAGGACGTGATGGACCAACCACCGGTGGAGGCGCCCGTTCCCGTCTTCGAAGGGATGGATGTACACGAACCCGAAGGACAGGGCCGCCGCGGATATGACGGGATCGACCGACGTTTCTTCCGCCATCCGGCCATACTCGACCATCCCCCGCATCAGATCCGGAAGGTCTTCCGGGCGTGCACTGATGTGTTCCGGGATCGGGTTACTGGTGCGCCGGTCCCGCTCACCGATCCACCCCCCCTCGGTCCGGACCCCGAGTTTGACGAATCTCGAGTCCCCGATCACGAGTTCCTGAAGGCGCTCCAGTTCATCGACCTCAAGGTCTCGCTGGCCGGCCTCGCCGATCGCCTGGCCCCAACGGAGCCCACGATCCGGCGTCGGGTGCTCGCCCTCGATCTGAAACGATGCCTGGCTGTCCTCGAGGAGTAGAAACGCCGCGGCGCGCCGAACGATATCCGGAGGGGTACGACCAACGACAACTTGAGCCTGCTCGCCGAGGCGCATGTCCGAATAGCGCTCAAGCTCGGGAGTCCGCCGGACGAGCGGACAGAACCGGTTCGTACCGGGCAGGTTGTTGCGCACACGATGCCGTCGTGAGAGAGGGCCGCTCGCCGAAGCAAACTGTTGCTTCGGATCCACCACCGGAACGGCCTTCACCGTCCCGGCGTCGGGAAGATCCAGGCGCGTGTCCAGCAGCCATTCGTACAGGAACCAGATGCGGCGGGCGTAGGCGCCCGTTGGCTTGGCACGCACCATACGCGCGATCTCTCGCGGGTCGATCTGCCTGAAGAGAGCAGCGAGGACCCCCAAGCTCACCCCCTCCCACTTCAAAGCGAACTCGAGGTGTCCTCGAAGACTCTCCTCCGGGGCGTAGCCCGGAGAAAGCAACATCCACTCGCGTGTCGAGGTGGGGCGATGACGCTTGGCGATGGCAGCCATCCGTGGCGGCAGCGGAACTTCAAGGTCGTACCGCGCGATGAGCGCAGCGTAACCCGCAGGTTGCCCGGGTTCTGGAGGCCGCCATCGGAAGTTCATGGAAGAAATCGCATCGTTCACAGAGTTGCCGTTCTCGCGAGAAAACCTTCACGGATCGCCGAAAACTATCACAAATCTAGCTAATCGCAAGAAAAGATTCACAATTTTTCCCGTATGGGGAAAAAAGATCACAAATGGACCCCAATCGTCAAAAATCTTTCGCGGATTTGCGAATCGTTTCACGATGAGCGCCAAACGCCAAGAAACCTTCACGGACTCTTGCAGATCTCTTCACGGATGAGCGGCACGCAAAAAAACGCGCACCGAATCAGGCGGGCGGCTCCCCCGGCATCGGGACGAGCGCGTTGGGGTGGGTGAAGTGCAGGCCCACGGCGACCCGGCCGGCCATGCTTGAGGCGGCCGCTCGGTACACGTCGGCCTGGATCCGGTAGCTGCGGGCCGCGCGCGGCGCGTGCGCCGCCGTGATGTCGTGCGTCTTGAAATCGATGACGAGGGCATCCAGTCCGTCGTCCAGGCCGAGGGCTCCAGCCAGGCGGGAAGGCGCGGGGCCGGGGCCGGGGCCGGGGCCGGCGAGACGCCGGTACAAGTCGAACGCGCCGAACCGCCAGTCCCGTGCGCCCACGAGGTGCGTGAAGGTGAGTTCCTTCCAGTAGTCGCGGCCGAGTTCGCCCTCCGTGTACCAGGCCCACTCGTCGCTGGCGGCCACCCGGCGGATCTCCTCCTCCAGTTGTTCGCGGTATTCGCTGCCCGGACGGAGCATGGCTTCGAGTTCGGGCTCGTCCAGCGAACCGATGGTCTCTTCGACGACGCGCGCGATCTCGGCCTCCGCCTCCAGCCGCTCCAGCGCGCCGTGGATGATCTGGCCCCGGACGAGGGCTGGGAGTCCCGCTTTCTCCGCCGAGGCTTCGGGCGCGAAGTGCCATGGGGCGAGGGCGCCGTGCCTGTACCGGCGCTCCCATTCTTCCGGATCTTCCTCCAGGAGCATGAGTTCGGTCGCCGAGCGGGTCCAGCGCAGCGGCGGCTCGGGGAGCGGCTGGATCAACGCCGGCGGCGTCGCCGTCTCGTACCGGTCCAGCCACTCCAGCGTCGGCGGGCGGCTCGTCCGCGGGACGGCCGGCGTGTCCGCGTGGCTCCGCACTTCGGCCTCGCCATGGGCGAGCCACCGGTCGTACCCCTTCCCCCCGTCCCTCGGGCCGACGATGATCAGGCGGTCGCGAGCCCGCGTCGCGACCACGTACAGGAGCCGCGCCTCCTCCGCCGTCGCCTCGAGTTCCTCGCGGCGCAGGATCCGGTTGCCGCGCACCCCCCGATCGGACGCCTTGAGGCAGAAGAAAGGTCCGAGGTCGGGGTCGGACCAGAACTCGTTCGTGGGCGGGCTCCAGAGCCGCCGGTCGACGCCGACCAGGAAGACGACCGGCCACTCCAATCCCTTTGCCTGATGGATCGTCGACAGCGTGACGACATCGTCGTCCTTCGAATAGAGGGGCGCCTGCGGAAGCCCGATGTCGCGGTTCGTCGAGCGATCCCATACCTCGAAGAAGGTGGAGAGGTCGTGCGCGCGATGGGACTCCGCGAAGTGGATGAGACTCTGGAGGTTCGCGAGGACCTCCTCCGCGCCCTCCATGAGCAGCACGTGCAGACGGTATCCGGTGCGTTCGAGCAGTTCCTCGATGACTTCGTCCAGCGCGAGCCGCGGCGCGAGCTGACGCAGGTCTTCGAGGACCGAGAGCCCATCCTCCAGCGCCCGGCGCTCGATCTCGGCCAACTGCGGGTGATCCGGGGCCTCCGGCCATTCCCCCTCCTCCAGCCATCGCTTCGCTTGGCGCAGGAGCGGCCCCCCGCGTTGCAGCAGGCGGATGCGGGCGATCGTCTCATCCCGTAGACCCACGAAGGGCGAGCGGAGGTAGCCGAAGGCACGCAGGTCGTCGCGCTCGTTCCCGATCAGCCGGAGCGCGTTGAGGACATCGAGGATCTCCTGGCGTTCCCCGAGGTGCGTGATGCCGGCCACGAAGTAGGGGATGCCGCAGCGCTTGAGCGCCGTCTCGAAGTGTTCGAGCCCGGTACGGGCGCGGTACAGGAGGGCGATGTCCCGGAACGCCACTGGACGAAGCGCGCCGGTGTCGGGATCGCGGACTTCGTCGCGGCCCACGGACGCGAGGATCCGGGAGGCGATGCGGCCGGCCTCGGATTCGCGGCGCTCGGCTACGTTCTTCCCCCGGGCCGGGATCCACTCGACGCCGGCCTGCTCATGACCGTCAACGCCCGCCACGAGGTCCGCGTAGTCGATCCGGCTGGGCAATTCCTCGTCGGCGAGCGCGTCGCCCGTCTCGTCCATCGAGGCGCGGCTGACGACGTTCACGAAGTCGACGATCGGGGGGGCGCTGCGGAAGTTCCGCGGGAGGTCGAGGATCTCGCCGCGCTCGGCAAAATCGTCGGCCACTGCGTTCCAGACGGAGATGTCGGCACCGCGAAAGCGGTAGATGCTCTGCTTCGGATCGCCGACGAGAAAGAGTTGGGGACGCTCGATCCCGCGCCCGATTGCGAAAGCGATGTCGCGCTGCGTGAAGTCGGTGTCCTGGAACTCGTCGATGATGAGCATGCGGTAGCGGTCCCGGATTGCGGCCAGCGCGGCGGCGCCGTCGGGGCCGAGCAGGAGATCGGCCGCCCCCAGGACGAGGCTGTCGAAGTCGCGCCGGTTCTCTTCCTGGAGCCAGGCGTCCCAGCGCGTGCGGGCTTCGAGTGCCAGTTCGACGAGTTGCGAGCAGATTTCGAGCGCAGCGTCGTCCTTTTCTTCGCTCTCGGGGACCAGGCCCTTCACCGCCGGCACGTCGAGGCCGGAACTTTCTGGCGCAAAGAGGTCGAGCGTCCCGTCACTCGCCGGCGGCGGGGCGGTGGGGAGCCATCCCGCGTAGCGCCGGTCCCGCCACCTCAGGTCGCGGACCACATTCCGGACGTGGCCGATCGCGCCCTTGGAGTGCTGCCAGCCCGTGAGCTTCCATCGACGCACGATCGATCGGGCCGCGGGGTTTCCCTCTTCGAGCCTGTCGAGCAGGAGCGTCTTGATGAGTTCGTCCTGCTCGGCCCACGCCTCGTCTTCATCGAGGATCTCGAAGGTCGGATCGATGCCCAGGCGCAGCGCGTGTTCGCGGAGCAACTCGCCGCAGAAGGAGTGGATGGTGCCGACCGAGGCGCGGTCGATCTCCCAGCGCAGTTCGTCCGCGCGCGACGAGGCCTCGATCCGCTTCCGGAGCTGCCGCTTGAGATCGTAGGCTGCCTTCTCCGTGAACGTGATGGCGGCGATCTCGTCCAGTCGGCAGCGGACCGCGGGCGGCGCGAGGGGCTCCCCCGTCTCCCCGTTCACGCCGAAGGGGAGGCCGAGCCGCCACATGATCTTCCCGACCACGGTGGTCGTCTTGCCCGTGCCGGCGTTGGCGACGAGCAGCGTGTCGTCCTCCGACCGGATCGCGCGCACCTGCTCCGGAGTCCACCGGATCTCAGCCACCGGCGCCCTCCCCGCGATCCCGGATGTCGCCTCCGAAGTTGTTCCCGAAATCGTTGAAGCGGTGGCCCTCCGTGAGCCGGGCGTGATTGCGGCGGATCTCCGGCCCGGGATCCCAGAACTCCCAGCCGCCCTTCCACGACGCGACACACTCGAAACAGCCGCTCCGCACTCGGGCGGGGATCGTGAGCGCGAGCGACAGGGCTCGCTCGTACCTCGCCGAGCCGAAGTCGACCTTGCCCCCGTTCAGCGGTTTCCCCGGCTTCCTGATGGCCCGATAGCGGCTGGATCCCATCTCGTAGCCGCGGTCGGCCAGCACCTGCGTGTAGAGGACGCCCTGGAGCGCCGTTGCATCGTCGAAGCTCGGCGCGCCGGGGATCCGGCTGCTCTTGTAGTCGAGCACGTGATGGACACCGGCCCCCGCCCCCACCTGATCCACCCGGTCGATGCTGCCGCGGAGGCGCAGGCGCGATACCCGCCCCCGCACATCTTCGCCCTCCACGAACGTCCGATCGTCGTCCCAACCGAATCGCAGTTCGGTGTGGACGGGGCGTTCGCCGTCCTCCGACATGTGTACGAGTTCCCAGGCGATGTAGTCTCGCACCCCCGTCGCGATCCCTTCGCGGGTCTGCTCCCAGAGGGCGGCGACGCCGAGCCACTCGCCCTTCGCCGCGCGTTCGGCGCATACCTCCTCGGAGATCTCCGCGAGGCGGTGCTCGGCGGGGCCGGCGAGGGAGGTCGGAAGCCGATCCATGACTTCGGCGTAGAATCGCTCGAGTATCTCGTGCGCCACGCTGCCGAAGGTGAGCGGCGTCGTCTCCTCCTCCGCCTCCTCCACACCTTCGAGTCGGAGCAGGCGTTCGATGAAGAAGGTGAAGGGGGACCGTGCGTAGGCTTCGAGCTGGCCCGCTGACCACGGGTAGTCGTCGTCGTAGCGGCGCTCCAGCTCCCGCAGTACGTCGGGGTCGCGCAGGTGGCCGTTCCACGGGTTCGGGCGAAAGGCGGGGTGCAGAACGCTGGCGTCGCTCGATGGCGGCGCGGGCAGGAGGAATCCGGGATAGCGCTCGAGCCCGGGGCCGCGATGGGTCTCGGCCGCGGCCGCCACGATCGCGCGCGAGAGGCGTCCGGGGCGGGCCGGGGCGATGCGGGGTCGCTCCGTCGAGTCGGGGGCTCCGAGCGTACGGTACAGGGAGAAGGCAGCCCGCCGATCGGCTTCCGCCGGCGTCATGGGCTCTCCGTCGTCCGACGGGCGCCGGACTCTGGGCAATTCGGCCGCGTCCTCGTGTGGGGGGACCATGAGCGACGGAAGGAGCGGCGTGCCCCCCGCGTCGGTGGTGCGGTAGCTGATGCAGACCGGGCCAGCCTGCTGCGTGACCGCGCGCCACAGCCCGCGCTCGCGGCGCAGCGTCTCGTCCCGGTGGGCCAGCGGCAACCCGAGGGCCGCGAGGCGGCGGCGCTCCGTGTCCGTGAACACGCCCGTGGCGCCCCCCGCGCGGGGGAACTCGCGGTCGTTCGCATGCACGACGAAGGTGTGGGCGAAGGGCACGAGCGCGGCGTCGTGCGCCTCCAGCACCTGGACACCCTTCTGTCCGGGCGTCGAGAGTACGAGTTCGTTCGCCTGCAACAGCTTGCCGAGCAGCGCGTGCCACCCCGCCGGCGGGAGCGGGTCGTCCGGGTGGTCGAGCTCCCTCCACTCCCGCAGCAGTCGTTCCAGGAGAAGGATTCCGCGCTGGTCGGAGCGCACGACCTCCCACCGTTCCTCGACCGGGTCGCACACGCGGCGCCTCAGCCGGAACACGCCGCGATCCTCCCTGAGGAGCGCGAGCGTGAGGTCGATCCAGTCCGCCTCGGAGCGGGCGTCGGCGAGCGGGTCGAGCACCTCCCGCAAGGCGCCAAAGGCCTCGATGTCCTTCTCCACACGATCGAGGAAGAGCCCCCGTCTGCGGACCTCGCGCGCCCTATTCTCGACGAGCGGACGCAACTGCTCGAGGGCGCCGGTCCAGCTCTCGAGCCCCACCACGCGCCGGAGCGCCGCGATGGCGTCGATGCTGCGCAGATCGACGCGCGTGTCGAAGTAGGGGTGCGCGAGGAGGGCGCGCAGAGATCGGTAGTCCCAGTTCCGCCCGGCGCCCCGCAGCACGAGCAGGAGCGCTCTGAGCGCCGGGATCTCGTCCAGCGGCGTCCGGATGCGGGCCGTGGCGGAGACGCCCGCCCGCCGCAACGCCCGGTACGCGCGGTGTGTGTTCTCGCGACCGGACCTCGCGACGACGGCGACCTGATGCGGTTCTGCCGTCCCCGCCACCAGAATCTCCTTGACCTGCCGTGCCACCCAGGCCATCTCGCGCGCGGCATCCGGCACCGGCTGCACGGTCACCGGCCCGGCCCCGGCCCCGGCACCTTCGCCACCATCTTCGCCACCATCGCGGGAGACGCCGATCACCTCGATTCGGGTCGCCAGCGTATCGAAGAACGGATCCGGTTCAGACTCCCGCGGAAGGTAGAGATGGACGTCCACCTCCTCCTGCCGGGAGAGGGCCTCGAGCATGCGGCGGCGCGTGCGGGGGCTCGCGATGCTGTACACGTGCAACTCCCGCGCGCCACCGATGGCCGCAGCCAGCCCATCCGCCTCGATCCGCTCCGCGATGCGGGCATTCACCGAGCGCCGGTCGAGAAACCCGCGCTTCTCGAGCGAATCGAGGTACGCGCGGTAGACCTCTACGGCCCATCGGTTGCGGCGTCGTGCGAAGTCGTCACCCCCCAGCCGATCCAGCGCCCGTTCGAGCCGCTCCGGCGACACGCCCTCCGGCAGCAGGTCGCCGAACAGCCGGTCGAGCATGTGTCCGCGGATCACGCCGTCGCCCCGGCCGGGCTCCCGCCCGAGGATCCGCCGCCCCTCCCGCGCCGCGTGCCGGCTCACCAGCCGGCGGCGCGTGAGGAGCCCGACGGACTTCTCCCGGATGCCGAAGCGGTCGGTCAACTCCCCGAACAGCGTGACGGGGGGATCGAGCCACCCGGGGAGCCCACGTTCATGCGCGGCCTCGAACAGGAGATCCCGCAGGTTTCGGTGGTTGAGCCAGATCCACGCGCGCGCGCCCGTGCCCGACTCGGCCGGTGCGGCGGCCTCCGCCAGAAAACGGTCGACGCACCCCTCCCACAGTGGGGCCGCCGCCGGCGCTCGCACTACGTTGAGAGGCACCCGTCAGGTTCCGGATGAGTCGATGGTTCACTCCTCGGCGTGGAATTCAAGCCCGACGGTTGTCACGAACGGCTGTCGCGTCAAGCGGCGAACGAGGCCGTGAAAGAGTTTCGGGCGAGCGTTTGGATGTCGTCGGTCGAGAGGTCGACGGCCTCGGCGACCCGCCGGAAGTTCTCGTTGATGTAGCCGCCGAAGTAGGCCGGGTCGTCGGAGTTCACGGTCGCGAGGAGGCCGAGGTCCAGCATGCGCTTGATCGGGTGGGCGGCGAGGTCATCCACGACGCGGAGTTCGAGGTTCGACAGCGGGCATACCGTGAGCGGGATCCGGTCCTCGCGCAGGCGGGCCACCAGGGCGTCGTCCTCCAGGGCGCGGTTGCCGTGGTCGATGCGCTCCACGCCGAGGATGTCGAGCGCTTCCCACACGTACTCCGGCGGACCCTCCTCCCCCGCGTGGGCAACGAGCCGGAGGCCCATGTCGCGCGCCGCCTCGAACACGCGCGCGAACTTCGAGGGCGGGTGGCCGACCTCGCTCGAATCCAGACCCACGCCCAGCAGCCGGTCCCGGCACGGTTCCGCGGCCTCGAGCGTCTCGAACGCCTCCGTCTCGGTGAGGTGTCGCAGGAAACAGAGGATGAGGGAGACGCTCACGCCGCGCTCCCTTGAGCAGTCGCTGGCCCGCTCGAGGCCGTCCATCAGCGCTCGCAGCGATACGCCGCGTGCGGTGTGCGCCTGCGGGTCGAAGAACATCTCGACGTGGACGACGTTGTCCGCGGCCGCCCGCCGCAGGTAGGCGTCGGCGAGCGCGAAGAAATCGTCCTCCGTCCGCAGGACGCTCATCCCCTCGTAGTAAAGGTCGAGAAACTCCTGGAGGTTGCGGAACGAATAGGCCCGGCGGACCTCGTCGACATCGCCGTAGGGCAGCGACACCCCGTTCCGGCGGGCGAGGTCGAACATCATCTCCGGCTCCAGCGAGCCTTCGACGTGGATGTGGAGTTCCGCCTTGGGCGTGTTCCGGATGACTTCGTTCAGGTTCGGCATGGCTTGCGTCTGGTGGCCTCTCGTCACGACGGGGTAGGTTGGATCGTCGAACTCATGCAGGGCCAGCCCACGGGCTGCCAGGCCCCTGCCCGGATAACGCCCGACTGGACACGTCCCATGAGCCAACCCCGCGACACCTGGAGTTCGAACGTCGGTCTCGTGCTGGCCGCGACCGGCAGCGCGATCGGCCTCGGCAACCTGTGGAAGTTCCCGTTCATCACGTGGGAGAACGAGGGGGGCGCCTTCGTCCTCGTATACCTCGTCTGCATCGTCGCCGTGGGCCTGCCGATCATGATGGCGGAACTTCTCATCGGGCGCAGGAGCCAGAAGAGCGCGGTCGGGGCGCTCAAGGAGGCGGCCGGCCCGTGGTGGGGCGTCGTCGGCGGATGGGGCGTGCTCGCGGGGTTCATCCTCCTCAGCTACTACACCGTCATCGCGGGCTGGTCGCTGTACTACTTCGCCCAGTCCCTCGGCTGGACGTTCGGCGGCTATCCCGCCGGGATGGCGGCGGGCGACCTGTTCAACGAGCAGGTGGGCAACGCCGGCCTGCAGCTCGCGCTCTCCCTCAGCTTCAGCGTCGCCACGATCGCGGTGGTCTACTTCGGCGTGAGCAAGGGGATCGAGCGGATCGCCCGCATCTTCCTCCCCATCCTGTTCGGCATCCTCCTCCTCCTCCTGGTCAGCGCACTGGGGATGAGCGGGTCGGGGGAAGCGCTGCGCTTCATCTTCCGCGCCAACTTCTCGGAGCTGGAGATGAGCGGCGTCCTCGAGGCGCTGGGACACTCCTTCTTCACCCTCTCCATCGGGATGGGGGCGATGATCACCTACGGCTCCTACATTTCGCGCAAGCAATCGATCGTGAAGGCGTCGGGGGCGATCGTGGCGCTCGACACGCTGATCGCGCTCGTGGCGACGATGATCATGTTCTCCGTCATCTTCTCGGTGGCGGGGATGAGCGACCAGGTGAGCGGTTCGCCGGTGGGGATGCTCTTCATCTCGCTGCCGGAACTGTTCTACACCGCGGTGCCGTTCGGCGTCGTGCTGGGGCCGCTCTTCTACGTGCTCGTCGCGCTGGCCGCGCTGACCTCGACGATCTCCCTCCTCGAGGTCGTGTCGAGCTACGTCATCGATGAGCACCGCATCCCTCGACACAAGGCGACGGTCCTCTGCGGCGCGGCGATCTTCGTGTTCACGATCTTCGCGGCGCTCTCGTTCACGGGCACGCCGTTCCTCGCCACGCTGGAGATCTTCGCGGGCAAGGTGGGCTGGTTCTCGACGGTCGACCATTTCGTGTCGAACTGGATGCTGCCGACGGGCGGGTTCGCGATAACGCTCGCCGCGGGCTGGTTCATGACCCGGAACGCGACGGAGCGGGAACTGGTGGACGGCACGGAGCCGCGCTGGTTCCGCTACGGGGCCTGGCGCTTCTTCATCCGCTGGGTGGCGCCGCTCGCGGTGGGGGCGATCATCGTCGCCGTCATCCTGGGCCGCGACTTCAGCTGACGGAGCAGGAGGTGCGGGGCGCGCGACGACCGGATCCGGAGGATTCTCCGGATTGAGGGGCCGCCACCCTCCCGTCAACGGATCAGAGCGTGTCGGGAGGAACCATGCTGAAGTCATCCCCGGCTCGACGGAACCTCGGGGCTGGGCGAGCGGCAGTCGCTTTGGGTCTCCTGGCGGTGCTTTCCTGCGGGGGCGACACGACTGAGCCGGATCCCGTTCGGCCGCCGCCCACTCGGCCAGCCCCCCCGGCTGCGGTCGCGGTCACTCCGCAGGCCATCGAGTTCACTGCGCTGCGCGACACCGCGCGGCTTCTGGCGGAGGTTCGGGACGCGAACGGACGGGTCGTCGCTGGCGCGGTTGTCGCCTGGGCCTCGAGCGACACGGCCGTAGCGACCATAGCCGCTTCCGGACTCGCCGTTGCCGCGGGAAACGGCTCGGCGACGCTTACCGCCTCGGCGGGCGCGGCCTCCGGTAGCGCCGCCGTGACCGTGGCCCAACGGATCGCGGCAGTCGTGGTGTCACCCGCGGCCGATACGCTCGTCAAAGGCGAGACGCTCAGGCTCTCGGGGGAGGCGCAGGACGCAAACGGCTACGCGGTGGCAGGGACGACGCTCGCGTGGGCGTCGAGTGACACAACCGTAGCCGTCGTGGACGGTGCCGGAGCCGTGACCGGGCTCGCGGCGGGACGGGCCGATATCACGGCCGCGGCGGCCGGGCTGATGGGAAGCGCGGAGCTGACGGTCTTACGGCCTGCACCGGCCATCGTGCTCGTAACCCCCGGAGAGGCCGAACTCACCGCGCTCGGGGACACGATTCGACTGTCGGCAGAGGTTCTTGACCAGATCGGGCGGCCCCTGGTCGACGTCGATGTGTCCTGGACCAGCGGGGACTCCGCGGTCGTATCCGTCGATTCGACGGGGTTGGTCAGGGCGACGGGCCCGGGGACCGCCGCGGTCGCCGCAGCAGCCGGCGCCGTCTCGGGAGAGGCTCGGCTGTCCGTGATGCAAGCGGCGTTTTCCGTGACGGTGTCCCCTCCTTCACGAAGCGTCGCTCCCGGGGACACGGCGCGACTCATCGCCTCGGCCACGGACGCCAACGGCCACCCTCTGAGGGGCGTGGTCTTCGACTGGTCATCGAGCGACGTCACCATCGCCTCGGTCGACGGCTCGGGGCTGGTGCGCGGCGTGTCCGAGGGCTCCGCGACCATCACGGCCGAAGCGGGGGAAGCCTCCGGAGCCTCGGAGATCACGGTGGCCAGCCCGGATCGGGCCGTGCTGGGCGTGCTCTATGAAGTCATGGGCGGCACGGCGTGGCGGAACAGCGACAACTGGCTCACGGACCTGCCCCTGGGGGAATGGTATGGAGTTGAGGTCGACAGCCACGGGCGCGTCACACATCTGAGCCTCGACGACAACGGTCTGACGGGAGCGATCCCCGCCGAGACCGCCCGGCTCTCCCAATTGCGACAACTGAGGCTCTCGCGCAACGGGTTGGAGGGCTCCATCCCGCCCGAACTTGGAAGTCTGGCCGAGCTGACCCTTCTTCAGCTCCCGTACAATGGCCTGACGGGCTCCATCCCGCCCGAATTGGGCAGTCTCAAGAGCCTCACGGGCCTCCTGCTCCAAAGCACCAATCTGTCCGGGCCCATCCCTCCCGAACTCGGGCAGCTCTCTCGATTGACCCGGTTGTGGCTCTTTTCCAACTCGCTGACGGGTTCCATACCGCCGGCGCTCGGCGGCCTCGCGAGCCTGACATCTCTCCGGGTGTCGGGCAACAACCTCACGGGTTCCATGCCGCCGGAACTGGCGTCGCTCGGGGCGTTGACGCAGCTCCGATTCGAGGAGAACGCGGGCCTCTGCGCGCCCGGCACGGTCGAATTCGTGACCTGGCTGCGAGCGGTGTCACACACGGGGCCTTTCTGCAACGAAGCCGACATGGCCACGCTGCGCGCCCTCTACGATGCCGCGAACGGCGCGAACTGGGCGGACTCGGAGGGCTGGCTCGACGGGCCGGCCCTCGGCGAGTGGCACGGAGTCGATGCCGACTCGACCGGCCGGGTGTTGAGACTGGATCTGGCGGAGAACGGGCTCGTCGGGAGCCTGCCGCCGATGCTCGGTACGTTGGTGCGACTGACGACTCTGCGCATCGGCGGCAACGCGCTCTCCGGCCGCCCGCCCCTCGGTCTGGCCGGCCTGTCGCTCCGTGAATTCCACTATGCGGATACCGAGCTGTGTGCGCCCGCCGGGGCTTCGTTTCAAGCCTGGCTGAACGCTGTTCCGTCGCTGGAGGCCACGGGTCTCGAATGCACGGCGCTGTCCGACCGCGAGATCCTCGAGATCGTGTACGAAGCGATGCATGGGGCGGGCTGGCGACGGAGCGGCAACTGGCTGACCGACGCTCCCCTGGAGGAATGGTACGGAGTCGAGGTCAACGAGCGGGGTCGCGTCTCGGGTTTGACCCTCGGGTACAACGACCTGGCGGGACCGATCTCTCCGGAAATCGGGGAATTGACCGATCTCGTAACGCTCAATCTTGGAGGAAACTGGCTTCCGGGGCGCATTCCGAGCGCCCTCGGCAAGCTCGTCAATCTGACGCGGCTGCGTCTTTCCCAGAACTCCCTGGCGGGGCTCATCCCGCCCGAACTGGGTGAGCTTGCAAAGCTGAGACAGTTGTGGCTGTTCGATAACAACCTCACGGGAGCCATCCCGCCCGAACTGGGCAATATGACCGAGCTTTCAGTTCTCTCGATCGCCAACAACCGACTGACGGGAAGCATTCCGCCCGAACTCGGTCTTCTGTCCAACCTCTCGACTCTGGGGCTCTCCTCCAACGGACTCGACGGCACCATACCGCGCGCACTCGGGGACCTTGTCAGCCTGTCGTCCCTCAACCTCTTCAACAACCGCCTGACCGGCGCCATACCGGCCGACCTGGGCCGCCTGAGCGTCCTGAAACGGTTGCAACTCTCCGGGAACGAACTCGACGGGCCCATACCGGCTGAGCTGGGCGATCTCACCCGAGTGGAGACGCTGCAGCTCTCCCACAACGCGCTGACGGGCGATGTCCCGCCCGAGCTCGGTCGTCTGGTCCGACTCGAGAACCTCGACCTCGGCCACAATGCCCTGACGGGTCCGATTCCGTCGGAATGGGGCGGCATGACAGCCCTCGAGACGCTCGTGTTGACGAACAATCCGGCCATGGGCGGCACCGTGCCCACCACTCTGACGGCGCTCGATCGGCTCGCGGCGCTCCTGGCCGGTCAGACCGGGCTGTGCGCGCCCGTTGAAGGTGCGATCCGCGATTGGCTGGTCACCGTGCGCACCCAGCGGATCAGTGGGTGTGCCGACGGAGCGGGAGCAAACGCGTACCTGACCCAGACGGTGCAATCGCGGCGGTTCCCGGTGCCACTGGTCGCCGGCGAAGAAGCCCTGCTCCGCGTGTTCGTGGCGTCGGAGCACGCGACGGGGGAACACACCCCCGCCATACGGGCCCGATTCTTCGTGGACGGGACGCAGACTCATGTCATGGACGTTCCGGGCAAACCGATGCCCATCCCGACCGCGGTTGACGAGGGCGATCTGTCGAAGTCGGCCAACGCCGGGGTTCCAGGCGCGGTGGTGCAACCCGGCCTGCAAATCGTGATCGAGATAGATCCGGATGCGACGCTCGATCCGGCGCTGGGAATCCCGAGGCGGATCCCCGACACGGGGCGCCTGCCGGTCGACGTTCGGGCGATGCCGGTTCTGGATATCACGGCTGTTCCGCTCCTCTGGTCCCAGCGCCCCGATTCGTCCGTGGTGGGGCTCGTGGCCGCGTTGGCCGCCGACCCTCGCGGCCATGAGTTGCTCAGTGGTGTGCGCACGTTGCTACCGGTCGGCGAACTGGATGTCACGGCGCACGAACCTGTCGTGGTCTCGAATAATCACTTTCTCGGGCTGACCTTCGATCTCGACGCGATTCGCGTGATGGAGGGAGGAACCGGCTACTACGTCGGTCTCATCCGAGGGCTGTCGGGAGCGGGGGGGTCGGCGCTCACGGGCGGGCGGACGAGCGTTTCCGCACCCTCCTCCTACGTCGTCGCGCATGAACTCGGCCACAACATGAGCCTTCAGCACGCGCCCTGCGGAAACCCAAGCGGCGTGGATCCATCGTTCCCCTACGCGAATGGCTCGAGCGGAGCCTGGGGGTACGACTTCACTGCGGGCACCCTCGTATCGCCGAACCGACCGGATCTGATGTCCTACTGCCGCCCGGAGTGGATAAGCGATTATCACTTCACCAACGCCCTTCGTGACCGGCTGTTCGACGAGGGAGCACCCGCCCCGGACGCCCCGACCGCGTCGCTCCTGCTCTGGGGTGGGATGGATGGCGCGGGAGACCTGTTCCTGGAGCCGGCGTTCGTCGTCGAAGCCCCGCCCGCGCTCCCGGATTCGGCCGGCGCTTTCGCTTTGGCCGGGCGAGATGGTGATGGACGGGAACTGTTCTCGCTGAGCTTCGACATGGTGGACGGCGCCGATGGCGATGGGAGTTCCGGCTTTGCGTTCGCGCTGCCCGCGCGACCCGAGTGGGCCGACGACCTCAGCCGTATCGTGCTTTCCGGACCTTCGGGCGAAGCAAGGCTCACTTCCGCGACCGCCCGCCCCATGGCCATACTGCGCGATCCGCGGAGCGGCCGGATCCGCGGCCTCCTGCGCAACCTGCCGGCGTCCGTCGCGACGCTGGCCGATGCCCGGGAAGAGGTTGCGCCTGAGCGGGGGCTGGAGATTCTGTTCAGCCGGGGCATCCCCGATGGCGAGTCCTGGAGGCGATAGAGCGAACCCCGAAGGCCACGGAAGATGAACGAGGAGAGCGCGCGAATGCTGAACCGTCGAACGTTTCTGAGAACCGGAACCCTCGCCGCAGCCGGATGGGCGACGGCGGCGGAACGCCTCGTCGCCGCCCCGAACGATCCCCTTCCTCGGCACCCGCGCATCGGGCCCGCCGTCGGGTCCCCGGTGCGGATACAGGGCATCGTCCGGGCGGGAGGGCGCGGGCTGGGGCGCGTGGCCATCTCCGATGGACTCCGGGTCGTGGATTCCGACGCCGATGGCCGCTTCGAACTCGTGACCTCGGCGGACCGGGATTTCGTCTGGGTTCGGGTCCCGGCCGGATACGAGATCCCGCTGAACCCGTCCGGCACCGCGCGCTTCTACGAGCGCATCGACCCATCCGCGAGCGAGATGTCCGTCGCCTTCGACCTCTCGCCTCTCGATGTCTCCGACGAAAGGCACACCCTCCTCCTCCTCGGGGACATCCAGACCGAGACCGAAGAGGAGATGGGGTGGTTTCACGAACGCTCCGTCCCCGACCTCCAGCAAACCGTGCGGGAGCTGGGCGACATGCACGTCTTCGGTATCTCCGACGGCGACATCATGTACGACAACCTGGAACTGTATCCGGAGTACGAACGCGGCGTGCAGCGGATCGGAGTTCCGTTCTTCCAGGTGATCGGGAACCACGACCTCGACATGGAGAGCCCCACCGACGAGGCCTCCTCGGACACCTTTTCGCGCCACTTCGGACCGCGCTACTACTCGTTCGACCGGGGCGCCGTGCACTACGTGGTGCTCGACGACGTGTTCTGGCACGGGAGCGGATACCTCGGATACCTGGACGCGGACGCGCTGACCTGGCTGGCGGCGGATCTGAGTCGCGTGGAGGCGGGGTCACCAGTCATTGTGGCCACGCACATCCCGGCGCTCGGGAGCAACCATGTTCGACGCGGCCTGACCTCACCCGACCCGCCCGGCGCAATCATGAACCGCGACGCGCTGTACCGTCTGCTGGAGCCCTTCCAGGCGCACATCCTCACCGGCCACACGCACGAGCTGGAGCACGTGTTCGAGGCGGGGACGCACGAGCACGTGGCGGGCGCGATCTGCGGCGCGTGGTGGAGCGGGCCGATCTGCTGGGATGGAGCCCCGAACGGGTACTGCGTCTACGAGGCGGCGGGCGAGGAGATCTCGTGGCGTTACAAGTCCACGGGATTCGACGCGACGCACCAGATGCGGATCTACCCGCCGGGCGCCGACCCATCGGCACCCGGCGAGGTCGTGGCGAACGTGTGGGACTGGGACCCGGAGTGGACCGTGCGCTGGTTCGCCGACGGCGAGCCCCGGGGGCTGATGACGCGACGCAACGGACTGGATCCGCTCAGCGTCGAACTGCACACGGGAGAGGACCTTCCGCCGCGCCGATCGTGGGTCGAACCCCGCATCACGAACCACATGTTCCAGGCACCCGTCGACCCCGGGATCGCCGAAGTGCGCGTGGAGGCCGCGGACCGCTTCGGCCGCGTCTACTCCGAGGTCCTGCGCCTGTCCTAGCCGTCCGGGCCGCAGCATCGGACCCGCCGGGGGCGTTGTAGACGTCGGACTGCGGGTTCATGTTCCGGGGACGGGACGGCCGGAGGGTCGGCCGTCCGCACGCTGACCCGGGCCCGGAGATGTCGCCATGACCCAGCCACGCCCGCGCTTTCGTTCGTCTTCCTTCTTCCTCCCCGCCTCGACGCTGCTCCTCGCGGGGGCCTGTGCGCCGCCCCGGGTGACGATGGAGGAGGCGTGCGCCGACCCCGCCAACGAGATCGTGGCCGAGAACTGTCTCGAGGGTCATCCGCCCACGGAGTGGGACATCAACGGCTACGGCGATCCCAGTATCCAGGGGTTCGGGACCGACATCGGGATCAACCGGGGCGAGATGATCGAGTTCAAGGTCGACACGGACTCCGACGACTACCGCATCGACATCTATCGCATGGGCTACTACGGCGGCATGGGCGCGCGCCGGGTGGATTCCTTCGAACCCTCCGCAGCCCTGCCCCAGATCCAGCCGGAGTGCCTGCGAGCACCCATTCCGGTGCTGGCCGAGGGGGGCGGGCTGGAGACCTGGCCCGCGCCGCTCGTGGATTGCGGCAACTGGGCAGTGTCGGCCTCCTGGCAAGCGCCGGAGGACGCGACCTCGGGCATCTACTTCGCCCGGCTCGTGCGTGAGGATCCGATCGAGGGTTGGGTCAAGAACGATGAGTTCGAGCCCACGCCGCTCCCGCCGACCGGAATGGACTCGCTGTGGGAGGCCCAGGGCTTCCATGCCGTGATGCGGAACCCGCTGCGCGAGGCGCGCGCCAGCCACATCTACTTCGTCGTGCGGGACGACGACGGCGAGTCCGACCTGCTCTTCCAGACCTCGGATCTCAACTGGCAGGCGTACAACCGCTACGGCGGCCACAGCGTGTACGGGCGCCTGAATCCCGAGCGCCTCCGGCTGCACGGGGGACCGCCGCGCGCGCCGAAGGTGAGCTACAACCGGCCGTTCGAGACGCGGCACTACCGGGCCGTGAACATGGTCTTCAACTCCGAGTACCCGATGGTCCGCTGGCTCGAGCGGAATGGCTACGATGTGAGTTACCTGTCCGGGGTCGACACGGACCGCCACGGCGAGGAACTGCTCGAGCACAGGGTCTTCCTCTCGGTGGGACACGACGAGTACTGGACGGGGCAGCAGCGGCGCAACGTCGAGGCGGCGCTCGCGGCTGGCGTACACCTCGGCTTCTTCGGTTCGAACGATGTTTTCTGGAAAGTGCGTTGGGAGCCGAGCATCGACGGCTCGGACCAGCCGTACCGCACCTTCGTCACGTACAAGGAGTCGCAGGACCACCGGAAGCTCGATCCGGTCGAGTGGACGGGGCTGTTCCGCGATCATCGCTCGATCAATCCGGAGGGTCCGTGGCCGGAGAACGCCCTCACGGGAACGCTGTTCACGGTGAACGCGTGGCGGAACGACCCGCTCATGGTGGACGCCGAGTTCGCCGACCTGAGGTTCTGGCGCAATACGGAGGTGGCACAGCTCCAGCCCGGCGAGCGCTACGTGTCGATCAAGGGAATCCTTGGACACGAGTGGGACTCGGACATCGACAACGGCTTCCGTCCCCCGGGGCTGTTCCGGCTCTCCGCGACGACGATCGACAACCTGCAGTACTGCGTCCACCCGGGTCGGGGCTGCGAGACGGGGTCGGCCACGCACAACGCGGTCCTGTACCGGCACGAGAGCGGGGCGCTCGTGTTCGACACGGGGACGCTGCAGTGGCCGTGGGGCCTCGACGCCCACCATGACACCGAGACCGGGGTCCCGCCCGAACGGCAGAACGGCATGGACACGCGGGTCGGCGTCGATCCGAACGGCCCCGACCTCGTCCTGCAGCAGGCGACGCTCAACGTGTTCGCGGACATGGGCGTGCAGCCCGCCACGATACAGGCGGACCTGGTTCCGGCCACCGCTTCGACGGATGACGTCCCGCCGACTTCCTCCTTCGACGCACCCTCCGGGCCCGGCGCGGAGAGCGGCCTGATGACGATCAGCGGGACAGCGTCGGATGCGGGTGGCGGTGTCGTCGCGGCGGTCGAGGTGTCGCTGGACGGCGGGATGACGTGGCGCCCGGCTCGCGGCCGCGCGAACTGGAGCTACGCGTGGGATCCGGACGTGACCGGTGGCGACGTGTCGATCCGGAGCCGCGCCGTCGACGACAGCGGCAACCTGGAGACCCCGCGGGAGGGCGGCTGAACCGAGCCGGTGTGAGCCGACGCGAGCCCCCGCCGCCGTTGTAGACTCGTGACGGCGGGGGCATGTTGCGGAGACGCGACGGCCGAGGGTCGGCCGACGCCCTGCTCTGGCTCGGAGATGTCGCCATGATCGCGTCCCCAACGCGCTTCCGTCCGCCCCGCGCCCCCTCCCTCTTCCTGCTCGCGCTCACCGCGAACTCCGGCTGCAGCCTGCAGGTCTCCGTGGGGGATCCGTGCACGAACCCCGCCAACGAGATCGTGGCCGAGAACTGTCTCACGGGTCACCCGCCGACGGAGTGGGACATCAACAGCTACGGCGACCCCAGCATCCAGGGGTTCGGCACCGACATCGCGATCGCCCAGGGCGAGACGATCGAGTTCAAGATCGACACCGACTCGGACGATTATCGAATCGACATCTACCGCATGGGTTACTACGGTGGCATGGGCGCGCGACGCGTCGATTCCTTCGACCCCGCGGCGACGCTGCCCCAGATCCAGCCGGAGTGTCTGCGCGGTCCGATCCCGGTGCTGGCCGAGGGGGGCGGCCTGGAGACGTGGCCCGCGCCGCTCGTGGATTGCGGCAACTGGGCGGTGTCGGCCTCCTGGCAGGCACCGGAGGACGCGACGTCCGGGATCTACTTCGCCCGGCTCGTGCGCGAGGATCCGATCGAGGGCTGGGTGAAGAACGACCAGTTCGAGCCCACTCCACTGCCGCCGACCGGCGAGGACTCGTTGTGGGAGGCGCCGGGTTTCCGAGCCGTGATGCGGAACCCGCTGCGTGAGGCGCGCGCCAGCCACATCTACTTCGTCGTCCGCGACGACGACGGCGAGTCCGACATGCTCTTCCAGACGTCGGACCTCACCTGGCAGGCCTACAATCGCTACGGCGGCCACAGCGTGTACGGACGCCTGAACCCTGAACGGATCCGGCTCCACGGCGGACCCCCGCGCGCGCCGAAGGTGAGCTTCAACCGACCCTTCGACACCCGGCACTACCGCGCGGTCAACAAGGTGTTCAACTCCGAATACCCGATGGTCCGCTGGCTGGAGCGCAACGGATACGACGTCAGCTATTCCTCGGGCATCGACACCGACCGCCGCGGCGAGGAACTGCTCGAGCACAAGGTTTTCCTCTCGGTGGGACACGACGAATACTGGACGGGACAGCAGCGGCGGAACGTGGAAGCGGCGCGCGCCGCCGGTCTGCATCTCGCCTTCTTCAGTTCGAACGAGGTCTACTGGAAGGTACGCTGGGAGGCGAGCATCGACGGTTCCGGGACGCCGTACCGCACTCTCGTCACCTACAAGGACTCGCAGGACCACCGTCGTCTCGACCCTGTGGAATGGACGGGAGAGTTCCGGGACCACCGGTCCATCAACCACGAGGGTCCGTGGCCCGAGAACGCGCTCACGGGAACGCTGTTCACCGTAAACGCATGGAGGAACGACCCCATCATCGTCGATGCCGAGTTCGCGAACCTGAGGTTCTGGCGCAACACCGAGGTGGCGCGCCTCCGGCCCGGTGAGCGGTACGTCTCGATCAAGGGAATCCTCGGCCACGAATGGGATTCGGACATCGACAACGGGTTCAGGCCGCCCGGATTGTTCCAGGTGGCCGCGACGACGATCGACAACACGCTGTATTGCGTGCATCCGGGCCGGGATTGCGAGACGGGGTCCGCTACCCACAATGCGGTACTGTACCGGCACGAGAGCGGCGCGCTCGTGTTCGGTTCGGGCACGCTTCAGTGGTCGTGGGGGCTCGACGCGCACCACGACACGGAGACCGGCGTTCCCCCCGAGCGTCAGAACGGCGCCGATACCCGCGTTGGCGTCGACCCGCACGGCCCGGACCGGGTGCTGCAGCAGGCGACGATGAACCTGTTCGCGGACATGGGCGTCCAGCCCGCCACGATGCAGCCGGATCTCGTGCCCGCGACCGCGTCAACGGATTTCGACGCGCCCGTATCTTCGTTCGGACCGCCCTCGGCGCCGGACGCCGAAAGCGGCATGGTCACGATCTCGGGGACGGCGTCGGATGCCGGCGGTGGCGTCGTCGCGGCCGTGGAGGTCTCACTCGATGGCGGACAGACCTGGCGCCCGGCCCGCGGCCGGACGGACTGGAGCTACGAGTACGACCCCGCCATGGCGGGCGACGAAGTCACGATCTTGAGCCGCGCGGTGGACGACAGCGGCAACATCGAGACGTCAAGCATGGCCATTGGGGGCGACGGCGGGGGGAGCTGACCCTCGGTCCGCCGCGCGACCTGGAGACGCGTTCCCGCGGGAACGTCGCGGCGGGCTGCCGACATTCGGCCGGCTACCGGTACTCGACCTCCAGCCCCTCGACCCGGGCGAAGCTCCGCCGGTCGCGCGTGGCGACGGCATAGCCGTGGTGGACCGCGGTAGCCGCGATGGCCCCGAGCGTTCCGGAATCGGGTCAGCGGTTCGTGGGGAAGCCCAGGTCGACGCGGCTGCCGGCGGGGTCGGGCCAGCGCGTCGTCATCACCTTCGGTTTCGTATAGAAGTGGACGCCCTCCGGGCCGTAGATCCCGTGCGCGCCGAACGCCGACTCCTTCCAGCCGCCGAACGAGTGGTATCCCACCGGAACCGGAATCGGGACGTTGAGGCCGACCATGCCCGC
Organism: Gemmatimonadales bacterium; assembly: GCA_009838765.1. Lineage (GTDB taxonomy): Bacteria > Gemmatimonadota > Gemmatimonadetes > Palauibacterales > Palauibacteraceae > Palauibacter > Palauibacter ramosifaciens. Next base: position 62,400 of record VXQX01000068.1, read on the forward strand.
GTCCGCGTCTTCCTGGAACTGTCGCGCGGCGCCTCCGTCGCGCGTGAAGATCGCGGCCCCGTTCCCCCAGGGATTTTCCCGCAGCAGGTCGACCGCCTCGTGGTACGTTCCCACGCGCACAACGCAGAGGACCGGACCGAAGATCTCCTCCCGGTAGACGGTCATGTCGGGCGTCACCTCGTCGAGGAGGGTGACGCCGAGGAAGAAGCCGTCCCCCTCGAAGGGCGTGTCCCGGCCGTCGACGACGACGCGGGCCCCCGCCTCGGCGCCCTGGCGGACGTAGTCCGCGACACGATCGCGGTGCTCGGCCGTGATGAGCGGGCCCATCTCGGAGGCAGGATCGTCGCCGGGGCCGATGCGCAGCTTCTCCATGCGGGCCCGGATCGCGTCGACGAGCGGATCGGCGCTGTCGCCGACCGCGACGGCGACGGAGATCGCCATGCACCGCTCGCCGGCCGATCCGTAGGCGGCGGAGACGGCGGAGTCCGCGGCGAGGTCGATGTCCGCATCGGGCAGCACGACCATGTGGTTCTTGGCGCCGCCGAGCGCCTGCACGCGCTTTCCGCGCGCAGTGGCGGTCTCGTACACGTGCCGGGCGACCGGCGTCGACCCGACGAAGCTGACGGCCTGCACGTCGGGGTGCTCGAGCAGCCGGTTCACGGCCACATGGTCGCCGTGCACGACGTTCAGGACGCCCGCCGGGAAGCCCGCCTCGTGGAAGAGTTCCGCGATGAGGTTGGCGGCGCCGGGGTCGCGCGGTGAGGGTTTCAGCACGAACGTGTTCCCGCACGCGACGGCGTTCGGGAACATCCAGAGCGGCACCATGGCCGGGAAGTTGAACGGCGTGATTCCGGCCACGACGCCGAGTGGCCGCCGGACGGAGTAGACGTCGACGCCCGTCGATGCCTGCTCGCTGTACGTCCCCTTCAGTTGTTCGGCGAGGCCACAGGCGTATTCGATGTTCTCCAGCCCGCGGGAGACCTCGCCCATCGCGTCGGCCAGCACCTTGCCGTGTTCGGCCGTGAGCCGCTTCGCGATTTCTTCGGTGTTTTCCGCGACCAGGTTGCGGTAGGCGAACATGAGCTTCGTGCGCCGCGCGACGCTGACGCTCCGCCACGCTTCGAACGCTGCCGCGGCCGCCGCGACGGCTTCGTCCACCTCCGCGGCTCCCGCGAGCGACAGTTCGCCCGTCCGGCGTCCCGTGGCCGGATTGAACACCGGCGCCGTCCGGCCCGAAGCGCCGGTCCGCGCCCGGCCGCCAACCAGGTGCGGGATACGCTCGATCGCCGCCGTCGCGGCATCTCCGGCCGCCTCACCCGTAGCCGGCGTCGAGGTCGAAGACAGTACGGTGCTCACTTCTCCCCCTCGCGATAGCCGAGGATCGCCTTCACCTCGAGGAACTCCTCGAGTCCGTGTCGGCCCCACTCGCGCCCGTTGCCGGATTGCTTGTAACCGCCGAATGGCGCCCGGAAGTCCGGACGCGCGCCGTTCAGGTTGACCTGGCCCGACCGGATCCGGCGCGCGACCGACCGTCCGCGTTCGCGGTCGCCCGCCGACACGTAGCCGGCCAGACCGTAGACCGTGTCGTTGGCGATCCGAACGGCGTCGTCATCGTCCTCGTACCCGATGAGCACGAGGACCGGGCCGAAGATCTCCTCGCGCGCAACGACCATTTCGTTGCTCACGTGCGAGAAGACCGTCGGTCGGACGTAGTACCCCCGCTCGAATCCCTCGGGCCGGCCGGGCCCTCCCGTCGCGAGGCGCGCACCCTCTTCGATTCCCCGCTCGATCAGCCGCTGGATCCTGTCGAACTGCACGTTGGACACCGCCGGGCCGATCGTCGTCCCCTCGCTGCCCGGATCGCCGACCACGACCTTCCCGGCCGCCGCCGCCGCGATCTCCGCGGCCTCGTCCATCCGCGAATGCGGCACAAGCATGCGCGTCGGCGCATTGCAGGACTGCCCGGTGTTGTTGCAGACGGCGAAGACGCCCCGGGACACCGCGCGGCCGAAGTCCGCGTCGTCCAGGATGATGTTGGCCGACTTGCCGCCCAGTTCCTGCGCCACCCGCTTCACGGTCGGCGCCGCTTTCCGGGCCACCTCCACCCCCGCCCGCGTGGAGCCCGTGAAGGAGACCATGTCCACCCCGGGGTGCGACGCCAGCGCCGCGCCCACCACCGGACCGGCGCCGTTGACGAGGTTGAAGACGCCCGGCGGCACGCCGGCCTCATCGAGGATTTCCGTGAAGATCAGCGCGTTCAGCGGCGCGACCTCCGACGGCTTGAGCACCATCGTGCACCCCGCCGCGAGCGCCGGCGCCACCTTGCAGGCGATCTGGTTCAGCGGCCAGTTCCACGGCGTGATGAATGCGCACACCCCCACCGGTTCCCTCACGAGGAGAGACGTTCCAAGGTCCGTCTCGAATTCGAAGTCCGCGAGGATCTTCAGCATGGTTCGAAAGTGCCCCATGCCGGAAGGGACCTGTGCCTGCACGGCCAGGGCCATCGGCGCGCCCATCTCCGCGCTGACGGTGGCGGCCAACTCCGCCGAACGGGCCGCGTAGCCGTCGCAGATACGTTCCAGCAGCGCGACCCGTTCTTCCCGGCTGGTCTGCGAGAAGAGGCCGAAGGCGGCCCTTGCGGCCGCCACCGCGGCGTCCACGTCGGCCCGCCCACCCATCGCGATGGCTCCGATGGATTCCTCGGTGGCCGGGTTGACCACAGGCAGCGTTTCGTCGACCGACGGGTCGATCCACGCGCCGGCGATATGGAACTTGCGGAGGTTCTCCACGGATTCCCTTTCCCGCGCCGCGCAACGGCGGCGTCATGATGTTGCATACGAAACCACGACCCCGGCGGGGGGCGGCCTTCGCCTCCCGCCGGGGTCGGATCCTACCCTCCGGGCTCGTCCTCGACTACCGGCGACCCCGGATCCATCGGACTACGCTGCGGAACTCACCCGGTCAGCCATGACCACCGGTAGTTCACGCGAACGTAGTAGTAGCCGCCGTTGAAGCCGAACGGCGAACTCTCCGGATAAAGCAGACCCACGTCGTCGGCCGTGTCCGGAGCCTGTGTCGCCGGATACGTGTCGAACAGGTTGTTCGCGCCGATCGTGAGTTCGGCATCGTCCGTGAGGTCGGTCGACAACTCAAAGTCGACGAGGAACCGGCCGGGGAAGGCCGTGCCCTCGACGCCGCCGATCACCACGCCGCCTACGTCCACCCACGAATCGTACCAGGTGCCGCGCACGAGGCTGCGAACCCCGCCCAGCGTGTGCAGCACGTTGAGCGAACCGCGCCACGAGGGAACGGACTGCTCGAGCTGGTCCACCCGATCCTGGTCGATGACGTCGGGGTTGAAATCGGTGACCGTCGTCCCGTTGTAGTTGAAGAGCGCGCTGAAGCTCGTGTTCCCGCCCATCGACGGTGGCGTGTAGTTCGCCACGATGTCGATCCCCTGCGTCCTGGTGCTGAAGTCGTTCGTGAAGAACCGGAACTCGGCGAGGTTCGCCGCGCTCGTGATCCCTTCCGCCAGAAGGCGCGTGACTTCGTCAGGCTGGAGTGAGAACGTCTGCGTCTGCGCGAAACGGTCCGAAATAGCGATTCGGTAGTAGTCCAGCGTGAGCTTGAATGCGTCCGCGTCGAACACCGTCCCCGCCGTCAGGCTGAACGCCTTCTCGGGCGTCAGCTGCCGCCCGCCATACAGTTCCGCCACCCTGGACGTCGAGGGGATCGTGCCGCGGTTGACGAGGTCGCCGATCGTCGCGTCGAACACGGTGGACACGTTGAAGGCGTTCTGCTGCCCCGGCGTCGGCGCGCGGAAGCCGGTGCTCCCACCCGCGCGCAGGGCGAGCTGGTCGCTGACCTGTAAACGGCCCGAGACCTTCCCCGTCAGCTGGCTTCCGAAGTCGGAGAAATCCTCCCAGCGCAACGCGGCGCCGAGCGTCCACGGGTCTTCGCTGCCGCCCAGTTGAACATCTCCGTACACAGCCACGTTCTGGCGGTCCCAGTTCCCCGCCGCGATCGGGCTGAAGCCGGGGAAGCCGTTGGAGGACGAGCTGAAGCCCTGCGCGGCGTAGGGCCCGATCTTCCACGACTCGTCCTGTCCCTGCCCGATCGTGAAGCGTTCGTCCCGCCGCTCGAGCCCGCCCGCGAGGTGGACCCCGTCGCTGGCCTCGTACGCGACGTCGAAGTTGAGGTTGAACTCATCCTGCCGGTACAGCCCCGGGTCGAAATGCGTGGGCGTCTCCGGCCCGAGCGCCGCGTTCACCGTGTTGTAGATGAAGAAGTCGGCCGTGTGGCTGCCGAAGCTGGCGCTGGCGTCCCACGTAAAGCCGTCGTCGTTGCCTCCCTTGACGCCGCTGACGACGGACCAGTCGGTGACGTTGCCGCCGAACTGGGGCGTGAAGCCGCCGGGGAACATCTCCTGGAACGAGAAGCAGTTGGGATCCGCGAAGACCTGCGCCAGCGCCACCGGGTCGGGCACATGGTTGGTGATGCGGACTTCCGGACAGTTCGCCGTACCGAGGCCCTTCGCCATCAGCACGTCGCCGATGAGGAGCGACTCCCCGCTGTCACCGCTGAACACAGCGCCGCGCGTGTTCGGGTTACGGAAGAAGAACCCGCCGTCCACCTCCTTGGTGGAGAGGTTCCCGAACGCGTAGAACTGCTCGTCGTCACGGAACGTGTAGCCGGTGTTGAGCCACACCTTGAGGTCGTCGTTGACCTCGGGCGACCCCCAGATCTGGGCCGTCGGCGTGCGCACGGCGGCGTTGCCGGCCTGGAGGAGCGCGATGGCATCGGCGCGCTGGATGGCCCGATCGGTCGGATCCTGGTTGCCGTATTCCACGCTCAGGTTGGCGAAACCGGTGGCCCCAAGCGGAACCCCGACGTTGCCGGCGACGGTGAGCATGTCGCCATCGCCCTCGTAGTAGCTGCCGCTCTTCACCTCGATCATGCCGCCGTCGCGGTCGTCCTTCAGGATGAAGTTCATCACGCCGGCGATGGCGTCGGAACCGTACTGCGCCGAGGCGCCGTCGCGGAGCACCTCCACCTGCCGCAGCGCGATGCCGGGGATGGAGCCGATGTCGACGCCCTGGGCCCCGTCCGAGAGACCGGCACCGAGCCACGTGATGATCGACCCGCGGTGCCGCCGCTTCCCGTTGATCAGCACCATCGTGTGATCGGACGCGAGCCCCCGCAGGTTCGCCGGACGCGTGATCGTGGCCGCGTCGCTGATCGGCTCGACGCGGACGTTGTAGGACGGGACCACGGTGCGAAGCAGGAAGTCGATGTTCGTCTCCGCCTGGCTTGTGATCTCCGACACGGGGATCACGTCCACCGGAACCATCGACTCGGTCACCGTTCGCGGCTGCGCCCGGCTCCCGACGACCACCAGCTCACCGAGGTTGATCGCCTGGAGTTCCAGCGCGAAATCCTGGTTCGCCGTCTGGCCGCTCGCGACCGAGACCGTCTGCGTTTGAATCGCGTAACCGATGAGCCGGACTTCGACCACATGGTCGCCGGCCGGGACGCCGGAAATCGAATAGGCGCCGCCGGCGCCCGAGCCCACCGATACGTCGAGCGCGGGGATTGCGACCCTCGCGCCGCTGAGGCCGGCTCCGGACGGACTGGTCACCCTGCCCTCGATGGTTCCCTGAGCAAAGGCCGCCGCAGGCAGCGCCAGAAAGGCAAGGGCGAGGAATGCTCGTTTCAGCATACTCATCTCCTGAGGTTTGGTCGTATCAGATCCCGAATGGTTCGGTTCAAGACAGGTCGGCTCTGCGCTTCCCCGCCTCGCGGGCCCGAGCCGGTGGCCCGCGGGACGTCCTGGAGATGCCCGGGCAGCCTAGAGCGGAGCCCAAGGCATCTCGAGTGACCTCCACATGTGTGCAACCGGACTGTTGTCGTACCCGAGACCCTCCTTTGGCTGCTTGAAGTGACGCCCGATGATGTCGATGAAGGGATCCAGCGAGACCTCCATGCCATCCTGGAAGGCATACGTGTCGTTGACGCAGATCATGCGGGCCGATACGTACAGCGGGTGGCCTTTCGCGTACTCCGCCGCCTGCTTGATGTAGTCCGGCGGGATGTAATCCTCTCCGAAGATCCGGTTGTACAACTCAGGGTATTCGTACCCGTACTCCTCGTCGGGATAGAAGCGCAGCGCGCCATGATACCGGATGCCCCAACTCACGTACTCGGGAACATACGGTTCGTAGAGCTGCGCGCCCCACCAGCCGTGATCCACCTTGATCAGGTTCTGCACCGTGTCGTGGAGCAGACCGGCGAGGACGTTCTCCTCGGGCTGCCCGTCGTTTAACGCGTGAGTCGCGCTCTGCAGGACATGCCGCGCGGGCCAGAACCTGCGGCGAAAAAAATCCTCCAGCGTGGGATTCGCCGGGAGGGGTTCGAGCACCTCGTCGGTGGGCCTGAACAGGTTGCCGGTCCCGCGCGGGGGCCTGACGTCCTGCCCGGCATCGTGATCGTGGTGGTGGCCTTCGTCCGCGAATTCGGCTTCGGCCTCCGCGGCCTCCGCCAGCAACTCGCTTTCGTCGAGGAGTCGCGGGTCGAGGTCCTCGGTCCGCGGAACCGGACCGTGGTGGTGATGATGGTCGTGTACGTGCCCCGAATCCTCGCCGTCGAGGAGATCGCACATGTAATGCTCCAGGGCCTCCGCCTTGTCCTCGGGCGTCATCACCGCCAGGGCCCCGGCACCAACCGATGCGAGGAACTTTCTTCGGTCGATCTCCATCCTTCCGTCCCGACGCTGGAGGTTACGCGGCCGTTACGCCTTCAAGTTGATTGAACGGGCGCGGGACCGCTAGGTTGGCGGGGGGAGGAAGGTCGCGCGAGTCCACCAAAAAACGGGGGCGTCCCGTCCCGGACGCCCCCTCCTTCTACGTGTCTCTCAACGCGATGCGCGGTTCTACCTCCGGATCAATAGGCCTGCTTGACCACGTTCTCCGCCTTGGGGCCCTTTGGTCCATCGACGACATCGAGTTCGACCTTCTCACCTTCCGCCAGGCTCCGAAAACCATCCGCCTGGATCGCCGTGTGGTGAACGAAGACCTCCGCGGATCCATCATCGAGCGCGATGAATCCGAAGCCCTTCTGGTCGTTGAACCACTTGACTGTGCCGCTTCTGCGCATGCCCGTGCTCCTGAAGGTATTGGTGTCGCCGAGAGTACGGGCTTGCCGCACGTGCCGACCACAATGCCGGCGAACCTGATCCGGTTCGCATTTTCCGGAGCCCAGAATACACGGGAAATATGCGGTTGTCCATGCGCCGGGGGCGACGCGTCTATTCCCCTGGGGACAGGAAATCGCGAAGCCGGAGTTTCGTCTGGTGATCCTGCATCCGCACTCCGCGCATGTTCCGGCCGCGAATATAGGTCTCCTGCCAGCCCTGTTGAACCGCCTCCTCGTCCCGGGCGTGGAGGTCGTCAATGAACTGGGCCCGGGACTCGTTCCGCACCGTGTACTTTTGGGGCGATGAGCTTGTCGTCCCCCAGCACTCGCGTGCGGGGGCGCACGTTCTCGAGATAGTGCCGCGGCATGGGAACGATCCGGCAGATCGGCTCCCCCTCGTCGAAGCGGATCCAGTCCCTGCGCCGCTGCGGCAACGCCGCGCGTGCGCCCGCATGGCGCGCCGGGCGTTGCGCCGCGCGGTCCGGCTCGGCAGGGTTGTTTCCGTACCGTCGCTTGCAGCCCTGGCAAGACCCCCGCATCGGGCTGTCAACCCCAAACCCGAGTCCCCCACACGATGCTTACGATAGGCCCTGTCCCGCGCGCGCTCGTACCCGTCGACTCCGAGGCCGCCGGCCGCGTCTCGGCTCGGAACTACGACGAATTCCAGGGGGATGCGGAGATCTGGGAGGCGATACGGGGCGCACCCGACTCCGTCCTCGGCGTCACGATGGCGCACTGCGCAGTCGACAGCCCGACCGCGATTCTGCAGGGTGATTCGGAGGCGTCGCTGGAACTCGCGCACTGCAACTTCCAGCGGCTGAGCGCCTCGCCCCTCACCCGGGAGGCGAAGCGGATCCTGTACGTCTACGAGATCGTGGACCCGCGGCGTCCCTGCGTGCGGCAGATCGGCCTGGGCGGGTTGGCCCGCACGAACGAGATCCGGACCGAGGACACGCCGGACGGGCCGATCATCCGGAACGAAGGGGTCCGCCCGCCCAAGGCGAGGGGACGCGCCCGACTGATCGAAGCGACGGGCGCCATCATCGGGACCGTGAACAACGCGGTGCCGGACGAGTCCGGGGCGTTCGCGGCGGCGCTCGAGCGCCACGCCGACGGCACCGCTCCCGACTTCGAGACCGGGGGCTCGGGAGGCACGATCCATCGCATCTGGCTCGTCGCGGAACCGGGGGCCATCGCGCGCTTCCAGCGCCTTCTGGCCGCCGAGCCCGAGGCGTACGTGGCCGACGGCAACCACCGGAGCGCGGCCGCCGCCATGCTTGGCTACGATTCTTTCCTCGCGGTGTTCTTCCCGGCGGACCGGATGGGTATTTCCCCATACAACCGGCTGGTCCGCCTCGCTCGCGAACGCGACGCGACCGCCGTTGACGCGGCGCTGGAGCGCTCCTTCGACGTTTCGGCCGCCGGGGACGAACCTCTGCAGCCTTGCGAGACTCACGTGATCGGCATCTATGCGGCGGGACACGGCTGGCGGCGCGCGACGCCCCGGAGCGGCGTGGTCGACGCGGCCGATGCCGCCGCCTCGATCGACCACGACATCGTGCAGCGGACGCTGTTCGCCGATCTCGGCCTGGCCGACGCGGCCGACGAACGGCTCACGTTCGTGGGCGCGAACAAGGATGCGGCCTGGCTCGCGGCCGAAGTGGACGCGGGTCGGGCCGACCTTGCGGTCACCCTGCCCGCCGTGACGATGCGTCAGTTCATCGCGGTGTGCCGGCAGCGGCGGATGATGCCCCCCAAGTCGACCTGGTTCGAGCCCAAGATCCGGAGCGGACTCGTCATGGCGCATCTCGGCGGCGGCTAGCCGTCCGCAAGACCTGGCGCGCCGCGCTCCCGGAACGGTCGCGGAGCGCGGCGCGGTCGACCTTTCCCAGGTGCGTCCTCGGCAGATCCGCCACGACGTGAACGGCGGCGGGCGTCTTGTACGAGGGCAGCCGCGAGGCGACGAACTCCCTGAGTTCCGGCGCAAGCTCGCCGGCGCGCGCGGCGGCCGGCTTCGTCGGGACGACCCAGGCGACCGGCTCCACGAGACCTTCGGGAGTCGGCACCCCCACGATGGCCGCCTCCGCGACGGCGCCGTGTTGCGACAGGCAATCCTCGACCTCCCCCGGCGAGAGCCACTTCCCCCTGACCTTGAGCATGTCGTCGCCGCGACCGCAGTAGCGGAACACCCCGCGGTCATCGCGGACGATCATGTCGCCCGAAACGTACCATTCGCCCCGGAAGGCCTCCGCCGTCGCCCGGGCCCGCTGCCAGTAGCCCAGCGCCCGCGACCCTCCGCGGACCCGGAGCCAGCCCACTTCGCCGTCCGGAAGCTCGCGGCCCTCGTCGTCGCAGACCCGCACCTCGAAACCGGGAACCGCGCGCCCCAGCGTGCCCGGATGCACCTCATCGGGACGGTTGCTGAGGAAGATGTGCCACATCTCCGCCGTCCCCAGGCCATCGAGGAGCGTCACGCCCCAGCGGTCGCGCCAGCGCCGGTGAAGTTCGGGCGGCAGCGCCTCTCCCGCCGAGGTCGCGAGACGAAGGCTCGACAGATCGCTCGCGGCGGCGTCGGGGTGCGCCACCATGAGGCGGATCATGGTGGGGACGTTGACGAGCACCGTGGGGCGGAATCGTGCGATCCTCCCGAACAGGACGTCCGGGGTGCAGCGCTCCGGGAAGAGGGCCGCGGTCGCGCCGACCGAGAAGGGGAAGAAGAGGTTGGATCCGGTGGCGTATCCGAAGAACAGCTTGGGGACGGAGAGCGTGATGTCGTCTTCCGTGAGCCCCAGCACGCGCTTGCCGTAACACTCCGTCGTATTCGCGAACGAGGCGTGCGTCTGCACGACGCCCTTCGGGCGGCCGGTCGTCCCGCCGCTGAACAGCCAGAGAGCGGGATCGTCCCTGTGCGTCGGGCAGGGTTCCAGCGTCGCGGGCTGGGCGCGAAGCCGTTCCGCGAAGGCCGGCTCGTCCACGACGAAGGTCTCGCGCGGAGCGCGCTGTGCCTCGTCCCACGGGATCCCGGCTTCATGGACGGCGGCGGGTGCCGGCGCCGCGGAGACCCCCGCGCGGAAGAAGGGCGCGCGACCCGAATCCACGAGGAGGACGGCGCCGCGCGTGTAACGCAAGAAGTAAGAGATCTCGTCGCGCCGAAGATACGGGTTCAGCATGACGCCCACGGCGCCGATCCTCAGCGTGCCGAAGAGGGCGCCGACGAAGTCCGGCCCGTCCGGGAGCGCGATGAGGACCCGCTCCTCCGGCCGCACGCCCGCACTGCGCAGGAGGTGGCCGTAGCGGTTCGCCAGGGCGTCGACCTCGGCATAGGTGGTCTCGCCGCCGTCCGTGAGGAGCGCGCGACGGCCGCCCCGCCCTTCCCGAACGCGGTCGCCAAGGAAGTATTCGGCGATGTTGAAGCGCTCGGGCGGATCGAAAATCGGCTGCGGCGTGGCGTCTCGCATCGGGCTCCAGCGGCGGGGGTCGTCCGGTGCGTCCGGGTCCGGTGTAGTTTCACCACGGTATTCGCGGGCGGGCGGGTCTACAACCGACCCGGCCCGCACGGACTTGCGCCCTTCTCCGGCACGGCGTAGCGAGACTCCATGACCCTGCACAGGCTTTCGGACCTCACCTGGGAGGAGGTCGGGGCGCTCGACCTCGACCGAACCGTGGCGATCCTGCCCGTCGGAGCGACCGAAGCGCACGGCCCCCACCTGCCTCTCGACACCGATGTCACCATCGCGGAAGCGATGGCGGAAGCCGGCGCGCTGCGACTCTCGGATCTCGGTCTCGCGATCGTGCTCCTCGACGGCCTCCGGTACACGCCCGCCGCGTTCGCCGCGGGGTTCCCCGGCACGATCGATATCGGGGCCGCGACGCTCACCAACGTCATCGTCGACATCGCCGCCAGCCTGCGCCGGGCCGGGATCGGCACCCTGGCGATCGCGAACGCCCACTTGGACCCCGCCAACCTCGAGGCGCTGCACGCCGCGGCGGCGGCGGTGGGCGAGGGGAATCCCATGCGAGTCGTGTTTCCCGATGTGACGCGCCGGCCTTGGGGAAGCCGGCTCACCGAGGAGTTCCGGAGCGGGGCCTGCCACGCCGGGCGGTACGAGGGCTCGATCCTCCTCGCCCGCGATCCCGGACGCGTGCGCGAGGAGATCATGCGCGAACTGGAGGACAATCCCGTCTCGCTCTCCGCCGCGATCCGCGCCGGGGTGGGAGACTTCGCGGAAGCGGGGGGGACGCGGGCCTATTTCGGCTACCCGTCGCAGGCGACGCCGGAAGAGGGACGTGCTACCATTGAGACGCTCGGCGACATCCTCGCCGAGGCGGTGAGGGAAGCCCTGGGAGAGGAGAAAGAGTGAGTCTTGCCGGGCGTGGCGCGCTCGTCACGGGCGGGGGACGCGGCATCGGGGCCGCCACGGCGCGGACGCTGGGCGAGCGGGGCGTCCGACTGGTGCTGGCGGCGCGGAGCACGCCGGAGATCGAGGCGGTCGCGGGCGAGCTGCGGGACGGTGGGGGCGAGGCCTGGGCGGTGACGTGCGATGTGTCGCACCCGGCGGATGTGGAGACCCTGTGCCGCGAGGCCGCGGAGAGGCTCGGCGCCGTGGACATCCTCGTGAACAACGCAGGCGTGGCCAGTTCCGCGGCCGTGGCGAAGGTCGCCCTTGAGGAGTGGGAGCGGCTGTGGCGCATCAACGCGACCGGCGCGCTCCTCGCGATGCAGGGCGTGATGCCCGGCATGGTGGAACGCGGCTGGGGCCGGATCGTGAACGTGGCCTCGGTCGCCGCGCTGCGCGGTGCGCGCTACATCGCCGCCTACGCCGCGTCGAAGCACGCCCTGCTCGGACTCACGCGTTCCGCCGCCGCCGAAGTGGCGGGCGCCGGGGTCACGGTGAACGCGGTCTGTCCCGGCTACGTCGATACGCCGATGACGGACGCCACGGTCGAGAACATCGTGAAGCGAACGGACATGGAGGAGACCGACGCCGTCGAGGCGATTCTTGCGACGACGCCGCAGGGACGGCTCATCGCCCCCGGGGAGGTCGCGGCATCGATCGCGTTCCTGTGCGAGGACGAAGCGCGGAGCATCAACGGCCAGACCGTCGTGCTGGACGGCGGCGCCACGGCGGCCCTCCCGTGACCGACGCCTTCGAGGTGCTGAACCCGGCCGCGCTGGGCGAGCCGCGGGGCTGGAATCACGGACTCCTCGCTCCTGCCGGCGGGCGCGTGCTGTTCGTCGCCGGGCAGACCGCGAGCGGATCGGGCGGACACGTTGAGACTTCGGACTTCGCCGCGCAGTTCGCCCTCGCACTCGACCGCGTGCTGGCGGTCGTGCGGGCGGCCGGCGGAGAGCCCTCGCACATTGGACGGATGACCATCTACGTGACGGATCTCGCCGCCTACCGGGACGCCCGTTCCGAGCTTGGGGCGGCGTGGCGCGCCCGACTGGGCCGGCACTACCCCGCCATGGCGCTCGTCGAGGTCGGCGGGCTCGTCGATTCCGGCGCTCAGGTCGAGATCGAAGCGACCGCCATCCTGCCGTGACCCCGCACCACCGCCTGGAAGGAGGCGCGCCGTGCCTCTGAATCCGAGTTCATTCCTGTTCGAGGTCGACGCGGCGACGTCCGTCGCGACGATCACGCTGAACCGCCCGGAACGGCGCAATGCGCTGACCTTCGAGGTCTACGACGAACTCCGAAGGACGTTCCGTGCGCTCGACCGGGAACCGGGCGTCCGCGCGGTCGTGATCACGGGGGCCGGCGCCGCCTTCTGCACGGGTGGAGACGTGCGCGACATCATCGGACCGCTCCTCGAGATGGACGCCCCCGAGTTGCTCGAATTCACGCAGATGACGTGCGACCTGATCGCCGCCATGAGGGAGTGCGGCAGGCCCGTCGTCGGCGCCCTGAACGGCACGGTGGCGGGGGCCGGGGCGGTGATCGCGACCGCCTGCGACGTGCGGATCGCAGCGGAATCCGCGAAGATCGCCTACCTCTTCACGCGGGTCGGGCTTTCCGGCGCCGACATGGGGATCGCCTGGCTACTGCCGCGAATCATCGGTCTCGGGCGTGCGACGGAGCTTCTGATGACGGGCGATTTTCTCGACGCGCGGGAGGCGCTCCGAATCGGACTGTACAATCGGGTCGTCCCCGATGGCGAGGCGCTCGCCGCGGGGGCGGAATGGGCGGCGCGGCTGGCGGCGGGACCCACCGCCGCGCTGTCCGTCACCAAGCGCGCCCTGGAGACGGAGGCACACATGACGTTGAGCGACGCGCTCGCCGAGGAGGCCCGCCTGCAGGCCGCCTGCATGGAGGACCCGAACTTCCGCGAGGGCTTCCGCGCCTTCGTCGAGAAGCGGGCCGCGGTGTTCTCGTGATCGACCTCCACCCCGTCCGCGCCTTCCTCGACCCGCGGCACCTCGAACTCGGGGAGGGGCTCGGGCGCTACGCGGCGTCGGAGTTCGCCGAGCACGCGCATCGGGACGATGACGATCTCGCCCGCCGCTACGCGCGGGAGATCTGCGCCTCCCTCGGGCGCGGCGGGTGGCTGAAGGCGGTCGCCCGGCAGGACTTCCGGGCCTGTTCCGTGACGCGCGAGACGCTGGCCTTCTACTCGCCGCTCGCGGACGCGATGTTCGCGCTCCAGGCGCTGGGCTCGACCCCCATCGCGCTGGCCGGCGACGAGCGGCAGCGGCGCCTGTGGCTCGACCGCGCCATCCGCGGGCGGGCCGTGGCGGCCTTCGCGATGAGCGAGCCGGAGGCGGGGTCCGACGTGGCCGCCATGCGCACGACCGCCGTCCGGGACGGAAACGAGTACGTCCTCAACGGCGTGAAAACCTTCATCTCGAACGCGGGGATCGCGGACTTCTATCTCCTGTTCGCGGTCACCGACCCCGGCGAGGGCGTGGCGGGGATCTCCGCCTTCCTCCTCCCGGCCGATACGAAGGGATTCCGCTTCGTGCGGCCGCTCCTCATGGCCGATCCCCACCCGCTGGGCGAGATCGCGCTCGAGGACTGCCGGCTGCCGGCCGCGGCCCGCGTCGGGGGGGAGGGCGAAGGGTACAAGCTCGGGCTCGCCACGCTCGACCGCCTGCGCCCCACCGTCGGCGCCGCGGCCTGCGGGATGGCGGGCCGCGCGCTGCATGAAGCGCTCCACCACGCCCTCTCGCGCCGGCAGTTCGGGCGAGCGCTCGCCGATTTTCAGATCACGCAGGAGAAGGTAGGGCGCATGGGCACCGACCTGACCGCCGCCCGGCTCCTCGTGTATCGAGCGGCCTGGGAGCGCGACGGCGGCGCGGACCGTACCGATCTCGAAGCCGCCATGGCCAAGTCCTTCGCGACCGAAATCGCGCAGGGCGTAGTGGACGACGCCGTGCAGATCCTCGGCGGGCGCGGCGTGCTGGCGGACCACCCGGTCGACCGGCTCTACCGCTCCGTGAGAGCCCTCCGCATCTACGAGGGCGCCACCGAGATTCAGCGTCTCATCATCGCGCGCCACCTGCTCGACGCCGCGCGCGCCGAGGGCGACCTCTGAGGATCGTCTGCGTCGGAGGCGGGCCGGCCGGCCTGTACTTCGCGATCCTGATGAAGCGCTCGGATCCGGCGCACGATGTCATCGTCCTCGAACGCAACCGCCCCGGCGACACCTACGGCTTCGGCGTCGTGTTCTCCGACGCCACGCTGGAGGAGCTCGCCGCCGCGGACCGCGACAGTTACGAGGCGATCGTGCGGTCCTTCCACCACTGGGACGACATCGACATCCACTACCGGGGCCAGCGGCTTACGTCGAGCGGACACGGGTTCAGCGGCCTCGCCCGCACCGCCCTGCTCGAGATCCTCGAGTCGCGGGCGCGCGAACTCGGCGTCGATCTGCGCCGCGGCGTGGAAGTCGAGTCGGAGGAGGCATACGCCGGCGCCGATCTCGTGCTCGCCGCCGATGGAGTGAACAGCCGCATGCGGGACCGATATGCCGACGCGTTCGGCCCCCGGGTGGACCTCCGCCCGAACCGGTTCGTGTGGCTCGGCACGACGAAACCCTTCCCCGCCTTCACGTTCCATTTCAGGGAGACCGATCACGGCCTGTGGCGGGTGCACGCGTATCAGTACAGGTCGGGCGGCGCGGACGGCGAAACCGTCTCCACCTTCATCGTCGAGGCGACCGAGGCGACGTGGCGCGCCGCCGGCATGGACGCCGCCTCCGAAG
The DNA here is from genome assembly GCA_009838765.1 of Gemmatimonadales bacterium. Taxonomy (GTDB): domain Bacteria; phylum Gemmatimonadota; class Gemmatimonadetes; order Palauibacterales; family Palauibacteraceae; genus Palauibacter; species Palauibacter ramosifaciens. The sequence goes on from VXQX01000068.1 coordinate 77,793, forward strand.
AGGAGACCGTCGCCTTCCTCGAGGACACCTTCCGCCAAGAGCTGGACTCCCATCGCCTCGTCGCGAACCGCTCCATCTGGCGGGGCTTCCCCACCGTCCGGAACCGGTCGTGGCGCCACGGCAACATCGTGCTCGTCGGCGACGCCGCGCACTCGGCCCACTTCTCCATCGGTTCGGGCACCCGGCTCGCGATGATCGACGCGATTTCCCTGCACGAGTCGCTCCTCGCCCACGATCTCGCGGTCGCTCCCGCGCTGGAGGCCTACGAGACGGCCCGCCGGCCCGAGGTCGAGAGCGTGCAGCGGGCGGCCCAGGCGAGTCTCGAATGGTTCGAGGGCACCGAGCGTTTTCTGGAGACGGAACCCCTGCAATTCGCCTTCAACCTCATCACGCGCAGCCTCCGCATCACCCACTCCAACCTCGCCCTGCGCGACCCGGAGTTCACCGCGCGCGTCGACCGCTGGTTCGCGGAGCGGGCCGCGGAGAACGCGGCGGCGGACGTGGCGGAGAACGCGGCGGAGACCGGAAGAGCTCCCGCCGGGAGCGTCGGGCGGGGCCCGGCACCACCCCCGCTCCTCGCCCCGTTTCGGCTCCGGGAACTTGAGTTGAAGAACCGGGTCGTCGTCTCGGCCATGTGCCAGTATTCGGCGGAAGACGGAACGCCGGACGACTGGCACCTGGTGAACCTCGGCAGCCGGGCGATCGGGGGAGCCGGACTTGTGATGTCGGAGATGACGGACGTGAGCCGGGAGGGACGGATCTCCCTGGGTTGCACCGGAATGTACGCCCCCACGCATGTGGGCGCGTGGAAGCGGATCGTCGATTTCGTGCACCGCCATTCCGACGCGGCGATCGGGATGCAGCTCGGCCACGCGGGCCGCAAGGCGTCCACGCACCTGTCCTGGGAGGGCGACAACGAACCGCTCGATGAGGGCGGGTGGCCGATCATGGCCGCCTCGCCCGTGCCCTGGTTCGAACACAGCCCGGTGCCGCGCGAGATGACGCGACGAGACATGGATCGGGTGACGGCCGAGTTCCGCCGCGCGGCGGAAATGTCGGAGGAGGCCGGGTTCGACCTGCTGGAGATTCACTTCGCGCACGGCTACCTGCTGGCCAGCTTCATCTCTCCCCTCACGAACCTCCGTGAGGACGAGTACGGAGGCGACATCGACCGGCGGCTGCGTTTCCCGCTCGAGGTGCTGGCGGCGGTGCGAGCCGCGTGGCCGGCGGAGAAGCCGATCTCCGTCCGGATCTCCGCCGTGGACTGGGCGGAGGGCGGGATGACCGCGGACCGGGCCGTCGCGGTCGCGCGCCGCCTGAGGGATGCGGGCGTGGACATCATCGACGTCTCGGCGGGACAGACCGTCCCCTGGCAGGAGCCGGTCTACGGCCGCCAGTACCAGACCCCCTTCTCGGACCGCATCCGGCACGAGGCGGGGATCGCGACCATGGCCGTGGGCAACATCTCCTCGTTCATGGACGTGAACACGATCCTCGCGGCCGGGCGCGCGGACCTCTGCTGTCTCGCCCGCGCCCACCTCTGGGACCCATACTGGACCCGGCACGCCGCCTACGCTTCGGGGGCGCCGATCCCCTGGCCGCCGCCGTATTCGTCGCTGGACGGCTATACCCCGAGATTCGAGTGGGGATACTGAGGACGCGGGCCTCCTGAGGACGGGGAGATCGATGGCGCACGGAAAATACCTGACCTATTCCGGATACCTGCACCTCGACGAGCTGCTGTCGCTCCAGGTGGAGCGATCGGGCGAGGACGGGGACTGCGAACACGATGAGATGCTGTTCATCATCATCCACCAGGTGTACGAGCTGTGGTTCAAGCAGCTCCTGCACGAACTCGAGTTCGCGCGCGACCGGATGGGCGCGGACGACATGCCGCGGCTCCTGCACACGATGCAGCGCATTCTCACGATCCTGAAGGTCCAGGTCGCCCAGCTCGACATCCTGGAGACGATGCGTCCGCTGGAGTTCCTCGCCTTCCGGCAGCGGCTGGAGGAGGCGAGCGGCCTGCAGTCGTACCAGTTCCGCGAACTCGAATTCATCCTCGGCCACAAGCGCACGGACGTCTTCGACCGGTACCCGGAAGGAAGCGACGCACGTCGGCGGATCGAGTCCCGCTACGAGGAGCCGTCGCTGTGGACCGCGTTTCTTCGTTTCCTCCACGCGCGCGGGTACGCGATCCCCGCGGAGGACCTGGAGCGGGATGTCACGGCGCCGACCGAGCCGTCCGCGGGCGTACGGGCCGCCCTCATCCGCCTGTACCGGGCGGACCCGCAACTCGTCCAGCTGTGCGAGCGGTTCGTGGATCTCGACGAGGGACTCCAGGAGTGGCGCTACCGGCATGTGAAGATGGTGGAGCGCACGATCGGGGCGCGGCCGGGCACCGGCCAGACGGGGGGCGCCGCCTATCTCCGGAAGTCGCTGAACCGCCCCGTGTTTCCCGACCTGTGGGCGATCCGCACCGACCTGTGACCAGACACGGCACCCGCCTGGCGCCGGAGGATCTGTACCGGGAGCCGAACGCGCTGGCCCCGTGCTACTCCCGCTTCCGGGTCGCGGAGCGGCTGCTCCTCACGGGCCATTCTCACCAGGCGTGGCCCGACTGCGGTTTCGCGGGACAGCTCCGGGCCTGGGAGGACGCCGCCCGCCTGGTGGACGGAAAGTGGGAGGAGGCGTTCGCCCGCGGGAATCGGGTCCGCGCCGGGTACGCCGAACTCCTCGGACGCCCGGGGCGTCCGGACGACGGGGACTGCGCCCTGGGCTCGAACACGCACGAACTCGTTGTCCGCTTTCTCTCCGCCCTGCCGCTGCGGGCGCGGCCGCGACTCGTGACGACGGCAGGGGAGTTCCACTCCATCCGGCGCCAGCTCGACCGGCTGGAGGAGGAGGGACTCGCCATCGTTCGCGTGCCCGTGGACCCGATCGACTCGCTCCCCGAGCGGCTCCGTCTCGCGACGGACGATGAGACGGCGGGCGTGCTGGTCTCCGCCGTCCTCTACCGCGACGCCCGCATCGTCGGCGGGCTCGACCGCATCGCGCGCCGCTGCGAACGGGTCGGGGCCGAACTGCTCGTGGACGCCTACCATGCACTGAACGCCATTCCCTTCGATCTCTCGAGCCTGGGGCTCGAACGCGCGTTCGTCGTGGGGGGCGGGTACAAGTACTGCCAGCTCGGCGAGGGAAACTGCTTCCTGCGGGTACCTCCCGACTGCCGGCTACGCCCCGCCGTCACCGGATGGTTCGCCGAGTTCTCCGCGCTTCAGGGAGGGGATGACGCGGGGCGGGTGGAGTACGGACCGGGAGCGGAGCGATTCGCCGGCAGCACCTACGACCCGACGAGCCACTATCGGGCAGCCGAAGTGTTCGACTTCTTCCGGGACCGGGGACTCGCCCCGGAGTTTCTGCGCGCGGTGAGCCGGCACCAGATGGACCGGCTGGCCGCGGGTTTCGATGCGCTCGACCTGGACCCGGGACTGATCGACCGCGACCGGGAGACGCCGCCCGATGCGGTGGGCGGCTTCCTCGCGCTCCGGACGCCGCGGGCACGGGACTTCCACGAGGCGCTCGCGGCCCGGGGCGTGGCGACGGACTACCGCGACAACCTGTTGCGGTTCGGTCCGGCCCCCTATCTCAGCGACCGCCAACTGGACGATACGCTGGCCGCCCTGGGTGAGAGCTCCGGTCTATTGTAGCTGCGGCGATCTGCAGAGTCTTCTCTCGCAAAACTCGGTGCCGTCGTCGCAGTACGGCGACCCCATGTACGCACCACCGTGACAGTAAAAGTCGCCGTCAGTATCGCCGCAAGCACAGCATCTGGCTGTCGGCGAACTGCTGCACGCGGCCCCGCTCGAGCCGAGTGCGGGGGAGGGAGCCGGCAGCATCACGATCGCCATCAGTCCCGCGGCGATCACGGAGGCAAGCACGAAGAAACGCCGACTCTCGCGACAGGCGCTCTGTTTGTCTCTCATGGTACACCCACCTTGTCAAGATAAGCGTGGAACACATCTCCGCCACGACTCAGCGCGGCCGGAGCACGATCTCGCTTACTACCGGGTATGGTCGGACCCTTTCGGCCAAGAGAAAAACCGTGTCGCCCCTAAAGGCGCCCATGGGCGCCCGTAGTACGGACGACGTGTCCATGATCGACCGTCGCATCAGCAGGGCTCCGTCGTACGCGCGTGCTTCAAGGGTCACGGACGATGCACGGATGTCCGCCATGTTTCCCGTAAAGTCGTCCGGATCCACGGTCACGGCGCGGAAAAGGGCGAGCGAGCGACCACAGGCAACGTCGATTCTGGCCGGTCCCGGCACCCATGCCCCGCCCGATGCGAGCGTGGGAGGCAGATCCAGCGATGTCAGAAAATGAAACCGTTCTTCGCCGGTATCGGATACGAGTCCAACACCTTCAAGCGCCCATTCACTTGTCGCGACGATGGTAGGCGACCGGCCGTTGGGCTCAACGCAAGCCGCCATGTGCCTGATCCAGCCGTCCGAGCGCAGGGCGATAAGCGGAGCCTCCACCAAGGACCTGCGAAACGCTCCCGTGCGACTGTCGACCAGCGCCACGCTGGCGTGGTCGACCGACTCGGTGGCGATCACCAGCGTCGAGTCGTCCAGCACGGCCAGATGCGAAAGGGTCACCCCCCGCCCGCCCACGATCTCCAGCGGTACCCGCCTCGTCTCATGGCCCGTCTCATCCAACACGACGACGGCGCCGTGGCCCTGATCGTACACGAAGAGGGAATCGCCGAATGCGTCAATGATTCGGATCATGCGGAATTCGCCGGGGCCATCGCCACAGCGACCCAGCTTCCGGCGCAAACGACCGTCAGGTCGCGCGATCACTGTAAGGTTGCAGGCGTACAGATCCGCTACAACGAGACTGCCATCCGCGAGAACCGTCGCGTCGACAGGGGCGCCGAAGGATATCTCTCCGGACAGACTACCGTATTCTCGGAGCGATACGGCAACCCACGAGGAATCCGCCTCCGCCGTCTCGGCCCTCACCTCGCTCAAGCCGGGCATCAGCCACGCATGGTTGTCCTCGCCACACCCTAGAACCATGAAACACGCCAGCGGCAGCCGCCAAGCGCGGAAGCGCCGAGTCCTCATGAAACTGCTACGCAACTCCGCCGGGGGCCCGACGAATGGCGACCGAAGGGACGAGAGCACCTGCTGTCCCCCTACTGGATCCACATGCAGGCCGGGTTATCCGGGCACGAGGAGCCACTGCACGATACCGCTCCGATGTAGGCTCCACCCTTGCAGAATGGCTCCCCGTCCTGCTCGCCGCAGGTGCAGCACTTCGTCGTAGGGCCCGCCTGGCACGCCATACTCATCGCCTGCAGCGACGGAATCGGCGGGACCGTCACCGCCACCAGCGCTGCTGCGATCAACGCAAGGGCGAAGGATGCAACGTGTCTTGTCGGCATGGGAGGTTACCTTTCGTTCAGAGTCAGTTCTTCAACGGGGCCAATTGAAGTCACGATCGGCGCCGCCGGATCGAATTCAAACGAACTCAGCGCGCGCAAACCGTCGGCGCCGACGCCGACGCCGGTGAACTCACCTCCCTCAACCACGAACCACACGGGGGTGACACCGCGAGGCGTACCGACGGACCACCAGCCGTCACGGGGGGTCACGACTCGGAGTAACTTCGACTTCTCGGCACCGTACGCCCGACGCCAGCGGGATCCGTTGCGAGGATCGGTATCGAGCAGAAACACTTCCCGTTTCGGCGACATCTCGCGAAGGGCAAGTGCTGCTTCCACAGCCGCCTCCGACCACGGGCAGTCCCAGTCCACTACCAGGAAAATCCCATCGGTCGGCCATTCCCAGTTGAGTTCGATGTTGGTGGTTTCGGATACCCATTCCGAGGCTTCCATGAATTGCGGCGTAAACGCCTGGGCGGGGCGGTGGAGGAAGCCGGCTTCGTAAGCTCGCAAGGTGCCCGTCAACCGTGTCTGCTCCGTTTGCAGCTCCTGGGCCCGCACGACGATTTCGTTCGCGAATGTCCGCAAGACGCTAAAGCGGTATCCAGTCCAGGCGACCGCAAGTACGAGTACGCCCCACCCAATCCAGCGGAGGATACCTGATCGAAGCTTCATCGCGTTCTCCCGCATTTGGGACGTGCCACCCTTTGTGACGCCTGACCGTCGACTGCAGCCTGGAAGCTCCAGAGCCTCCGGCGGCCGTGGCCGTCTACGCCCTCGACGCCCCCGACTCGTACGTTCCAAGCGTGACGCTGCTCATGAATCTAGGAGTGCGCCGACGGCTCGAAAGCGGCAGAATCGGTGACTTTGTGACGAAATCGGTGCAAAAGAGGCGTCGGCGATCCCTGCCCGGAACCAGAGTGGATGCCCGTGGCGAGAATCAGGGTCAGCCGTCAGCCGCGCGGCGCTCGGCCCACACCAGATCGTCGGGGACGTCGACACCGCGCGTCGCCGCCTGCAGGTCCACGCCGGGGGGAAAGTCGCCGGCCCGCACCGGGCGAAGGCGCAGGCGATCGAGGAAGCTCATCATCGAGGGGGACGGGTCGCCGGACGCGGCGGAGCGCGCCACGAGCCGCGCGGCCCGCCGGCCGACCTCCCGCCGGTAGGCGGCGCACAGCGGCTGGGCCCGGCCGCGCGCGTGCGGCACGACCGCGTCCAGGTCGGCGTCGCCCTCGAGTTCGCGGCTCAGGCAGTCGACGAGATCCGGCGTGACGAAGGGAAGGTCGCCGGCCAGCACGATGCAGATCGCGCCCCGCGCCGTGTTCAGCCCTGAGGCCACGCCGGCGAGCGGGCCGAGGTCGGGCACCGGGTCGGGCACAGCGACGAGGGCGCGGCCCTTCGCGCTCCGGAACGCGACCGAGCCGGGCGGTCGCGCGCGATCCGCGTCGGAGTCCCAGCCTTCCGCGGCGAGGGCGCGCCGGAAGGGCGGAACCTCGCGCACCGCGAGGACCACGTCCGAGATCTGCTCAGTGGCTTCCAGGATCCGCGACAGCACGGTGCGGCCGCCGATCTCGACCAGCGGTTTGTCGCGGCCGAGGCGGCGGGAACGTCCGCCGGCCACCACGACGAGCGACCTCTCCGGCCCGCTCACGCTCCGGGAGGCCCCCCGGCGCCCGCCGCCCTCGCCCCGGGGGCCACGCCGGCCACCCCCAACTCCGCCAGCAACGCGGCCACGCGCCGGCGAATGTCATTCCGAACCGTGCGGAACTCCTCCGGCGACAGGTCCTTCGGGTCCTCCACCCGCCAGTCCTCCCGCTGCCGCGCGGGCACGTGCGGACACGCGTCGCCGCACCCCATGGTGACGACCGCATCGAACGGCCCGGGCGACACGTCGTCCAGCCCCTCCGAGCGGTGGACGCCGAGATCGTAGCCCAGCTCCGCCATGGATTCGATCGCCCGCGGGTTCACCACGCCCGAAGGCCGGGACCCCCCGCTCGACGCCTCCACGCCGTCACCCGCGAGCATGCGGGCGAACGCCTCCGCCATCTGACTCCGGCAGGAGTTCTCCACGCAGACGAAGAGGAGCCGCGCGCGTTCCATGGCGCTCAGCCCCCGAGGACGTTGAACTGCCGGCTGAACTTGACGATCAGCGAGCGGCCCTGCGGCCCGTGCAGATCCTGGATCCCCTGGATGTCGTTGTAGACGATGAACAGGCCGGTCCCCGCCGTGTTGAGCCATCCGAAGCGCACGTTGGCGGAGAAGGTGTCGAGCTGGGTCGAGTACTGAACGAGCGACTGCAGGTAGATCCGCGGCGTGAAGAAGTAGCCGAAGTTCACCCCCGCCAGCGTGGCGACGAAATCCCCTTCCTCCAACGTCACGTTGTTGTAGTCGAGCCGCAGCGACGTACTGAACGCGGAGCCCGGCCGCACGGTCAACGTCCCGTTCAGGCTGCGGCGCGAACCCGACAGGAACTGGCCGATGTTCGCCCCGCTGCGGAAGGAGACCTTCGCCGATTCGTTCGTCCAGAAACGGAGCTGCGTCTCCCACCCGTCGTAGGTCCCCGCGGGCACGATGATGTCCGTTCCGGGCATCGGGAACGGCTCGTACAGCCCCTCCCGGTTCCAGTTCATGCCGGTGTGGGCCTCCATCCCGTCGTTGAACTCCCAGTGGTTGTCGATGTGGAGTCGGGCCGACTCCTCGAACCCCGGCGTCACCCCCGTCTTGTCGCTCCGGAAGGTGAAGTAGGAGATGTGCGGGCGGATCTCGCGGAAGGTCTCCTCCGGATGGATGTTGTACATGAGGAAGAGCTGGTAGTACTTGTGGCCCGTCCGCCGCAGGAAGCCCACTTCGGGGTTGAAGTTCTCGCCGAAGTGCTGATACTGGAGGTTCCCCCGCCACTTGCGGGTCGTGAGACCGAAGGTCGCGTCGAACGCCCCGTCCGCGTCCGTCAGGCCGGGGGTCGCCGTCCTCGCCCCCCAGGCGGTCAACGTCAACGCCTCCCCGAGCCCCAGTTGTCCATCCACCGCGTACGTCCGGTTGTAGTCGCCGGAGGCGTCCCCGTCGCGGTTGATGAAGGCCGCGCCGATCCGCGACCGGTTCGGCAGCTCGCGCGCCAGGCGCGCAACCGAGTACGCGTTCGCGCCCTGAACGCCCTCGATCCCATCCGTCCCGATGTGCAGCATCCCGACGTTGAACCCGGCCGCGCGTCCGGAGACGCGGGCGCCGCCCGTGATCGGAACCTGCCGCCCGTTGGCGATTCCGATCCGGCGGCTGAAGAAGAGATCCGCCCCGCCGCCCCCGACCGCGAAGAAGCCCGCGTTCTCGAGGAAGAACGGGCGCTTCTCGGGGAAGAGCAGGCTGAAGCGCGTCAGGTTGACCTGCTGGTCGTCCACCTCCACCTGCGCGAAGTCCGTATTGTACGTCGCGTCGAGCGTCATTCCCCGCGTAAGCTGGAGCTTGGCCTCGCCGCCGAAATCGTAGTTCTGCTCGAACGCCGTCTGTCCGCCCGCGTAATCGCGCGCCGTCGAACCCAGCGCGTACGGCGTGAACGAGCCGAGTCGCCGGAAGGGAAGCTCGAGCCCCGTCAGGTGGCCCGCGTAGTTGAGCCGATAGAGATTGAACTCGCGGGGGACCGCGGACCAGAACGATTCCTCGTTCCGGCGCCGGATCTGACGGGAGACGTTGAAGCCCCAGGTCGGATCGGTCCCGTAGCGGAGCGTGTTGAAGGGAATTCGGAACTCCGCGTACCAGCCCTCGCCGTCGCGGCTCGTCGCGACGTTCCAGGAGCCATCCCAGTTCTTGTTGAAACCGCCGCCGGCCCCGGACTGCATCCGCCGCTGGGTGTTGAAACCGCCCCCCAGGAAGAAACCGCCCCCGCGGCCCTCGTTGGCGACCTGCCCGTCGTACTCGATGCCCGCCGGCGTCGTCCCGAACACGAAGGCGTTCTGGTAGTCGTGGTAGGTGTCGAACGCGAGCAGGACGTGGTCGGTCTCGGAGACCTCCGCGTCGCGGATCCGGTCCCCGGGGATGATCGCGGCGGCATCCTCGTCGAAAGCCCAGACCCCGACGTAGATCGCCTCGTCGTCGAACACCATGCGCACTTCGGTGCGCTCGGAGGCGGGCTGCCCGTCGAAGGGCTCGCGCTGGATGAAGTCCGTCATCACCGGAGCCCCGTTCCAGGCTGCATCGTCCAGGGTTCCATCGACGACGGGAGCCTGCGCCGCGCGCACTGCAAGGCCCTGCAACGGAGCGGACGGCGTCTCCTCCGGTTCGCCCTCCCCCGGACCGTCCTGCGCACGCAACTCCGGCGCCGGAAGAAAGAGGGCGATGAGACAGGCAATCCCGGAGCCGAGTCGACGGCAGCCGGGTCGATGGCAGCCGAGTCGATGGCAGCCGAGTCGGCGGACGGGGAGACGATGGTCGCTTCGGAAGCTCATGTGGCGAACACCTCGAAGGTTGGATCTGCGCATGCCCGGGCTGGACCTGCGCGTGCCTGGCTCGGAAGATAACGCTGAGTCAACACGTACCGGCTCCGCACGGTTGCAACAGTGGGCCGCCGACCTGTATGTTCAGATATATGGACACTGTTCAGTCACGGCTGGGATTCTTCCGTAAAGATGTTAAGGGCTTGTCGCTGCGCGATTTTCGCAGCCGCGTCAACGCGGAGTTGCCCGAGCACGCCCGCGTGAGCCTCGGCACGCTCTCGAACTACGAGCGGGAGGCCGGAGGGTCCTCGAGGGCGGGTCCGCGGGCCGAGTTCCTGGCCGCATTGAAGCGCGCCTTCCCTTCCCTCCGCCTCGAATGGTTGATTCTGGGCGACGGAGAACCGACGTCCCTCGCCGAGCGACTCGCCGCGCCCGAGGGCCTCGAAACAAAGGCGGAATCGTCGACGGGCGGAGAACCCTCGTTCGCCTCCCGGGTGCTGATGCGCTACCCCGACCTCGAACTCCTCTCACCGGAAGCGTCGGCCCTCTTCATGGCCGCACTGACGCGGCTGGCCATGGGCGAACCGAAGCTGGCGCTGGACGAAGAGGACCTGTTGCAGCTGGCGGGCGACCTGCGTTGGCTCCTGCTGCTTCCCGCCGGGGCATGGGGGTTTCGCCACGCGCCGCCCTACCGGACGCTTTCCGACTACGCCGTCGCGATGCTGCACGCGCTCAGCCTGCTCATGCCCGAGAGCGGGGAGGGAGACCCGATCGCGGACCACGCCGCCTCGATTCTCCCGCGGCTGCGCCGCTTTCGGAAGGTCGGTTTCTAGACGCGGCAGGCCTGCTTAGATTCCCGCCGGGTCTTCGTCGCGGTTGGGGCGGGGCGGTTGCGGAAGGCGAAGGCGGAGTCGTGGCGAGTCTCCCGAGCCCGGAGACCCGGCACTCGAACTCTTCCTTATCACTTGGACATACATGGCAACCCCTATCGACCAGACCGACGACCTGGAACGCGCGCTCAGCGCCCTCGCCCGCCCGGAATGGCGGGATCTCCAGGCCGAGGACCTCCTCGCGATGTATCGCACGATGTACACGTCGAGGATGATCGACGACCGCGAAATCGCGATGAAGCGGCAGAACCGCATCTTCTTTCAGATCTCCGGCGCGGGACACGAAGCGCTCCTCGTCGCGGCGGGACGCGCGCTCAGACCTGGCCACGACTGGTTCTTCACCTACTACCGCGACCGCGCGCTCTGTCTCGAACTCGGCATGTCTCCGTACGAGATGTTCCTCGGCGCGGTCGGGGCGGAAGAGGATCCGTCGACCGGTGGACGGCAGATGCCGGCGCACTTCGGTTCTCCGGACCTGCACCTCGTCACTCCCTCCAGCCCGACCGGCACGCAGTTCAACCAGGCGGTGGGGTGCGCGGAGGGCATCGCCCGCGCCCGGGCCGCCGGACTGGACGGCCTCGACGCGGTCACCCCGCATGTGGAATCGGACGAGATCGTGCTCGTGTGCACGGGGGACGGCACGACCTCGGAAGGAGAGTTCTGGGAGGCGCTCAACACCGCCTCCAACCTGCAGCTTCCCATCCTCTTCCTCGTGGAGGACAACGGATACGCGATCTCCGTGCCGGTGGAGGTCAACACGGCCGGCGGCAGCATCTCGAGTCTCGTGCGGAACTTCCCGAACCTCCACGTTGAAGAGGTCGATGGAACGGACCCGCTCGAGAGCTACGTCGTCATGCGGCGCGCCGCGCGATATGTGCGGGCCGGTCGCGGGCCGGCGCTCGTTCACGCGCATGTCACCCGGCCCTACAGCCACTCGATGTCCGACGATGAGCGGCTCTACAAGTCCGAGAGCGAACGGGACCTCGAATCCGAGCGCGACCCGCTCGCCACCTTCGCCGATTACCTCGTTCGGGAAGGCGTGATCGATGCCGGCGCGCTCGAATCGCTCAAGGCGGAGATCAAGGCCGAAGTCGCCGACGCGGCGGACCGGGCCATGGCCTGCCCGCAGCCGGGCCCCGATACCGTGTACGCGCACGTGTACTCGCCCGACGTCGACCCCGCATCGAGCGCCTTCGAGACGGAGCCCCGGCCCGACCCCGAGGGGAATCCGAAGACGATGGTCGACCTGCTCAACGCCTGCCTCCGCGACGAGATGCGGCGCGATCCGCGACTCGTGGTGTTCGGGCAGGATGTGGCGGACGCGAGCCGCGAGGAGATCCTCGATGAGGTCAAGGGCAAGGGCGGCGTCTTCAAGGTGACGTACGGCCTGCAGCGCGAGTTCGGGTCGCTGCGCGTGTACAACGCGCCCCTTGCGGAGGCGAACATCGTCGGACGCGCCCTGGGCCTCGCCGTGCGCGGGCTGAAGCCGGTGGCCGAGGTGCAGTTCTTCGACTACATCTGGCCGGCCTACCACCAGTTCCGGAACGAGGTCGCGACCTTCCGCTGGCGCTCCGCGGGCACCTGGAAGTGTCCGCTCGTCATCCGGACCACGTACGGGGGCTACATCTCGGGCGGCGCGATGTACCATTCGCAGACGGGCGCCTCGCTCTTCACGCACACGCCCGGCATGCACGTGATCTGCCCCTCGAACGCGGAGGACGCGAACGGGCTCCTGCGGACCGCGATCCGGTGCGACGACCCGGTGCTCTTCCTCGAGCACAAGCATCTGTACCGGCAGACGTACAACAAGGGCATCTATCCGGGCCCCGAGTACATGATCCCGTTCGGCAAGGCCGCGCTCGTCGCCGAGGGGGACGATCTCACGATCGTCACGTACGGTGCGATGGTGGAGCGCACGCGCAAGGCGCTCGCCAAGCTGGACCGCGCGGGGGAGCCGGTGCGCGCGGACCTGATCGACCTGCGGTCGCTCAACCCGGTCGACATGGATGCCATCCGCCGCTCCGTGATGAAGACGAACCGGGTGCTCGTGGCCTACGAGGACGCGAAATCCTGGGGCTACGGCGCCGAGATCTCGGCTCGCCTGGCCGACGAACTGTTCGAATGGCTCGACGCGCCGATCCGCCGGATCACCTCGACGGACACCTTCATCGGGTACGCGCCCTCGCTGGAACACGCGTCCCTGCCGCAGGTCGACGACATCGCCGAAGCGATCGTGGAACTCGCCACCTGGTAGTCGGCGGGGGCCGGCCTCACGCGGCGGAGGTCGGCCTCACGCGGCGGAGGTCGGCTTCACGCGGTGTGAGACGAGCCTCCCGGCCGCAGCTCCTCGAGCGCTTCCAGGCTGCGGGGCCAGTCCTTTCCGAGCAGTCGGGAGAGGGCCCGGTCCGCCAGCACTCTTCCGCCGGTCTGGCAGGGGGCGCAGTAGTTCGTCTCGTTGTCCGCGTATCGGATCCGTTGCACCGGGGCCGCGCAGTCCGGACACGGCCGTCCGTACTTCCCGTGCACCGCCATCTCGGCGTGGAACGCGGTCACCTTCTCGGGAAACCTCCCCGCCAGCTCGTCCCGCAAGCGGCGCGTCCACCGGTCGAGCGTGCGGCGGGTGGCTTCCCGAAGCCGATCGATCTCCTCGTCGCTGAGCCGGCTCGTCCACTTGATCGGCGACAGCTTCGCACGGTGCAGGATCTCGTCCGAGTACGCGTTGCCGATGCCCGAGAAGAGCCGCGGATCCGTGAGCGCGCGCTTGAGCGTATGGTTGCGGGCCGTGAGCGTCTCGCGGAAGTCGGCGGGGTCCGCGGTGAGGGGATCGATGCCGCCGGGGTCGTGCCGGGCCAGCGCCTCGGCACCCTTCACCACGTGGAGCGACGCCCGCTTCTTCGTCCCGGCCTCCGTGAGAAGGAGGCTCCCCTCGGCGAAGTCGAAGGCGGCGAGGCCGAGGCGCCGCGGGATCGTCACGCCGGGATCCCGCCAACGGAGCCGTCCCGCGATCATGAGGTGGAGGACGAGCCACAGCTCCGGTTCGTCTTCGTCTCCCCGGCCATCCGGGGCCGCGAGTCCGATCGCGATGCGCTTCCCCAGCCGGCGGAGGGCCACGACCTCGCGGCCGTGTGCCCCGGTCAGGGGCGGATCGACGCTCCGGAGCAGAAAGGGACTGCCGAGCCGCACTCGCTCCAGCGTGTGCCCGAGGACGCGCGCTTCCAGCCCTTCCAGGTAGATCGTGATGTCGGGCAGTTCGGGCACGACTATCGGCTGTCGCCGTCCGAGCCGTGGGCGTGGGCGGCTTCGTTCGGTTTCTCGAGGGTGTTGCGAAGGTCCTGAACGTAGTCCGGGTGCTCGCGGCTGAACCCCGGCCAGTCCCCCTCCGCCGCGATGACGATGCCGCCGATCGCGCCCATCGCACCGTCCGGCGCCGGGTGGCCGGCAGGGGCCGAAGCTCCGTGGCGGTATTCCCATGCGGCGGGGGTGTCCCGTGCCTGCCCGCGCGGCACCAGCCCGTGCGGGGATGAGAACAACGGGTGCGGCGCCAGCATGAGGCCGAGGCCCGCGAGGTACGGCGCCAGCAGGCCTGTCAGGCCGCGCGGGCACCGGTTCCACATCGCCGTGGCTCGCCTCAGGGGTCGGACTCGGAGGTCAGTCGGGCGGGGGAACGTCGAAGTAGGTGTAGTTCTTCGCGGTGAAGGCTTCGTACTGCTCCGGCACTTCGTCGTCCGGATAGATCGCCTCCACGGGGCATTCGGGCACACAGGCGCCGCAGTCGATGCACTCCTCGGGATGGATGTAGTACTGATCCTCTCCCTCGTAGATGCAGTCGACGGGGCACACATCCACGCATGATGCATCCTTCTCGCTCATGCATGGTTCGGTGATGATGTAGGTCATGCGCGGGAAGATACCCGAGCCCCGAAGGCTGAGCAATTCCGCAATGCCGCCCGTGCGGGAGGGGCGCATCGGGTTGGTCCGCCGTGCAACAGCCGGTATCTTGGAGGGTTCCGGGCGGACGGCATACGGACGGATCGGCGCGGTTCGCGGGACACGGATCATACGGCGAGAAGGCGGCAGCCTTGAAGCAGCTCGAGGTCATACAGGGAGGGAGCACGGCCGATGCCTGGCCTGCGCGCAAGCCGCGCTGGCTCAAGGTGCGGGCGCCCGGAGGGCCCAACTACCTCCGCCTCAAGGAGCTGATGCGGGGGCTGGAACTCAGCTCGGTCTGCGAGGAGGCCCAGTGCCCCAACATCGGCGAGTGCTGGGAAGCGGGCACGGCGACGTTCCTCATCATGGGCGACGTCTGCACGCGCAACTGCCCCTACTGCGCGATCGCGCACGGCCGCCCGGAGGAACTCGACGAAGACGAACCGCGGCGGGTCGCGGAGGCCATCGAGCGGCTGCAGCTCAACCACTGCGTCATCACGTCCGTGGACCGCGATGATCTGCCCGATGGCGGCGCCTGGATCTTCGCCGAGATGATCCGCGAGATCCGGCTGCGCCGTCCCGAGTGTTCGATCGAGGTGCTGACGCCCGATTTTCAGGGCAATCCCGAGGCGATCCGCACGGTGATCGACGCGAGGCCGGAGATCTTCAACCACAACATGGAGACCGTGCGCCGGCTGCACCGGGTCGCCCGGCCCGGCGGCCGCTACGACCGCTCTCTGAACGTCCTGAAGACGGGACGGCAACTGGACGACCAGGTCCTCGTCAAGACGGGGATCATGCTCGGGCTGGGCGAGACGTCCGCCGACATCGACGAGTTCATGGGAGACGCGCTCGAAGCCGGCGTACAGATCCTCACGCTGGGGCAGTACCTGAGGCCGTCGCCGGACCATCTTCCGATCGACCGCTACGTGTCCCCGGAGGAGTTCGCGAACTGGAAGGAGATCGGGGAATCGCGGGGGTTCCTGCACGTCGAGAGCGGGCCGCTCGTGCGGTCCAGCTATCACGCGCGCGAGCAGGTGGTCGAACTGCGCCGGCGGGTCGCGGCGCTGGCGGCGGGATGAGCGCGGCGAACCCCGGCCGGTCCACGGCCACGGTCTCCGACGCTCCGGCGGCGGGAGCCCCCGGCGGGGAATCGAGCGGAGACCCTGACGCTTTCCTCGGACTCTCGCAGGAGGAGTGCGTGGGACTCCTCCGGGAGATGATCATCGAGCGCCGATTCGAGGAGAAGGCGGCGGAAGTCTACCAGGTCGGCAAGATCGGCGGTTTCTGCCACCTCTACATCGGGCAGGAGGCCGTCTCCGCGGGGTCGATTTCGCCGCTCCGGGACGACGACTACGTGATCACCGCGTATCGCGACCACGCACAGGCGATCGCGCGCGGCATGGAGCCGAACGCCGTCATGGCCGAACTCTACGGGCGGGTGGACGGCTGCTCGAAGGGCTTCGGCGGGTCGATGCACATGTTCGACAAATCGCTCAACTTCATGGGCGGCCACGGCATCGTCGGGAGCCACCTGCCGCTTGCGGTCGGAGTCGGCTACGCGATCCGGTACCGGGGCGGGGACCAGGTCTGCCTCTGCTTCTTCGGAGATTCGGTCGTCAACATCGGCGCCTTTCACGAGTCGATGAACATGGCCGCGCG
Source organism: Gemmatimonadales bacterium (assembly GCA_009838765.1). Taxonomy (GTDB): domain Bacteria; phylum Gemmatimonadota; class Gemmatimonadetes; order Palauibacterales; family Palauibacteraceae; genus Palauibacter; species Palauibacter ramosifaciens. Next base: position 94,146 of record VXQX01000068.1, read on the forward strand.
CTGGAAGCTGCCCGTTATCTTCCTCCTCGAGAACAACCGGTACGGGATGGGGACCGACTACCGGCGCGTGGCGGCGGTGAAGGAACTCAAGGACCGCGGCCGGGCATACGAGGGCCTCACCTCGCTGGACGTGGACGGCATGGATGTGCTCGCCGTGCGCCAGGCGATGGAAGAGGCGATCGAGCGGGGACGGAACGAGAAGACGCCCAGCTTCATCGAGGCGCGCTGCTTCCGTTACATGGGCCACTCGATGGCGGATCCGATGCACGGGACGTACCGGACGCGCGAGGAGGTCGAGAAGTGGCGGTCCGATGACCCGATCCTCTCCTTCACCCGGAAGCTCATGGACGCGGGACGGCTGACGGAGGAGGAGTACAAGGCGATCGACCGCGAGGCGAAGGAGATCGCCGAGGAGTCCGCGGCCTTTGCGGACCGAAGCCCCTTCCCCGATCCAGAAGCGCTGTATCGCTACGTGTATTCGGACGGGTATCCGGACGACATGCGGCGGCGCGACGCGTGGCGGAAGGAGCTGCGCTGATGGCCGTCCTCACGTACCGGGAAGCGCTGAACGACGCCCTCCGCGAAGAGATGGAGCGCGACGACTCGACCTTCATCATCGGCGAAGAGGTGGGGGAGTACGACGGCGCCTACAAGGTCACCAAGGGCCTGCTCGACCAGTTCGGGGAATGGCGCGTGCGGGACGCCCCGATCGCCGAGTTGGGGTTCGCGGGGCTCGGCGTGGGCGCGGCGATGGCGGGTCTGCGGCCGATCGTCGAGTTCATGACGTGGAACTTCGCCCTGCTCGCGATCGACGAGGTCGTGAACGCGGCGGCGAAGATGTTCCAGATGTCCGGCGGACAGTACAACGTCCCCATCGTATTCCGGGGACCGGGCGGCGCCGCGCTCCAGCTCGCGGCGCAGCACTCGCAGTCGCCGGAGCCCTGGTACAGCTACGCGCCGGGGCTGAAGGTGATCGCGCCCGCCACGGCGAAGGACGCGAAGGGACTCCTGAAGAGCGCGATCCGCGACAACGACCCCGTCGTCTTCATCGAGAGCGAGATCATGTACAACCTCGTCCGGGATGAAGTGCCGGAGGAGGAGTACCTGACCCCGATCGGCAAGGCCGAGGTGAAGCGCGAGGGGTCGGACGTGACCGTCGTGTGCCACTCGAAGATGGTGCACCAGGCGCTCGCGGCGGCCCGCACGCTGGAGAAGGAAGAGATCGACGTCGAGGTGCTGGACCTGCGCACGGTGCGCCCGCTGGACGTGGACGCGATCGTGGCGTCGGTGAGGAAGACGAACCGGGCCGTGGTCGCGGAAGAGGGGTGGCCGATGTGCAACATCGGGGCCCAGGTCGTGGACGACATCCAGCGCGAGGCGTTCGACTCGCTGGACGCCCCGGTGGCGCGCGTGAACGGGCTGGACGTGCCCATGCCCTACGCGAAGAACCTGGAGAAGCTCGCAACCCCCAACGCGGACCATGTGGCGGCGGCGGTGCGCCACGTGTGCTACGCGGACTAGCCGAGGGACGCCGGCCGACATGCCTACGAGAGTCGTGATGGCGCAGCTGAGCCCGACGATGGAGGAGGGCAAGCTCATCGAGTGGAAGGTCGCCGAGGGCGATGCCGTGGCGCAGGGGGATGTCGTCGCGGAGATCGAGACCGACAAGGCGAACATGGATGTCGAGGCGCTCGGCGGCGGCGTGCTGCGCAAGATCGTCGTGCAGGCGGGCGCCACGGTCCCGGTGGGCGCGCTCATCGGCGTGATCGCCGAACCGGACGAAGCCATCGACGACCTGCTCGCCGAGGCGGCCGCGGGCGGCGAGGGGCCGGCGGAAGGCCCCGCCGAAGAGCCCGCCGCGCCCGCCGTGGCGCCGGAGTCCGCCGCGCCGGTCGAGGTCGCGGCGGGCCCGGCCGCGGCGGACGCGGCTGCGAACGGAGGCACGGTTGCCGCGACGCCCGGAGACTCGGCCGCGGCGGCCGGGGGGCGCATCAAGGCCTCGCCCGTGGCGCGGCGGATGGCCGCGGAGAGCGGGATCGCGCTGGCCGGCCTCGCCGGCTCCGGGCCGGGCGGCCGCATCGTCAAGTCCGACGTCGAGGCCGCGCTGGCCCGTGGCGCCCCGGGCGTGGCGCCGGTCCCCGCCCCCACGCCCGCGC
>VXQX01000051.1 GCA_009838765.1 Gemmatimonadales bacterium
GGCGCGCGGGGAGCGGCCTCGGGGGGCTGGCCGACCGATCCGGAGGCGCTCGAAGCGCTCTACCGCGACAACATCTACACCCGCCTTCTCGGCGTTCGCCCGCACCTTCCGGCACACGAGCACGTCTCCCGGCTGGGTGGCGGACGCATGGACGCCGAGGTCATCGCGGCGATGGCGGAGGCGAACGAGTTCTTCGTCGACATGAACGAGTTGCTCGAGGCGGCGGGGGCGCGGATTGCGGAGCGGCTCGGGACCGAGGGGGCCCTCGTCACGGCCGGCGGGTTCTCGGCGATGGTACTCGGGGCCGCGGGCTGCCTGACGGGCACGGATCCGGAGCGGATCCACGCGCTTCCCCTCCCCACCTGGCCGCGCCGCGAGTGCCTGATCCAGACGCCGCACCGGTTCGGCTACGACCGGGCATACCGGGACGCGGGGATGACGATCGTCGAGGCGGAGACGCGGGAGGACTTCCGGGCCGCGCTCTCGGAGCGCACGGCGATGATCGCCGCGCTCGCGACGGCCGAACGCCAGAGCATGTTCGCGCCGCCGGCACCCGTGGACTGGGCACCCGCTCCCGGGCCGGGGGTCATGACCGTGCGCGAGCAGATCGAGATCGGGCGCGCGGCCGGTGTCCCCGTGCTGGTGGACATGGCGTCGGACCTCCCGACCGGGGTGGGTCTGGGCGAGTTCGTCGAGGCGGGAGCCGACCTGATCGTGATCAGCGGCGGCAAGGGGATCGGCGGCCCCCAGTCGTCCGGCATCCTGGCGGGGCGGGCGGACCTCGTCGAAGCGGCCCGTCTGAACGCCTCGCCGAACGATGGCATCGGCCGGGGCATGAAGGTGGGCAAGGAGGAGATCGTCGGTCTCGTGGTCGCCCTGGACCGCTACGTGGAGCGCGACGTCGAGTCGTGGGTCGCGGGCTGGTCCGACATGGCCCGCCGCATCGCCGCGGATCTCGCCGACGTCCCCGGCCTCACCGCCGAGGTCGTGACGAACACGGCGGGATACGAGGACGTCGAGTTAACCTGGGACCCCGACGTCATCCCCCTCACAACCGACGAAGCGAAAGCCGGACTCATGGCCGGGGATCCGCGCCTCGCCTACCTGATGACGGTCCGCACGCGCCTCCTCCGCGAAGGTGAGGATGCGCTCGTCGCACGCACCCTCCGCGACTTCTTCGCGGTCTCGGCAACCACCGCGTGGACAGGAGGCTGACAGTCGAGGCTCCTCATCGCGGCTGCCTGCCGCGATTGTCGCGACACCCGCCGATAATCTAGGTTTGCGGGCCGCGGTTCGACCGGGTATTGACGCCCGGGAGATCCGCCGAAACCGCAGCGAATCCATGTGCAGCCGCAACAGGAGCGAGAGCCTCATGCGCAAGCTGGCCATCGTCACCCCGACCACGCTCACCCTCGCCGCAGCCGTCTTCGGCACGGCGGACCTCGCCGTCGCGCCCCCGGCGCTCGCCGCGCAGGACGCGGTGGTGTTCGACTCCGCCGATGTCGCGGGCCTCGGCTTCCGGTCCATCGGGCCGCCTCGTGGCGGGCGCAGCACCGCCGTGGCGGGGATCACCGAGCAGCCGCTGACCTACTTCATGGGCGCGACCGGCGGCGGCGTGTGGCGCACGGACGACGCCGGCCTCAACTGGCGCAACATCTCCGACGGCTACATCGGGACGGGGGCCATCGGGTCGATCGACGTGGCGGACAGCGACGCGAACGTCATCTACGTGGGCACGGGCTCGTCCTGCATCCGCGGCAACATCTCGAAGGGAATCGGCCTCTACCGCAGCACCAACGGCGGCGACTCGTGGACCCACATCGGGCTCCCGAACTCGGGCCAGATCGGCGACATCCAGGTCCACCCGCACGATGCCGACATCGCTTTTGTGGCGGCGCTCGGCGATCCCTTCGGCCCCAACCCGGAGCGCGGCGTGTTCCGCACGACGGACGGCGGCGACACGTGGGACCACGTCCTGGCGATCTCCGACTCCACGGGCGCCGTGGACCTCGCGATCAACCCGTCGAATCCGCGCATCGTCTTCGCCTCGGCGTGGCGGGCCGAGCGGAAGCCCTGGACTGCGACGTCGGGTTCGGAGGAGTCCGGCGTCTTCCGGTCGACCGATGGCGGGGACACGTGGGACCGGCTCGAGGGCGGGCTCCCCACCGGCCTCGTCGGCAAGTCCGCCGTCACCGTCTCCCGGGCGAACCCCGATCGCGTGTGGGTGCTCATCGAGGCGTCCGACGACCGCGGCGGCGTCTACCGCTCCGAGGACGGCGGCGACACCTGGCGGCGGGTGAACAGCGACCGCGGACTCCTGCAGCGGGCGTGGTACTACACGCACATCTACGCGGACCCGGTGGACGAGAACACGGTCTACGCCCTCAACGTGGGCTACAACAAGTCGGTCGACGGGGGCGTGACGTGGCAGAGCTACGGCGTCCCGCACGGGGACGTGCACGACCTCTGGATCAACTACGAGAACCCCGACTTCCAGGTCGTGGCGAACGACGGCGGCGGCCAGGTGACGACGACCGGCGCGGAGAGCTGGTCCACCTACTACAACCAGGTCACGGCCGAGATGTACCGGGTGTTCGTCGACAACCAGTTCCCCTACCGGGTGTACGGCTCGCAGCAGGACAACTCCACGATCATGGTGCCGAGCCGCGGGATGCCGGCGGTCCAGCAGGCGCAGCACTGGGCCGCGGTCGGGGGCTGCGAGAGCGGCCACATCGCGATCGACCCGCGGAACCCCAACGTGACGTACGCGGGCTGCTACGGCGGCAGCATCAACCGAGTGGACCGCGAGACGGGCGACGTGCGGCAGATGCTCCTCTATCCGCAGCTCCAGCTGGGACAGGCGCCGAAGACGATGAAGCACCGCTTCCAGTGGAACGCGCCGATCCGGATTTCCCCGCACAACCCCGACGTCATCTATCACACGTCCCAGTTCGTGAACCGGACATCGGACGCCGGATACTCGTGGGAGACGATCAGCCCCGACCTCACGCGCAACGACACGACGAAGATGGAGCACGCGGGCGGGCGCATCACGTGGGACAACACCGGGGTGGAGATGTACGGGACGGTCTTCGCCTTCGAGGAGTCGCCGCACGAGGCAGGGGTCCTGTGGGCGGGCTCGGACGACGGCCTCATCCACGTGTCGCGGGACGACGGGGCGAGCTGGATGGACGTGACGCCGGGCGACCTGCCGGAGTTCTCGACCGTCAACATGATCGACCTCTCGGCGCACGGCCCGGGGCGGGCGCACGTCGCCGTCTACCGCTACCGGATGCAGGACGTCACACCCTACATGTGGCGCACGGACGACTACGGGGAGAGCTGGACGCGCCTCTCGGCGAACGGGATCGAACCCGGCCACTTCGTGCGCGTCGTGCGGGAGGACCCGGTGCGGGAGGGGCTCCTCTACGCGGGCACCGAGTTCGGGCTCTACGTGAGCTTCGATGGCGGCGACAACTGGCAGCGCTTCCAGCAGAACCTGCCGATCACGCCGATCACGGACATGCTCGTGCACGAGGGCGACCTCGTCATGGGGACGCAGGGCCGCTCGTTCTGGATCCTCGACGACGTGACGCCGCTGCGGACGATGTCGGCGGCCACGCTGGCGTCCGATGTCCACCTCTACACGCCGCGCGAGGCGGTGCGCGCGCAGGGCGTCTTCCCCAACGGGGCGTCGATCTACTTCGCGCTCGGCGAGGGGATGGAGGAAACGATCGACCTCGAGATCGTAGATGCGGGGGGCGAGGTCGTGCGGGTCTACTCCTCGAATCCCGGTTCGTGGGACGATGAGGCGAAGGCGGCGATCGGGCGCGCGTCGAGCTGGTCGCCCGACCGCCTGCAGACGAGCGCGGGCCTGAACCGAATGGTGTGGAATCTGCAGGAAGAAGGGCCCGACCTCGTCCAGGGCGCCCGGATCTGGGGCTTCACGGGTCGCGTGCCCGCCGTCCCCGGGCGCTATGAGGTGCGTCTGACGGCTGGCGAGGCGACGCAGACGCAGCCTCTGGCGGTCCACATCGACCCGCGGGTGGCCGACCAGGTCACGGTCGCGGACCTGCAGCAGCAGCACGACCTGATGGTCCGGGTGCGCGGTCTTCTGCAGCAGTCGCACGACGCCGTGCGCGAGGCGCGGTCGATCCGGTCGCAGATGGGCGACATCGCGGAGTCCGTGGAGGAGGCCGGCTATGGCGATGACTTCGCCGAGATGGCGGACGCCGCAGGGGAGAAGCTCACGGACGTGGAGGAGGAACTCTTCCAGACGAGGAACCGGTCAGGGCAGGACATGCTCAACTTCCCGCCCATGCTCGACAACGAGATCGCCAACCTGTACGGCTACATCGCGTCCACCTACGACCGGCCGAACGCGGTGGCGGCCGTCCGCGCCGCCGAACTGGAGGCCGAACTCGGCGGGTGGCTGGGGACCCTCCAGCAGATCATCGACACGGACGTGGCGGAGTTCAACAACCGCCTGCGCGAGGCCGGCGTCCCCGGCGTCATCGTGCGCACGCCGCCGCGCGCCACGAGCTGAGCGGCGTGGCCGTCCGATGGCGGCGGTCGTCGCGGGTAATCCCCTGAGCCGGCGGGGAAGAGGCTCGCCGGCCGGGGGGGCGGGGCTGCTGGCGCTCCTCATCTTCTCGGCCGGGGCGTGCGGCGACGAGGCCACAGCACCGCCGACGGCTTCTCCCAACCGTCGGCCGACGCCGACGAGCACGATCCCGCCGCAGGTACTGGCGGCCGGCGACACGCTCACGGTGGACGCGTCGGCCTATTTCACGGACCCGGACGGGGACGCCCTCGCGTTCTCGGTCGAGTCCTCCAACACCGGCGTCGTTTCCGCTTCTCTGTCGGGCGCGACCGTCACCGTCGTCGCGGTCGCGCCGGGCGAGGCGCGGGTCACGATCCGGGGCCGCGATCCGGGGGCGCTGCAGGCCCGGCTGGACTTCACCGTCCTCGTGCCCGAGCCCGTGACGGCGGACCACGTCGTGCTCCGGGCGCTCTACGAAGCGACAGGCGGCGAGGGCTGGACGCACGACGACAACTGGCTGACCGGACGGCCGCTCGAAACGTGGTACGGTGTGGACGTGGATGCCGAGGGGCGGGTGACGGGCCTCCGCCTCGACTTCAACGGGCTGCGGGGACCGTTGCCCCCGGAACTCGGCGAGCTCGACCGGCTCCAGTCGCTCGTACTGTCGCGAAACGAACTTGCCGGGGCTGTCCCGCCGGAGCTGAGTCGGCTGCCGATCCTCGTGCGACTGGATCTCGGCGACAATCGCTTCGGCGGCGATATCCCACCGGCAATCGGCGACTTCGGCTACCTCGACGAACTGGATCTCGGCGACAACGCATTCGAGGGGCCGATCCCGGCCGCGCTGGGCGATCTCGGCGCGCTGCGCCGGCTGGATCTGAGCGGCAACGATCTCACGGGAGCCATCCCGCCCGAACTCGGGAGCCTCGGCAGGCTCGAGACCCTGCTGCTCATGCGCAACGACCTCGAGGGGCCGGCGCCCGCGGCGTTCGGACGACTGGCCGCGCTCCGCGTCCTGAACCTGTCCGGCAACGCCGGACTGGCTGGCCCCCTGCCTGTCGAGTTGACGTCGCTCCGGAGGCTGTCCCAGCTCCATCTCGGAGGCTCGGCCCTCTGTGCCCCCGCCGAAACCGTCTTTCGGGACTGGCTCGAGCGACTGTACAGGCACCGGGTCGCCGCGTGCGGGCAGGACGCATCGATCGTGCTCGCCCAGGCCGTACAATCGTCACGGTTTCCGGTTCCGCTCGTCGCCGGGGATTCCGCGCTCCTGCGCGTGTTGCTGGCGGCCCCCGACGGCGCGTCCGTCGACTTTCCGGCGGTCCGGGCCCGGTTCTTCCTGGAGGGCGCGGAAACTCACGTCGTCGACATTCCCGCCCAGTCGAACCCGGTGCCGGCCGCGATCGAGGAAGGCGATCTTGCCGCATCCGCGAACGCCGTGATTCCCGGACGGGTCGTGCAGCCCGGGCTCGAAATCGTCGTCGAGACGGATCCCGGCGCCACGCTGGACCCGGCCCTCGGACTCACGCGGCGAATCCCCCGCAGCGGGCGGCGCGCGGTCGACGTCCGGAGGATGCCGACGTTCAATCTCACGGTGATTCCGTTCGTGCTCGCGTCCCAACCGGACAACTCGATCGTGAGCTACGTGAACGGGCTGACCCCGGAGCACGAACTCTTCTGGGACACGCATACGCTGCTCCCGATCGGAGCCATGACGGTCAGAGCGCACGGGGCCGTGACGGTGTCCACGAACAGCCAGAGCGCGCTCCTGAGCCAGACGGCGATGATACGCGCCGCGGAGGGGTCGATCGGGCACTACATGGGGACGATGACGAACAGCGACGGCGGCGGCCTGGCCTACGTCGGCGGGTTCGCCAGCTTCTCCAGCCACGACCGGGCCGACATCGTCGCGCACGAATTCGGGCACAACATGAGCCTCAGCCACGCCCCGTGCAGCGCGACCAACCCCGATCCGTGGTATCCCGGCGAGGGCGGACTCATCGGCGCGTGGGGATACGATTTTCGGGATGGCGGGCAACTCGTGCCGCCGGCCAGGCCCGACATCATGGGATACTGCGATCCGCACTGGATCGGGGACTATCACTTCTACAATGCGATGCGCTTCCGCCTCCGCACCGAGCCGCTCGAAGCCGCCCCGGGCGGGGCGGCCGGCGGCGATGTCCGCACCCTGTTGCTCTGGGGCGGCGTGAGCGACGACGGCGTTCTCTACCTTGAGCCCGCGTTCGTCCTCGACGCTCCGCCGTCCCTGCCCCGGCGCGGCGGCAACTATCGTATTCGCGGCCGGAACGCGGCCGGTGAAGAACTGTTCGCATTGAGCTTCGACATGTGGCGCATCGACCATGGGAACGGAAGCCTGGGTTTCGCCTTCGCCGCGCCCGTCCGGCCCGGGTGGTCGCGCGCGCTCGAGAGCCTCACGCTCTCCGGGCCCGAGGGATCCTTCACGCTTGACGGGGAGAGCGGCCTTCCCACCGCCATCGTGCGCAATCCCGCGACCCGGCAGGTGCGGGCGATCCTGCGGGATCCGTCGCCCGCCGGACTGGCCGGGACGGTGGCGGAGGCGCTGGCTCTGGATCCCGCCCTGGAGGCGCTGGTCAGCCGCGGGATCCCCGACCCCGCGGACTGGGAGCGCTAGGGTCGGACCGGGCCCGCTGACCGGTTGCGCTACCCGCCTTCGCGGTCGCGCAGGTCGGCCAGCGCGTCGGTGCCGATCGCGTCCCGAAGCTCGTGGAGTTCGTCGATCGTCAGGTTCCGTCCCTCCAGGGAAACGACGAAACGATCCTCGATGAACCAGGTGAACTCCGCGCGGCCGCGGTCGTCGCGCGTGCGGCGGAACTCCTCGATCGCCGGATAGCCCTCGTACTCAATCGTGCGTTCCCACCCCCGGTCGCTCTCCTGGTCGACCGAGAGATCGAGCCACTCCACGAAGCCCTCCGAGCCGATCACCGGAAGCGCGCCGATGTCGGCGATGGAGACATCGACCTCGGCCCCGCCCCTCCCCTCGTACTCGGCCTCGGCCACCGAGACGCGGAACCCGAAAGCTCCGCCCGTCGCCCCCTCGCGCGAGGTCCGCCTCAGGTTCCCCGCCCGCTCGGGCAGAAAATCGTAGAATTCGCGGAAGTGGATCGGGTTGGCGACCAGCGCGTCGCCGCTCAGATCCTCGGCGAAGTCGGACATGTGCTCGCCGATCTCCTCCACCGCGTCGGTGATGCTGGCCGCGATGTCGTCGGCGGCGTCGCGCAGATCCTCCCGCACTTCCTCCCGCACTTCCTCGGCTTCAGCCCGAGACTCGTTGTCGCCGACGAAGATGCAGCCCGCCGACGTGAGGCCGCAGAACAGGGCGCCCGCGAGGGCGATCCGCCGCGAGGGACGGCCGACAGAGTGGCGTTTCCGGAACATCTCTTTCCTCCAGACGCTGAACGCAGGGTTTAGGGGCCTGTGCGCGCCTACGCGCCTCGCCGGAAGGAAGTGTCAGTCCGCGGGCCCGAGGCGTCGCGCGCCGGGGCCAGACCGGTGAGGCGCCGGGGCGGGACCCCTCCGGCCGTTGACCGACGACCCGGGTGGTTCGATGCTGTTGCCATGAACCGCCCCCCGTCCCGTCCCGCCGTTTCTCCGAAGGCTCGCATCGCGGCGCTGGCTCGCGATGACAAGTGGTTCCTCGGGGGGATGGACGGCGTGGTGTGGGCGCCGCCGTTCCCGCAGTGGCTGCACCGGCCGGGGTTCTGGGATCCGGTTCACCTCCTGCAGCACGAGGTCGGCCCGGGATTCTCGGTGGCTCTCGTACGCTCCGGCGGGCCGGAATGCCCCCTCCGCAGGGCGGGCGGCGGCCCGCGCGGCCGGGAACCGACGACGCGGCGGTGGCGGCCCGGCAGGCTGGTCGCCCGGTGGCTGGACGAGCGGGACGCGATCGTCGAGGAGCACCGCCAGGTGCTGCCGGGCGGCATCCTGGAATCGGCCTGGGACATCCCGCGCGACTTCGATGGCCACCTCGTCGCCTTCACCGCGCAACCCGCCGGCGAGACCGAACGCGCGGAACCCACGGCGGCCGGAGTGGGCTGGATGCGGGCGATCCCGGACCGGGGCGGGCAGGAGATGGTCCTGCGCATGGAACTCACGGGCTCCGTCTCGCCGGCGTGGCGGCGGATCGCGCCTTCCGAGGGGCGCGCCGCGCCCGAATGGCGGCACTCACCCTTCGCGGAGGAGGTCGGCGGCACCGAGAACGCCGCGGGCGCGGGCGCCGACCCCGGATCCGGCCCGCCCCACGATCCGGACGCCGACCCGGGCTCCCACCGTACGGGATGGATCTGGATCGCCCTCGCGCTTCCGCTGATGGGGATCGACGGCAACGGGCCGCCGGCCATTCGGCTGAAGCTCCGCCTCCGGGAGACCGAGTCTCGGCGTCCGGCCGCCAAGCCATCGATTCCTTCGGCTCCGACGTCCTCGACGCCCCCGCCGGACGAGATCCCGGCGACCTCCGCCTGGGAGTCCTTCTTCGGCGGTTTTCCGCGTTTCGAGAGCGGGGATCCCTATCTCGACCGCACCTTCGACTACCGCATCTACGGTCTCGGCCTGAACCGCATCGAGGGTGCGTGGGGGCCGGTGCGGCACCCCGCGATCGCCGAGGGCCCGGAGTACTTCCACGTGCCGATCGCCTACAGCGCGCAATGCCACATGATGGAGATGCGCTGGCGGAGGGGCGGTCGCGAGGCGTGGGGATCGCTCCTGAACTTCGTCGACAATCAGAAGCCGAACGGGTCCTTCCACGGGCGCCTCTATCCCGGGCGCCTCGATGGAACCGACTTCTACCACTCCAACTGGGGCGACGCGCTGCTCGCCGTCGACGACATGCACCCCGATGCGGCGGCGCTGGCCCGCTGCTACGAGGGACTGTCGCGCTACGCCCGCTGGCTGACGGCGGAGCGCGACCCCGAGGCGTCGGGGATGTTCACCGTCACGAACCATTTCGAGACGGGCCAGGAATACATGTCGCGCTACATGGCCGTGGACGGTGAGGCCGACGTGGCGGGATGGAATCCCCGACTCCGGCTCAAGGGGATCGACGTCACGGTCTACGCGCACCAGTTGTTTCGCGCCCTCGCCTCCGTGGCGCGCCGCTTGGAGCGGCCGGGTGACGAGGCCGAATGGCGCGGGCTCGAGGCTGGTTGCCGGAGGGCGATCGATGAGCGCATGTGGTCGGCGGACGCTCGGTTGTTCACGGACGTGGACGGACGCACCGGCGAACGGACCGGCGTGAAGGCGGCGGTGGGGTTCTACCCGCTGCTCACCGGGGGAGTAGACGGCGCGCGGCTCGATGCCCTGCTCGATCACCTCGAGGACCCTGAGACGTTCGGCACGCGCTTCCCCCTGCCGTCGTCGAGCGTGGACGACCCGCGGTTTTCGGCGGAGGGCGTCTGGCGCGGGAAGCGCCGCAACTGCCCGTGGAACGGACGTGTATGGCCGATGACGACGAGCCACGTGATCGAAGGGCTGCTGCGCTGCTGGCGCGGCGGGAAGGCGCGGGCGGGCGCGCGGGCGGCCGACATGCTCCACCGCTTCGCGCGCATGATGTTCACCGATGGCGATCCCTCGCGCCCCAACTGTTTCGAGCACTACAACCCGCACACGGGGCGCGCCTGCCACTTCCGGGGGATCGACGACTACCAGCACTCGTGGATCCTCGACCTGCTGGCGCGCGGATTCGGCGGGCTTCACGTAGACGCGGCGGGCGTCGAGGTGCGGCCGCTGCCGAACGGTCCCGCGCGCGTGTCGCTGGGACCGGTCATCGCGCGGGGGCGCACGGTGTCCGTCGAGGTGGCGCCCCAACGGGTGAGCCTGGAGGTGGACGGCGAGCGGTTCGACGGACCGCGCGGCGAACCTCTGCGGGTGTCATGGGTCTCGTGACCCGCGCCCCGCAGGGCGTGGAGCTGCGCGGCCTCGAGAAGCGATACGGCGAGGTCGCGGCCGTGCGGGCGCTGGACCTGGAGATCCGGCCGGGAGAACTGATGGTGCTGGTGGGACCCTCGGGGTGTGGCAAGAGCACTCTGCTGCGCCTCATCGCCGGGCTCGTCGAACCCACCGCCGGGGAGGTGTGGATCGGGGGAAGGCGGGTGGACGACGTCGAGCCGGGCGCTCGCGACGTGTCCATGGTGTTCCAGAGCTACGCGCTCTACCCGCACATGACCGTGGCTGGTAATCTGGGCTTCGGCCTGCGAGTGCGGGGTACGCCGCGCGACGAGATCGAGCGTCGCGTCGCGGACGCCGCCGCCGCGCTCGGGCTCGCCGAACTGTTGTCGCGGAGGCCCGGTGAACTGTCCGGCGGACAGCGCCAGCGGGTGGCCCTCGGACGCGCGATGGTGCGCGATCCGGGCGTGTTTCTGTTTGACGAGCCGCTTTCGAATCTCGACGCGGAACTGCGCCTGCGGACGCGCGACGAGATCGCCGCCCTGCACCGGCGCCTCGGCACGACGATGGTCTTCGTGACGCACGATCAGGTGGAAGCGCTCTCCCTGGGCCAGCGGGTCGCGGTCATGGATCGGGGGCGGCTCCAGCAGGTGGGTACGCCGGATGAGGTGTACCGCCGGCCGACGAATCTGTTCGTGGCGGGTTTCGTGGGATCGCCGCCCATCAACCGCATCCTTCTTTCCCGAGACGAGGGGGGCCGTCTGGCAGGCGGTCCGTTCGCCCTGTGCGCGCCAGCGGACCTCGACCGGGCTACGCTCGGGGTGCGACCGGAAGACCTCGCCGTCGTCCCCGCCGGGGGGCTCGATTCGAGCACGGCCGGCGACTCGACCGAGGCGAGCGACTTCCGGGCCGCAGTGCTCCGCATCGAGGCCCTGGGCAGCGAACAGCGGGTGCACCTGGACGGCCCGGGCGACGGGGCGTGGGTGGCGCGCGCGTCCCCTGCCCTCCGAGTCTCGGCCGGGGACCCGGTGGACGTGTCCGTGCGGTGGGAGCGCAGCCACCTGTTCGGGCCGGATGGCCGCCGCGATGAGACGGCGGCGCGACCGGTCGACCGGCCGGGTCCCCGATGACGCGTCGCGGCCCGCCCGCGCGCCGGTCCCCGCCGGCCGCGAGCGTTCGCGCCGCCGTCGTCCGCGCCGGCGTGATCTGCGGCGGCGTGGTCCGCGCGGCCCTCGTCCTCGCGATGGTCGGCTGCGCGTCCGGCGAGTCGGACACCGTGCTGCGCGTGGCCCTTTGGGCCGGCGGACACGAACTCGAGATCGAGCGGCAGGTGGTCGACCGCTACGAAGCGCTGCACCCGGGCGTCCGCGTCGCGCTCGAGTCGGCCCCCAGTGGATACGAGGAGCGCCTGCTCACGTCGATCGCGGCGGGCCGCCCGCCGGACGTCTACCTCATGGATTCGCCGGACATTCCGACGTTCGTGGAGCGCGGGCTGGCGCTGGACCTCGCGCCGTACAGGGAGGCGCTCGGCTTTCGGCCGGACAGCGTGTTCGGGCAGGTGGCGGACGCGTTCCGGCGGGGCGCGTCCATGTTCGCGCTGCCGAAGGACTTCACGCCGATGGTCCTGTACGCGAACCGGGGCGTTCTCGCCGACGCGGGGGTCGAGGACCTTCTGCCCGCGGCCAGCTGGACGTGGGCAGACTTCCGGCGGGCCGCCGAGACGGTGGTCGCAGACACCGACGGCGACGGCCGGAAGGACGTGTTCGGGTTCGACTTCCCGCGCAACCTGTATCAGTGGGTGCCGTTCGTGTGGTCGGCGGGCGGCGACATTCTCGGCCCTGGCGGCAGCGGCGCGGTGGGTTATCTGGACGGACCGGAAGCGCTGGAGGCCTACCGGTTCCTCACGAAGTTGGCTGAAGACGGCCTCACGCCGGGGGCGCAGTTCGTCCAGCAGGGAGATCCCGCGCGGGAAGCGCGCTTCGCATCCGGCGGCCAGGCGTTCCTACTGTCGGGTCACTGGACGCTCCCCGTGTTCCGCGACCTCGTGGCGAGCGGCACGCTGGACCTGGCCATCGTCCCCATTCCTCACCACCCGTCCCGGACCGCGGCGACCGGCGTGCTGTACGCCTCGGGGTGGGCCGTGCCGCCCAACGCGCCGAACCTGCGCCGGGCCATCGACCTGGCTGGTTTTCTCGCCTCGCCCGAAGCGCAACGCATCCGGGCGCGGTCGGGCCTCGCCATCCCCTCGCGAATGGATGTGGCAGCCGAGATCGCCGCCCTGGACAGCACGGGGGTCGAGGACGCCTTCATCGCGCTCGTGCGGGGGGCGCGGATGACGTGGGGTGCTCGCGTGCGCGACTTCTCCCGCCTCGAGGCGCTGGCGGTGGAGATCATGGATCGTCGGCTGGTGCGCGGAGAGTCCCTCGCAGCGAGCGCAGCGGACGTGGCCCGCCGCATCGACGCGGAGTTCGATTGGTGAACGTGGTGCGGCTCCCGGTTCTCGACGCCCTCGCCGCCATCGCCCTCGCAGTCGGCCTCGGGCTGGTCCTGGCCGTCGCCGCGGGCCGGGTGGGGAGCGCGCGGACCGCCGCGGCAGAAGCCGAGGCGCGCATGGCGG
This sequence comes from Gemmatimonadales bacterium, assembly GCA_009838765.1. GTDB lineage: Bacteria > Gemmatimonadota > Gemmatimonadetes > Palauibacterales > Palauibacteraceae > Palauibacter > Palauibacter ramosifaciens. The sequence goes on from VXQX01000051.1 coordinate 13,077, forward strand.
CCACGCTGTGGGAGGGTGCAGAGGGTAGCGCCCCAGCCGTGACTGCGCTGCTCGGCGAACGAGCGACGATCGTAGAAGTCGACTTGGGAGGCGCCGGTACGGGGGCCTACGCCTACGAGGCCGGCGCACTCAACCCGGCCGTGTGGGTCGCGGTCGCGCCGCACCGCTCGGGCGGCCCCCGCGCCACGTTTCCGGCCGGCGCCGCGGCCATCGCGCTGGCGGGCGCCGCGATCATCGCGGGCTGGGCCGCGAGCCGGCGCCACCGGCCGACGCCGACGCCCCACCGCTACCCGGCGGGCATCGCGCTCCTGTCCGTCGGCTGCATCGCCCTGACGGCAGTCGTCGCCGGGCGGTGGGCGGACCGCGAACTCCGAGCGCTGAGTACCGCGACAGTGGCTCAAGGCGCGCGAGCCTTTGAGCTTGCGCTGGCCAACGGCGTGGATACGGCCCGCGCCGCCCGGGTCGCACAGCTCCCCTGGGCCCGGGACGCGGAGCTGCAAGCGGCGGACGAGCAGTGGACCATGCCGGCCTCCGTGGCGGCGGCCATCGCCGCCTCGCCGGAAAGAATCGCCCCGATGCCTCCCGGGACCCCCGCCGGGCCGTCGTACGAGGTGGAAGCGGATGGTCTCATCTACCACGCGACGCACACCGCCGATACCCACTTCGCCCTCCTCGGATACGAGCGCACCGCCTCGCCCGTCCTCGCGCTGGCTGCCGCGGCCGCGTTCGCCGCCCTGCTGGTCGCGCTGGCGCTCCACCTCGTGCAACTCGCGGCCCGCCCCCGAGCCCTGCGCCGAACGCTCGCGGCGTGGAGCCTCCTCGCGCCGGCGGCGGTCCTCATCCTCGCGTTCACCATCGGACCGCTCCTCTTCTCCCTGTGGATCTCGCTGCACGAATGGCGGCTCATCGACCCCGGGCCGCTCTTCCTCGGACTCGACAACTACGCGGGGCTGCTCGCGGACGGCGATTGGTGGTCGGCGATCGGAAACACGGCGCTGTTCACGCTGCACGTGCCCGCCGCGATGGCCATCGCCCTCGCCCTCGCGCTCCTCACGCGGGGATCGCGCCGCGCCATGCGCTGGGCCCGGCTCGCCCTCTTCCTGCCCGGCATCACGAGCGTGGCGGCGATCGCGGTGGTGTGGAAGTGGCTGCTGAGCGACCGGTACGGGCTGCTGAACCGGGGTCTGGAGCGCGTCGGGCTCGAGTCCGTCCCGTGGCTCACCTCGCCCGACACCGCGCTCGTCAGCCTGATGGCGATCGGCGTCTGGATGGTCGCGGGCTACCAGATGGTCGTCTTCCAGGCGGGCCTCGCGGCGATCCCGCGCGACTGGTACGACGCGGCCCGGGTCGACGGCGCGGGGCCGTGGCAGCGTTTCCGCCACGTCACGCTGCCTGGTCTGCGCCACACGCTGTTCTTCGTGCTCGTCACGTCCGTCATCGGGTCCTTCCAGGTGTTCGGACTCGTCTACGTGATGACCGAGGGCGGGCCGCTGGGCGCCACCGACGTCGCCGTCTATCACATCTACCGCGAGGCGTGGGAGTTCCTGCAGTTCGGCAACGCGGCGGCGATGAGCTGGATGCTGTTCGCGGTCGTATTCGCCGCCACGTGGCTGCACTTCCGCTTCCTCGATATGCGGCGCGCCCATGGCTGAGCGCACGGTCGTGCCCCGGGCGGCGCGGGGGCTTCTGCTCGCCGCGGCCTGCCTCCTCATGGCGGCACCCTTCGCGTGGATGGCGCTCACGAGCCTGATGGGACAGCTCGAGGTGTTCGCCGGCGGGAGCCTCCTGCCGCGGTCGCCGCGGTGGTCTAACTATCCCGAAGCGCTCACGGTCCAGCCCTTCGGGCGCTACTTCCTGAACTCGCTCCTATTCGCGACGGCTGTGGCGGCGGGCCAGGTCGCGACCTCGGCCACGGCCGGGTACGCCTTCGCGCGCCTCGAATTTCCCGGGCGGGACGGACTCTTCCTGCTCTTCCTGTCGACGATGATGGTGCCCGCCGTCGTCGTCCTCATCCCCCGCTTCCTCATGATCGAGGCGCTCGGCTGGATCGACACGTACCAGGGACTCATCTCCACGGAACTCGTCTCGGTGTGGGGCATATTCCTCATGCGCCAGTATTTCCGGACGGTGCCGCGGGAGCTGGAGGACGCCGCGCGCGTGGACGGGGCCGGGCGCGTGCGCATCTTCTGGAGCGTCGCCCTGCCGCTCGCGAAGCCCGCAGTGGCCACGCTCGCGCTGTTCGCGTTCGTCGACGCGTGGAAGAACCTGCTGTGGCCGCTCCTCGTGACCCGCTCCATGGACATGCGCGTCGTGGAGGTGGGGATCGCCGCCTTCCATTCGACCTACGAGATCCACTGGCCCTATCAGATGGCGGCCGGCGTCGCCGCCGTGCTGCCCATCGCCCTCCTCTTCCTCTTCACCCAGCGGTATTTCGTGCGGGGCATCCAGCTGGAAGGGATTCGCTAGCGGGCCACGGTCTCCGGCGGATCCTCGGGCGAATACAGCACGGTACTCAGGTAGCGGGCGCCGTCGTCGGGCGAGATGGCGGCGACCCGGTGGCCGGGGCCGATCTCGCGTGCGATCTGAAGCGCCGCGTAGATGATGCCGCCGCTGCTCATTCCGAGGAAAAGCCCCTCTTCCCGGGCCAGGCGCCGGCCCAGCGGGAACGCGTCCTCTTCGTAGACGGTGATTACGCGGTCGAGGATCGTGCGCTCCAAATTCTCGGGGATGAAGCCCGGTCCCATTCCCTGGAACTGGTGCTGGCCGCGTTCACCGCCCGAGATGACCGGCGAGCGAGCCGGTTCGACGGCTACGACCTGGATGTTCGGATCCTGTTCCTTGAGGAATCGCCCGGTGCCGCTGATGGTCCCGCCCGTCCCGGAGCCATATACGAATACGTCGATGCGTCCCTTCATGTCGGTCCAGAGTTCCGGTCCGGTCGTCTGGTAGTGAACGCGCGGGTTCGCAGGATTGGAAAACTGGTCGGGATAGTAGGCGCCGGATTCCCGGGAAATGCGTTCGGCTTCCTCGCGCGCGGCCAGCATGCGCCGTTCCGGGTCGGTCAGCACCAAGTCGGCGCCGTACGCACTGAGAGTGCGCTTGCGCTCCGCGCTCATCGACGACGGCATGCACAGGATGAGCCTGTACCCGCGCCAGGCGGCGATCTGGGCGAGGCCGATGCCGGTGTTGCCGGAGGTGGGCTCGACGATAGTGCCGCCGGGCTCGAGCAATCCCTGCGTCTCGGCGTCGTCGACCATGGCGCGCGCGGTCCGGTCCTTGATCGAGCCGGCCGGATTCATCCCCTCCAGCTTGATCCAGACCTCCGCCATGCCCGGCTCAACGACGCGGCGGAGGCGGAGCGTCGGAGTATATCCGATCAGCGCATCGATCATCGCGGCGCTGCGCGGTTGTCGCCTGTTCCGACGCCGCGCTGTCGGGGTCCGGGTAGTTGCCGTCGAGGTCGGTCGCGTCCGGTCCTGCTGACCGTCTGGCGCATATACGCATAATGGCGCCGTCCGGCGTGCCGTGCCAATCCGATCAGCCTGCCGAGTCCGGCGCGGGCTGAGACTCGCCGAGCGTGACGGCCGCCCTGCCAACCCTCGAGTCCTTGCGGCCGTCGCCCCTCGGGACGGCCAGCCATAGACTGGCGGGGCATGAACTCCGCCCAACCGAGCACGCGGATCGGACCAGCATGATGCGGGTCGGGGCGCTCGAGGCGCGCCGCTGGGCCGGGCTCGTGTTCGCGGCCGGACCCGGCGACGGGGTTGGACTCCGCCTCATCTTCACCACCCCCGACGGAGAACGCCGGGACCTGGAGGACTGGTACTGGATGGTCTCCCGCGTCGGTCCCCACGCACCGGACGGATGCTACGCGCGGATGGAGTTCGATCTCGCTGCCGAGCCCTCGCCCGCTTCCCGCCCTGGGGAGGGTACGCTCATCCTGGAATGGTCGCGCCGCGAGGGTGCCGTGGCCCTGCGGGCGGTGGCGGGGATGCCGGGCCGGGTGGAGTTGGTGGGCGACGATCCATGGGGATGGAAGCCACGATGGGAGCGAGGTCCCGACGGCTGGCGGGCGGGGCTTGGAAGCACGGAGATCGCTGCCGCCTTCGCGCCTCGGGCGAGGGAACGCGTGGCCGCCGTCGTCGCCTGGGAGCCGAGGAGCGCGCCGGGGCCTCCGTCCCGGCCGGGAGCCAGCCTGGACCGCGCCCAACAGCTCCTTCCCGAATTGGACCGCTGGATCGACGACGCGCGCGCCGACTGGGACCGCCGCCGTCCACGTGGGTCGGGGGCCGCGGAAGGACTCGTCGAGGCCGTCACGGACAACCTGATGTGGACCGTCCTCCTCCAGCCGGAAACCGGACGCCTGTACGCGCCGGCCGGCCGCCGCTGGATCTTCCCAAAGCCGAGGGACGAGACACCGACGGAGAGTACGCCGAATCCCGACGACTGGACGGTCTTCGGGTGGGATTCCTTCTTCAACGCCCTCGCGCTCGCCACCGCGTCGGGGCGTCTGGCCTGGGACGCTCTCCTCGCGGGGCTCGAATCGCGCTACCCGAACGGGAACGTGCCCAACTGGAGGAGCCGCCTCGGCGGCACGCCCGACCGCTCGCAGCCCCCGGTCGGGTCGTTCGCGGCCCTGAAGCTGTACCTCGCCTGCCCCGATGCGGACGCTTTGGCCGCCGCATGGCCGGGACTCCGCGCGTGGAACGACTGGTGGGTGGCCGACAAGGGCGGGCGCCCGCGCCGCGCGGGGCTCACGCGCGGACTGTTCGCGTGGGGTTCGGATACCGCCCTGGTCCCGGAGCGCGGGCGGCTCCCGGAATGGGAAGTCCGCGCGAGCGGCCATCAGCGGGCGGCGTGGGAATCGGGCCAGGACGACCTCCCGCTGTGGGACGACGTGGAATGGGATCCGGGGCGGGAAGTCCTCGCCATGTCCGCCGTCGATCTGTGCAGCTACCGCGCCCTGGATCTCGAGTGCCTGTCGCGGATCGCGCGCATCGTCGGCGACCCGGCGGAGGCGGCTCGGCTGGATGATGAGCGCCGCCGCATCGTCGCGGCGATGAACCGCGTGCTGTGGTCCGACGCCGTCGGGCTCTACCTCGACGAACTGCCTGGCGGTCACTCGACGCGCGTGGCTGCATCGAACTTCCTTCCCCTGATCGCCGGCGTGCCGTCGGCGCGGCAGGCGCGGCGCATGGTCGACGTGCTGCGCGATCCCGCGCGCTTCCGGGGAGAGTGGGTGCTGCCCACGATTTCCCGCGACGACCCCGCGTTCGACGACCAGCAGTACTGGCGCGGCTCCATCTGGCCGCCCATGAATTACCTCGTGCTGCAGGGACTGCGGCGCTACGGGTACGACGAATTCGCCAGCGAGCTGGCGTGGAAAGGGGCGCTCATGTTTCTCGCCGACCGCCGGCGCACGGGGTTCTGCCGCGAGAACTTCGACGCGCGCAGCGGCCGGGGGCGGGGCCGGCGCTTCCAGAGTTGGGGGCCGCTGTTCGCGCTGGGCGCGATCGAGGAGTTCGTCGACGCCTGTCCATGGCGCGGATTGCGCACCGGCTCCCGGCTGCCCGCGTTCGTCGCTCGCGGGGATGCCGCCGTCGACGGCGCCGTCCGGGCGCGCGTTGAAGGGCTCCGCATCGCGGGCGAGGCGCGAACGGTCGAGTTGTCCCGATGAGCGGGACCGGTTCGATCGACGGGGCGAGACAGGGCGACCGGCCGGAGCGGCCGACGCTGGTGATCCTCGCCGCCGGGCGATCCACGCGGTTCGGCCGCGCCAAGCAGCTCGAACCGGTGGGGCCGGGCGGCGCGTCGCTGCTCGAGTATGCCGTGTACGACGCCGTACGCGCGGGCTTCGGGCGTTTTGTGGTCGTGGTGCGGGAGAGCCAGCGCGACGAGTTCGAGTCGCGCCTGGCGGCAGTGCGGGGGGCGGGGGTCTCTCTCTCCTTCGTCAGCCAGCGCCTCGCACATGCCGACCTCGTCCCGCTCCCCCCGCCGGGGCGCGACCGGCCGTGGGGAACGGGTTTCGCCGTGCTGGCCGCCGCGGCCGCCCTGCCCCGCCGGGGCCCGTTCGGCGTTTGCAACGCGGACGACTTTTACGGGCGGGTCGCGTACGAGCGCCTGGCGCACGCCCTCGCGGCGCCTCCCCCGGGCAACGGCGCCTTCGCGGTGACCTCCCGCCTCGCCGACACCCTGTCCGCCTTCGGCGGCGTGTCCCGCGGCCTGTGCGAAGCGGGGCCCGACGGCGCGCTGCTCCGCATGACCGAGGGTCTCGACCTGCGCCTCGACGGCGACGCGTCGCCGACCGGCGAGGGCGACGCGCAGCGGGCGGGCAACGGCGCCCGGACCCCGGTCGCGCGGCCCGGCGTCGTGGGGCGGACCCCCTCCGGTGCGGCGATCCGCGTGGACGCGGACAGCCAGGCGTGCATGGGCCTGTGGGGCTTCTATCCCGACATCCTGCCGTTGCTGGAGGAGCGCTTCCGCGCCTTCCTCGCCGCCTCCCCCGGGATCGAGAGCGAGTTCTACCTGTCGGAGACCATCGGCGATCTTGCCGCCTCCGAGCGGACACGCTGCGGCCTTGTGCCCGCGGGGCAGGGGTGGATGGGCGTCACCTTTCCCGGTGACCGCGAGGGCGTCGCCGTCTCGCTCCGACAACTGACCGGGGCCGGCGCGTATCCCGTCGACCTCTGGACGCCGCATGTTCACCCGAAGCCGGTTCGCCCGGCGCAGGCCTCACTCTTCGGTCCACCGCACGCACCGCCCAGTGGAGTCGCGACCGCTCCGGGACGCATCAACCTGATCGGCGAGCACATCGACTACAACGGCCTGCCCGTGCTGCCGATGGCTCTCGACCGACACGTCCACCTGGATTTCGATGCGCTGGAGCACGCGACGGTCGAACTCGAAGGCGATGCCGCCCATGGTTCGTTCGCCTTTCGGCTGAACCGCGCCACCGAATTCGCGCCCCGGGGACACTGGTCGAACTATGTGCGGGCCGCGGCCAGGGGATTGCTCGACCACGGCGTGGAACTCAGGCGAGGCATCCGGGGAACGGTCACGGGCACGGTACCGGTAGCGGAGGGGCTTTCGTCCTCCTCCGCCCTCGTGGTCGCGTCCGCGCTGGCCCTGTTGCACGCCAACGAGGAGCACGTGGAGGCGCTGGAGCTGGCAGCGGTCCTCGCGCGAGCCGAGCGCCATGTCGGCGTGCAGGGCGGCGGGATGGACCAGGCCGCGTCTCTCTGCGGAGAAGAAGGGCATGCGCTGCGGATCGACTTCGGGCCGCTGCGCGTGACGCCGGTGCCGGTGCCGGAGGGATGGCGGTGGGTCGTCGCCTCGTCGTTGGCGCGCGCGGAAAAGGCGGGCGCCGTACGCGAGTTGTACAACGAACGGCGGGCCCAGTGCGCGGAGGCTCTCGAACGGGTTGACCGGACTTCGTGGCCGGAGGTCGTGGAGGCCGAAGAGGACAAGTTCGCCTTCATCATGGCCGGGGCGCGGAAGTCGCTGCCGCTCACGTTGTGGAGGCGCTTTCGTCACGTGGCCACGGAGGGCCGCCGCGTGATCGAGGCCGAGGGCGCGCTTCGCGGCGACAACATCGCCGCGTTCGGCCGACTGATGAACGCATCGCACACCAGCCTGCGCGATGACTTCGGCGTGAGCACGCCGGCGCTGGACGAGATCGTGGGCGTGGCCCGCGACGCGGGAGCGGCCGGGGCGCGGCTCACTGGCGCAGGATTCGGCGGCTGCGCGGTCGCACTCTGCCGCGCGAACGAGGCGAAGAGCGTGATCGAGGCCCTGATCGACCGCTTCTACGCCCCCCGCGGAGGCGTCGGCCGCCGCGCCCTCTTCGTCGCCGACGCCTCCGACGGCGCCACCGTGACAAGCGAAGGAGGTTCCACGTGTTCCGATTGACGTCGGGGCGTTGGCGGCTCGCCGCCGTGGCCGCGGCCATCCCATGCATTGCCTTGACTGCGGGCGCGTGCGACGCCCGGGGTCCCCGCGCCCGAATATCCGAGGAGGTGCGGGTCCTGGACACGTATCCGTTCTCGGATCCGAACCCCGTGCCGGTGCTGGCCACCGACCGGCGGCTGTACCCCTACCACACGTTCGAGGGATACGCCGTGACGTCGGAGCCCGGGGAGTGGAAGGTCGTGACGATGGAGAACGACCTCATCGAGGTCTTCGTCCTTCCGGAAGTGGGCGGCAAGGTGTGGGGGGCCGTGGTGAAGGCGACGGGGCATGAGTTCATCTATCGGAACGAAGTGATGAAGTTCCGGGACATCGCGCTGCGCGGGCCGTGGACCTCGGGCGGCATCGAGTTCAACTTCGGCGTCATCGGACACACGCCGGCCACCGCCACACCCGTCGACTATCTCGTGCGGGAGAACGCGGACGGCAGCGTGAGCACGATCGTCGGCGCGATGGACCTCCCGTCGCGGACGCCGTGGCGCGTCGAGATCCGGCTTCCGCCGGACCGGGCCGCCTTCGAGACGCGCGTCCTGTGGTACAACCCGACTCCGCTGGAGCAGCCCTACTACAACTGGATGACGGCCGCGGCCTTCGCCCGGGACGATCTGGAGCTGTTCGTGCCCGGCAACGCCTACCTGGAGCACTCCGGGCGCACGCGCCCCTGGCCCGAGGACGGGGAGGGGCGCTTCCTGTCGCTGTACCGCAACAACGCGTTCGGGGGACACAAGTCCTACCACGTCGTCGGGGCGCTGAACGACTTCTTCGGCGGGTATTATCACGACGAAGACTACGGTTGGGGGCACTGGGCTCCGCACGAGGAGATGCCCGGGCGCAAGATGTGGTTGTGGGCGCTCTCGCGGGCGGGGGGCATCTGGGAGGAACTGCTCACGGACACGGACGGGCAGTACGTCGAGTTCCAGGCTGGACGGCTCCACGCGCAGTACCAGCCGGGAGCGCACCGCAACCCGATCTCGCAGGCCGGGTTCGATCCCCTCTCGGCCAGCCGCTGGAACGAGTGGTGGTTCCCGCTGGAGGGGACGGGCGGCCTCACAGACGCTTCCTCGCGCGGCGCCGTGCACGTCGAACGGGTGAGCGACGGCCTGCGGGTCGTGGTCCAGGCGTTCGGGGCCACGGCCGACACGGTGGCGGCATGGTCGGGCGGTGAACCGGTCGGCGCGCGACCCGTGGCGCTCGAGCCTCTCGAGCCGGTGGCCCTCGAGTTCGACGTCGCGCCCGGGCGCCCGTGGCGCATTTCCGTGCCGGGGCTCGGTCTGGAGGCCTGCTCGAACGCGGACGACGCCGGGCTCGACGGCGTCTGCGGATTCGGCGGAGAGCCCTCGGTGTCCCGGCCGTTCGGGACGAACTCGGAGGCGTGGGCCGCCCTCCCCGAGACGGATCGCCTGGTGTTCGAGGCGAGGGAGCTGGCGAGGGGCCGTCGCCATGCGGACGCACGGACGCTGTACGACCGCGCGCTCGCCGCCGAGCCCTGGAACCGGGACGCCTTGCTGGGCCTCGGCACGCTGGCGTTGAGGTCGGCCCGCCATGAGGAGGGCCTCGCCCTCGCCCGGCGCGCGCTCCAGCTCGACACCTACGATCCCGCGGCCAATTTCCTCGCCGGCAACCTGTATCTCACGCTCGGACGCCGCGCCGATGCGCTCGACTCGTTCGGCTGGGCGGCCCGGTCGGTCTCACACCGGGCCGCGGCGCGCATCCGGCTGGCGGAGCTCGCGCTGGAGGCGGGGGACATGGCCGAAACGCGCCGTCACGCCACGCTTGCGCTCGACCACGACCGCGTGAGCATTCCAGCCCGCGAGGTGCTGGCGATCGCGGCGCGCCTGGGGCGAGACGACACCGGCGCGGCGCGCGTGCAGGCGGAGATCCTGGAGCTGGACCCGCTGAACCACTTCGTGCCGGCCGAGCTATATCTCGCGGCTCGGGCCGAGGGATCCGGGGGCAACGAGGCAGCCGGCGGAGCCGAAGCGAGGCGCCTCACCGCGTCGATGCGGAGCGAGTATCCGGGCCAGACGCTGCTGGAACTCGCCGTGGGCTACGCGAACCGCGGGCTGCCCGGCGATGCCGCGCGCCTGCTCGAGCTGGGGGATGAGGTGGGCGGCGGTCCCGTGGCCGCGGCGTGGCTCGCCTTCCTGCGTGGCGACGCCGAACTGCTGCGGGCGGGGGCCGATCCCGCCCTCGCCTTCCCCTACCGCCCCGAGACTCTGCCGGTCCTGCGCTGGGCCGCCCGGGAAGACCCGCATTGGGGCTGGCGCTACCTCCTGGGCCTGAACCTGTGGGCGCTCGACCGCGACGCCGAGGCGGCGGAGGTGCTGGCGACGCTGGGCGACGAGCCCGACTACGGCGCGGCCTACGCGGCGCGCGCGCACCTGACGGCAGCCGTGGGCGGCGACCCCGGGGCCGACTTCCGGCGCGCCGTCGAGGTTGAACCCGGCAGCCGCCTCCTCCACATCTCCCTCGTCCGGCACCTGCAGGAAGCGGGACGGTGGGCAGAGGCGCGCGAAGCGTCCGGCCGGGGACGGGAACTCTTCCCGGACGACTTCAACCTCGCCCTCCTCCACGTGCGGGGGCTCATCCAGGCGGGCGAACACGGCGAGGCCATCCGAATCCTCGCAACCACCCACGTGCTCCCCTCGGAAAACTCCGGCGAGGCCCACCGGCTGTACGAGCTCGCGCACGTCGGGGCCGCGCTCGACGAACTGGAGGCCGGGGACCGTCCGGCCGCTCGCCGTCACCTGGAAACCGCGCTGCTGTGGCCGGAATCGCTCGGCCAGGGCCGTCCCTTCGACCCCGACGACCAACTGGTTCGGTTCCTGATCGACGCGGCGGCGGGTAGCCCCGAGCGCGGGCCCGTGCCCGGGGCCTTCGAGCCCTCGACCATCGCCTCGCTGCGCGCCCGCGCCGATGCACTCGCCGGCGCGGCCTCCCCGACTGCAGCGATCGAGCGCGCCCTCCTGCGCCGCGCCCTCGCCGCCGCCGCGCGCCTGCAACGCTAGACGGGCGTCGCTTCCTCCGTCGCGAGCGCCACGCCCTCTTCTTCATCCACGCGCAGCAGGAGCAGCAGCCCGGCGGCGAGGAACACGAGGATGGAGGCGATGGCCCAGCGGTGGCTGCCCGTGGCGCCGAGGATGAGCCCGTAGGAGAGCGGCCCCAGGGCGGAGGAAAGCCGGCCGGAGAAGGCGTAGAAGCCGAACAGTTCGCCCTGCTTGTTCTCGGGCACGAACGAACCCAGGAGCGCGCGGCTCCCCGCCTGATTCGGCCCGACCATCAGCCCGAGGAGTATGGCCGCGGCCCAGAACATGGGGAGATCCCTCGCGGACCACGCCAGCACGATCGCCACCATCAGCAGGACGAGCGTGATGGCGATCGTGCGCTTCCCGCCGATCCGGTCCTGGACGAACCCGAAGCCGATCGCGCTCGCGCCGGCCGCCAGGTTCACGACGATGCCGAGGATGAGGAGGTCGGCTGTCTCCATCCCGAACTCGACCCCGGCGAAGATCGCCGCCATGGCGAAGGCGGTCGCGAGCCCATCGTTGTAGACGAGACGCGCCACGAGGAGGCGGACGGCCTGGCGATAGCGCCTCAGGTCCCGGGCTGTGTTCGCGATGCGGCCGAAGCCCATCCGAACGCAGGTGGCGAGCGGCGCGCGGCGGCGGGGCTGCCGCTCCCGAAGGAAGAGAAAGACCGGAATCGAGAACACGAGCAGCCAGCCGGCGGCGAGGAGGCTCGTGGACCGCACGTTCAGCCCTCCGTCCTCCGGCAGCCAGCCGCTGACCATGCCGAGCGCCGGCACGAGGCAGAGGAGGCCGCCGAAGTACCCGAGGCCCCAGCCCAGCCCGGAAATCCGTCCCATGTTCTCCCGTGTCGAGATCTCGGGAAGGAACGCGTTGGCGAGCGACTGCATGGACTCGTAGGCGACACTGGCCCCGATGAATACGAGCGCCGCCATCCAGGCATCTCCCGGCCCCATGCCGAAGAGGCCCGCGGTCAGGGCGACACAGACGATCGTCGCGATGAGCAGAAACCGCTTCTTGAGGCCGCCGAAGTCCCCCATCGCGCCCACCACCGGCATGATGAGCGCGGTCGTGACCGCCGAGACGGTGACCGCCCATGTCCACCAGACGCCACCCAGGTCGGGATCGGGAGCGATCGACAGCGCAAAGTACGCCGAGAAGATGAACGTGACGACGATCGTCCCGAAGGCCGAGTGGGCGAAGTCGTACAGCGCCCAGGAGACGATCTCCCGGCGGACGACGGGCGGGGGTTGAGGAGTCGAGTTCACTCGCGGCGGCCTTTCGAAGGTGACGGAGGTCCGTTTCGGACGCTCAAGGGTACGACGCGGGGTCCGCGCGACGCGACCCGGCCGGCCGCGCTCGTCCGCCGTCGCCGGCGGCCCGAACGCGACGCCCGCAGTTTGTCGCGAACGCGTGGCGCGGGGTAGGTTTGCGGGAGAGTCGCCGTCGAAGCGGCCGTTCGCGGCGACGTTTTCTCCATAAGGCTCACGAGACGGAAGATCCACATGTCTGAACAACCCGCCGCGAACACGGGATCCCGCGTCAGCGAGGCCGAGGCCCGGCAGGTCGCCGAGGCCGCCCGCGAGACGGACTGGACGGGGCGAACCTTCGTCCGGAACCTCTTCCTCGGGAAGCTCCGACTCGACGCGATCCACCCCTATCCCGACCCCGACGACTTCATCTCCGACCGCGCCCGCGAATGGACGGAAGACCTGCGGATCTTCCTCCGGGACGAGGTGGACTCGGACGGTATCGACCGCGACGGAAAGATCCCGTCCGAGGTGGTGCGGGCGCTCGCGGAGCGCGGCGCCTTCGGCATCAAGGTGCCGGAGAAGTACGGCGGCCTCGGGTTCAACCAGACCGAGTACGCGAACGCGATGCGCGTCGTGGGTTCGGTAGATGGCAACGTCGTCGCCCTCCTCTCCGCGCATCAGTCGATCGGCGTGGGGCAGCCGCTCAAGATGTTCGGCACCGAGGCGCAGAAGGAGGCGTACTTCCCCCGGCTCGCGAAGGGGGCCGTCAGCGCCTTCGCCCTCACCGAGAACGACGTGGGTTCGGACCCTGCCCGTCTCACGACGTCCGCCGAGCGCACGGAGGACGAGTCCGCCTTCATCCTCAACGGCGAGAAGCTCTGGTGCACGAACGGCACCCTGGCCGAACTCTACGTCGTGATGGCGCGCCACCCGGACACGGGCCGCATCTCCGCCTTCATCGTCGAGCGGGACTGGCCGGGCGTCGAAGTCGTGCGGCGCTGCCACTTCATGGGACTCAAGGCGCTCGAGAACGGGATCATCCGCTTCACCGATGTCCGCGTGCCGGCCGAGAACCTCCTCTGGAAGGAAGGGAGCGGACTCAAGCTCGCGCTCATGACGCTGAATGCGGGACGCTTGACGATTCCGGCCTCGTCGGTGGGCGGGGCGCAGGCCGCGCTCGAAGCGTGCCGGCGCTGGTGCGCGGAGCGCATCCAGTGGGGCGTGCCGGTCGGGAAGCACGAGACGATCGCGCACTACCTGACCTCGATCGCGACGCGGACGTACGCCATGTCCGCGATCGCCGACCTCACGCAGTCGATGGCGGACCGGGGCGGCTACGACATTCGGCTCGAGGCCGCGATGGCGAAGCTCTGGAACACGGAAACGGGCTGGCAACTGGTCGATGACGCGCTGCAGGTGAGGGGCGGACGCGGCTACGAGACGGCCGACTCGCTGACGGCGCGCGGCGAAGAACCCGTCGCCGTCGAGCGCTGGCTGCGGGACTTCCGGATCAACCGGATCTTCGAGGGATCGAGCGAGATCCTGCGCCTGTTCATGGCCCGCGAGGCCGTCGACCGGCATCTCCAGGTCGCGGGCGACCTGGTCGACCCGCGGCTCGGCCTCGGCGCGAAGCTCAAGGCCCTGCCGAAGGCGGCGTGGTTCTACACCACATGGTATCCGACGACGTGGATCGGCTGGAGCCTGCCGCCGCGCTTCGCGAGCCACGGACGGCTGGCGAAGCACCTGCGCTTCGTCGAACGCAACAGCCGCAAGCTGGCGCGCACGATCTTTCACCTCATGCTGCGCCACGGGTCGAAGCTCGAGCGGCGCCAGGGCCTGCTCTTCCGCTGCATCGACATCGGCGCGGAGCTGTTCGCGGTCGCCGCCGCCGTGACGAGGGCCGACATGCTGCGCCGCCGCGAGGGTGGCGAGGCCCGCGACGCAGCCCGAGAGGCGGAGCGTCTCGCCGACTCGTTCGCAGCCGGGTCGCGCCGGCGCATCGGCGAACTCTTCCGCTCCATCCGCTCGAACCACGACGCCGCGGACTACCGCATCGCCCAGGACATCATGGAGGGCCGCTTCGAGTGGATGGAGCGCGACATCGTCGGCCTCCAGAAGGCCGCGCTCGAAGCCTGGAAGGGCACGGCGCCGGTCGGACCGTCGGATCGCGAACCCGATGCCTCTCCGCCCGAACCCTTCACGGAGCCCCGAGCGGATGTCCGAGCGCCGGGAGCCGCAGCGGAGGTCGTCTAGCAGTCCGCCATTCGGTATTCGCGAGCCTTCTCGTTCAGTCCGCGCTCGATCGCCTCGGCGTCGTCGAGCCCCTGCTCGCGCGCGTAGCGGCGCACGTCTTCGCTGATCTTCATCGCGCAGAACTTCGGGCCGCACATCGAGCAGAAGTGGGCGATCTTCGCGCCCTCCGCCGGGAGCGTCTCGTCGTGGAAGGCGCGCGCGGTTACCGGGTCGAGCGAGAGGTTGAACTGGTCCTCCCACCGGAACTCGAAGCGCGCCTTCGAGATGGCGTCGTCCCACGCCTGCGCCCCCGGGTGTCCGCGCGCGAGGTCCGCCGCGTGCGCCGCGATCCGGTACGCGATGACGCCGGCCTTCACGTCGTCGCGGTCCGGGAGCCCGAGGTGCTCCCTGGGCGTCACGTAGCACAGCATCGCCGTGCCGTGCCAACCGATCGTCGCCGCGCCGATGGCGCTCGTGATGTGGTCGTACCCCGGCGCGATGTCCGTCGTCAGCGGCCCCAGCGTGTAGAAGGGCGCCTCGTCGCACCACTCGAGCTGCCGCTCCATGTTCTCGCGGATCAGGTGCATGGGGACGTGCCCCGGGCCCTCGTTCATGACCTGCACGTCGTATTCCCACGCGATCCGGGTGAGTTCGCCCTGCGTGCGCAGCTCGGCGAACTGCGCCTCATCGTTGGCATCGGCGATCGACCCCGGCCGCAGCCCGTCCCCCAGCGACAGCGACACGTCGTACTCCCGCACGATCTCGCACAGCTCGCGGAAGCGCGTGTAGAGGAAGTTCTCCCGGTGGTGGGCCATGCACCACTTGGCGATGATCGATCCGCCCCGGCTCACGATCCCCGTCACGCGCTCCGACGTGAGCGGCACGTACCGGAGCAGCAGTCCCGCGTGCACGGTGAAGTAGTCCACCCCCTGCTCGCACTGCTCGATGATCGTGTCCCGGTAGACCTCCCACGTGAGTGCCTCCGGGACGCCGCCCACCTTCTCCAGCGCCTGGTAGATGGGCACGGTGCCGATGGGCACGGGAGAGTTGCGGAGGATCCACTCCCGCGTGGCGTGGATGTTCTTCCCCGTGGAGAGGTCCATGACCGTGTCGGCGCCCCACAGCGTCGCCCAGCGGAGCTTCTCCACCTCCTCCTCGATCGACGACGTGACGGCCGAGTTCCCGATGTTGGCGTTGATCTTCACCTTGAACCCGCGACCGATGATCATGGGCTCGAGTTCGGGGTGGTTGATGTTGGCGGGGATGATGGCGCGGCCGCGCGCCACCTCGTCGCGCACGAAGGACGGGTCGATGCCCTCCCGCACGGCGACGAACGCCATCTCCGGCGTGATCTCGCCGCGCCGGGCATAGTGCATCTGGGTGACGGGGCCGGTCCCCCGCCTCGTCTCGCGAACGAGCGTCGCGGGCAGTGGCGCGGCATCGTCCCGGCGCCCGCGGACGACCGTGGCGGAGCGCCCGGTGTCCCGTACATCGCGGGCGCGGACCGAGGCGTCTCGCAGGAGCGGCAGTCCCTCTCGCACATCGCACCCGCGCGGACCGCTGGTGTCGTACACGCGCAGCGGCGGCTCGCCCCCGGAGAGCGCGATCTCCCGCATGGGGATGCGAAGGCCGTCGGGGCCCTCCACGAAGACCCTCGTGGAGTTGGGGAAGGCTCCTTCGTACGGAACCGGCGGGTTGAAGGCGGGGCGGGGCCCGAGGGCGGGATCCGGCTCGATCATGACGGGCATCGTCTCCCCGGCACACCCGCGTCGTCGCCGGACAGGGGACGGTCGACGCCGGGCGGGGACGCTACCCCGCTCGGGCCGCGCTCCCTACGCCGGTATCAGCCGGATCAGGTTCATGGGGTACGCTCTCAATCCCGCCAAGTCGGGATGCCCCCGGCGACCGCCGGAAAGATAGGGGGTCGCCGGCCGCACCGCAGATCGCCGTTGACCGGAGGAACGCGGCGGCCGGCGCTCGCAGCCGGTGTGCCGCCCGTCGTGCGCGGGCGAGGCGTCAATGTCCGCCGCGGGCAGGTCTCGGGGGTATGATCGACGATCCGGACGGGTTCGACGTTTCGAATGCCGATATCGCGTCGTCATGGCGCAGGATGTACGAGAGTTCGTCGAGCCCCTCGAGCAGGCAGTTGCGAGCGAACGGATCGATCCGGAACGGGATCGTGCGTGCCGGCGTCGTCACGACGTTGTTTTTCAGATCCACAGTGAAGATCGCGCGGGACGCGGCTTCCTCGAGACAGGCCGTGTACATCTCTCCCTCAACGCGGATGGGGAGCAGGCCGTTCCTGAGCGCGTTCTTCCGGAAGATATCGGCGAAGCTCGGCGCAATGACGGCGTCGAAACCGTGGTCCATCAGCGCCCACACGGCGTGCTCGCGCGAACTGCCGCAGCCGAAGTTCCGGCCCGCGATGAGCAGTCGGGCCCCCTCCGCTTCGGCCCGGTTGAGCGCGAACTCCGGCGTCGGCTCGCCATCGCCCCGGTATCTCCAGTCATGGAACAGGTGCCCGCCGAGTCCCGCCCGGTCCACGGTCGTCAGATAGCGGGCGGGGATGATCTGGTCCGTGTCGATGTCGTCGAAGGCGATGGTCACCGCCCGCGTCGCGACCGTCCGGAATCTCTGCATGCGACCCCCTTCCATAGCTTGCGGCAGCCCAGGCCGGCGGCCCGCGGCAAGCGCCCGCTGCGTTCGAGCGGCGCTGACGCGGGGTCTTGCCACGGACTGCTAGACGCGGAGCAGGTCGCGCGGGTCCGTCACCCTGCCCGTCACCGCCGCGGCGGCGGCCGTGAGGGGCGAACCCAGCATCGTCCGGCCACCAGGCCCCTGGCGCCCCTCGAAGTTCCGGTTGCTCGTGCTCACGGACCGCTGGCCGGGCGCCAGGTGGTCACCGTTCATGCCGAGACACATGCTACACCCCGGCAGCCGCCACTCCGCACCGGCTTCCGTGAAGACCTGGTCCAATCCCTCGCTCTCCGCCTCGCGGCGAACCTGCTCGGACCCCGGCACGACGAGCGCCCGCACGCCCTCGCTCACCGTGCGACCCCGGAAGATGCGTGCCGCCTCTCGCATGTCCTCGATGCGGGCGTTCGTGCAGCTGCCAATGAACACGACATCGATCTTCTGGTCGATCACGGGCTCGCCGGCGCCGAGGTCCATGTACTTGAGCGCGCGAACGACCTGCTCCCGCTCCACCGCGTCCGCGATCGCGGCCGGATCCGGGATGCGCGAACGGATCGGGATCGCCATCGAGGGGTTCGTGCCGAAGCTGATGAAGGGTTCGAGTCCGGACACGTCGAGCGAGACGGTCTTGTCGAAGGGCGCGCCCGGATCGCTGGGCAGCGTCCGCCACCGGTCCAGAGCCCGGTCCCACTCGGCCCCCGTCGGGGCGAACTCGCGCCCGGCCACGTACTCGAACGTCGTATCATCGGGAGAGATCAGCCCGGCGCGGGCGCCGGCCTCGATCGACATGTTGCAGATCGTCATCCGACTCTCCATCGACAGGCCGCGGATCGCCGGGCCCGCGTACTCGATGACGTGGCCGACCCCACCGTCCACGCCGATCTTCGAGATCAGCGCAAGGATGAGATCCTTGCTCGTCACCCCCGGCCGGAGTCGTCCTTCACACTCCACCCGGAGGTTGCCCATCTTGCGCTCGAGCAGGCACTGCGACGCGAGGACGTATTCCACCTCCGTCGTCCCGATGCCGAAGGCCAGGGCCCCGAACGCGCCATGAGTCGATGTGTGGCTGTCGCCGCACACGATCATCTGGCCCGGCTGCGTGAGTCCGAGTTCGGGACCGATGACGTGGACGATCCCCCGATACTCGTGCCCCATCGTGTAGAGCCGGATCCCGAACTCCTCGCAGTTCTCCTCGAGGCTGCGCAGTTGTTTCGCGGCGAGTTCCCCGGCCGCCGCGATGTTCAAGCTCCTCGTCGGAGTCACGTGATCCGCCGTAGCCAGCGTGCGATCCCGCGCCCGGACCTTGAGGCCGCGGCGCCTGAGTCCTGAGAAGGCCTGCGGCGAGGTGACTTCGTGAACGAGATGAAGGTCGACATAGAGCAGCGACACGCCTCCCTCGCCCTCCGTGACGACGTGGCTGTCCCAGATCTTGTCGTAGAGCGTCCTCGGCCGGTTCGCGGGCATGGCGGGTCAGGGCCTCAGTTCGCGGAGCGCCTTGCCGGCGCGCCAGAGCTCCGAGTTCGCCATCTCGTCGAGTTCCTCTCCGAGCCGGTCGCGATAGTCGTCCTTGCCGCAGGTCTCGATGACGATCCGGGCCTCCTCGCCCGTCTTTACGCTCTCGTAGAGTTCGTCGAACAGCGGCGTGACGGCCTCGCGGAACCTGTGCCGCCAATCCAGCGCCCCCCGCTGCGCCGTCGTCGAACAGTTCCGGTACATCCAGTCCATACCGTTCTCGGCCACGAGCGGCATCAGGCTCTGCGTGAGTTCCTCGACGGTCTCATTGAAGGCCTCGGAGGGGGAATGGCCGTTCTTCCGCAGCACCGCGAACTGCGCCTCGAAGACGCCCGCGATCGCGCCCATGAGGATCCCGCGCTCGCCCGTGAGGTCCGACCACACTTCCCGCTGGAAATCCGTCTCGAACAGGAAGGCGGAGCCGACGCCGATGCCGAGCGAGATGACGCGCTCCCGCGCGCGGCCCGTCGCATCCCGGAAGATACCGTAGCTCGAGTTCACGCCCTTCCCCTGAACGAACAGCCGCCTGAGCGAAAGGCCGGATCCCTTCGGGGCCACGAGCACGACGTCGACATCCCCGGGAGGGATGATCCCCGTCTGTTCCCGGTAGGTGACGCCGAACCCGTGCGAGAAATAGAGACACTTCCCGGGGGAGAGTTGTGCCTTGACCTCGTCCCAGCAGGCGATCTGACCGGCGTCGGAGAGGAGGTACTGGAGGATGGTGCCGCGGCGGGCCGCCTCCCCGATCTCGAACAGCGTCTCGCCCTCCACCCAACCATCGGCGACGGCGCGGTCCCAGGAATCCGAGCCCTTGCGCTGCCCGATGATCACGCGGAATCCGTTATCTCTCAGATTGAGCGCCTGTCCCGGACCCTGGACCCCGTAGCCCAGCACGGCGATCGTCTCTTCCCTCAGCGCCTCGCGCGCCTTCTCGAGCGGCCACTCTTCCCGCGTGACGACATCTTCTTCCGCGTCACCGACATGTATCCTTGCCACAGGCCCTAACCCTCCTTGCGAGCTACCGGTGTCTTCAGCCGGCCTTCTCGGAGTTCACGTTCTCTTCCAGGCTGCGATAGCAGATTCCGAGAACGCCCACGTAGCCACCGATTTGCTTGACCGCGCGGCGCATGCCCTCCGGCCGGGCCCGCACGGTCAGTACGTGTTTATATGTCGCGCCGGACGGGCTGGTGCTACAGGCGTAGCTCTCGATCTCGATTCGATGCCGACCCATGGCCGCAATGAGGCGCAGGAACGAACTGTTTTCCTTTTCCGTCAAGGCTGTGACGGTATACTGAGCATGCACGTTCCCCCTCCTATTCGAGACGAATCTCCGCACAACCCGCCCCCGCCGGGACCATGGGAAAGACGTTCTCCTCGCGCTCCACGACCACTTCCAGAAGGTATGGCGCTTCCGAGGACAGCATCTCGTCGATCGAGGCGTCGAGTTCGGTCCTCTCCGACACGCGTCTGCCCTCCATGCCGTACGCCTCGGCGATCGCTACGAAGTCCGGATTCGTAAGCTCGGTCTGGGAATAGCGGCGGCGGAAGAACAGCTCCTGCCACTGCCTGACCATGCCCAGATACCCATTGTTCAATATCATGACCTTCACGGGTATCCGTTCCTCTACGATCGTCGCGAGTTCCTGCGACGTCATCTGAAAGCCTCCGTCGCCGATCACCGCGACCACGGGACGATCCCGGCGGGCCAGCCCCACGCCCATCGCCGCCGGCAGGGCGAAGCCCATCGTGCCGAGGCCGCCCGACGTGATGAAGGCACCGCCCTCGCGACATCCGTAGTAGCGCGCGGCGGCCATCTGATGTTGCCCGACATCCGCGATGACGAGAGCTCGACCCCCGGTTCTGGCAGCGAGCCGGTCCATCACCTCGCTCATCCGAAGTTCGGGGGACGCGGGGTTCAGGTCGTTCTCGATCACGCGCGCCCGCTCGACCGCATCGCAGGCGGCGAACTCGGCCAGCCATGCCGTGCGAACCCTGCTCCGCACTCGCGTCGTCATGGCGCCCAGGGCTTCTCTCGCATCGGCCAGGATCTCCACCTCGGCAGGCACGTTCTTGCCGATTTCCGATGCGTCGATGTCCAGGTGAACGACCTTGGCCTGTCGAGCGTACTTCGCGAGGTCGCCCGTTACGCGGTCGTCGAACCGCATGCCGACCGCAACGAGCAGATCGCACTCGTTGGTCTTGATGTTGGGCCCGTAGTTCCCGTGCATGCCGAGCAGCCCCACGTAGAGCGGATGTTCGCTCGTTATGGCGCCCAGCCCCAGCAGGGTGCAGGCGAAGGGAAGTCCGGCCTTCTCCACGAACTCCCCGAGTTCCTTCTGCGCCCCGGACAACAGGACGCCCTGGCCCACGAGCACGAGCGGCCGCTTCGCCCGGTCGATGAGCCGGCACGCGGCTTCCACACGCTCCTCATCCAGGGTCGGGAACGGTTCGTAACCCCTGATCTCGTGCTCCTCCTCGTGCGGCCGATAGGCGAGCGTGCCGATCTGGGCGTCTTTCGTGATGTCGACGAGGACGGGCCCGGGGCGGCCGCTTCGAGCCAGGTAGAGGGCCTTCGAGATCATCGCCGGGATCTCCGCCGGATCCGTGATCTGATGGTTCCACTTCGTCAGCGGGGCGCTCACGGAAATCACGTCGGTTTCCTGAAACGCGTCGGAACCGAGGGCGCTCGATGGAACCTGGCCCGTGATGCACACGACCGGCGTACTATCCATCTTCGCGTCGGCGATGCCCGTGATGAGGTTCGTCGCGCCGGGCCCCGAGGTGGCGATGCACACTCCGGTCCTTCCGCACGCGCGCGCATATCCCTCGGCGGCGTGTATCGATCCCTGCTCATGGCGCACGAGGACGTGGCGTATCTCATGACCGTGGTCGAAGAGGGCATCGTAGACGGGCATGATCGCGCCGCCGGGATATCCGAACACCGTGCGCACGCCGCCCTCCGCGAGCGAGCGGACCACGGCTTCCGCTCCCGATATCGTGTTCGAGGGGCGCGCGAGGTCTCGTTCCAGGCCGGGCAGACGGGTCTGACCGGCCGCGGGAACGGCGGCGCGCTCGAGTTCCATCACCTTACGGTCCATCGGTCATACAGCCTTCCGAGGCGGGGGACACGGTGCGGGCGTATCTATGGAGCGCACCCGACGCCACCCGCGGAGGCGGGGCCGTCCACTTCTCTCGTCGGGCGGTCAGCTCAGCCGACGAAAGGTCGGCATTGATGGTGTTCTCGACCGCGTCGATCCGGATGCGGTCGCCGTTGGAGAGGAGAGCCAGGACGCCGCCTCCCTGCGCTTCGGGCGTGATGTGTCCGACGACGAAGCCGTGCGTGCCGCCGGAGAATCGGCCGTCCGTGATGAGGGCGACATCGCCGCCCAGCCCGCGTCCCATGATCATGGAGGTCGGCGTCAGCATCTCCGGCATGCCGGGGCCGCCGCGTGGGCCTTCGTAGCGGATGACGATCACGTCGCCCTTCCGGATCCGCCCCTCGCCGATCGCCTCGTTCGCTTCGGCCTCGCTGTCGAACACCCGGGCCGGCCCCTCGAAGACCTCGCCCTCCTTGCCGGTGATCTTCGCCACGGAGCCGCCCTCGGCCACGTTGCCGTAGAGGATGCGGAGGTGCCCGGAAGCCTTGATGGGGTCATCCAGACCGCGCACGACTCTCGGATCGTCGCCCAGGGGGGGCGCATCCGCCGCGTTCTCCGCCAGCGTCTTCCCGGTGACGGTCATGCAGTCGCCGTGGAGGAGGCCTTCCGCGAGGAGCACCTTGATGAGGGCCGGCATGCCGCCGATCCGGTGCAGGTCCTCCATGACGTAGGGGCCGCTGGGTCTGAAGTCCGCGAGCAGCGGCGTGCGGTCGCTGATCCGCTGAAAGTCGTCGATCGTGAGGTTCACTCCGGCCGTGCGCGCGATGGCCAGGAGGTGAAGCACCACGTTCGTGGATCCGCCGATCACCACAGCCAGCGTGATCGCATTCTCGAACGCCCGGCGCGTGAGAACGTCGCGGGGGCGAATGTTCCGCTCGAGCAGGTTCCGGATCGCCTGTCCCGCCCTCCGGCACTCGGCCTTCTTGTCCTCGCTCGTCGCGGGGTTCGTGGAGCTGCCCGGCAGACTCATCCCCATGACTTCGATCGTCGAGGCCATCGTGTTCGCCGTGAACATGCCGCCGCACGCCCCCGCGCCCGGGCAGCTCAGGCGCACGATGTCCCGGTACTCCTCCTCGGTGATGGCGCCGGCCAGCCGCCGCCCGAGCGCCTCGAAGGAGGAAACCACATCGAGTCGCTCCCCGTTCCGGCGTCCCGGCGCGATGGTGCCGCCGTAGATCATCATCGCGGGGCGGTCGAGGCGGCTCATGGCCATCATCGCGCCGGGCATGTTCTTGTCGCAGCCCATGATCGTGACCACGCCGTCATAGTGCTGCGCCGACGCGATCGTCTCGATCGAATCCGCGATCAGGTCGCGCGACGGGAGCGAATAGCGCATCCCGAACGTGCCCATGGAGATTCCGTCGCTGACCCCGATGGTGTTCGAGACGAACCCGATCATGTCGGACGACCGGACCCCTTCCCTTGCCGCCGCGGCGAGACCGTTGAGGTGCATGTTGCACGGGTTGCCTTCGTACCCGGAGCTGACGATCCCGATCTGCGGGCGATCCAGATCATCCTCGGTCAGACCCGCCGCGAACAGCATCGCGCGCGCGGCCGGCCGGTCCCGGTGCTGCGTCAACTCACGGCTGATCCGGTTCAGCATGCGCCCCCCCGCGCACCACCCTCCGTCCCCGCCGCACCCGCCATCGCCGCCGTACCCGGCGGGCGCAGCGCTCCTGCGATCAACTCGCCCATCCTCGCGGTCGACACCGGCGCCCGGCGGCCGCCGGCGTGGATGTCCGCCGTGCCGTACCCGTTTTCGAGCACGCGGTTGACGGCGTCCCGCACGGCGCCAGCCTCTTCCGGAAGCGCGAACGTGAGGTCCAGCAGCATCGCGACCGAGAGGATCGCGCCGAGAGGGTTGGCGATCCCCCGCCCCGCGATGTCCGGTGCCGCGCCGTGTACCGGCTCGTAGAGACCGACGTCGCCGCCCACGCTCGCCGACGGCAGCGTTCCCAGGCTCCCGACGAGCACCGCGGCCTCGTCGCTCAGGATGTCGCCGAACATGTTGCTCGTCAGCAGGACGTCGAACTGTCGCGGATTATGGATCAACTGCATCGCGCAATTGTCCACGAGCATGCTGGAAAACTCGACGTCCGGATAGTCGCGGGACACTTCTTCGGCAATGCGGCGCCAGAAGATCGACGATTCCAGAACGTTCGCCTTGTCGATCGATGTCACTTTCTTCCGCCGCCCGCGCGCGAGTTCGAACGCCGACACGGAAATCCGCCGGATCTCCTCTTCGGTATAGACCTCCGTGTCATAGGCGACGCCGTCCTCGATCCCCCGCGGGCGTCCGAAATAGATGCCGCCGAGCAGCTCGCGGACGACCACCAGATCCACGCCCCGGACGCGGTCCGGGCGGAGGGGAGACCGGTCGACGAGCGCCGTCGGGACGGAGACGGGCCGGATGTTCGCGTAATTTCCGAGCAGCTTTCGCAGATCGAGGAGTCCCCTCGAGGCATCGGCCCGCACGCCATCCACGGAGCGCACGGCGAGCCCCACGGCCCCGACAAGCACGGCGTCGACGCCGATGGCCAGCGCTCGGGTCTCATCCGGCAGCGGGTCCCCGAAACGCTCCAGCGCGTCGTCGCCGATCAGAGCCTCGACGACTTCGAACCGGTGGCCGAAGTTCTCGCCGATGGCCTCCAGAACCCGCCGCGCTTCGCGGAGGACTTCGGGTCCGATGCCATCGCCGGGCAGGAACAGGATGCGCCCGTCCATGGGACTAGGTCGCGCGCTGCCGCCCGGCCACGACTCCGGGGTCGCGGTCCGATACGGCCGCGTGAGGATCGACGGCCACACCGTCACCTGACGCCAGCCAGGTCGCCCTGTTGATCGCGTCCACGTACGACAGGGCCGCACCGATGTTGAGGTCGGTGCTGGCCGCGCGCCCCGCCGCCTGCCGGCCGCCGAAGTCCACCTTCACGAACACCTCGCCCACAGCGTCGCTCCCCTGAGTCACCGACTTCGCGGCATACTCGAGGACCCTGCCGTTCGTGCCGACGATCTGATTCACCGCCCGCACGATGGCATCGACCGGTCCATCTCCGGTCGCCGATTCCGTGTACACGACGCCTTCCTTCTCCAGACCGATGGTGACTGCGCAGACCGCGTCCGCCTGTCCCACGAGATGGAAGTGCTTGAGGGCGTACGTCCGGGGGACCGAGGGCAGGCCCACGTTGACGATCGTCAACAGGTCCTCGTCGTAGACCGTGCCCTTACGATCCGCCAGCTTGGTGAACAACATGTAGGCGCGGGCAAGATCTTCTTCGCCGAGCTCGTAGCCCAGTTCCCGATAACGCGCCGCGAGCCCGTGACGCCCGGAGTGCTTGCCCAGCACGAGCCGGTTGCTGGGCACGCCCACGGACTCGGGCGTCATGATCTCGTATGTCCCCGCATACTTGAGCACGCCGTCCTGGTGGATGCCGGCTTCGTGGGCGAAGGCGTTCCTTCCGACGATCGCCTTGTTCGGCTGCACATCCGTCCCCGTCACGCTCGCCAGCAACTGGCTGGCGCGGTGGATCTCGCGGGTATTCACGCCCGTCCTGAAGCCGAGCAGGCCGGAGCGGACATGGAGCGCCATCACGACTTCCTCGAGCGCGGCGTTGCCGGCGCGCTCGCCGATGCCGTTCACGGCGCATTCGATCTGGCGTGCTCCGTTGAGGACGCCGGCCAGAGAGTTGGCGACGGCGAGGCCGAGATCATCGTGCGTGTGCGTGCTGACCGTCACGCCCTCGATGCCCTCCACATCCGCGAGCCCGGCAAACATCGCGCCGTACTCGTCCGGCATGCAGTATCCCACCGTGTCCGGGAGATTGATGACCGTGGCGCCCGCCTCGATCACGGCCGCTACCACCCGATACAGATATTCGCGATCGGAACGCCCCGCATCCTCCGCCGAAAACTGGACATCGTCGCAGAGGGACCGCGCGAGTTCGACGGCCGCGGCCGCCATGTCCAGCGCCTCGGCGCGGGACACGCGAAGCTTGTGCTCGAGATGGATGTCGCTGGTGGCCAGGAAAGTGTGGATCCTGGGCTTCGCCGCGCCCTGCAGCGCCTCCCAGCAACGACGGATGTCGCCGGGATTCGTGCGGGCGAGCCCGGTGACGGAAACTTCGCGGATCTCTTCGGCGATCTTCCTGACCGCCTCGAAGTCTCCGTCCGAGGCGACGGGAAAGCCCGCCTCGATCACATCCACGTTGAGACGTTCGAGCTGGCGCGCGAGAAGGAGCTTGTCCTTCACGTTCATGCTGAAGCCCGGAGCCTGCTCCCCATCGCGGAGGGTCGTATCGAAGATCGCGACGTGCTGCATGGCGGCACCCCCTTTGGGGGTTGGAGGACGCGGAAGCGGCGGAAGATAGGGGATTCGCCCCGTTTCGCAAATTCCGAGGCCGGGCAAGTTCCGAGGCCGGGCAGGGCAGCGGAACAGTCTCTGCTAGCTGAAACCGCCGAATCGCTCCACGAACGTGCGTTCGCGGTCGGTGAGGGCGGACCATCCCGCGGCCTTCAGCTTGTCCGCGATGCGCTCGTACTCGGCCCGGTTCACGGGATGAAGGGTGCTCGGCTCGATGCGCCCCCACTTCACGTTCAGCTCCCGCTCTCCCATGCGGACGCCGGGACTCTCGGCCTTCTTGCGGAACTGCGCCGCGGAGGAGCGGGAGGCCCGCAGCCTCAGGTAGAGCCAGCCACCGAGGAACCCGCCCAGGTGCGCGAAGTGCGCCACGCTCCCGCCGACGCCGCCCAGGCCCAGCCACAGGGAGAGCACCGTGAACCCGAGGACGAGGAAGCGGACCTGCACCGGGATGACGAACCAGATCATCACGCGGTCGCGCGGCCAGTAGCGCGCGTAGCCGAAGAGGACGCCGTACACCGCCGCCGAGGCGCCGACCATCGGAACGTAGAGGCTCCCCTGCGACATCGCGGGGATGGTCCACAGGATGTGGACCAGGGCTCCCACAAGCCCGGCCAGCAGATACAGCCTGAGGAAACCCTTCGATCCGAGCAGCGCCTCGAGCTTCGGCCCGAAGAAGAAAAGCGCGAGCATGTTGAAGAAAATGTGAGACACGCCGCCGTGCAGGAACTGGTAGGTGAGGAGCGTCCAGGGCCTTGTAAGAACCTGGGCCGGGACGAGCCACAGCTCCGACATCAGGACGGGATTGCTGCTCGTGAACACGTAGGCGACGACGTTGATGAGAAGCAGTTGACCGACGACGCGGGTCATGCGTGCGCGCCCTCCGTCATCCCCGTCATTCCCGTCATCTCCGTCATCATCTCCGTGAACTGCCCGGCGAGTGCGGGACCCACGCCGGCGTCCTCGTGCTTGAAGAAGGCGTAGACCCGGCCCCAGCCGGAGGCGCGCAACCGCTCGGACCAGGCTTCCAGCTCTTCCGTGGAGTACGCGCTCCGCCGCAGCCGGAGGTAGCTCCAGTCCGCCGTCTCGACGAGAGGCGCATCATCTCCGTCGTCCGTCTCGGCGAGGCAGAGGGCGGAGTTCCGGGCCCGGAGGATGTCGAACACCGCCTCGTCGAACCACGAGGCGTGCCGGAACTCGAACGCCGACGTGCCGGGGTTCGGAAGCTGATCCACGAAACGCGCGAGCCGTTCATCGTCCCGCTTGAAGTTGGGCGGAAGCTGGTACAGGATGACGCCCGCGCGATCCGCCATCACCGACGCCGTCTGCACGAGATACTCCGTCTCCTCTTCCGCGTTCTGCAACCGCTTGAAGTGCGTGATGCGGCGCGAAGCCTTGAGCGCGAAGCGGAACCCGTCGGGCACCGCTCCGGCCCAGTTCTCGAGCACGCTCTCGCGCGGCATGCGGTAGAACGTGTTGTTGATTTCGACGGCCCGCAGGCGGCTGCCGTAGAAGGACAACATCTCCCTGTTGGGGAGATCCTCCGGGTAGAAGCTGCCTTTCCACGCGGGATAGCTGTAGCCGCTCGTGCCGATCCAGACCTGCATGGCCGGATGATACGGCCCCGCGGTCGGCGGGCCAACGCACCGCGCCAGCGCCCGCGTTGTACGCCGCCCGGCCCCGGCGTGCGCGTGAAACTGCCCGCTGCGAGCGGCGGCTAGATGACGCGAATCGGGCCGGAGTAGCGCGCGAGGGTCTCGTCGACCGTCCAGAGCGTCAGTCCCTCGAGTTGCGCCTGGGCGACCAGGAGCCGGTCGAAGGGATCCTTGCGGATGGGCGGCAAGAGATCCACGATCGCCGCGTGGGCGCCGGTCACCGGCAGTTCGGTATAGTCGTGGGCCAGCAATCTTCGGCGAAGAACGCACACACCGAGGCGGTGCTGTAGACGAGGGTCGTCCCCGGATCTTCGATCACGGCCCGCGCCTTGGGCGGCAGCTGGTCCGGCGCGCCCGCGGCCCCTAACAGAACATGCGTGTCGAGGAGCACCGTCACGCGTCGCGCAACGTGACTTCGTCGCCCTCGAACATCGCTTCGATCTCCGCCGATCTCATGCGGTCGAAGTCGCCCGGAACGGAGATTTCTCCGGCCATGAACCCCGTGCGGCGCGCCTCGGCTCCCTCGCGAACCTCGATGGAAACGATCCTGACCAGGGGTTTGCCCGCCCGCGCGATGACGAACGGTTCGCCGTCCACGGCGTCCACGGCCCTGGACGAGTCGGGAAAGGTGTGTCTTGGCTTCATGCATATTGACGGTGCGCATCACGATCTCCGCGAGGCGTTAGGGGTCGGTGTCGAGGAGGACCTTGCCGAAGGACTGGTTGGACTCGACGTAGCGGTGGGCCTCGGCGGCCCCGGCGAGGGGGAAGACGCGGTCGATGACGGGGCGCAGGTGAGAGGGGTCGGTCTCCGGGGCGGTGAAGCCGGGGAGGAAGCGGGTCGCGAACATCTCCGTGAGGTGCGCCTTCTCGGCCTTCGAGCGCGCGCGGAGGACGGTGCCGACGACGGTCGCGCGCTTCCCCATGAGGGTGCGCAGGTTGGCCTCGACCTTCATGCCGCCCATGACGCCGACGATGACGAGGCGGCCGAGGGTGGCGAGGCTGGCGATGTTCGCCTCCCAGTACGGGGCGCCGACGGTGTCGAGGATGACGTCGGTGCCGCCCCGGTCGGTGTGGCGCGCGACCGCGTCGGCGAAGGAGCCGGCGCGGCGGTCGACGGCGAGGTCGCACGGCAGTCCGGCTTCGCGGATGCGGTCGAGCTTGGCCGCCGACGCCGTGGCGATGATCGAGCCCGCCCCGCTCGCGCGGGCCAGTTGCAGGGCGGCGGTCCCGACGCCGCCGCCGGCCGTGTGCACGAGCACGGTCTCGCCGGGACGCAGACGGCCGCGCTCGATGAGGGCGTCCGCCGCGGTGAGGAAGACCTCCGGGATCGCACCCGCCTCGGTCCAGCTCAGCGTCGGCGGGACGGGCAGGAGCTGCCCGGCCGGGACGGTCACGCGCTCGGCATATCCGCCGCCGCCCAGAATGCCCATCGCACGGTCGCCCGCCGACCAGCCGTCGACGCCGCTCCCGACCGCCTCGATCTCTCCCGCGAACTCGAGCCCCGGGATGTCGGGCGGGGCGTCCGCGGGGGCCGGATAGCGGCCCAGCCGCTGCAGGAGGTCGGCCCGGTTGATCCCCGCGCACCGCACGCGCACCCGCACCTCGCCCGCCCCCGCGACCGGGTCCTCCCGTTCCACGAGTTCGAGGACCTCCGGACCGCCGGGCTCCCGGACACGGATCGCCCTCATGCGCCGTGCCCTCCTGTGCGCGGCGGCCGACCGGTGGCGGCCGAAGGGGCCGTCTCCGCCGCGGCAGCGTCGTCCGCCGAAGCGCTCGCCCCGAAGGCGCGCCGCGCGGTGTCGAGCCGCTCGGGCGTCCCGATGTCGTACCACGCCGCGCCCGTCGCGTCGAACACGCCGACGTGCTCACCATCTCCGATCCAGTCCATGTACGAATCCATGATCGAAAAGACGCCTCCTTCCGCGTAGCGTTCGAACACGCGCGGCGAGAGCGCGTGGATGCCGCAGAACCCGTACTCCCGGGCTTCCTCTGCACTCGACGGCTCGCGCGCCACAACCTCCCACCCCTCGTCCCGGTTCGCGCGCCCGTACACGCCGCGGCCGTCCACCAGGAGAGGCCGCGATGTCTCCCGCTCCGCGATCGCCAGCGTGGCCAGCCGCCCGTCCCGGGCCTCGCCTTCCAGGTGCGCGCGGTACAGCGCGGCGAGGTCGACATCGGTCACCACGTCGCAGTTGTGGAGCAGGAAGGGTGCCCGCGCCTCGAACAGCGACCGCGCGTGGAAGAGCCCGCCACTCGTGTCCAGGGGAGCCGGCGACTCCTCGTCTTCCCGCGACACGAACACCGGGACGTCCAGCCGCGACGCCTCGGCCCACGCCGCCACCTGCCCGGCCAGGTAGTGCGCGTTCACGATCAGCCGGTGCGCGCCCGCCGCGACGAGGTTTCCGGCGACGCGCTCCAGCAGAGGGACGCCGCCGAAGTCGACGAGCGCCTTGGGCGTCGCGTCGGTCAGCGGCCGCAGTCGGCGTCCCCGGCCCGCCGCGAAGATCATCGCCTCCACGCGTCCGCTCCCGCCCTCCGGCTCAAGCAGTCCGCGGCCACGGCTCAGACCCGGGCGGGACGGCGCGGCCAGTCCGCCGATTCCCGGTGCGTGACCTCCACGCGCACGTCGGGGAAACGCACGCTCAGGTGCTGGCGCAGCCGCTCCGCCATGTACACCGAGCGGTGCTGCCCCCCCGAACACCCGAAACTCACGCTCAGACTGTGGAACCCGCGCTCCAGGTAGTTCGCGATGTGCGCGTCAACGATCCCCCGCACCCGTTCCCAGAACTCCTGCGCCTCCGGCCGGGCCGCGATGAAGGCGATCGTCTCCTCGTCGAGCCCGGTGAGGTCGCGGTATGCCTCCTCCCGACCCGGATTCGGGAGCCCGCGGCAGTCGAACACGTATCCTCCGCCGTGACCCGACGTGTCCGCCGGATAGCCGCCGGGATACCGGAAACTCGAGACCGTCACCTCCAGCCCTCCCTCGACCGCCGACGGCTCCGCCCTGCGGCTCCAGCGCTCGACGATCGCGCCCAGCGCCCCCTCGAGTTCGGGGACGTCCACCGGCAGACCCGCCTCGAGCAGCCCCCGCAGGTTCTCCGCCGCGTAGGGCACGCTCTGCAGGAAGCGCGGCTTGCGCTCGAAGAACCCCCGGTAGCCGTAGGCCCCGAGCGCCTGCAGCAGGCGCACGAGGACGTACCCGGGCCAGAGTTCGAGGAACTCGTCGCGACGCGCGACCCCGCGCGATTCGATGACGCCGATGTAGTGATCGAGCAGCGCTTCGCGGTGCCGGAGCGCGAGATTCGCCTTCGAGTCGTAGAGCAGCGACGCCACGTCGTACTGCAGCGCCCCGCGCCGCCCACCCTGGTAGTCGATGAACCAGGGCTCCGGACCTTCTGGCCCCTGCCGCACCATCACGTTGCGGGACTGGAGGTCGCGGTACAGGAACGAGGACCGGTCGCCGCCGAGCAAGTGGCGCGCGAGCCGCGAGAAGTCGCGTTCCAGGTGCGCCTCGTTGAACGGGATGTGCGCGAGCTTCAGGAAGTGGTACTTGAAGTAGTTGAGGTCCCAGAGAATGGACTGCCGGTCGAACGCCGCCCGGGGATAGGCCCGGCGGAAGTCGATCCGCTCCCCTCCCTCGACCTGGAAGCGCGGCAGCACGTCGAGCACCCGCCGGTAGAGGGGGAGGACGACGTCGGGGAAGGCGTCCGATCCCGGGTCGCGCGCCTCCTTGATCGCATCGAAGAGGGTCGTGTCGCCGAGGTCCTCGAGGAGCCACACGCCGGACTTCTCATCCGCTCCGTACACCTGCGGCACGGGCAGCCCGAGTTCGCGCAGCGTCCGCGAGTAGGACAGGAAGGCCCGGTTCTCCATCGGGTCGGGTCCGTGGGCCCCGATGGCGGACATCCCATCTCCCGCCCTGAGACGCCAGTAGCTGCGGGTGGAGCCGTCCGCGGCGACGGGCCGGATGTCCCGCGGCGACTCGCCGTGCCACGCGACGAAGAGCGCCGACGCGAGGTCGACCAGGGCCTTGCCGGGAGCCATCAGCCGGCCGGAATCGCGGGTCCGGTTCCCGGCCGGGCCCGGAGCGCGCCCACGAGATCCGCGAGGCGCGCGACGCCGTTCGCCTCCAGGTATGCCGAGAGCCCTTCGTGGACATCCACCGCGGCGCCGGGATCGACGAACGAAGCCGTCCCGATCTGCACGAGACAGGCGCCGGCGAGGATGTACTGCAGCGCGTCATCGGCGTTGCGGATCCCTCCGATGCCCATGATCGGAAGCCCGCAGGTCTGCCGCGCGCGCCAGGTGGCATAGACGCCCATGGGGAGGATCGCGGGCCCGCTCACGCCCCCGGACTTGTTGCCGATCAGCGGTTCGCGCCGCCCGATGTCGACGACCATCCCGGGGAAGGTGTTGATCGCGCTCAGGCCGTCGGCCCCTGCCTCCTCGCAGATGCGGGCGAAGTCGCCCACATCGGGGACGTTGGGCGTGAGCTTGATCACGAGCGGCCGCTCCGTGCAGGCGCGGAGCCGCGCCACGAGGTCGGCCAGCGCCCGCTCGTCGGTGCCGAACATCGTGCCACCCTTCACGTTCGGACAGGAGACGTTGATCTCGTACCCGAGGAAGCCGTCCTCTCCGTCGAGTCCGCGTACGACGGCGGCAAAATCCTCCGCCGAGTGCCCGACGACGTTCACGAACACGTGCGCGCGGCGCAGGTGCTCGCGCAGCCAGGGGAGTTTCTCCGCGATGAAGCCGTGCAGGCCGGGGTTCTCGAGCCCGATCGCGTTGATCATTCCGCCGGGCGTCTCCGCGACGCGGTGCGGCGGGTTCCCGGGGCGGGGCTCGAGGCTCACCGCCTTCGTGACCAGCCCGCCGATCTCATCGAGAGGGATGAGATCCGCGTATTCCTGCCCATAGCCGCATGTGCCCGAGGCGAGGAGCACGGGACTCGGAAACTCCGCCCCGAACACGCGCTGGACGAGGCCGGGGGACGCCGCGGCGGAGGTCAGATCGCCCCCCAGTCGAGTTCCTCCGCCGGGAAGACGGAGCCCTCGATGCACGACTTCACCCAGCGCCCGTCCGCCCCGCGCACGACGCACCCCTGGCAGGTGCCGATCCCGCAGCCCATGTGCTCCTCCACCGAGACCTGGAGCCGGCGGCCGTGTTCCCGCGCGAAGGCCTCGAGCGCCCGCAGGAGCGGCGTGGGGCCGCAGCCGAGGAGGAGCGCGCCCGAGGCGGGGTCGAGGCCCGCGGTCACGAGGCCCTTCCGGCCGCCGCTCCCGTCTTCCGTGAACAACTCCGGGTCGTGATCCGTGAGGCGGGCGATGAGCGTTGGGTCGAAGACGGCTCCCGCGTCCCGCTCGCCGTAGATGAGCCGCACGCGCCGTCCCGCCGCCGCCTCGCGCGCGGCGAGGAAGATGAACGGGGCGAGCCCGACGCCGCCCGCGACGCACTCGACCTCCGCGCCCTCCGTGTCGAAGGGGCGGCCCAGCGGGCCGAGCAGCAGGGCGGTCTGCCCGGTTTCCAGCCTGGCGAGTGCCCGGGTGCCCTCTCCGTAGGCGCGCAGCAGGATGCCGACCTCGCCGCCGGGGCCCGTCCAGCCGACGCTGAAGGGACGCGGAAGCAGCCAGGCCCCCGGCGCGTCGAGCCCGACGCCGAGCATGACGAACTGCCCGGGGAGCGCGGCGGCCGCGATGTCCGGGCAGTCGAACTCCTGCCACCACGTATCGCGGGCCACGAGGCGCGTGGAGAGCAGCGTCGCCCGCCGGCTCACGGGTACCGCGCGCTCCACGGCCACTCCGCCGCCGGCGCTCAGCACCCCGGCTCCGGCGCGGGGGCGTACCGGCGCAGCACGTCGGCGCGGTACGCCGCGATCGCGTCCGCGATCGCCCGCGCGATCGCCTCCTGTCCTTCCGCGCCGTTCAGGTAGCCCTCCTCTTCATCGTTCGAAAGAAAACCGACTTCGACGATCACCGACGGCATGCGCACGAGCGCCCCGAGCAAGACCCACCACGGACCCTGTATGACGCCGCGGTCGGGGGACCCGCCGCGCCGGACCCTTCGGATCGAGTTCTGCACGAACCCGGCGAAGAGCCGCGACTCCGCAAGATTCTCGGTACGATCCAATCCCGCGAGGATGAACTGGACATCGGACGGCGAACCCGCCGCGTCTTCCACTTCGGGACCCCGGTTCTCCCGCAGCGCGACCTCGCGCGCCTCCTCCGAGCGCGCCTGGCCGAGGAAGATGGTCTCGAACCCGCGCGCCCGTTCGTCCCCCGCGGCGTTGGCGTGAATCGAGACGAAGAGATCGCCGGCCCGGTCCACCGCGAACTGGGACCGCTGGTCGAGGTCCACATAGACATCGGTGTTCCGGGTCATGTAGGGCTCGAACATCTCGCGCCCCTCGAGCTCCTCGGACAGTCGGCTCGCGATCGCGAGCACGACGTCCTTCTCGTAGCTCTCGTTACCCAGCGTTCCCGGATCCCGGCCTCCGTGCCCCGGGTCGATGATCACGCGCCACGGCGCCGTCGGGTCGACGCGGTCCGGCAACGGATCCGCGGGCGGCGGGAAAGATGGGGACGCCGGGTTCGAGGCGGGGTCCCGGGACCCTTCGGACGCGGCGGCGGCCGGCGGTGGCCCCTCCGACACCCACCGCGTGACGAACTCGGCCGGAAGCCAGAAGGCACCGCCTTCCTCGTAGGGTGGATTCGCAAGCTGCACCGCGCGTCCCCCGTGCCGGAAGAAGGGAGATTCCGCCTCGAACGCGACCTCTTCGCCGTGGAAGCTGGCGCGAAGGAAGACCCCGTTCCGCGTGACATCTTCGAGGACGCTCTCCAGCGCGAGCGCGAGATCCGCCGCCGCCACGGCGGGGTAGGCCCGGTGCCGCGCGATCGGAAAGCTCACGGTACGGCCCGAGACCTCCGCCTGTACCGTTTCCGGGGGCGCCTGTGCGTCGATTCCCGCCGGGATCCCGCAGAGCACGACCTGTCCGGCGACGACGGCGGCAACCGCGATCCGCCCCTCCGCGCCGACCCGGCCGCGTCCTCCGCCGCCGCGCCGGTCAACCGCCACGCGCCGCCTCCCTCTTCGCCCGCTCGGCCTCCCGCTGCATCGTCTTCCTCTTCAGATCTTCCCGCCGGTCCCGGTGCTTCTTCCCCCGCGCCAACCCCAGCGTCACCTTGGCGAAGCCGCGCCGAAAGTGGAGGTCCAGCGGCACGAGCGTCAGCCCGCTCTCGCGCGTCTTCGAGCGCAGGCGATCGATCTCCCGCCTCTTGAGCAGGAGCTTCCGCCGGCGCACCGGGTCCGGGGCGTCGATCGTCGCCTTGTCGTACGGAGGAATGTGGAGATTATGGAGCCACGCCTCCCCGCCGTCGATGCGCCCGAACGCGTCGGCGAAGCTCGCCTTCCCGTCCCGCAGCGACTTCACCTCCGCGCCCCGCAGCACGATCCCCGCCTCGATCTGCTCGAGTACCTCGTAGTCGTGGCGGGCCTTCCTGTTGCGGGCGATGACCCGGACCCCATCTCGGTCGCCCACGGCTCACTCCCGGGACGCCCCGCCGTCCGCGTCCCCGGCGCTCTCATCGGCCTTCTGCTCATCGTCCGGGTCGCCCCCGGACGTGTCTCCCGATCCATCTCCGGACTCTTCCTCCGAGTGTTCCTCCGGAGCTTCGCCTTCCGCCAGCGCCGCGCGGTAGGCCTCCCTGGACTCGGCGACGCGCGCCTCGAGGTCGGAGCGGGCCTGCCGGGCCGCGTCCTTCCCCGCCTTGATCGCCTCTCCCGCCTTCTGCTGCCGGTCGGCGACGTTCCTGCGGAAGGCGTCCACGCGCGTTCCCACCTCGTCGCGCGTGCGGTCGTAGCGTTCCCCGAGCGTTTCACGGAGGTCCGTGAGCCGCTCCTCCGTCCCCTCCTTCAACCGGCGAGCCCCCTCGCGCAGGTCGGCCTGCGTTTCGCGCCCCGACTTCGGCGCCAGGAGCAGCGCGACGCCCGCGCCCACCAGGGC
Organism: Gemmatimonadales bacterium; assembly: GCA_009838765.1. Taxonomy (GTDB): domain Bacteria; phylum Gemmatimonadota; class Gemmatimonadetes; order Palauibacterales; family Palauibacteraceae; genus Palauibacter; species Palauibacter ramosifaciens. The sequence goes on from VXQX01000051.1 coordinate 48,927, forward strand.
GCCGCACAGGAATGCGACGACCCCGGACGCCCGGCGTTCCACGACCACGTACGGCTGTTGATCCTGTTCCGACATGTCACTCCCTCTCCTGCTGGCGCCCGACGCCCTCTACAACCCGCCGGTACGCGGCCGGGTCCCACTCGGGCCGTTCGTCGGCGTCGGCGATGCGCTGCCCGAGATGAAAGATGAGGCGCGTGATGCGCGCCGTCTTGTCGTACAGAATCCGGTCCGGTTCGTCGTTGGGACCGTGATAGTCTTCGTGCGTACCCGTGAAGAAGAAGAGAATGGGCACGCCCTTCTTCGCAAAACTGTAGTGGTCCGAGCGAAAATAGAAATTCTCCTCCGGCCACGGGTCGTCGATCATCTCGAGCCCGAGTTCCGGGTGCGCCCGCAGCGTCTGCCGAAGCGTCCCGCCGAGCGTCGATTCGTCGGCGCCGATCGCCACGACGGTGTCGCGCCAGTTTCGTCCGATCATGTCGATGTTCAGGTTGGCAACCGTCGCGCCGAGGGGGAACAGCGGGTTCTCCGCATACCACCCGGAGCCGAGCAGCCCGCGCTCCTCCCCGCTCACGGTCATGAATACGAGGGAGCGGCGCGGCGGCGTTTCCAGCGACGCGAACGCCTGCGCGAGTTCGATGATTGCCGCGGTACCCGAGGCGTCGTCGTCGGCGCCGTTGTAGATGGAATCCCCGTCGACGGGCCGCCCCACGCCCACGTGGTCCATGTGGGCCGTGAAGACGATGAACTCGCCCCGGAGGTCGGGGTCCGAGCCCTCGATCCATCCGATCGTGTTGTATGCCCTCTCCTCGCGGAACTCGGAGTGCGTGCGCACCCTCGCCTCCCAGACGGTCGCGCCCGCGCCGGAAGTGAGGGCCGCGCTCAGCGCGTCGGGGAGCGCCTGCGTCCGGACGAGCGCGACCGGGGCGCCGAGTTCCTCCGGCATGCCGACGGACAGCCGCTCCCGCTCGTAGAACCGCCGGATGCCGTCGAAGTAGTCGTCCGGCGCATCGACCGCGAGCAGGACGGCGACCGCCCCGCCATCGAGGATGCCGCGGACGGCCTCGAGGCCTCGCCGCGTGTCTTCGGGCGCGACCGCCACGACCGCCACGGAGCCGGGAGGCGGATCCGTGCCGCCGGGCTTCACGATCGCGAGCGGACCCGCGGCCTCGCCGCGGCCACCCGGAACGGAGAGGACGTCGGACCCGTCGATCGTCCCGCCGCCCGGACCGTCGATCTCGAGCAACTGCCGGCCGGGGGCGCCGGCCCGGGACGCGGTCAGCGGATACTCCTGCAGGTAGCTGTCGCCGTCCGCCGGCTGGAGGCCGAACTCCTCGAAGCGACGGGCGATGTGCCGCGCCGCCTTGTCCAGTTCCGGGCTCGGCGTCGCCCGGCCGCGCATCGAATCGTGAGCCAGGGCGCCGATCCGAAGCCGCAGGTCGCCCGCGGTGATGGTCGCCGCCCCGGCCTCGGCCTGCGCGGAGATTCCCGCGGGGGAGGCCGCGAGGGCCAGCAACGGGACCCATGTCCTTTTCATCCGCTTCCTTCCCGGAGAGACGTTCGACCGAAGGCGAGCCCGCGATGTGTGGCGGGCCTCCGCTACGTGGGGCTAGTCTTTTCCGATGACCGAAGGCACCGCAACTCTCACCTCCGCTCTCGACGCTTCCCGGCAGCGCCTCGACCTCGCGAGTCCGCGCGAGATCGTGGGCCTTTCGCACCTCGAACTCGTGGCGCGCCATATCGTCGAAGGGTTTCTCATCGGGCTCCACGACTCGCCGAAGCGCGGCTTCTCCGCCGAATTCGCCGAGGATCGCCCGTACAATCACGGCGACGATCTCCGCTACCTCGACTGGAAGGCCTACGCGAGGACGGATCGTCTCTTCATCAAGCAATACGAGGAGGAGACCAACCTGCGGGCCTACCTGCTCGTCGACGTGAGCCGGTCGATGGGCTGGGTGTCGGACCGGGAGCGCTTTCCAACCAAGCTCGCCTATGCGCGGCTGCTCGCGGCCTCGCTTTCGCTGCTCCTCGTGCAGCAGGGAGACGCGACCGGACTCATCGCCTTCGATGAAGCGCTGCGGAGCCACCTCGCGCCGCGCACGACGCGCCGCCACTGGCGCCGGCTGCTGGGCGAACTCACGCGCCTCTCCGCCGATGGCCGGACGGACGCGGGTTCCGCACTCAAGGAGATCGCCGGCCGGCTGCAGAGGCGGGGTCTCGTCGTGCTCATCTCGGACCTGCTGGTGGACCCGGATACGACGCGGATGTCCCTGCGTTATCTCCGGCACCGCGGCCACGAGGTGATCCTGTTCCACATCATGGACCCCGGCGAGCGGGAACTACCGGCCGAGGGGGAGGCGATCTTCTTCGACCCCGAGACGGGCGAGGAGCTGGGCGCCAACTCCGCGGCGCTCCGCAGGCAGTACCGGGAGGCGGTCGAGGCGGCGGTCGATGGCTGGCGCAAGGAGGCGCTGCGCTGGGGCGCCGACTACGCGCTCCTTACGACGGACACCCCCCTCGGACTCGCGCTCAGGCAGTTCATGCGCAGGCGGGGCTAGTGTGGTGTCCCGGGAATACGCGAGCTACCGAGAGTGCCGAGGCGCCGGATTCCGCAAGGCGCTCCGACGAGGAGTGGCAGCGCGAGTTCGAGGAGGAGCAACGCCGCGGAGCCGGATGCATCGGCGCTCGAATGGCCGTGGTATTTCCCGGGCACGACACTAGGGTGACTTGAGCTTCCTCTACCTGTCGGCGCTTGCGCTCGGGATGAGCGTGGTCGTGCCGCTCATCCTCCACCTGCGCCGGCGACAGACCGACCGGCGCGTGTCCTTCCCGGCCCTCCGCTACCTCAGCCGCGCGGAGGACGCGCGCTCGAGGTCGCTCGCGGCCTCGGACCTGCTGCTGCTCGCCGTGCGGATCGGCCTCCTGATCGCGCTCGCTCTCGCCGCGGCGGGGCCGCTCATCGGACGTGGCGGGGCCCGCGACCACGAGCCGACGGACCTCGCCCTCATCGTGGACAATTCGGCGAGCGTCGGGCGGCTGGACGAAGACCGCGTCCTGTTCGAGTCGCTCGTGGAGCTGGCCCGGTCGGCGCTCGCCGCGGCCCGCCCGGAAGACCGCGTGTGGCTCTTCTCCACCGTGGGGGAACCGCTCGCGGCCGGCGTCTCCGCGGGGCGGGCCGCGGCGGCACTCGGGCAGCTCCGGCCGACCGACGGCGCGGCCGATCTGGCCGCCGTCGTGGCCCGGGCGGCCGCGGCGCTTCCCGCCGACGGCGAGCGGCGGCGCGAAATCCAGTTGCTGTCGGACCTCCAGGCGTCCGCTCTGCGGACCGTCCCGGCGTCCGCGAGCGACGCCGCTCCCCTCGTCGTCTACGCGCCCCGGCCGCCGGCCGAGCCCAACGGCGCCCTCGTCGACGTCGAACTCACCGGCGGCACGACCGCTCCGTCGGGGACGGGCCACGGCGTCATCGTGCGGAGCGCCCTCACCGGGCCGGCCGCTCCGCCGGACCCACCGGACGCCGCCGCGGCGGAGGCCGACATCCGCCTTGAACTCGACGGGCGGCTGGCCGGCGCGGCCCGGGCCCCATGGGGAGCGAGCGCCATCCTCGGTCTCCCCGAACTCGGGCCGGGGCTGCACGAGGGACGGCTGGAGGTGGACCCCGCCGGCGCGCGGGCCGATGACCTGCGCTACTTCGCGATCCGGGTCGTGCCTCCCCCCACGGTTCGCTTCCATGGCGATGCGAACGGCTTCGTCGGGCTCGGGATCGAAACCCTCCGCGACGGCGGACGGCTGGGAACTGCAGGCGCCGAGGCTGTCGCGGTCGTGGACGGGGACGCGAGCGTCGGCGCGCCGTGGGAGGGCGCGGAGACCGTCATCTTCATTCCGCCCGCGGACCCCGTGGATCTGGCTGCATTCAACCAGGGGCTGGCTTCCGTCGGGGTCGCCTTCCAGGCGCGCGTCGATGCGGGCTCGGGCGACCTCGGACTCGCGGAGCCGGAGGCCGCCTTCTCGCTCTCGGGGGTACGGGTCCGGCAGCGCTACCTCCTTCGCGCGACCGGCGGCGGGTCGAGCGCCGACACGGTGCTGCTGCGGACGGAAGACGGAGAACCGTGGCTCATCCGCACGGATTCGGACGACCGGATGGCGCTGGTCCTCGCTTCGCCGCTCACCGCCACGGCCAGCGATCTCCCGGCACACCCCGCCATGGTCCCCTTCCTCGAAGCGCTCCTCGTGCATTGGTCGCATCTGGCCACCTGGCCCTTCGCCGACTTCGGCGCGGGGCGCGCGCTGACCCTCCCCGAGTGGGCACGCGAGGTCGAATCGCCCGACGGAACGGTGCGCGCCGTGGAGGGCGGCGCGCGGTTTACGCCGCTCAGGGCGGGAGTGTATACGGTCCGGGGCACCGGTAGCGACGGGGCGGTCGCGGAGACGCACTTCGCGGCGAACGTGCCGGAGGAAGAGGCCGATCCGACGCCGATGGGACGACGCGAACTGGAGGAACTGTTCGCCGGCCGGCCGGTATACACGGCGGGCCCCGACGCGAGCGCCTGGGAAGACGGTATTTATCGCGCGCGGCGGGGCCGGGACGCGGCCCCGTGGCTGATCGCGCTCGCGCTCGCGCTGATCGGGATCGAGCTGTACCTGGCAACGCCGGGGCGGTCGCGCCGCCCGAGCGCGGACGGTGAAGGGAGCGAGGTGACATCGGGCGCGTCGAACTGATTCGAACGTCGTTCCTCCGGACCGTGCGAGCCGCCGGAGTCGCGGAGGCGCTCTCGCGGCGTGGCGCCCGTGCGTCCGTCCACTCGCTCCCGGGGGCGGGATCCGCCGCGCTTGCGCTCGCGCTCGACGATCTCGCCATCGGCGCCCCGATCGTCCTCGTCGCCGACACGCCCGAGCGAGCCGAGGCGCTCCACGAGGATCTCCGCACGCTCGGGGCCGCGGGCGCCCGCTGCTATCCGCAGCGGGAGACCCTCCCGTACGAGGACGCGGACCCGCACATCGAGATCGAGGCCCAGCGCGTGGAGGCGCTGGGCGCGCTGCTCGGCGGGGGTTGCCGCATCCTCTCGACGACGGCCCGGGCGCTCGCCGAGCGGGCGCCGATCCCGGTCGGTCCCGGCGCGGGCCTCGCCCTCACGATCCGGCGCGGGGCCGAGCGTCCTCTGGCCGAACTTGGCCGCCGCATCGAGGAGATGGGATTCGGCCGCACCCACACCGTGCGTGAAGTCGGGGATTACGCGATCCGCGGCGGGATCGTGGATCTGTTCCCGTACGGACACCCGGCGCCGCTTCGGATCGAACTCTGGGGCGACGAGGTGGAGTCGGTGCGCCGCTTCGACGCGCTCACCCAGCGTTCGACCGAGCCCCTGGAGAGCGTGGACGTCCTTCCGATCGCGCTGCAGGTCTCGGAAGCGGCCGGCAACATGGAGCGGCGTGCCCTGCTCGAGACGCTGCCCCCGACGGCGATCGCGCTGATGCTCGACCCGGAAGGGAGCGTGCGGGCCCGCGACCGCCTGTGGGCCGAGGTACGCGACGCGAGGAAGCGCGTCGGCGCCGGCGCGGAACCGGCCGAGTCCCTCGTCCTTCCCCCCTCCGAGGCGGAGCAACGGCTCGCCGCATTCCGCCTCGTCGAATTCACGGCGCCGGAGCAGGCCCCGCCGGCGGCGATGCGGCTGCCGGTCGAACCCCCACCCTCCATAGACCGTGACATGAAGCGGCTCGTGGCCGAGATCGGTACGGCGCGGGCCCGCGGCGAACGGCTCATCGTCTTCTGCGACAACGACGGCCAGGTCGAGCGGCTGGAGGAGATCCTCACCGAACGCGGGGGCGCGGCGCTCGCCCGCGAGGTCGCCCTCGCCATCGGATCGCTTAGCGGCGGGTTCAGGGTCGGGGTCCCCGGCACCCTGCTCGTCCTCACCGATCACGAGGTGTTCCGGCGCCGGTATCGCCGCCACCGCGTCCGGCTGCGCGGCGCCGCCACCATCGAATCCATCGCGGCCATCGAACCCGGAGACTACGTGGTTCACATGGAGCACGGGATCGGCCGCTACATGGGCCTCGAGCGCGTCGAGGTGCGCGGCGAGACGATTGAGACGATGGAGATCCGCTACGCCGACGGCGAGATCCTGAGACTCCCGCACTATCGGCTGGACCTCATCGAAAGGTGGAGCGCGGCCGGCTCCGACGCGCGGCCGCCCGCGGTCCACAAGCTCGGCCGGCGGAAGTGGAAACAACTCCGGAATCGGACCGTCGCGGCGATCGAGGCCACGGCGGTCGAACTTCTCCAACTTTACGCGCGCCGCAAGATGTCGCCCGGACGCGCCTTCCCGGCCGAGACCGCATGGCAGCGCGAGATGGAGTCCGCCTTCCTCTACGATGAGACGCCGGACCAGCTCCGCGCCTGGCAGGCGGTGCGGCGCGACCTCGAGGCGCCGGTCCCGATGGATCGCCTCGTGTGCGGGGACGTCGGCTTCGGGAAGACGGAGGTCGCGATCCGCGCGGCGTTCAAGGCTGTGCAGGACGGCGCGCAGGTCGCCCTGCTCGCCCCGACCACGATCCTCGCGGACCAGCATCTCGCCACCTTCCGCGAGCGGCTCGCGGGCTTCCCCGTGCATGTGGACGGGTTGTCGCGTTTCCGCACCCCGCGTGAGCAGCGCGAGGTCATGGCGGGGCTCGAAGCCGGGACCATCGACATCGTCATCGGCACGCACCGGCTCCTCTCGCGCGATGTCGGATTCCGCGACCTCGGGCTCCTCATCGTGGACGAGGAACAGCGATTCGGCGTCCGCCAGAAGGAGCGGCTGAAGGAGTACCGCGAGACCGTGGATGTCCTCACTCTCACGGCGACGCCCATCCCGCGGACCCTCCACCTGGCGCTCGGCGGGCTGCGCGACCTCTCCACGATCCGCACGCCGCCCCGAAACCGCATGCCGATCATCACGCACGTGCTGTCGTGGGACGACGGGATCCTGGAGGAGGCGCTGCGCCGCGAGTTCGACCGTGGCGGCCAGGTGTTCTTCGTCCACGACCGCGTCGAGACGATCCATGCCGCCGCGAGCCGCGTGGAGAGACTGATGCCCGAGGCGCGGGCGGCCATCGCGCACGGCCAGATGCCGGAGCGCGAACTCGAGGACGCCATGCACCGCTTCGTCCGGGGCGAGATCGACCTCCTCATCTGCACGTCCATTATCGAGAACGGGCTCGACGTCCCATCCGCCAACACGATGATCGTCCACAGGGCCCACAACTTCGGCCTCGCCCAGCTCTACCAGTTGCGGGGGCGGGTCGGCCGCTCTCACCGCCGCGCCTACTGCTATCTCGTCGTCCCTTCCGATGTCGCCCCCGATGCGGCGGAGCGGCTGCGCGTGCTCGAACACCACACGGAGCTGGGTTCCGGATACGAGGTCGCGCTCAAGGACCTCGAGTTGCGGGGGGCGGGGAACCTCCTGGGCGGAGAGCAGAGCGGCTTCGCCACCGCGGTGGGGATCGAGACGTGGCAGCGGCTCGTCGAGAGCACCCTCCGCCGATTGAGGGGAGAATCCCCGGACCCGGCGCCGCGTGCCCGGGTCTCGGTAGACGGAGAGTCCTTTCTCCCCGACGCCTACGTCGCGGGGTCTCCGGTGAAGATGCATCTCTATCGCCGTCTCTCGCGTCTCACCAGATGGGAAGAGGTGAAGGCATTCCGCGGGGAACTCGAGGATCGCTTCGGCCGGCTTCCGCCCCCGGCGACCCGTCTCATCGCAGCGGCGGAACTCCGGATTCTCGGGGCGGCGATCGGCGCGGACTGGATCCGGGCCTCCGACGACGACGCCCGAATCTCGTTCGAAGCGACGGCCTCGCCGCGGCTCCGGGTCCTCACGAACGCGCTCGCCGACCGCCAGTTGCACGTTGAAGTACGGCGGCTGGAACCGTTATCGTTGGTCCTGCGTCGGGCGGGAACCGAGCCCCTCCTGCCGATGCTGGTGGAGGCCCTGGGGATCCTGGCGGCGCCGGGGCGCGCAGAGGCGAAGGAGACCGGGATTCCGGCGGTCGCCGGAGGAGTCTAGCGTGATCGACATCAATCGTGGAATGAAGATCTTCCGGGCCGAGGCCTGCCTGCTTGCCGCGGCGCTCGCGCTGACTGCGCCGCTCTCCGGGGTGCAGGAAAACGAACCCGCGGCGCCCGACACCGTGGCGGCGGCGGAGTTTCCCCCCGGCGTGGAGTCGCTCGACAGGGTCGTGGCCGTGGTCGGCGACACGGCGATCCTCCTGTCCGACATCCAGGTCACGCTCTACCAGTTGCAGGCTCGCGGCGCGCGCGTTCCGCTCGAGGGGACCGAAGGCTGGGAGGCGTTCGCCCGCGAAGTGCTCGATGCCATGATCGACGATCTCATCTATCTCCAGCAGGCGAGGAACGCGGGCATTACGGTGCCCGAGGACCGCGTGACGGAGATGGCGGACGCCTACTTCGAGGAGACGCGGGCCAACTTCTCCTCCGACGAGGAGATGATGCTGGCGGTGGAAGAGACGGGCATGAACATGCTCCAGTTCCGCCAGATGCAGCGCTCGCAGGCGCAGGCCGAGGGAATGCGGCAGGCCTACCGGATCGAACTCGAGCAACGCTCGGATCTGCCGCCCGTCATCGTCAGCGAGGAAGAGGTCGAGGCCGCCTTCGAGGAGTTCGCGCAGAACCAGCCGCCGCGCCCCGCGCTCGTCTCGTTCAACCGGCTCGTGGTCACGCCGAGTCCGAGCGGCGCGGCCCGGGACAGCGCCCTGGCGCGCACGGTTCGCGTTCAGAACGATTTCACGAACGAGGAGGAGTTCTCGGTCCTCGCCCGCCGCCATTCCGACGACGAGGGCACCCGGGAGCAGGGCGGCGAGTTGGGCTGGATGAGCCGCGAGCTGCTCGTGAAACCCTTCGGCGACGCCGCCTGGGGGGCGCGCCCCGGCCAGACGGTGGGACCGGTGCAGACGCAGTTCGGACTCCACTTCATCAAGATCGAGCGCCAGCGGGGGGCGGAGCGTTTTCTGCGTCACATTCTCCTGCGCCCCGAGATCACGGACGAAGACGTCGAGGAGGCCCGGACGCTCGCGACCCAGATTGCGGACAGCCTCCGGGCGGGCGCCGATCCGGAACGGCTCGTGGCCGTGTTCCGCGGACAGGTAGCCGACGAGGCGATTCGCTTCGACGACGTCTCGCTCGCGAGCCTGGTCAGCCAGTTCACGGGCGGGGGCGCCGACTCCGGACTCACCGCCCCGACGCCGGGCACCGTCTACGGGCCGCTGCCGATGCAGCGCGGCGGTCCGATCGAGTTCGGGCTCGTCCACGTCCTGACGTTCCGCCCCGAGGGCCCGATCGAGCTCAACGACGTGCGGGACCAGATCCGGCAGAGCCTCCGTACCCGCAAGCAGATCGACATCATCCTCCAGGAGGTGCGTTTCAACACGTACATCGATGTGAGATTCTGAGGAGGATGACCGACATGCCGCGCCTCGGGATCACGCTGGGAGATCCGCGCGGGATCGGGCCGGAGGTGACCGCGGCGGCGCTGTCCTCGTTCTCGGGCGCGAACGCGATCGAAGCAGTCCTTGTGGGGCCGCGGTCGCTCGGCGAGGTGGAGGACCGTCTGGAGGGGGCGCCCCGCGAGCCGGTGGGAGACTGGGACCCCGCCGGCGGCGAGAGGCTCGCGGGCCTGCTGTCGGCGCGGGCCATCGAACGGGCGGTCGCCATGGCGCGGACGGGCGAGATCGACGGGATCGTCACGGCTCCCATCAGCAAGGCCGCCCTGCGGGCCGCGGGGTACGCGCACCCGGGGCATACGGAGTTTCTCCAGGAGTTGGCCGGAGCGCACGAGGTCACGATGATGATGGCCGCCGAGCGCACGCCTCTCGGCGGCTCCCTCCGCCTGGCGCTCCTCACCGCGCATCTTCCCCTGCGCGACGTCCCCTCGGTGCTCGACGCGGACCTCTTCGCGCGCAGGTCCGGGATCGCGATCGAAGCTCTGCGCGCCTGGTGGGGGATCGAGCGGCCCCGCGTCGCCTTCGCGGGGCTCAATCCGCACGCGGGCGAGGGCGGGCTGTTCGGCGACGAGGAGATCGAGGTGTTCGCGCCGGCGCTCGCCCGGCTCGCGTCCGACCGCGCGCTCGACATCCTCGGCGTCTTCCCCGGGGACACCGTCTTCCTCAAGGCGCTCTCGGGGCAGGCCGATCTCGTCGTGACGCCGTACCACGACGTGGGCCTGGCGGTGCTGAAGACGATCGCGATGAACGAAGGCGTGAACGTGACGGCCGGACTTCCCTTCCCGCGTACCTCTCCGGATCACGGCACGGCCATGGACATCGCGGGCCGCGGGGTCGCGGACCCGGGAGCGATGCGGGCCGCGATCGACCTCTGCGCCCGGTTCTGCGCGGCGCGGGCCGTCGCGACATGATCTCGCTGAGAGACGTCTCGAAGGCCTACCCGCGCGCCGGAGACGCGCTCAGGGGGGTTTCGTTCCGCCTCCGAAAGGGGGAGTTCGCCTTCCTGACGGGACCGTCGGGGGCGGGCAAGTCGACGGTGCTCGAACTGATTCACTTCCAGACGCGGCCGACCGAAGGCGAGGTGCAGGTCTCGCGCTACAACTCGAGGCGGGTCCGCCGCCGGGACATCCCCGCGCTGCGGCGGCGCGTGGGTTTCGTGTTTCAGGACTTCAAGCTGCTGGAACGGCTGACCGCCGCGGAAAACGTGGCCTTCGCGCTCGAGGTCATCGGGACGCCCCGGCGCGAGATCGCGGGACGCGTCCAGCGGCTGTTGAGCCAGGTGGGTCTCGCCGCCCGCGCCAGCTCGAGACCCTCGGAACTGTCCGGCGGCGAGCGGCAGCGCGTCGCGGTGGCGCGCGCCCTCGCCACGGAACCGCGCATCCTCCTCGCGGACGAGCCCACGGGCAACCTCGATCCCGACGCCGCCGGGGGGGTGTTCGAGTTGTTCCGGATGCTGAACCACCTCGGCACGGCCGTGCTCATGGCCACGCACGACGCGGATTTCGTGCGCCGGCATCGCGAGATCCGCCGCTTGGAGCTCCAGGGCGGACGACTCGTAGGGGATTCCGCCGCATGAGAGCCGTCCGGGAGGCGCTGGCCGGCTTCCGGCGCACTCCTCTGCTGTGCGCCCTCTCCATCGGAGCGGTCGGGCTCAGCCTCGTGATCCTCGGTCTGTTCGGACTCGTCGCGCACAATGTCGGCGGGGCGATCGGCGACGTGGAGCGCCGCATGGAGGTCGTCGGCTACCTGCTCGACGACGTCGGCCCGGAACAGGTGCGGGACGCCCGGCGGGAGTTGGAGGCGCTCCCGGCGGTGGAATCCGTGCGCTACGTCTCGAAGAACGAGGCGCTGGAGCGGGCCCGGCGCGATCTCGTGGAGTTCTCAGACGTTTTCGGAGAACTCAGGGTGAACCCGCTTCCAGCCTCGTTTCACCTCAGGCTGCGGGAGGGTTTCCGCACTCCCGAGACGGTGTCCGAGACCGCGGGCACGCTCGCGGCGTATCCGTTCATCGAGGAGGCTCGCTTCGGGGATGAGTGGGTTGAGCGGCTCTTCGCCCTGCGGAGCGCGGCGGCGGCGATCGCCCTCGCCCTGGGCGGAGGGTTCGCGCTGGTCGCCGTGCTTCTCATCGTCACGACGGTGCGCATGGCCGTCCTCGCGCGCGGCGAAGAGATCGAGATCATGCAGATCGTCGGGGCGCGGGAAGGCTACATCCAGCGGCCCTTCCTGCTCGAGGGCGCGGTGACGGGGTTCGCGGGCGGACTGCTCGCGCTCGGGGTCACGCGACTCGCGTATGTCGTCTTTCCCGCGCGTTTCGCGGCCGTCGAATCTCTCGCGTGGCTCCCGCACCCGTGGACCGTGGCCGGCGTCGCCGGGGCCGCCCTTCTCGGCCTGCTCGCCGCCGCCTTCTCCGTGCATCGTGAAGTGGGACGGGCCTATGGTCCCTCGTAGCCGCGCGCGGACGGCCTGGGTCGTTGCGCTCGTGGGCGTCGCCGTCGCGACGATCCCTGCGTGGACCGCGCCCGGGAGCGCGAGCGCGCAGCAGTCGCCGGATGTGAGGCGCCGCCTGGACGAGAGTCAGGCGCGGCTCGAGCTCATCCGCGAGGAACGGCGGCGGCTGCGTCGGGAACTCGCGGGGATCGCCGGCCAGGTCAGCGGCGACTCGGCCCAACTCGTGAACATCGAACGCCAGATCGGCGCCTCGGCGAGCCTTCTGGCCGAGTTCGACGTTCAGGTGCTCGCGCTCTCCGACCGGCTCACGGCCATGACGCGCGAGATGCTGCTCACGCGCGACGAACTCACGGCGCGCCGGGTCGTGCTGCGGGCGCGGCTCCGCGACATCTACAAGCGGGGCCCCCTCCGCGCCGTCGAGGTGCTCCTCTCCTCGCGGTCGTTCTCGGACCTGCTCAATCGCTACAGGTACCTCCGCGATGTCGCCGTCTTCGACCGCATGCTCCTGGAGGACGTGAGGGGACTCGAGGGCCGGCTCGCGGACCAGCGCGGCAGGTTGAGCCGGGAAGGCGACCGCATCGCGGGCGTACGTGCGGATCATCTCCGGGAATACGACGAGCTGGAGAGGCTGGAGGGGCAACGGCAGGAGCGGTTGCGCCGCTTCGCCGACCGACGCGACGAGGCGCAGTCGACGCTGGCCCGGCTGGCAACGGAAGAGGCCGAACTGCGCGCGCTCATCGGGGACCTGGAAGAACGACGCCGCTCGGCGGAACGCGCGGCGGGCGCCGCGTCGGTCTCATCGCTGACGACCGGCGACCTAGGGCGCCTGGCCTGGCCGGTCGAGGGAGAGATCCTGTGGCGCTTCGGACCCGAGCGGGAAGGACGCACGACGATCCCGCGCGAAGGGATCGGAATCGCGGCGCCGCTGGGCACGCGCGTGAACGCCGTGGACCGCGGCACCGTCGCTTCCGTGGCGGCGCGCGCCTCCGGACAGACGGTGATTCTCGATCATGGAGGAGGCTTCTACTCGTCCTATCAGAAGCTCCGCGACGTCATGGTGCGCGAGGGACAGCCGGTCGGCGAGGGACAGCCGATCGGACGCGTGGGCGGTGACGCCACTCGGCCGCACATCGAGTTCCAGATCTACGAGCCGGGGGCGGTGGGACCCCGCGCGGTGGATCCGGTTCGGTGGCTGAGGGGCCGCCCGTGAACGGCGCGCGTCCCTGGGGCCAGGAAGACCTCCTGCGGCGCCTGGCCGCCGCCGTCGCGGGCCGGAGACTGCCGCAGTCGCTCCTCGTTCACGGCCCGGAGGGCGTCGGCAAGCGTTCGCTGGCCCTGTGGCTCGCGCGCGCGCTCCAGTGCGAGGCCGCCGAGACCGGAGATGGACCCTGCGAAGCGTGCCGGAGTTGTCGCATGGCGGCGCGGCTGGAGCACCCGGACATTCACCTTCACTTTCCGATGCCGCGCCCGAAGCGGGCCGCCTCGCGGGCGAAGCTGCGAGAGGCCATCGAGGCGCAGCGCCACGAACGCCTCGCTCTGCTGCGGGAGGATCTCCACGCGCGGCTGGACGCGGACGCGGTCACGGGGCTCTATGTGGCCGCCGTGGAGAACATCCGGGAACAGGCGTCCCGGCGTCCGTCGATGGCGCGCAGTTCTGTGTTCGTGATCGAGGACGCGGAACGAATGGTGCCGCAGAGCGCCAGCCCCGAGGCGGCGAACGCCTTTCTCAAGCTCCTGGAGGAACCGCCGCCGTTCGCGTACATCGTGCTTGCCAGCAGCCGGCCGGACGCCCTTCTGCCGACGATCCGGTCCCGCACGGTGCCGCTCCGCGTGGCGCCGCTGCCGACTGAACGCGTGGCGGCCTACGTGGCGGAACACCTCGGTGTCGGCGACGAGGACCGCGCGCGGGGGGTGGCACGGCGGGCCGACGGCGCCGTCTACCGGGCCCGCGTGCTCGCCGATGCGGAAGTCGGCGAATCGGAAGCCGCTGCGGACGGTCTGCTGGCCGCCGCGCTCGATGGCACGCCGCTGGCGCGCTACCGCACCGCGTCCCTCTACTCGGCCCGAGGCGCCCGCGGCGAGTTGGAGCCCGCGCTCGAGGCGTTGCGCATCCGGCTGCGGGACATGCTCTGCGTCGCCGCGGGAGCCGAGGACGCGGCACTCGATCCGGAGCGCGCGAAGCAGTCCGGCGGAGCGGAAGGCCGGGACGCCCGAGGAGCGGCCGGAGGCCCTGCGGAGGGAGCGGTCCTCGAAGCCCTCGGGGCCGTCGATGCGGCGGTGGAAGGGGTGGGACGCAACCTGAATCCGCAGGCGACGACGGCCCTCCTGCTCGAGGAGATGAGCGCCGCCTTCTCCGGCCGCTCCACTGGCCGAACGGCGGGAACACCGCAGTTTGCGGGGGTACTGAGAAGTCTGTGACGGGAGGCAGCTTCGTGGACGGACTCACACATCTGGACCCGGACGGCCGGGTGAGAATGGTCGACGTTGGTGAGAAGCCGCTCACGCGACGCGTGGCCGTGGCCGAGGGCCGGATCCGAATGCGCCGCGCGACGCTCGATGCCATCCGGGGGGGCGAGATCGAGAAGGGAGAGGTGCTCGCCGTGGCCCGCCTCGCGGCGATCCAGGGGGCCAAGGCGGCGTCCACGCTCATTCCGCTCTGCCATCCGATCCCGCTCGACGCGGTCGATGTCGACCTCGATGCGGAGGAGACGCCGCCCGCCTACCGGCTCAGCGTGCGGGCCTCGGCGGAGTGGCGCACGGGCGTCGAGATGGAGGCGATGGCGGGCGTCGCGGCCGGCCTGCTCGCCCTGTACGACATGTGCAAGGCGATCGACCGGGGCATGGCGCTGGGGCCGATTCGACTCCTCGAGAAGCGCGGCGGACGATCGGGCACCTGGGCGGCGGACGCGGAGTGACGCAGATGCGGGGGGACGCGTTGAACCACAGAGAGGCGCTCCGGAGGAGGATCGAGTCGGGCGCGGCCCGGGTGGGCGTACTCGGGCTGGGCTATGTCGGTCTTCCCGTCGTCACGGCGTTCTCCGGGGCCGGCTTCCGGACGCTGGGGTTCGACATCGACGAGCGCGTCGTGCGGCGGGTGAGGCGGGGTGACTCCCACATCGGCGATGTCCCGGCGCGGACCGTCGCCGCCGTGGTCGAGAGCGGGCACCTCGATGCGACAACGGACTTCGGCCGGCTCGCGGAGATGGACGCCGTCATCATCTGCGTTCCCACGCCGCTCGGAAAGACCGGAGATCCAGACGTTTCCCACATTCTCGACGCCCTCGGGCACATCCGGGACGGTCTCCGGGCCGGCCAGCTCATCGTCCTCGAGTCGACCACCTGGCCGGGCACGACCCGGGAACTCCTGCAACCGGAACTCGAACAGGGCGGACTCACCGCGGGGGAGGAGTTCTTCCTCGCCTTCAGCCCCGAGCGCGTCGACCCGGGCAATCCCACCTACACGTTCACGAACACGGCGAAGGTCGTGGGCGGACTGACCGCCTCCTGCCGCGAACTCGCCGCCAGCCTCTATGAACGGGTCATCGACGAGGTCGTGAGCGTTTCGTCGCCCGAGGTCGCGGAACTCACGAAACTGCTGGAGAACACCTTCCGCGCGGTGAACATCGGTCTCGTGAACGAGATGGCGGTCATCGCGGACCGTCTGGGGATCGACATCGGCGAGGTCGTCGAGGCCGCGGCGACGAAGCCCTATGGCTTCATGCGATTCACACCCGGCCCCGGCCTGGGCGGCCACTGCCTCCCGATCGACCCGCAATACCTCGCCTGGAAGATGCGGACGCTTCAGTACCGGACCCGCTTCATCGAACTCGCCGCCGAGGTCAACGCGGAGATGCCTCGCTATGTCGTGGACCGCGTCGCGCAGGCGCTCAACCGGCATCGACTGCCGCTGAACGGCAGCCGTGTGCTGCTGCTGGGCGTCGCCTACAAGCCGGGCGTGGGCGATGTGCGCGAGAGTCCGGCGCTCGACGTTGCCGAACTTCTGGGCCGGCAGGGCTCCGAGGTTTGCTACCACGATCCGTTCGTGCCGCGGCTGGCGCTGGAGGGCGGAGACCTCGAGTCGCAGCCCCTGACGGCGGAGTTGCTCGCCTCGAGCCACGCGACCGTCGTCATCACGGATCACCCGCAGGTGGACTACGACCTCGTGCTCGAGGAGGCGCGGATCATCGTCGACACGCGCAACGGACTGCCGCAGGGGGCCGGCGAGCCCGCGGAGCCGGGTGGGTCACTCCTCTACCCGCTCTCCGGCCCGCCGCGCGAAGGCTCAGCGCCGGATCTCAAGCCGATCGCCGGGGTGGATCCGGGTGGAGGAGAGGCGATTCCACTCGATGATCTCGCGCGTCGATACCGAATGTCGGCGGGCGATCAGCCATAGCGAGTCGCCCGGCCGCACCACGATCGTCACGGGTCCGACGCCGTCGCCCGCGGACCCGGCTCCGGCCGGCCGGCCGGCTCTCGGAACCAGCAACTCCTGGCCGATCTGCAGGCGGCGCGGGTTCACGTTGCCGTTTGCGGCTCGCAACGCCGCCACCGACACCCCGTATCGCTGCGCGATCACGTCGAGCGTCTGTCCGCGCTGCACGGTGACGACGGTCGTCCCCTCGGCATTCGTCCGCGCGGCGATCGGCCGGACATTCGAACTCTGTGCAATCGATGCGCGCGAGGCTCGCGCGGACCGGGGAATCACGAGTTCCTGACCGATCTGCAGACGACGCGGGTTTACGTTGGCATTCGCCGCGCGCAGCGCCGCCACCGACACCCCGTACTGCTGTCCGATCCACCCCAGCGTGTGACCGCGCTGCACCGTGTGGAACGTCCACGTCACGCGCTCACCCGCCGGCACGGCCGCATACCGCGCCGCGAACCGGGCGGCCCCCTCGACCGGAACTCGCACCTCGACCTCGCGGTGCGGCGGGGTCACGTCGCGCGGAAACTCGGGGTTCAGGAGGTTGATCGTCGCCTCGTCGGTCCCGGAGGCCTCGGCCAGGACATCGAAGCTCGTCGCGTCGGGCACGCGCACCTTCGCGTACTCCGGGATCGTCTCCCGCTCCGGATCCGGGAACCCATAGCGCGCCGGATCGTGTCCGATCATGGCCGCCGCGATGATCTTCGGCACGTAGTCCCGCGTCTCGCGCCGCAGAAGACGGCGGTCGGCGAGATCCCAGAACGTCGCGCCCGGCACGGTGCGAAGCCCGCGTCGGACCCGGTTCGGCCCTCCGTTGTAGCCCGCCGCCGCGAGGTACCAGGAACCGAACTCCTCGTAGAGATCCTTCAGGTGTCGGACCGCGGCGTCCGTCGCCTTCTCCGGATCCCTCCGTTCGTCGATCCAGTAGGAGATTTCGAGACCGTACTGGCGTCCCGTACCCGCGATGAACTGCCACAGACCCACCGCGCTCGCGTGGCTGTACGCGTTCGGGTTCATCCCGCTCTCGATGAGCGCGAGGTAGATCAGGTCCTGCGGCAGCCCCGCCTCGCGGAGCTTCCGGCGAATCATGGGCTCGTAGCGGGTCTTGCGGCCGAGGTAGGTCGCGAAGCGCTCGCCGATGACGGTCTGGAAGTAGTGGACCCACGATTGGACGCGTTCGTTCATCTCGAGCCTGAAGACGCGCGGATCCTCCCCTTCGTGGACCAGCCCCAGCGGGTCGCCGTCCAGCATCTCGCGGACGGCCCGGTCGATCTCCGCCGCGGTCGGGCCGGCGCCTGTTTCGTCCACCGGATGCGGCACGGCCGGGTCCTCGGGCATCAACTCGTCGTCCGGCGCCCGCGCGGCGGCAGCGCCCGGTTCCGGGATCGCTGCGGGCGAGTCCGCCCCTTCGGCCTCCAGCGCTCCCGCCTCGACATCCACGGCCTCCCGGGCCGGGCCCGCGGCGGGTGTGCGCTGCGTGAACGCGCAGCCGTGCAGCACGAGCGCCGCGAGCACCGGGCCGGCCCACTGAAAGCGCGCGCGGGAGCGGGTTCTCGAAGATCGATTGGTCATAGGGCGGCAGACCCCCCTCTCGGCGCCACAACTTCGGTACTTGCACCCCCCAGGCCCCTCCGCCCCACCAGGGCGCCGCTCCGGAAGCAGGACCGGACAACAGGCGAATACATGGTACCGAACGGGATGTGGGGCTGCTAGACGTGGTAGTTGGGGGCTTCGCGCGTGATTATGACATCGTGCGGATGGGATTCGCGAAGTCCGCCGGAAGTGATGCGCAGGAAGCGGGCATCGCGGCGGAGTTCGTCGATGGTGGGGGTGCCGCAATAGCCCATGCCGCTGCGAAGACCGCCGACGAGCTGGAACACGCTGTCCGCCACCGGCCCCTTGTAGGGCACCCGGCCTTCGATCCCCTCGGGGACCAGCTTCCGGGCAGCCGATCCCTCCTGGAAGTACCGGTCCGCCGAGCCGGCCTGCATGGCCGCGAGCGAGCCCATGCCGCGGATCACCTTGAACCGCCGGCCCTCGAGGAGGAAGGTCTCCCCGGGGCTCTCGTCGGTGCCCGCGAACATCGACCCGAGCATGCACGTCTCCGCTCCCGCGGCGATCGCCTTCACGAGGTCGCCGGAATACTTGATGCCGCCGTCACCGATCACCGGCACCCGACCCTCCGCACCGGCCACGCTGTCCTCGATCGCCGTCACCTGAGGCACGCCGACACCGGTGACGACGCGCGTCGTGCAGATCGATCCCGGCCCCACGCCGACCTTGACCGCATCCACGCCCCGCTCGACGAGCGCCGCCGCCCCCTCGCGGGTCGCAACGTTGCCGGCGATGAGATCGATGTCGGGCAGCGCGTTCCGCACCCGGGAGACGGCCTCGAGGACGCCCTCCGAGTGTCCGTGCGCGGTGTCGACGACGATGACGTCCACTCCGGCCTCCGCGAGTGCCCGCGCCCGCCCGAGTTCATTCCGGCTCGCCCCTACGGCCGCCCCCACCCGGAGCCGTCCGTGGCCATCCTTCGTCGCGTTGGGAAACTGGCGCCGCTTGAAGATGTCCTTGACCGTGATGAGCCCGGCGAGCCGTCCGTCCTCCCCCACGACGGGGAGTTTCTCGATCTTGTGGCGGCGGAGAATCTCCTCGGCCTCCTCGAGCGAAGTCCCGGCGGGCGCCGTCACGAGGTTCTCGCTCGTCATCACATCGCGCACCGGCCGCGAGAGGTCGGTCTCGAAGACGAGGTCGCGGTTGGTCAGGATCCCGACGAGCGCGCCGTTCTCGCCTACGATCGGGACCCCGCTGATCGAGAACTCGCTCATTCGCCTGCGCGCCTCGCCCAGCGTGGCGTCGGGTCCGAGCGTGACGGGGTTCAGGATCATCCCGCTCTCGGACCGCTTCACCCGGTCGACCTGCTGGGCCTGGGCTTCGACCGACATGTTCTTGTGGATGATGCCGATCCCGCCCTCGCGCGCGAGAGCGATGGCCATCCGGTACTCCGTCACCGTGTCCATGGCGGCGGAGAGCAGCGGAATCTGCAGTCGGATGCGCCGGGTCAGACGGGTGGAGACGTCGACATCCGCCGGATGAACGAGCGCGTGCCCGGGTGCGAGCAGAACGTCGTCAAAGGTGAGCGCTTCGCGGCTGGAGCGGGGCACGGGAGCTTCCATGCGCCATCGTAGGCGACGGCCCGCGCGACGTCAAACGAGCGGGCGGCGCCTCGACCGCCGCGGCGGCGTTGTCCTACGGGTCGACGACGATCTCGCGCGTCTCGGGCGGAGGACGATCCTCCCGGGGTTCCGGTTCCGGGTTGCCCGCTTCGAGTTCGGCGAGGAATCCGCGCCCGGCTTCGCGGAACGAGTCGATGACGCGGTCGGCTGCGCCGAGCACCTTCATCGTTCCCTTGACCGCGGTCGTCGAGGCCCGCGTCCTCCGCAACCCGCGGTGGACGGATTCGGCAAAGTGCTGGAACGGATCCGCGCCGGCCGCCGGCCGGGACGCGTACTTCGATGAAAGATAGTCGATGAAATCGACGACCTCGTACTGCTTGTCCTCGGGGAGAGCCTGGAGCTTCCTCCAGATTTTCTTCCTCAGGATCTCGTTCATGCCTTCTTCGGCCATGGCGCGCCCTTCCGACTCCGCGGTCGCCGGCATCCACCCCGGACTTCTTCGCCGGTCCCCCCCATACTCCCCCCGGCAGGGGGCAGGTTTCAAGGAGGGGTTCCGCCTTCCGCCGCTCCAAGCATAACATGGTGCGCGTGAAAACCGCCTATGATCTCGCCTGCGAAGAACTCGCGGCAGCCCCTCGACGATGGCTGGTCACGGGGGGCGCCGGCTTCATCGGATCCCACCTCGTCGAGCGGCTCCTGACGCTGGGACAGGAGGTCGTGGCGCTCGACGATCTCTCGACCGGACACCGCCGCAACATCGACGACGCTGTGGCGGCCGCGGGCGCCCCCGCGGGTCGCTGCCGGTTCGTGGAGCGGGACATCGTCGAGGTCGACGCCGCCGTCGAGGCCTGCCGCGATGTCGACATCGTGCTGCACCAGGCCGCGCTGGGTTCGGTGCCCCGGTCGGTCAAGGAGCCGCAGGAGGCGTATGCCCGCAATGTCGAGGGGTTCATCAACGTGCTCGACGCGGCCCGCGACGCCGGCGTCTCCCGCCTCGTCTACGCATCGTCCAGTTCGGTGTACGGGGACTCGCCCTGCCTCCCGAAGGTGGAAGCCCGCATCGGGAACCCGGCATCCCCGTATGCGGCCACGAAGCGCGTCAACGAGCTGTACGCGGAGATGTACCGTCGGAGCTACGGCATCGAGATCGTCGGACTCCGTTATTTCAACGTCTTCGGCCAGAGGCAGGATCCGGACGGGCCGTACGCCGCCGTCATACCGCGCTGGACGCTGCGGATGCTTGCGGGCAAGCCGTGCCGCATCTTTGGGGACGGGGAGACGACCCGCGACTACTGCTACATCGATAACGTGGTACAGGCGAATCTGCTCGCCGCCACGACGGGGGCGGACACGGCGCTCGGCGTCTACAACGTCGCCGCGGGGAATCCGACGACGCTGAACGAGCTGTTCGCCCTCATCCGGTCGGGGCTCGCGGAGAAACAGCCCGACGTGCGAGGCGCGGAACCCGTGTACGAGGGCCGCCGGACCGGCGACGTGCGGCATTCCCATGCGGATGTCTCGAAAGCCCGGGAACAGCTGGGATACGAACCGCGCTGGACGCTCTCCGAAGGCCTTCGGTCCACGCTCGACTGGTACGCCGCCCTCTGAACGGCGTGGACTGGCCCGCGCGCGCCCACCCTCCGGGGCTACCGGGGTCCGGCCTGCACGTGTGGAGAATCGATCTCTCCACCCGTGGCGAGGCCGGCCGCGCCCTCCTGAGTCCGGACGAGCGGGCCCGGGCCGAGCGACTCGTCAGCGCGAAGGCGCGCATCCGGTTCCGTCGCGCCCGCATCGCGCTGCGGCGTCTCCTCTCCAGGTATCTGCGCGTCCCGCCCGGCGAGCTGGCGCTGGAGTACGGCAAGCACGGAAAGCCCCGGCTGGTGCCCGGGCGAGAGGGCGACGGGGCCGGCGACCCTCTCCCGTTCTTCTTCAATCTCAGCCATTCGGGCGGAATCGCGCTCTGCGCAGTGGGCCAGCTCGGCGAGATCGGCGTCGACATCGAACGCATCCGGCCGCTCAGCTACCCGGGGGCTCTCGCCCGCGACCACCTTTCCCCCGAGGAATGGCGCCGCCGGTCCGACTGGGAGACCGCGGCGGCCAGGCCGGAGTTCTTCCGGATCTGGGCCCGGAAGGAGGCGATCCTCAAGGCGGCCGGACTCGGCCTGTCGCGTCCGCTGGGCCGCGTCGACACGATTCGCGGAGAACTCGACGGGCGCCCCTGGTGGCTGATGGACCTCTTCCCCGGGGCAGGCTTCACGGGCGCCGTGGCATGCTCCCGGGCGCCCGGAACCGTCCGGCAGTGGAGCTGGCGCGACCGCTGATGGAAGCGGCCACGGGCTCGCAGTCCGTGGCAGAACCCTGCGTCAGCACCGAGAGCGGCGAGGCGCTCGCCTGACAAGGAGCGACGAGCGAGAATAGCCGCCCTTTTTGACCGAGGAGCGACGCGGAGCGCAGCGTTTCAGGCGAGATGCATTCGCCGCTCGAACGCAGCAGGGCCTTTGCCACGGACTGCAAGGTTGACGATGGCCGATCCGCTCCCCATAGTGCCTCGCGACATTGCGGGTCGTGCCCGACCGCCAGCCGCGGAACCGAACGTACGAACCCCCCCTTAGTACGCCCCCAAGTGACCCGGAGGTCGCACCATGTCCGACGCCGTCTTTGCGGCACCCAGCGAACACCCCTCGCACCTTCGATACGAAGACTACGGGAGCACCGTCGCCTCGGGCGACCGGGACGCGATCCTGAAGCTCTGCGAGGATCTGAACGTCCGTTTCCTTCGTCTCATCTTCATCGACATCGACGGCTTCGCGAAGAACGTCGAGGTTCCGGCGAGCAAGCTCGAAGACGGGTTCGACGCCAAGGTCATGTTCGACGGATCGTCGATCGGCGGCTACGTCCGCATCGAGGAGAGCGACATGCTCCTCAGGCCCGATCTGGACACGTTCCGGGTCTTCCCGTGGGGGAACCCGGACGCCCGGGTGGCCCAGATGTACTGCGACGTGCGGCGCCCGTACAACAAGCCGTTCGGCGGCTGTCCGCGCGCGGCGCTGAAGCGCGTCGTCGCCAGGGCCGAATCGATGGGCTACACGATGTTCTCCGCCGTCGAGGCCGAGTTCTTCCTCTTCAAGACGAACGAGGACGGCAGCTGCAATTTCGTCACCGACGACGATGGCGGGTACTTCGACCTCACGCCGTCGGACCTCGCCGAGCGGGCGCGACGCGAGATGGTCACCGCCATGGAGGCGATGGGCCTCGATATCGAGGCCGCGCATCACGAAGTCGCCGAGGGCCAGCACGAGATCGACTACAAGTACGGCGAGGCGCTGCGCACCGCCGACGACCTCATGACCTTCAAGTTCATCGTCCGGAACGTCGCGCACGCGCACGGGCTCCACGCGACGTTCATGCCGAAGCCGATCTTCGGCGCGAACGGCTCCGGCATGCACACGCACCAGTCGCTGTTCAAGGACGGGAAGAACATCTTCCACGACGCGAACGCCGACTACGAGCTGGCGGAGGTCATGCTCCACTACATCGGCGGCCTGAAGAAGCACGCGCGGGCCATCGCGGCGGTCACCAACCCGATCGTGAACAGCTACAAGCGGCTCGTGCCCGGCTACGAGGCCCCGATCTCCATCGCCTGGTCGCAGCGGAACCGCTCGCCGATGATCCGCATCCCGGAGCAGCGAGGCGTCGGCACGCGGCTTGAGTTCCGCATGCCCGACCCGTCCTGCAACGGCTACCTGGCGACGGCCGTCCAGCTCGCCGCGGGCCTCGACGGCATCGAGAACCGGATCGATCCGGGGCCGCCGCTCGACACGAACGTGTGGCAGCTGACCGACGAGCAGCGCGCGGAGATCGGGCTCGAGGTGCTGCCCGCCAACCTCGGCGAGGCGGTGGAGGAACTCGAGGCGAACGACGTGATGAAGGACGCGCTCGGCGACCACATCTTCGAGCAGTTCGTGAGCCGCAAGAAGTCCGAGTGGAGCGACTACGTGGCGTCCGTCTCCGAGTGGGAACTCGAGCAGTACATCAACTACTAGCCAACCTCAACGGTCGGCCAACCTGCGGCTGGCCGAGCCGATCAGCGATCCGGGGGTTCCAGGATCCCCGGGTCGTTGAGGGCGTCCACCGCCACGACGAGCCCGGGGAGCCCCGCCCCGGCGCTCCGGATGTCGGCGATCACATTCCGAATCCGGCTCAACCCCACCGCGTTGCGGCGCCGGAAGGCTCGCATCGCCTCTTCGGTCGTTGACGCCTCGGAGAGGGCGATGATCTGCGCCGCCATGCGCGACCGCGCCAGTTCGAGTCGCGTCACGAGGATGCGCGCCGCCCTCTGATCCCACGGATCGTCCGCGGCCAGCGAGTAGATGCGGCCCCGCAGCCAGGGAAAGTCGATCTCCTCGGCGAGACCGAAGTACACCGCTCCGACCTCGCGCGTGGCGGCGCCGGTTTCCCGGATGAGGCTGGCGATCGGCAGCAGTTCGTCCACGTAGCGGAAGGTCGTGAGTCGCATCGCGCCCTCCTGATCGAGCCCGTCCATCTCGTGCAGCGAGCAGGTGGACTCGAAACGTTCCAGTCGCTCGGCCGTGAGCAGCTCCGGCAGGGCCTCGCGTACGGCCCGCACGGGCTCGTGCAGCCACTCGATCGCCTCGCTGATCGGCTCCGCGGGGTCAGTCCGCTCCAGGAGCCATCGCGTCGCACGCGTCAGCGCGTCCGCCATCGCGAGGTAGCACTCGTTCTGCGCCCCGCTCCGCATCCGGACATCCGCGACGCGCAGCCGCTCGTACAGATCCTCGGCGTCGGCGATCCGTGACGCGACGAACCAGGTGCGGGCGACGGTCGCCGCGGCGCGGCCGGTCTCCTCCATGAGCCGGATATGGCTCGTGGCGCCCATGCGGTCCACGTAGCGGTTCGTCAGCAGCATGCTCGAGATGTTCGGCCGCAGCCGGTGCTCCTCGAGGTCCGATGTCTCGACCTCCTTCAGCGCCCCGAAGGGGAAGTAGTCCTCCACGAGTTCCATCATGGCCGGATCGCGGGACACGCTGGATTCCGTGAGCGCATGCTTCAGGTGAAGCTTCGAGTAGGCCATCACGGTGGCGAGTTCCGGCCTGGTGAGGTGCGCCCCGACGTTCTCCCGTTCGATCAGCTCCTCGCCCGTCGGCAGGTATTCGAGGGCCGGATCCAGGATCCCCTCCCGCTCGAAGCGCTGGATCACATCGCGGAACGTCGCGGGCGCGCGCCGCGCCCGGATGTAGTCGAGGCTGATGGCGAGGCTCTGGCTGTACGTGTTGCGAAGTACCTTCCACGCGACCTCATTCGTGCATTCGCGAAGCAGATCGTTTCGCGCCTCGTAGTCGATCCCCCCGCGCGACAGCGGGGCGCCCAGCAGGATCTTCAGGTTCACCTCGTGGTCGGACATGTCGACCCCGGCGGAGTTGTCCACCGCATCGGTGTTGATGCTCCCCCCGCGCAGCGCGTACTCCACCCGCGCGCGCTGCGTGAAACCGAGATTGCCGCCCTCCCCCACGACCCGCGCCTGAATGGCCGTCGCGTCGACCCGCGTGGGATCGCCGCTCGGGTCGCCGACATCGGCGTGACGTTCCGAGCTCGCCTTCACGTACGTGCCGATGCCGCCGTTCCACAGGAGGTCGACCGGCGCCGACAGGATCGCGCGGATCAACTCGTTTCCGTTCATCTCCTCGCGATCGATGGCGAGGCGTTCGCGGATCTGCGGCGACAGGGAGATCTGCTTCTCCGTACGGTCGTAGACCCCGCCCCCCTCGCTCAGGAGTTCGGCGTCGTAGTCGGCCCACGACGAAGCCGGGAGATCGAACAGCCGCTTCCGTTCCTCCCACGCCGCCTCCGGCTCCGGATTCGGGTCGAGGAAGATGTCGCGGTGATCGAAGGCGGCGACGAGCTGGATCTGCTTGCTGAGCAGCATCCCGTTGCCGAACACGTCGCCGCTCATGTCCCCGATGCCGACCGCCGTGAACGGTTCGTTCCCGTAGTCGATGTCCGCTTC
The DNA here is from genome assembly GCA_009838765.1 of Gemmatimonadales bacterium. Taxonomy (GTDB): domain Bacteria; phylum Gemmatimonadota; class Gemmatimonadetes; order Palauibacterales; family Palauibacteraceae; genus Palauibacter; species Palauibacter ramosifaciens. The sequence goes on from VXQX01000051.1 coordinate 74,488, forward strand.
CCGGAAGTGCCGCTTCACGCACTCCCACGCACCGCGCGCCGTGATCCCCTCCTTCTTGTGGTCGTACCCCTGCGATCCGCCGGAGGCGAAGGCGTCATCGAGCCAGAAGCCGGCTTCCGCCGCGAGTTCGTTGGCCGTATCCGAGTTCTTCGCCGTCCCCTTGTCCGCCGCGACGACGAGGTACGGGTCGGGTCCGTCGTGGATCACCATCCCCCGGGGTCGCGTCACCTCGCCATCGACGACATCGTCCGAGACTTCCAGCAGGCCGCGAATGAAGTCCCGGTAGCTGTCCAGCCCCGCCGCAAGCCGCGTCTCGCGATCTTCCGGCAGGCCCTTCACGATGAAGGCGCCCTTCGCGCCGCCTGGCACGATGACGGCGTTCTTCACCCTCTGCGTCTTCACGAGCCCGAGCACTTCCACCCGGAAATCGCCGTAGCGGTCGCTCCACCGGATCCCGCCCCGCGCCACGTCGTCCATGCGCAGGTGGGCGGCCTCCGTGCGAGGGCCGCGCAGGTAGACCTCGTGCTTCGGCTTCGGCTTCGGAATGAAGTCGACGGAGCGGCTCGAGATCTTGAGCGCGAGAAGAGGCGACCGGCGCAACTCGCCCCGGTAGTGGTTCGTGCGCACGGTCGCGTGGACGAGTTCCATCATCCGCCGCAGCGTCCGGTCGTCCTCGATCCCGCGCACCGAAGCCAGCCCGCGGTTGAACTCGCGCTTCAGACGACGCATCGCGGCGTCCGCCCCCTCCCGGGCCTCCGGATCGAAGCGCGCCTCGAAGGCCCGGAAGATGCAGCGTGCGATGTCGGGGTACGCCGTGAGCGGAAACTGGCCGCCCGTGGGAGCGGCGACGGCGCCGATGCGGAAGGCGTAGCCCGCGTAAGCCCGGAGGACCGATACCTCCCGCCATGTGAGACCGGCGGTCACGATGAGTTCGTTCAGCCGGTCATCTTCCGCCAGCCCCGCCCGGATCGCCCGCAGCATGTCGCCGATCCGGTCCTGCGCCGCCGCGATGTCGAGCTCGCCGGCGCGCCTCGCCTCGGCTTCAAAGGATTGGACGCGCGCCGCGAACGTCTCTTCGGTGGCGTCGGGCGTCTCGTCCCTGAGCTGGATCGTGAAGCGGAGCGAGTCGAGCACCCGGAGCCCCAGGTTCTCGAGCGTGGGGATCACGTCGCTCAGGACGTAGTGACCCTTTCGGGCGTAGAGTCGCAGCTGATAGTGCCGCCCCTCCCCCTCGCCCGGAGACCGTTTGAGCAGCACCTGGCTCTCGCCCGTCTCGGCCAGCCGCGCGAGACAGGCCACATCCTCGACCGCGGTGTCGATGTCCATCGCGGCCTGATAGCCGGTCGAGAAACGCACGACGTGCGTGGCGAGTTCGTGGCCGCGCGTGGGCCCGTGGACGGCATCGAGCGCGTCCTCGAGGCGTTCCTCCCAGGTGCGGACGATCGAGCGGACCTGGGCCTGGACGGCGTCGAGATCCACCGACCCTACCTCGTCCGGGTCGTGGGCCAGGTAGAAGTGGAGACGCGCCTGGTCGCCCTGGCCGAGCGCGAGATGATAATTGAGGAGCGTCCCCCGGTAGGCCTCGATCAGCGCCGCCTGCAGCCGTCTCCGCACCTGCCCCGAGAAATGGGTCTTGGGGAGGATGACGAGTAGCTGGACGCCGCGGCCGAGCTGGTCGGGACGCGCCGTGACCCGCACGTCGTCCCCGCCTCCGGTCGCCATCACCGCATCGATGACCGAGCGGATCTCCTCTACCGAGGCGAGGAACAGCTCCTCCTTCGGCATCGAGTTGAACGTCCCCAGGATGACGTTGTAGTCGTGCGATCCGGGGGGCGCGGCCTCCAGCTGAAGGATCTCGCGCAGCTTGCGGCGCAGGATCGGGATGGAGGAGGCGTCCTGCGAGAACGCCTTCGCGGTGAACAGGCCGAGGAACCGGTGCTCGCCATGCACCGTCCCATCCGGGCGCAGACGCTTGATCCCCACGTAGTCCATGCGGACGTTTCGCCGAATCGGACTCTGGGCGTTGGTCTTGGAGATGATGAGAAGCGGGCCGCCCAGCACCCGGGCGCGGAGGTAGGCGGGGAGTTCGTCCAGGGGCCTGGGTTCGTGGTACTTCGATCGGGTGTCGTCCCTGAGGATCCCGAGCCCGCTTCCCTCGTCGACGTGGATCCAGTCGCGGCCGGCATCGTCCGTCTCGATGCGGTACGCGCGGTAGCCGAGGAAGACGAAACCGGGATCCACGAGCCACCGGAGGAGGTCCTGAATCTCCTCGAACTCGGTGCTGCGCCACGGCGTCTCCCTCCGCTTGTCATCGAGTTCGCCAACGAGCGTCTTCACCCGCTCGATCATGGGGGAGAAGTCCGCGGTGACGGCCCTCACGAGATCGAGGCGCCGCCGCACTTCGGCTTCCAGCGTCTCCCGGACCTCCGCATGGTGTGCATCGTCGAGCACCATGTGGACGACCGACACCCGCGTGCCGTCGGCGGAGTGGTCGCGGATGTCGATCACGCGGCCGGACGCGTCCCGGTCCACGACGACGACCGGGTGGAGAAGGTGCGGGATGTCGAGCCCCGTCGAGTGGAGGTACTCGCGCAGCGTGTCGACGATGAAGGGCCGGTCCTCCATCACCGTCTGGAGCACGCCGCGTGACGGATCGTCCTCGTCCCAGGCGAGTCGGATCGCGATTTCGCCGTCGGCGGTGCCGGCCAGGAGGCGGTAGAGGGCGGCGACATCGTCGGCCAGCGCGCGGACCGGGCGCCCATCCGCGATGTGGGTGTAGCCGCGGCTGAAGAGACGGCGGGAGAGACCGCGGACGGCCTCGCCGGGCGCCTCCGGGAGTCGCGATTCGATCTCGCGGATCAGGGGCCCGAGGTCCGACTGCTGCGCTGGCTTGTTTTTCATGCCCGTAGATACCCCATTGTACCGCACAGGGTCAACGGTATACCGCGCAGATTCAACGGCGAACGTTCCGGACTCCGATTCGGAGCCCCCGCGCGCCAGCGCGATACGCCGCCGGAACGGAAAAAGAGACGACGAAAGGGACGACAGGGATGGAAGTATCCATCGAATACTGCGTCGTTTGAGACTACGAACCGCAGGCCGCCAGTCTCGCGGCCACCCTCGGAGATCGGTTCGCGGACGTCGAGATCGAGCTGATCTCGTCCGGCGATGGCCGCTTCGAGGTCGTGGCGGAGGGGAAGCTCATCTATTCGAAGGCCGCCACCGGCCGACACCCGACCCACGAGGAGCTCCTCGACGCGCTGGGCTAGCGGCCCGTGACGCGTCCGTAGCGGTCCTCGAGGCGCACCAGGTCGTCCAGTTCCGGCGTGCTCACCTCGATGATGACGCTGTCCTCGAGCGCCTCCATGCGGTGCACGTTACCCGGAGGGATCGAGACCACTTCGCCCGGGAGCCACTCGAAGACCGCATCGTTGAGCGTGAAGCGCATGCGCCCGGACTGGAGCAGCATCGTCTCGTGCTTCACGAGATGCTTCTGCAGCGAGAGCGTGTGTCCCCGTTCGACTTCGAGGATCTTCCCCGCATAGCGATCCGTGTGGGCGTACCACACCTCGCGCCCCCAGGGCTTGTCCACGATGCGGGGCTCGCCGCGGCGCGCCGGTTCTCGCTCCATGGCGGAACATGATACACGGACGGGTCGCGGGCCGCCGAATTCAGGGGGGGGGCGGACCGGCAGAGCCTCAGGGGAGCGATCGGGCCACGCGGAATCCGTAGTACATGTCCCGGCTGTCGGGGACATTCCTGAACCGGTTCGCGGAGCGGAGGAACCACGCGCCGATGAACCATGAACCGCCGCGGAGGACGCGACGGTCGCAATCTCCCGATTCCCGGGCTCGCCCATCCGCCGGAGCACCCGCGTAGCTGTCGTTCCAGCAGTCCTGCGTCCATTCCGACACGTTCCCCAGCACGTCGTACAGCCCGAACGCGTTCGGCGCGAACGACCCCACCGGCGCCGTGCCTCCGTACTCGTCGTTGCACGGCGCTTCGTCCTGGCTACCGGAGCCGCGGCTGAACCGGAGACCCCTGAACAACCGCCCCCGCGGCCCGCCCCCGGCTCCATTCGCGTAGCGGCACAGGTCCGATACGTCCTCCCCCCAGTACCGGGCCGTCACCGTGCCGGCCCGCGCCACGTATTCCCACTCCGCTTCGCTCAGGAGCCGATACCGCCGTCCCGTCAGGCCTGAAAGCCATGACACGTAGGCCTGCGCGTCCTCCCAGCTCACGTACAGCACGGGGCGCCGCTCCCGGCCCCAGTGCCGGTCGGCCGGCGTGTAGCGGCACCCTCCCATCCGCACGCACGCGTCCCACTCCGCGAACGTGACCTCGTACACCCCGACGGCGAACGGAGCCGCGATCGTCACCGAGTGCTGCGGACTCTCGACGGCATCCCGGAACTCCTCCGACTCCGGCGAGCCCATCGTGAACGTCCCCGGCGGCACCACGACCATCTCCGGACAGAACGCGCAGTCGCGGAACGTCCCGAACACTTCGAACACCTCTTCCGGACGCCGGTCTGCCGCTTCGGACGCCGCGCCGTCTTCCACGGCGCCCCAGCTTTCCCGGGCGACGACTTCGTAGCCGCCCCCGTCGTAATACCTGGCGAAATGGTCGTTGCCGGTCGTCGCGTTCGCCGCGGCCGCCTCCGCGCTCGCCCCGAACCCCACGGCGACACGCCGAAACGCCGAGCCGTCCGGATTCGACGTCGGGGCGAGACGGACCGATGACGTGTACCTGACGATCGCGACGTGACGGTCCCCCCGGTTCGACCAGGCACACGAAGCTTCCGCGTGGTCGCCGAGCTCCGAGCGCAGCGCCCGTTCCACACCCTGCCGCGCCTCGAGCGGGACGCCGACCCGGTAGGCCAGGGCCACGTCGGACCGGTAGACCACGGTGATGCCCTCCCAGCCGAACCGGCGGTCGGGATCCGGCGTCCGCGGCGTGGACAGCTCGCTGCCCACGCACACCACCGCCGCCGGTGCGGACGGCGAGGCCTCGGACTGCGTGGCGGCGGACTGCGCGGCGGCGGGAAGGCTCCCCGAGAGCGGCGCGAGGCCCACGACCGCGTGCGCCACGGTGGCGGCGACAAGGGTGCGTCGTGGCCCATCCATCCGGTGCCTCCCTGTACCCAACGGTATACGGCCCTCCTTTACATGATACACCGGTGGCTGGCCCCGGGCCGGACCGACCTGGACTTTCCGTGCGAACCTCTCGATGCGCGGATGCGCGGAGGAGAACCCGCGAGCCGCTGATGGGTAGCATTACAGATCGAGCCGCCAGAGCCCGGTCGCGATGCAACGCGGGACGCCGGGGGTGGCAGCCATCATGCGAGGAGGGCTCCAATGCGCACCAGCAGCTCCGCTTGCTTCCTACTGTCGGCCCTGGTCGTCGCCGGCTGTGGCGATTCCTCGGGGCCGGGCGAGCCCGCATACCTCGAGACGCTGGATGTGACGGTGGGCCCCACCCTCGCCAAGTGTTACGGCGTGGGCCTTCAGTCATGCATGGTGGTGAACGGCGAGTTGTTCTACGACGGAATCGAGGGATTCGAATACGAAGCCGGCTACGACTACCGACTGCGGATCGGCAAGTACGATCCCTGGGGCGGGAGCGAGCCGCCGCAGGATGCCGGCCGGTACGCGTATCGCCTGCTGGAGCAACTGGCGAAGACCCTGGCGCCCTCCACCCCGGCCACCCTGTCGGTAGGTCCTGCACGGGTGGTGTGCGCGCGGAGCGACGACTTCTGCCCGGTGGTGGACGGCGCGCCCCACGACGACATCATCACGAACTTCGAGTACGAAGCCGGCTACCACTACGTCCTCGAGGCCGACCGGTACGCCGACGGCCGGTATGTACTGAGTGAAGTCGTCTCGAGAACCCGGGCGGCGGGCACAGAGGAGGAGATCGCCATCGATCGCCACCGGGTCGAGTGCGACGACGGCTATCCCGGGTACTGCAAGGTCGTCAACGACGCCCCCTACCGCGGCGAGATCGTGGGCTTCCAGCCCCGGCACGAAGTCGACTACCGCCTGCGCGTCGAGAAGTTCGACATGTTCCCCGAGGGCATGACCGGATCACCCGATGTTCCAGCCTACGGCTACCGCTGGCTCGAAACACTCGAGGCCACCCCGGGCACCTAGCAGCCGCCGCCTCGGCCCCAGCTCATGGTGGGGGGCGGGTCGCGTCTGAGCGCCTCCAGATACGTGAAGGGGTCGGGCTCGCCCGGGACCGTGTCGCTGCCCGGGCGGAGTTCGGGGCTCAGGCGCAGGGGATACACCCCCTCGGCGAGCACGTTGTACGTTGCGCCATCCTTCTGGAGCGTGCCGTCGATGTAGAGGAAGGGTTCGAGGCGGATCGCGGCGCGGCATTCCCGGTACACCTCGGGCCTCACGATCGCGTTGACGGGCCCGGATTCGTCCTCCATGAGGATGAAGATGTAGCCATTGGCCGTATGCGGACGCTGACGGGCCACGACGATCCCGGCCACCCGCACCTCGCTCCGGTTCGGAAGGTCGGGGAAGCGGGCCGAGGAGACGGTGCGCTCAGGGAGGCGGTCGCCCACGAGCGCGAACGGGTGATGCAGCGTGGCGGCGAGGGAGAGGATGCGGTACTCCGCGATCATCTTCTCCATGTCGTGCGTGCCCGCGAAGCGAAGATCCGCGTAGGGATCATCCAGCGCGAGTTCGGTCTGGCCCTGGTCCGAGCGCCCGGCGCCTCGGCGGCCCCGTACGGGGGGCGGCGCGTCTCCGCCCAGTCCCGCGGCGCTCGTCGCCAGTTCGCGGCGGCGGCGTTCCGCTTCCGTTTCGGCCTCCGGCCCCAGCCAGAGCCCCGTCTGCCACAGCAGGTCGCGGCGTTCGATCCCCAGCGAGTCGAGCCCGCCGACCCAGATCAGGTTCTCGATCGCAGCCCGCTTGAGCGCGACCGGGGTGCGGCGCAGAAAATCGGGCAGCGACGCGAACGGTCCGCCGCGCTCGCGCTCGTCCACGACGAGTTCGGCCGCCTCCGTACCCCAGTCGCGGACCATGCCGAGTCCGATGCGGACATCGTCTCCCTCGGCGGTGCAGGCGACCCGGCTGACGTTCAGATCCGGCAGCAGGACGCCGACCCCGTGCCGGCGCGCGTCGCGCCCGATCGCATCGAGTGAGTAGAACCCCATCGGCTGGTTGTTGAAGAGCCCCACGTAGTACTCGGCCGGATAGCGGTCGCGGAGCCAGGCGGACTGGAAGGCGAGGAGCCCGAACGCCACCGCGTGCGACTTCGGGAACCCGAACTCCGAGAACGCGACGACCTGCTCGAACACTTTCTTCGCGGTGGAGCCGTCGACCCCCTTCGCCGCCGCGCCGTCCCGGAACGCCGTCCAGTACCCCAGCAGCGCCTCTCGCGAGCGCTTGCGGCTCATGGCGCGCCGCAGCCCCTCGGCCTGGCCGTCGCTGAAGCCCGCGAGCGCCTTGCACACCTGCAGCACCTGGTCCTGGAAGATGATCACGCCCAGGGTCTCGCCGAGCGCCTCCTCGAGCAGGGGATGGTCGTAGGGGACGACGTAGTTCGGGTCGTTGCGCAGCTTCTCGCGCCGCCGAACGTAGGGGTTGACCGCCCCGCCGACGATCGGGCCCGGCCGCACGATCGCGACCTGCACCGCGAGGTCGGCCAGGTTCCGGGGCCGCACCCGCCGCAGCATCTGGATCTGCGCGCGGCTCTCGACCTGGAACAGCCCCACCGTGTCTCCCGAACAGATGCGGTCGTAGATCTCCTCATCCTCATAGTCGATGCGGGAGAGGTCGGGGACCTCTCCATGACGCAGATGAATCCTCTCCACCGCCTCCTCGACGAGCGACAGCATCCCGAGCGCGAGAAAGTCGATCTTGATGAAGCGCGCGTCGTCGCAGGAGTCCTTGTCCCACTGGCAGAGGACGCGTCCCTCCCACGCGGCGGGCTCTAGCGGGACGATCTCCACCAGCGGCCGGCTCGAAATGATCATCCCGCCCACGTGCTGGGAGATGTGCCGCGGGAGCCCCTTGATCTCCCCGGCCAGTTCTGCGAAGGCCCGCCAGATGCGCGAGTTGACGCGCGCTTCCAGGCCGGGGATGCGCTCGAGTTCGGCCATGAACCCGTCCTCCCCCGGCTCGGCGAGCTTGGCCAGCTTCTCCACGTCGCCGGCAGGCAGACTGAGCGCCTTGCCCAGTTCGCGTACGATCGAGCGCGTGCGGTAGGTGGGGAAGGTGCACACGAGCCCGACGTGGTCGTACCCGTAGCGCTCGTAGATGGCGAGGATCAGTTCTTCCCGAATATCGCGCGCAAAGTCGATGTCGATGTCCGGGACGCTCTCCATGGCGTCGTTCAGGAACCGGCCGAGGAAGAGGTTCGTCCGTACCGGGTCGACGTGGGAGAGTCCGATCAGGTAACAGAGGATGGAGGAGACCGAGGACCCGCGTCCGCGCCCCGGCGGAAGCAGCTGGCGCGGCATCGAGTCGCCCCGCACGCGGTGTGCGACCTCCCGGGCCAGTTCGAGGATGTCGTGATAGACGAGGAAGAACCCGGCCAGGTCGTGCCGGTCGACGAGCGCGAGTTCGGTGGCGAGCCGCGCCTCGGCCTCGCGGCGGTACCTGCTGCCGGGGGGATAGCGGATCTCGAACGCCCTGCGGCAGACGTGTTGCAGGACGCGCATGGCGGGGGCGAAGCCGCTCCCCTTGAAGTCGGGGAAGCGGTAGCCGAGGTCGGCGGTGAGATCGAACGCCCGGCAGCGCTCGGCGATCGCGCGCGTGTTGCGGAGCGCGTCGGGCCGCGACGCGAAGCGCCACGCCATCTCCCGGGGCGAGGCGAGGTGGAAGCAGGCGTTGGGGCGGCGGAGTTCGTGCGAATCGTCGACCGTCGTCCGGTTCCGGATCGCGACCAGGACGTCCTGGAGACGGTGCCGATCGGCGACGTGGTAGTGGACGTTGCCCGTGGCCACGACCGGGATGCGAAGCCGGTCGGCCAGCGCGCCCAGCGCCCGGCCGCGCGCGAGGTCGCCGTGGACCGCGTTGTTCTGGAGTTCGACGAAGAGGTTGTCGGGACCGAAGGCGTCGCGCAGGCGGCCCGCCAGCCGCTCGGCCTCGTCCGTCCCCCGTTCGAGCGCCGCGAGGAGGGGACTCCGGCGGCACCCGCTGAGGAGGATGAGCCCCTCGGACCGCTCGAGGAGCGCGGCGAGGTCGAGCCGGGGTTCTCCGCGCGGACTCTCCATGTGCGCCCGGGTGATGAGCCGGCACAGGTTCGCGTACCCCGTCGCGTTCTCCGCCAGCACCGTGACGTGGCAGCCACCCGTTTCCGCCCTTCGTTCCGCCAGCGCGCGGCCTCCGGACGTTCCCGCGGGAACGTCTCCGGCCCTTCCTCCATGCCCTTCGGTGCGTTCGGCAGCGGCGAACGGCGAGGCGAGGGTGAGTTCGGCGCCCGTGATCGGCTGGAGTCCGTGGGCGTGGGCGAACTGTGCGAACTCCATCGAGCCGTACAGCCCGTCGTGGTCGGTGAGCGCGAGCGCGGGATAGCCCAGTTCGAGCGCGCGCGCCGCGAGTTCCTCGGGCCGCGACGCCCCATCGAGAAAGGAGTAGGCGGAGTGCGCGTGCAGTTCGACGTAGTCGACGCTTCGCGAAGGGGTGACCACGGCGGCTATTCCGGCTGCAGGAACCAGCGATCCAGCATCAGATCGTGGTACGCGGTGAGGTGGGCGCCGTTCTCGAGCAGAATCGAGAAGTAGACGCGCGAGATTGGTTCCCTCCACCACTCGTCGTCGATCCGCCACTGGTCGAACACGTCGCCGATCCGTCGCCAGCGCCCCCGGATCTCGAGGCTCACGGGCACCCCGGCGCCCCCGAGCCGGACCCGCACCGGACGCGGCCGGTTGAGCGGCCGCAGCTTCCCCGCGGACGGCTTCGCCACTCTACGCAATCTCCATGAGCGCGTGCCGGCGCTCGGGGATTCGGGAGTTCGGCTCGAGTTCGAGCACCCGGAACAGCGCGGCGGCGCCCAGCCGCAGCCGCAGCACGCGCGCGGCGCGCCGGAACGCAGGCAGCAGTTCGCCATCCTTTGTCTCCAGCGAACCGAGGACGCGGGCCGCGCCTTCCTTCGGGTCGAAGAGCCCGGTCTGCGCACTCGCCGGCCCGAAGCGGAAGAGTTCGAGCCGCAGCGTCTCGACCGCGCGCCGGGGCCGGTCGAGCGCGATCCGCGAGCGGAGGAACGCCCCGAGCCGTTCGGGCTCGCTCGTGGGTTCCCGGGCAACCGCGCGAATGGACCAGGAGCCGCCGTCCTCGAGGCTCGCCGACACCCTGAGACCGCGGACGCTCTTGCCTCGCCGCCGCGGATGTTCGAGCGCGCGACCGATGAGCCGGTCGAGCGCGGCGTGCAGCAGTTCGAGCTGCCCGATCGGGCTCGGAAAGTCGAGCGCGACGCGAATCGGCCGGGCCGGCGCCTCCGGCCGCACACGATCGATGCGCGTCCCCCGCGCCCAGGCGAGCGCCCGGCGCCCATCGGCCCCGAACTGCGACACGAGCGCCGGCTCGGGCATGCGCACGATCCCCGCCAGCCGCTCGACCCCGAGCCGCTTCAGCCGCTCGACCATGCGCGGCGACACCGGCAGCACATCGACCGGCTGCGGGGCCAGAAACGCAGCGAGGTCGGCCGGCGCCACGCAGACGGCCGCGCCCGGCCGACCGGAGCCCGCCGACCCCGTCGACCGGGCAGACCCCGCGGACCGCGCCGCGACCCAGGCCGCGAATTTCCCCGGCGCACAGCCGATCCGGGCGCTCGCCGCGAGCCACGGCGACAGCGCCTCGAGCCGCGCCCGGAGCCCCGCGATCTGACGCTCCGGCGGGCCGTACAGGCGTTCGAGTCCGTCGACCCCCACGAAGAACCGCCCCCGATCCACCGACCGTTCGACGACCGGACTCCAGCCGCGGAGGACTTCCGCGATCCGGTCGCGCGCCGCGTCGTGGAAATCCGGATCCGGTTCGCAGAGGACGAGCGAGGGGCAGAGCGCGATCGCCTGCGAGACGATCATCCCCGGCTCGACTCCGAAGGAGGCCGCGAGCGCGCACCCCATCTCGATGCGGCGGCGGTCTCCCACCGTCGGCAGCGCGAGCGGCGGGTCCGCGAGCGACGGCGTCCGGGCCCGCTCCAGTTCCAGTTCGAACCCCGGCCACCAGAGGCAGAGCGCCATCCGGCTCCCGCGACCTGCGTCCATGCGACCTTTCCAAACCCGAGAAAACCGAATAAAGACCGAAAATCGGGTCGGCTAACCTAGCGGATCACGGGTGGGATGCAAGGGGGGACATCTTCCGTCAACGGACCTCCATCACCGCACCAGCCTCGGGATCTCCCAGCCGCTGACGCACATGCCGAAGCGTCTCGGCGTAGAATCGCCCGAGCTCGTCCTCCCCTCACGCCGCTGAGGAGCACGGAGGAGCTTGCCAGCGACGGCCCGGCCACCTCAGTCCGGGGCGGCGCGCAGAAGAGTTTCACGGAGTTTCACTAACGGCTGCCCGTCTTCCAGCCGAGAGCGTCGACCGGCTATCCTCGCTTGGACTTGACACCGATCCTCTATCGGTGCTTGGGCGAAACACCGAGATTCCGCCACGAACCGACCAGTAGCCGATCCTTGTTTCAACACCAACCTCTGGAGGAAAATCGATGCGTGCCCGTCGCTGTTTCGTTATTCTCTGTCTCGTCGCCCCGGCGCTGACGGCCATCCCCGCCGCCGCCCAGGTCGAGGACCGTCCCATGCTCACCAGCGCCGCCGCCATGACCATGATTCACGGCTGCCTGACCAAGGCGGAGGAGGAGGGGTGGCGCATGCACATCGCCATCATGGACAACCACGGCAACCTGAAGGGTTACCACCGGATGGACGACGCGCAGCTGCTGTCACAGGACATCTCGATGGCCAAGGCCCGCAGCTCGGCCCTGAGCCCGCGGTCGACGCAGCAGTGGGGCGAGATCGCCTTCGGCAACGGCGTCTCCGCCGCCGCCTTCGTTCCCGGCATGAATTACTTCGAGGGCGGGCTGCCGATCATGACCGATGACGACCAGCACATCGGCGGCATCGGGGTCAGCGGCGACACCGGTGCCAACGACGCCATCTGCGCGCAAGCGGGCATCGAAGCCGCGGGCCTGAACTAGGCTGCGGCGGGGAGCAGGGCGACCCGGTCCGAGCGTTACCAGCGCAGCGTCGCCACCCGTCGGCGCTCTTCGCCGAGGTACGCGGCCCAGTCGCTCTCCGGGGGGATCGAACGCAGCAGGGCTTTTGCCACGGGCTGCTAGACCTCGCTCCGTCGCCGGCCGGTCGAATCCGGATAGGTTCGACTCATGAACCGGGAGTTGAAGGCGAAAGCGGCGCTCGCACCGAGGAGCTGGGCCGCGTTCGTGGCGCGGATGATCCTCGGCCTCATCTTCTTCATGGCCGGGTTCTGGAAGGTGTTCGAACTCGGAGCCGTCCAGCACGCGCGGGGCCTGTTCGTGGAGGCCTACGCCGACACGTTCCTCCCCGCCTGGTCGCTGTGGGCCGCCGGGGTCGCGATCCCGTTCATCGAACTCGTCTGCGGGGCGCTGATGCTGGCGGGCTGGCGGCGCCGGATCGCCGCGCTGGGGTTGGGCGGGGTCCTCATCCTCGTCACCTTCGGCCACCTGCTCGCCGAACCCCTCTACGTCTTCAGCGCGCACGTGATCCCGCGCACGCTCCTGCTCGTCATCGTCCTCCTCCTGTCCGAGGACGACCGCCTCAGCCTGGACGGCTGGCTCGCGCGCCGCGCCATCCCCCGCTGACCAACCCGGTCTCGCCCTGAAAACCTTCCCCAGGAAGATCTGACAAAGCCTGTGTGGGTGAACGGAAAGCGCGGACCGGGCGGATTCCCGGCGCCCCTCAACAGTCCTCACGACCGGTACCGGTTCTGGCGCTGGTCCGACGTGGAAGGCTGGCTGAGAGGAGCCCTCGGAGGCGAACCGTGGTCGGCCGAGGATCACCTCCGGGCCGCGATCAACGCGGCGCTCGAACTCCGCCACCATTTCCGCCAGCTCGATCCCGAGGATCATCCCGACCTCCGCGCCCTCGCCGGCCCTGCCCTTAGCGGCTGAGACTCCTCCCGGCGTTCGATTCCCGGTTCACGGTGGGCCGATGGTGACCTCGCGTGCGCCGGCGGGGACCTCGACGCGCTCGACGGCGCCTCCGGGCCACCGGACCTCGATCGCCAGGGGGTCGCCCGAGAGGCCGAGGATCTGCACCGGATCGTCGTGGGAGCCGGTCCCGGACCCGGCCCTTACCTCGCGCGCGGGGCCGAGGCCGTCGGCGTACACCACGCGCAGCACGGCCCCGATTCCGTGGCGGTTCTCCGCGGTCCCGGCGACGCGAACCCGCAGACCGGGCGAGGTTCCGGCGCCGCGAAACAGTCGCGCCGCGCCGCCGTTGATCCCCAGCACGAAATCGAGGCGGCCGTCGCCGTCGATGTCCGCGGCCGCGGCGCCGCGCTGGTCCCCGTAGGCGGCGACGCCCGACTCCTGTCCCGGGACCGGGCGGAACCCGCCGCGCCCGTCGCCCTCGAGCCATAGCCCCCGCCCCGCGTCGTAGCGCGGCGTGTCCTCGTCGGTGGCGAAGAAGTTCTGGGACAGGAACAGGTCCTCGCGGCCGTCTCCGTTGGCGTCCGCCACCAGGACTCCGAGCGAAGGGGCCTGCTGCGCCTCGCGCGGCAGCGGCGCCGCCTCGAAACGGTCGCCCCGGTTGAGGAACACCATGTGCCGCAGTTCCCCCGCTTCCAGCCGACCCTCCGGCCACGCGCCGAGCGCCTCGGCGACGTCCGCCTCGGCATAGGCCGCACGCGTCGGCATGCGCCCGCCCACGGGCGGGATGTGCTCGGCGAGCCGGCCCAGCGCGGCCAGCGGCGCCGTCGCGCCGATCCGTTCGTCCCGCTGCGCCTCCACGAGGTCGAGCGTGCCGTTGCGGTCCACGTCGCCGAAATGGAGTTCGAGCGGCGCCCCGGGCGTCGGACCGTACTCGGTGTTGTCCCCCCAGGCGACCGCCACCAGGTCCGGGCGCCCATCGCCGTCGAAGTCGCCCGCGGACACGCCGTTCCAGCGCCCGGGGTGCTCGCCGAGTCCCACCTCCTCCGTGACGTCGGTGAACCGCCCCCGGTCGTTCCGGAGCAGCCGCACGGGGCCCCACTCGATGGAGACGGCGAGGTCCGGATCGCCGTCCACGTCGTAGTCCGTGAACACGGCCCCGGTCACCATGCCGAGGCGCTCGAAGACCGCCACGTCCCGCCGGTCCTCCTCGAAGCCGCCACCCGGTCGGCCGCGGAAGACCCGGGAGGGGCCGGAGAGCGGATAACCGCCCGGCATGACCCGTGAGCCCGCGAAGAGATCGAGCCGTCCGTCGAGGTCGTAGTCGGCGACGGCCAGCGGGCCCACGGACCCCGACGACCCCGGTGCGACGCCGCGGTTGACCGGGGTCACCGCCACACCCGTCATCGCCTCCCCCGGCCACTCGGCAGATACGACGGCCGGCACCTGGGCCACTTCCGCCGGCGGCGCTTCGTAGCTCGAAAGGCCGAGCAGCACCCGGGCCGTATCGCCCGCAGGAAGCGGAATCACCGCGGTCTGGTCGACGGGCGCCCGCGGCCCCGCCAGCGCCACGCGGACCAGCGTCCCCTCGTCGTTCCGGAACAGGACCGGCGCCGCGCCGGCGCCCGACCCCAGCAGCAGGTCGGGGTCCCCGTCGCCGTCCGGATCGTGCCACGCCACGCTCGGCCCCATCCGGGACAGACGCAGCGGGAGGAGCGGCTGCCGCGCCACCTCGGCGAACGGCGGCTCGTCGTGGATCGGCCCGAAGCTCTCGTCCAGTTCGAACCATGGAGTCGACCCTGGGGCGGGCGCCGGCGCCGGCGCGGGCGTCCCCGTCTCGGCGCCCTCCGACGCCTCCGTTTCGAACACTTCGTACAGCCGATTCGCGCCATCGACGCGCACCACCGACCGGCCGCCGCCGCGCCAGTCCGCGCCCAGCGTGCCCTCGGCGGCGTCTCCCATCGCGAACGAGACGAGCGCCTCCGAACCCGAGAGATACCCGCCGCCCGCCGCGACCTCCTTCGTCTGGCGCGGGAGTCCGGGGACCTCCAGCCACACAGTCGCCCCGACCCCGGCCGTGTTCGGCGCCTCTCCCCGGAGCCGGACGGCCAGCCGCGGGGCCGCGGCGTCGTTGCGCAACAGCAGCGCCGGGTTGCCCAGCCGGTTCACGACCGCGTCCAGATCCCCATCTCCGTCGAAGTCCGCCAGCGCCGCCCCGTGCGACACGTCCGGCTCCGGCGCCACGCCCCAGGCGCGCCCCACCTCCTCGAACCCGGCCCCGCCCAGGTTCCGGAAGGCCACGTTGTGCAGCGGCAGCGGCCGATACAGGAGCGTGGACTCGCGCTCGCCCGAGAGCCCCGCCTCCCGGATCGAGATCTGCGTGTCCGCATCCATGAGGTCCCGGATGTGGCCGTTCGGGATGAGCAGGTCCTCGAACCCGTCCAGGTCCACGTCGAGGAAGAGCGCCGACCACGACCACCCGGACGCCTCGACGCCCGCCTGGCGCCCGATCTCGGCCCACGTGCCGTCCCCGCGGTTGGCGAGCAGCGTGTTGCGGTTCACCTGCTGTGCCCCGGCGGCTTCGCCGGGCGGCGTGTGCTCCACGCGCGACACCGGGTCCTGCGTCTTCCTCGCGCGCGAGTCGCGGGCCAGCATGTCGAGCACGAAGACGTCCGCGTCTCCGTCCCGGTCGACGTCCGAAAAGTCCACCGCCATGGAGGAGGCGCTCGTCGTGGGCAGCGCGTGGGGCGGCGGCGGGCGGAAGGTCCCGTCCCCCCGGTTGACCCACAGCCGGTCGGGGCTGTGCAGGTCGTTCGCGACGTAGAGGTCCGGGTCCCCGTCCCCGTCCAGATCCCCGAAGCGGGCCGCCAGCCCCCATTCGGTCGGGGCGGCCTCCAGCGGCGTGCCGCCGGCGTCGAGGAAGGCGCCGGAGGAGAACGGAACGTGCCGGAAGCCGCCGCTTTCGCCGCCGCCGCCGCCCGCGTCGCCTTCGCCTTCGGTGAACTCGTTCAGGTAGAGTTCATCGACCTCTCCCTTCTCGAGCCGCACGACGCCGTCGGCCCGCCACGCCAGCTCGTAGTGGTCGGCGAAGCGCTCCACGACCTCGAATTCCCGCCCCGCCCGTCGCACCGTGTTCGGGAAGGCGACCTCGTCTCCGGGAAAGAGGTCCAGCACGGAGCGGCTCTTGTAGCGCGTCAGGTAGAGGTCGAGGTCCCCGTCCCCATCGATGTCGGCCAGCGCGCTCGACATTCCCCCGCGCGAATCCAGCAGCCCCGCTTCCGGCGCCTCCGCGAACCGGCCCGTCCCGTCGTTCAGGAAGAGGGACTTCGGACCCTCGATGGAGGTGACGATGAGATCGAGATCGCCGTCGCCATCCACGTCCGCGAGGGTGGCACCGGTCGAGAAACGGTCCCCCGCGGCGACTCCGCTCTCCGCGGCCGTCTCACGGAACCGCCAGTCCCCGAGGTTGAGGTAGAGGGCGTTCGGGCCCTCGAGACGGGCCACGTAGATGTCCGGCCGGCCGTCCCCGTTCACGTCGCCCGCCGCCACGCCGGAGCCGTTGGCGCGCATCTGGTTCTCGATGAAGCTCGAATCCTGGAGCGCATTGGCGAAATCGACCCCGGACCACGAGGGGGGAACGGAGGTGAAGCCCGCCTCGCCGCCATCGACCGCCAGGGGCCGCCAGCGGGCGCCCGGGGCCTCCGTCCACTCCGTCGGTTGCGCGGGAGCGGAAAAGTCCGCCGGACCACAGGCGGCGGCCGCAGCCAGCACCGCACAGGCGGCGGGCGCGACCGGGAGCGGAGGAAAGCGACGACTCGCCCTCTGAAGGGCGGCCCGGAATCCGAAAACGATCACGCCGCGGGAGAGACGCTCAGAATCCGGAGAGGATGGCATCCGCGCGGCCGACCAGGGCCCGGTTCAGCGACAGCCAACTCTCGACCGTAGCCGCGTCGGCCCAGCCCGAGGCGGCCGCCGCCGCGAGCCCCGAACCCTCCGGCCAGGGCCGGCGCTCGACGAACTCGAGCACCACCTCGAAGGCCGAGAACACGGTAGGGTCCACTTCGGCGCCGATCGAGGCGAGCCGCTCCGAAGCGGCGCGCCATTCCGCGCGGGTCGCCGCATCCACCGCCAGCTGCGGCAGTCGCACGGCGCCCGCCAGCGAACCCGCCAGCGGACCCGCCGCATCCGCGGCGGCGCCCGGGACGACCCAGGTCACGATCTGCCCCTCGAGCCCGAAACGCCGGTACTCCTGCAGGCGATAGAAGCGGGCGAGCGCGAGTTCCTGCAGCAGCCGGGCCGACTCATCCGCGGCCTGAGCGAGCTGGCCGAGCCGCTGGCCCTGCCGATCCGCCATGCCCCGCAGGAGGTCCGCAGCCTCGCCGCCCCCATCCGGGGCCGCTCCGCGCGCCCCGCCCAGCGCGAGCCCCGCGGCGACGCCCGCGGCCAGACCCACGAGGAGTGCCGCGGCGGTGGCGCGGACTCGCTTCACGGCGAGTCCGTGGTCGTGCGCGCGCCGTCTTCCCCGACGCCCTTCACGTAGCGGTCGAACCAGTCGATCCAGCGCGCCCACATGTCGAGGTTGTTCTCGATCGCCCGCGGCGTGTGCGACTCGAAGGGATATTCGAACAGCGCCGCCGTCTTCCCGAGTCCCGTGAGCGCCTGGATCATGCGCCTCGACTGGATGGGATAGGTGCCCGAGTTGTTGTCGTCCGCCCCGTGGTAGAGGAGGAGCGGCGTATTGATCTGGTCCGCCTTGAAGAACGGAGACATCTCCATGTAGACGTGGGGCGCCTCCCAGATGTCGCGCGGCTCGGCCTGGAACCCCATCGGCGTGAGCGAGCGGTTGTAGGCGCCGTCCCCCGCGATCCCCGCCTTGAAGAAGGGCGTGTGGGCGAGGAAGTTCGCCGTCGCGAAGGCGCCGTAGCTGTGGCCGCCGTGGCCGATCCGGTCCATGTCGACGACGCCGAGCGCGTCCACCGTGCGGATCGCGGCGTACATCCCGTCGACCATGTTCGAGATGTAGTAGTCGTTGTAATTCTCGCCCACGATCGGGATGTCGGGATAGACGATCGCGTACCCCTGCGTGAGCCAGATGTCCGACCAGCGCAGCCAGGTCAGGTTCGTGTACGCGTTGTGGTTGCGCGCGCGGACCGTCGCGTTGTCGAAGTCGTCCTCGCTCCGGTACTCGCGGGGATAAGTCCAGAAGACCGCGGGCACCCGCGTACCTTCGACGTAATCGACCGGGAGCGACACCCGCCCCTGAATCTCGAGCCCGTCGCGGCGCGTGAACTCGAAGTCGATGCGGCGCGCGGCGGTGAGTTGCGGGAACGGATCCACGTTCCGCGTCAGGTTCTCCATCCCGCCGCCCCGGGTCCACAGGTAGCTGTCCGGGAACGTGTTCTTCCCCTCCCGGCTCACGACGAGACGCGCCATGTCGGCGTCGAGCGGCACGAGCGGCTGGTCGAAGCTGTCCCGCGACCCCTCGAACACGCGCTCGGTAGTCCCGTCGGGGATCGACAGCCGGTCGACGAACGGCTGCGGCCGGAAGTCCTCCTTCCACCCGTCGCCGCGCAGGTAGGCACTCGTCCCGCCGGAAGACATCCAGGCGTACTCGATCCCGTTCCCGGTGCGGGCCGTGAGAAGGTCGCCCGGCAACTCGACGGCATCGCCCGGGTCGTGCAACGGAACCAGGGCATGCCCCTCCGGGTCGCCGCTCCCCAGCGCGTAGTGCACGAGCGCGGCATCGCCATCCCGCCGCACGTCGGCGAAGGCGTGACGGCCGTCCGCGGAGTAGGTGACGCCCGAGATCCGGTCATCGCTCGTGGCCACGACCTCCGCGTCGCTGTCGCCGAACGGGGCGCGCAGCAGCATGATGCGGTCGGGGCGGTCGTCCTCCCCTTCCTCGGCCTCATCTTCACCCGCCTCCGCTTCCGCGCGCTGCAGGTAGGAGATTCCGCTCCCATCCGGACGCCACATCCAGTCGCGCGGCCCCCCGCCCGGTCCGCCGCCGCGCGCGCTTTCGCGCAGCTCGCGTTCCTCCAGCGTGGCGAGCACGTCGCCGCTCTCCACCTCGATGACCTCGGTGACGCGCGGGAAGCCGGTGTAGCTCGCGATGTAGGAGAAGGGACGTGTGAGGCGGGTGGCGATCACGTGCCGCCCGTCGGGACTCGACGACAGCGACTCGTACATGCCCGGCTCCCCGATGGTCCGCGGGGGTCGGCCGGGCGCCAACTCCACGATCTGGCTGCGCGTGTAATACTCGAACAGGTCTGCGCCGTGCTCGTCCTCGAGCAGGAAGGGCATCGTGCGCGTCGGCGTGGCATCCGCCCGCGTGTGACGAATCGTGGGGCCCGAGGGCAGCGCCGGAGCCGGCGGCGGGGATCCGCGGTTCGCCGGGGCCGCCAGCGTGAGGACCGAGCCCGCCGGCGTCCATTGCAGCATGCGCGAAGGCGCCGATCCCTGGCCGCGCGACGAGGTCCCGATCGTCGCGATGACCCGCGCGTCGCCGGCGGGCGTCACGCTTCCGTCGCTCGTGTCCGCGATCCAGACCTCCGTGCGCTCCTCGAGGTGCGCGAGGAAGGCGAGCCGCGAGCCGTCGGGCGACCACATGAAGTCGCTCACGTAGATCCCATCCGGCAGGTCCACGTCGGTATAGGCGCGCCCGCTCAGCGAGTAGAAGCGGAAGCCGTACAGGCCGTAGATGTCGAGGTGCCACGGGCGGTCGGCGCGCGCCCGGATCTCCAGCATCCCGAGGCGCAGCGTCTCTTCCCCCACCTCGGCCAGCGTCGAAAGCTCCGTGGAGAGCGGCACGACGAAGTGATCGCCGTCCGGACTCACGTGATCCAGCGTCGCGTAGTTGGGGTCGGTCGCGAAGAGATCCTGCACCGCCGCATCGGGCAGAATGTACCCCTGCGGGATGTCGAGGCCGGCCTTCTCCTCCGCCTCCTGAGCGGCCAGCTGCGGAGGCGCGGCGCCGACCGACGCCAAGGCGAAGAGGACGGGAAGACTGGGCAAGATCCTCATCATCAAACTCCTGAAACGGGTTGCGAACTTCCGCCGTTTACGCGTACAGGTCGTCTACGCGAACAGGTCAACGTATCGATCCCAACGGTGATCGAGGGAATATGACGAACGTGACGAAGTTCTGCTTGTGCCTCACGGCGGCGGCAGGCCTTGGGTGCGGGGCAGGCGCCGCGCCGTTAACGGAGGTGCACGCCGCGGCGATCCGCGATAGCGTGTCGGCGGCGATGCAGGAGTTCCGAGACCTCGGGACGGCGGCGGACTGGGAGGCCGTCGGCGACTTCTACTCCGAATCCCCGAACTTCCGTTTCTACGAGAACGGCACCCTCCAGTATCGGAGCGCGGCGGATGTCCGGGCCGCGTTGGGCGCATTTCCTCCGGGGACGCGCATCCGGACGGAATACCGGGATACGGATGTCGTGGCGCTGGCGCCGGGACTCGCCCACGTCCGCGCCCGCTTCGAGAGCACCTTCACAAGCGCCGACGGGTCCGCCTTCGGCTTCGGCGGAGCCGTGACGCTGATCTGGACGCACGAGCCCGGAGGCTGGCGGATCCTGACCGGCCACTCCTCGGCTCCCGTCCCGCGGGGAGGGTAGGCGCCATGTCCGACATTCCTCCGGAAACCGGCACCGGGCCCCGGGACGCCGTCGAGTCGCTCATCCGGCGGGGGATGGCCGCGCGGCGGGAGGACCGGCCGGACGAGGCGATGCGGCACATGAAGGCGGCCGTCAGGCTCGCTCGCTTCGGGGAGGACCCGCTCGCGCTCGCCCGCGCCCTCCACGGACAGGCGAACGTCGAGCGGGACGGGGGGAACGCGCACGCGGCAGTCGCTCTCTACCTCGAAGCCGTCCCCCTCTGCCGCCAGGGGGACGACCCGCTCATCCTGGCCCACACCGCGCGTCACCTGGGAGATGTCCTTCGCGAGCTCGGTGAATTCAACAAGGCGGCACAGTGTTATGCGGAAGCGCTGGCCGTGTACCGGGCGGATCCGGCCGCCCCGCCGCTCGATGCCGCGAATGCCGTGCGGTCCGCGGCCATCCTGTGCGAGGCGCAGAACGAGCCCGACCAGGCCCGTCAACTCTGGCTCGAGGCTCGCGACCTGTACGGCGTGGCCGGCGTCGAAGCCGGCGTGTCCGAGAGCGCGTCCCACCTCGAACGCCTCCGCTGACGTCCCTCCGGGGACGACGCACCACGCCTCTACACCTCGCGGTCGGCTGTGAGAGCGGACTACTCGTCGAGGGTGCGGGGACGCACCGGGTTGGCGCCCCCTCCGCCTT
>VXQX01000049.1 GCA_009838765.1 Gemmatimonadales bacterium
GGGGTGGTCTGGCCGATCCGGGGAGCTACACCGTGGCGATCACGATCGGTGACGAAACCCATACGGTCCCGCTCGAGGTCGTACGAAAGGAAGGCTTCGGGTTCTGGGATGAACCCGATGGAGAGAACGACCGCTAGCCATTGACGCCCCCCGTGACCCGCCGGATCGGCAACCGTTCGCCGCTCCGGCGGTGTCGCAGGCTCGATAGCCTTCAGCGGGTACGAGCGTTGACTCCGGAGACCGGGACGGGCGGATGATGATGAACAGCGAGGGGAACGGCGCGTCGATCCTGGAGAAGATCCGGAAGCGGCGCATGGTGCAGATCGCGCTCGTGTACGTGGGCGCGGCCTGGCTCGGCGTGGAGATCACCGACTTCATCGTCGGGACCTACGCGTTCTCGAGGAAGATCCTCGACACGGTCGTCTTCCTCGCCATCCTCGGGTTCCCCGCCTTTCTCGTCATCGGCTGGTTTCACGGCGAACGCGGCCCGCAGCGCATCCGCCGGGCCGAAGCCTGGCTCCTGCTCACCCTGACTTCGCTGGGCGCGATCGGCACCTACCGGATCGCGACTGCCGTTCCGGCGGAGGCCGGAAGCGTGGAGACGGCGGCGCCCGCCGCGGCCGCGGACCGCGCGGCGAATAGCGGCGAGGCGCTGAGTTTCGCGGGTTCGGTGCCCGACCTGGGGCCCAACTCGCTGGCGGTGCTACCCTTCCGGAACAACGTGCCCGACGCGGAACTCGAGTGGCTCGGTTCGGGCTTGGCCGACCTGCTCACGACGAACCTGGCCCAACTCCCCGGTCTGCGCGTCGTCGGTCGGCAAAGTCTCTACGACCTCCTCATGGAGGGAGGCGTCTCCGAGGAGGAAGACATCCCGGAGGCTCTGGCGATGACGGTGGCGCGCGGGAGCGGCGCCCGCCTGCTGCTCTGGGGCAGCGTGACGGGGTCGCCGGATGACATGCGCATCGATGCCCAGCTGATCGAACTCGAGAACGGGACCATCGCCTCGGCGGACTTCGCGCGGGGCGACGATGTGTTCGAACTCGTGGACACGCTGACGGTGCGGCTCGCCGCCAACCTCTCCGGCACGCCACCGCCGCCCGAGGCCGCCCGCATCAGCCACCTCGGCACGCGGAATCTGGAGGCCCTCGCCGCCTTTCACCGGGGCAACGCGCTGCACCGTGCCGGCAACCCGGAAGAGGCCGAGGCGCACTACGAGCGAGCCGCGACCCTCGACAGCGCCTTCGCGCTCCCGTTCCTCACGGCGGCTGGCGCGTTCGGGGAGGGAGAGGGGCCGTCGCGGGATGCCGAGCGCACCGAGGCCGACCCACGCCGTCGCGAATGGCGGGAGCGCGGCCACGCACAGCTCATCCGGCGGCTCCCCGAGGACGTGCGGGAGGAGCTGGCGAACCTCCGCGGGGAGGAACTGCGGGCCGCGATCGACTCGCTGATGGATGGGGCGATTTCCGGTGTCCGCCTCCTCGTCACGGAACGAAGAGCCGCGCGCGGCGAGCCGCCGGACGAGCCGCCCCCGCGGCGGGACCCGCCGCCTCCGCGCTGAACGCGGCGTGGGCCGGCCCGCTGGACGTTCCGCATCGTGCGGGCCATGTTTCACCCAGCCACGGGCGGGCGCCGCCTCTCTGCGACGGCGGCGTCCTCGAAACCTCAGGGAGGCCACATGAAGCGAAGGGCGTTTCTCCGAGCCGGACTCACGGGCGCTGGCGTTGCCGGCATCGCCGCCGCACCCCTCGCCGCACCCCTCGCGGGCGCGACGACGGCGCGCGGCCTCGACACCCTCTTCAACCCCCGCCGTCCGGGACGCGACTACAACGGTCCCGTGCGGCTGAGTTCGAACGAGAACCCGCTCGGCATCGCCCCGTCGGCGCGGCAGGCGATCATCGATGGACTCGACGAGGCGAACCGCTATCCCGGCGCGACCGGCGAACTCGTGCGCGAGGCGCTCGTCGCGCGCTTCGGCGTCAAGCCCGGCCAGCTCTTCTTCGGCTCCGGCTCGACCGAGATCCTGCGCATCGCCTCGGCGGCCTGGGCGGCGCCCGGAGGCCGCCTCATCTACGCCGAACCGACCTACGAGGACGTTCCCCGGTACTCGCAGCCCTTCGCCTACGACCACGTCACGGTTCCGCTCACGAGCGACTACGCGCACGACATTGGCCGCATGCGCGAGGAGGTCGCGAAGTCATCCGCGCCGAGCGTGATCTACTTCTGCAACCCGAACAACCCGACCGGCACGCTCACCGCGACCGGGCCGATCATGGATTGGCTCCGTGACGAGGGCGAACAGCACCTCTTCCTCGTGGACGAGGCGTACTTCGAACTCGCGGACGATCCCGGCTACAAGACCTTCGTCCCGCTCATCGAGCAGCATCCGAACCTGATCGTCGCCCGCACCTTCTCGAAGGTGTACGCGATGGCCGGGATCCGGCTCGGCTACGGGATCGCACATGAAGCCACCGTGCAGCGGGTCCTTCCGTTCGCGACGCGGAACGCGCCCAACCACGTCGCGGGCGTGGCGGCCGTCGCCTCGCTCGCCGACGACGAGTTCTTCGCGAAGAGCGTGAAGACGAACGACGAGGCGAAGGCGATCATGTACGACGCCCTCGGCCAGCTCGACATCGAGGTCCTGCCGAGCCACACGAACTTCGTCATGCACCGGATCAAGGGCGAACTCGCGACCTACAACGAGCGCATGTTCGAGGCCGGGTTCAACGTCGGCCGCCCCTTCCCGCCCATGACGGACTGGAGCCGGCTCTCGATGGGCCTCCCGTCGGACATGGAGAAGCTCGCCGAGGTCATGACCGACTTCCGCAAGAAGGACTGGATCTGACCTGCAGGGAGGGCGGTATCGCGCGATGCCGTCCTCCCGCCGTCCGGGTCAGCGCGCCGCAGACCGGTGTCCCTCCTTTCGCCGCGCTCGTTCGCTTCCTTCTACTAATAGATTAGTTGACCCC
This sequence comes from Gemmatimonadales bacterium, assembly GCA_009838765.1. Taxonomy (GTDB): domain Bacteria; phylum Gemmatimonadota; class Gemmatimonadetes; order Palauibacterales; family Palauibacteraceae; genus Palauibacter; species Palauibacter ramosifaciens. Next base: position 2,967 of record VXQX01000049.1, read on the forward strand.
GCCGCCTCCCGCGCCTAGGCTCCCCACGGAGTGAGGCGATGGGTCTCCGGGCCATACAACGGTCGGAGCACGTTCCCGTGTCACAGTCTCGATTCGTGACCGTTGATACGTCGTTGACGTCTTGCGATAGATTGGGCTTTCCGCGACCACTCGGACTGGTCGTACTACGCGAACGGAACACAGCGGTGCGAGGCTTATGAAGGCACGTCATTGGGTCACCTTGATCGTCCTGCTCGTCGCGGGCGCGGCCGTCGTGGGCATCTTCATGCGGCTGAACGAGGACGGGGAGGACGAGCCGCAGAGCTTCGGCGACGCCGCGGCCGACTCCGTGGCCGAGGCGGTGCGGGGAACGGCTTCGGCGGCCGCTTTCGCCACGGACATCTTCCTTCCCGTCGAAGGGGCCGTCATCCAGCGCGATACCTTCGTGCTCTGGGTCACGGCGAGCGGTCACGCCGCTTCCCTCCGGCAGGCTCCCCTCCACTCGGAGGTCGAGGGAGCAGTGACCGCCGTGCCGGTGCAGGAGGGCGGGCTCGTCAGGGCGGGCCAATTGCTCGCACGGATCGACCCCACCCTCTACGAACTCCGGGCGCAGAGGGCCGAGGCGGGCGTCGAACGAGCGGAGGCGGAGTACCTGGACCGCGTCCTCTTCGACCAGGAGCTGCCGGACTCGGTCCGCATGGCCCGCGCGGAGCAGGCCCGCATCCGGGTCAACCTCCCCGATCAGGAGGCAGCACTCGCGGAAGCGCGTTACGAACTCGAGAAGACCCGGATCGTGGCGCCCTTTTCCGGTCTTGTCGCGAACCTCGGCGTGGCGCACGGAAGCCGCGTCCGAGCGGGGGACTCGATCGCGACCGTCGTCGACCTCTCGGAGATCGACATCGACGCCGAAGTTCTCCATTCCGAGCTCCCGCTTGTGGAGGTGGAGAGACAGGCGACGGCCACCTTTCCCGCGCTCCCCGGCGAAGTCTTCCAGGGGCGCGTCGCGAGCGTGAACCCGCTGATCGATCCCGAGACACTGACCGCACGAGTCACCGTGCGGTTGTCGAACCCCGAGGCGCGGATCGTACCGGGCATGCCGGGGAGCGTGCGGATCGCGGGCCGCCAGCTCGAGGACCGGACGTTCGTCCCGAAGGAGGCGGTCGTGGAGCGGAGCCGGCGTCAGGTCATCTTCGTCTTCGAGCCGGGCGCTCCCGGCTCGGAGACCGGGAGAGCTCAGTGGGAATACGTCACGCTCGGCCTCGAGAACGACACGCAGTTCGAGATCATCCCCAACCCGGACGGCGATGACACCTTCGTTCCCGCTGGCGGCGAGATCGTCCTCGTGGACGGTCACGCAACCATCACGCACGACGCCCAGGTGCGGATCGAGAATCACAGCGACCTCGCCATGGCGGCCGACCCACCCCCGGACAGCACTACGAATGGCTCCGGCTCCTCGGGCAACTCACGGTGAGGGAGCTGGCGGTACGGCGTGGGCGGCTTCTTTCCCTGGCGGCGTTGACGGTGGGCCGTCTCGCGGTCGGAGCCCCGGCGGCCGCACAGGGGCCGACGCTCCCGGACACCCTCGATATCACGAGAGCCATCCGGATAGCCATGAGCGAGAGTCCCCTGTTGCGCATGTCTCAGACGCAGGCGGATCAAGCGGGCGCCGACCGGTTGGCGGCGTGGGGTGCGTTCCTCCCGACCGCTGGGGTGGACGCCGGCCTGAACCGGTCAAGTTTCTCGAGGACCACCTTTGTCGGCGAGGAGGGGTTATCCGAGACGTTGCCGCAGACCCTCACGGCTTCGAGCCAGGGTGGCAGTCAGGGGTTCGGCGTGAGCTGGACCGTGCTGCAGGGAGGACGGCGTTTCGCCGGGTTATCACAGGCCGCGGCAAGCCTCCGTGCAGCGGAGCGGCGCTTTGACGACCAGCAGCGCAACGTTATCGCTGCCGTCAGGCGGGAATTCCTCGGAGCTCTACAGCGCCAGGAACTCCTGGAGCTCACGCGAACTCAGATCGCCGACCGGGAGTTCGAACTCGATATCGCTCGCAGGCGTTACGAAATCGCTGCGGTAGAGCGCACTGATGTGCTGGCTGCCCAATCGCTTCTGCTGGAAGCTCGTATCAGGCTCCTGTCCGAGGAAAACCAGCTGCGAAACGGCCTGAGGCAGTTGGTGGTCTCGATGGGCCTCCCTCCGGAAGCCGGCGAGGGTCTCGTGCTCATGGGCGACGAAGGGATGCCGGACGGGCTGCCGAATATCGGCGTCATCGTGGAAACGGCTGTTACCTCCGATCCCGAACTCCTGGCTCTCCGCGCCGAGCGGGCAGCGGCTGCCGCGTCGTTGTGGTCCTCCCGCTTGAGCTACCTGCCAACCATCAGCGTTTCGTTCAGCTGGGGGCGCGGGCAAAACTTCGGTCCCGAGGATTCCTTCTGGCAGTTTGACCTTGGTGACACGGATCGCCGTTTCGGTATCACCGCATCCTGGAACCTCTTTGACGGGTTCAACCGAGAAGTGCAGAACGCGCGGGCGTCGGCCGCCAGACGTCAGGCCGAGGAGGACCTGCGGGGCCGAAGGCTGGAGATCGAACGAGACATCCGCCGCTTCGGCGCCGACATCGAGGAGCATGCGGAAACCCTTGATTTGCTGGAACAGCAATACGCGATTTCGCGCGAACGCCTCGACATGCAGCAGGCACGCTATCGGCTCGGGACAGCGAGTTTCCTCGAGCTTCAAGACGCGATTGGCGCGGTGCAACGCTCGGAAAACTCGATAATCCAAACCCGGTACAGCTACCGAATCGCCTGGTCGAACCTGGCCGAATACATGGACGGCAGGCCCGGCAGCCCATGACGAACCTTCGCCGCATTCGAGGCGGCTGATCTTGGCGCTCCCCGACGTTTCGCTTCGGCGGCCGGTGGCGACGGCGATGCTCTATGTGGGCATCGCCGTGCTGGGGGTGGTGTCGTTCCTCCGTCTGCCCATCGACCTCCTGCCGGATGTCGCCTTCCCGACGCTCTCCGTGTGGACGACGTACTCGGATGCGGGGCCCGCGGAGGTCGAGCGCTTCATCACGGAGCCCATCGAACAACGGTTGTACTCGATCCCGGGGGCGCGCGGCATCTCGTCGCGATCGCGCGAGGGGCAATCGCTCGTCCAACTCCAGTTCGCCTGGGGCACGGACATGGAGTTCGCGACCCTCCACACCCGAGAGAAGCTGGACAATCTGACGGAGAGGCTCCCGGAAGGCTCGGAGCGGCCCACGATCCTGAGATCGGATCCGACGAGCGATCCGATCATGACGCTGGCGGTGAGCGGGACCGACCTGCGGAACCTGCGCGATCTCTCCGAAGTCGTCTTCAAGCGCCGCCTGGAGCAGTTGGACGGCGTCTCGCTGGCGGGGCTCACGGGCGGACCCGAGCGGGAGCTCCGAGTCATCGTGGACCCGGAATACCTGGATGTGCACGAGGTCTCGCTCAGCGAGATCTCGAACGCGCTCGACCAGGCGAACTACAACGCGCCCGGCGGCACGATCCAGCGGGGCCGGTTCGAGTACAGCCTGCGCACGCTGGGCCAGTTCCGGGAGGTCGATGAACTGCTCGACGTCGTCATCGCGCGGCCGCGGGGCGTCGGGGCCCGTCCCGTGCGGCTGGCCGACGTCGCCACCGTGGTCGACACGATCGCGGATCTCGAGACGATCGCGCGCTTCAACGGGGAGCCCGCGATCGGGTTGCAGGTGTTCAAGGAGGCGGGGACGAACACGGTCCGCGTGGCGGACGGCGTGCGTGAGACGCTGGATCAACTGCGGGAGGAGTTTTCGGAGATTTCGATCGAGATCGCCTCCAGCCAGGCGGCGTTCATCCGGGACGCGATCTCGAACGTCGTCTCCGCCCTGCTGCTGGGCGGGGCGCTGGCCTTCCTCGTCCTCTTCCTCTTCCTGCGCGATCCGAGGTATCCGCTCGCGATCGGGCTTGCCATCCCGATCTCGGTCATGGCGGCCTTCGCGCTCTGCTACGCGTTCGACGTCAGCCTCAACATCATGTCCCTCGGCGGCCTCGCGCTCGGGGTCGGGCTGCTCGTCGACAACTCCATCGTCGTGCTCGAGAACATCTTCCGGCACCGCGAGGAATCGGGTGGGAGCGCGCGGCAGTCGGCCGGGCGGGGTGCCCGGGAGGTGGCGGCGGCGATCACCGCGTCCACGCTCACGACGATCGCCGTCTTCGGTCCGGTGCTGTACGTGGAGGGCGTGGCGGGCGCGCTCTTCGGCGATCTTTCGCTCGCGGTGACGTTCTCCCTCCTCGCCTCGCTGCTCGTCGCGCTCACGCTGCTCCCGGTGCTCGCCGCGCAGGTGGCCCGGGGGAGGCGCGGAGCCGAGGCCGCGGGCTTCGACGGCGAGACGTCCCCGTCGGGGCAGCCCGTCGCGCCGGAAACCGACCGTCCGGGGCGAGTGCGCCGGGTCGGACGGGCCGTGCGGGCGGGCGCCGCCGCGGGCGTGCGAGGCGTCGGGGGCGGGGTCGCTTACGTGGGGCGCTCGGTCAAGCTCACGGGCGTCGATGTGGCGACCGGCGGCGGCAGGATCCTGGGCCTGCTCTTCGGCCCCTTCCTGCGGGCCTTCGAACGCGCGTTTCTCCGTTTCGCCGGCCGGTACGAGCGGACGCTCGAGTGGGCGCTCGCGCACCGGCTGGAAGTCCTCTCGATCGCGATTGTCGCCCTGGCCGGTGCCGTCATGCTCGCCGGATCCCTCCCGCGGGGGCTCATGCCGCGCGTGGACGAGCAGCAGTTCTGGGTCGAACTCAACCTCCCCCAGGGGACGCCGATCCGGACGACGGATGAGGCGGCCGGAGAAGTGGAACGGCTCCTGCTCGACATGGCGGATGTCTCGGGCATCTTCACCCGGGTGGGCCGCAGCCGGGGCAGCGAACTCGCGGCGCGCGACCTGACCGGACTCAACAACGCGGCGCTCGACGTCCAACTCGCCGGGTCGTCCCGGCCGACGAGCGAAGCGATCGCCGAACTGCGCGCACTGCTCCCGGGAAGCGGCGTGGATGCGGCTTTCGTGACGATCGAGACCGGGCGGGCCACTTCGCTCGGCAGGGCGCTGGCGATCGGGGAGGCCGACCTCGCGGTGAAGGTGCAGAGCGGGGAACTGGAGGAACTCGTGCCGGTCGCCGAGGCGATCGAGACCCGGCTCGAGGGCGTCCCGTCGCTCGCCGATGTCCGGCTGGACTTCCTCCGGACGCAGCCGGAACTCGTCATCGAGGTCAATCGGGAGGTGGCGGCCCGCCACCAGATCACCGTGACGTCGGTCGCGACGGCGATCGAGGATTATCTGCGGGGGTCGCAGACGAACAACGCGTACTCCGTGTTCGCCGACAAGGTCGACATCCGGGTCACCATTCCGGAGACGGCCCGGCGGGAACTGGAGAGGGTGCTCGCGCTTCGGCTACAGGGCGTGCCGATCGGGGAACTCGTGACGGTCCGGCAGGGGTTCGGTCCGGTCGAAATCCGGCGCGAGGATCAGAACCGCACGATCCAGGTGCTCGCGGACGTGGCCGAGGGCGGGCTCCGGACGGCCGTCCGTGAGGTGGAGGCGGCGATCGCGGACATCCCGCGGCCGGCGCTCACGACCGTGCGGGTCGGCGGCGAGAACGAGGAGATGCAGGACAGCTTCCGCTCGCTCACCTTCGCGTTCGGCCTGGCCCTGGCCCTCGTCTTCCTGATCATGGCCGCGCAGTTCGAGTCGCTCGTGCAACCGCTCGTCGTCCTCACCGCGGTGCCGCTGGCGGCGATCGGGGCGGTGGCCGCACTCTGGATCGCCGGGGACGGCCTCAACGCGATGAGCGGCATCGGGTTCGTGATCCTCATCGGCATCGTCGTCAACGACGCGATCGTGAAGGTCGACTTCATCAACCAGCGGAGACGGGCCGGGCTGGCGAAGCGGGCGGCGATCCTTGAAGCGGGCCGGCTGCGGCTCCGCCCGATCGTGATGACGACGATCACGACCGTGGTCGGGCTGCTCCCGCTCGCCGCCGGGCTGGGGGCCGGGGCCGACCTCCGTGCCCCGCTCGCCGTCGTGGTGATCGGCGGACTCATCTCCGCGACCTTCCTCACGCTGATCGTCGTGCCGGTCGTATATTCGGTCCTGGTCGAGCCCTCGGTGTCCGTGGGGCCCGATCCGGGCCCGCGGCCCGAGCGCCGCGATCCGTCCGGGCTCCGGCCGACGCCGGGGTACGGCCTCGGCGGCCGCTCCGGGCCTGCCGCTCCGGGCATGGCGCGAGGGAGTGTGGACCCATGATCGATCTGGCCATCCGCCGGCCGGTGGCGACCGCTGCGATCTACATCGCGCTCTTCGCGCTCGGCGTGACAAGCTTCCGCCTCATCCCGGTCGAGGACCTGCCCGAGGTCGAGTTCCCCAGTCTCACGGTCACGGCCGCCTGGAACGGAGCCTCGCCCGAGGCGCTGGAAGCGTTCGTGACCGCGCCGCTCGAGACCGTCATTCAGCAGGTCGGCGGCGTGGAGAAGGTCGTCTCCGAGTCCTTCGCCGATCAGCAGGGGACGGGGTCGAACGCCCGCATCGACGTCGACTTCGAGCGCGAGACGCGCATGGAGTTCGCCCGCCTCGAGCTGAGCGAGCGGATCAATTCGATCCGGGACGAGTTGCCCGAGGGCGTGGTGCTCGACCTTTCCGAGTACGTCCCGCAGGAATTCGCCGAGGAAGATGAGCGGCTCCTCAGCTTCTCGCTCACCGGCCCGTACACGTTCGCGCGCCTGGGAGAGATCGCCGAGGAGGAGATCGCACCCTTCGTGCGGGGGCTGCCGGGCGTGTCCGCGGTGGACGTCCGGGGAGCGGAGCGCCGCGAGATCGCGGTCGAGCTCGACCGGGGCCGCCTGGAGGCGCTCGGGCTGCGGCCGGAGGAGGTCAGCCGCCGGATCTCCGAGCTTTCCCAGCCGAGGGCCCCCGGATCGGTCGAACTCGATGGGCGGCAGTTCGCCATCGCCGTGCGCACCCGGGCGCTCGAGGTGTCCGACATCGCAGACATGATCGTCCTCTCGCGGCCGGATGGGCCCGTCCGCGTGGGCGATCTGGGGCAGGTGCGCGACCAGACGGAAGACCCGATGTTCTTCTGGCGCATCGACTCGCAGCCCACGATCTCGATCAGCGTCTTCCGCCAGTCAGGCACGAACGTGATCCAGGTCGCGGACGACGTGAAGGCCGCGATGACCGAACTGGGTTCGACGTTGCCGGCGGGCGTGGGGCTCGAGTTGCTGCTGGATCAGAGCGAGAACATCCGCGAGCAGCTCACGGAACTCCGGCTCCGCGCCATCGCCGCCGCTATCGTGATCTTCATCGTCCTCACGCTCTTCCTGCGGTCGCTCGGCGCCGTCCTCGTCGTGTTCGCGACGATCGGATTCAGCGTCCTGACCGCGGTGAACTTCCTCTACATGGGCGGCTTCTCGCTCAACCTGCTCACGCTGTGGGGACTCGCGTGGGGGTTCGGCCTCGTCGTGGACAACGGCATCGTCGTGCTCGAGAACGTGGAGCGTCACCGCCGGGGCGGGGCGGGCCCATCCGATGCCGCGAGCCGCGGGGCGCGCCAGGTCGTCCTGCCGGTGCTCGCCGCGACGCTGACGACCGCGATCGTGCTCGTCCCCTTCCTCTTCCTGCAAGGGGAGTTGCGGGTCTACTACCTGCCGCTCACGTTCGCCGTGGGCTTCTCGATCATCGCCAGCCTCTTCGTGGCGTTCACCTTCGTCCCGGCGCTGGCCTCGCGCGTCGCCCGCATGCGGGATTCCGCCGGGGTCGTGGTCGATTCGGCCCTGACAACGGGGGAGGCCGCGTCATCGCCGACCCGGCCGTCCGAACCCTTCTACATCGCGGGATACCGGTCGCTTCTCGGGTTCGGGTTGCGGCATCCCGTCCTCGTCGCGCTCGTCTGCCTCGGGAGCCTCGGCGGGAGCTGGTACCTGTTCGACGAACACGTGAGCACGGGGAGTTACTGGAGCGGATTCGGCGGGCGTGGCAGTGGTATCGACATCACGATCAGCTTCCCGCGCGGCGCGGGGCTGGAGCGCACGGACGAACTCGTGCGCTCCTTCGAGGCGAAGCTCGCCACCATCGATGAAGTGGAACGCTTCGACGCCCAGGTCTATCCGAACTACGCCCGCATGCACGCGGAATTCCCCGACGAACTCGAGCATACGTCGATCCCGGTGGCCATCAAGGACCAGATGACGGCGTACAGCTACGGGTTTTCTGGCGTCGACGTCTTCGTGCGGGGGTACGGTCCCAGCTTCTACGGCGGCGGCTCCAGTCCGCCCAACTACAGCCTGCAGGTGCTCGGGTACAACTACCTGACGGTGCAGGAGATCGCCGAGGAGATCGCGTCGCGCCTGACGCGGTTCTCGCGCATCCGCGACGTGGACCCGAACGCGAACAGCGGCTATTACCGGCGCGACAGGGAATTCGAGTTCTACGTGGAGCCGAACCGGGAGGCGCTGGCGGCCTACAACCTCCCGGTTCAGCAGTTGCTCAACTACGTGTCGAGCAACATCGAGGGCCGGCCGTCCGTGAGCCGGATCCGGGTGGGCGGCGAGGAGGTGCGGTACGCCGTCAAGGTGGACGGGTACCGCGAGTTCGACTTCCACGACCTGAGCGATTTGCGCGTGCCGATTTCGTCACGCGAGGAACTCCGGCTCGCCAACGTCGCGGAGGTGGGGCAGCGACAGGTCCTGGCCAGCATCCGGCGCGAAGACCAGCAGTACGAGCGGACCGTGGCGTGGGAGTTCCGGGGGCCGGTGCGGTTCGGCGATGTCGTCCGCAACGCGGTGGTGGACGCGATGGAACTTCCGCCGGGCTACCGGATCGAAAAATCGCGCTACGGGGGCTGGACGACGGAGGAGACGACGCAGATGTGGGTCGTCCTCGCCTTCTCCATCCTCCTCATCTACATGGTGACCGCCGGTCTGTTCGAGTCGCTCCTGGCGCCGTTCGTCGTGCTCTTCTCGCTGCCCTTCGCCCTCATCGGCGTCTTCCTCATCTTCTTCTACACCGACGCGACCTTCACCCGCACCGCGTTCATCGGCACGATCATGATGGGCGGCATCGTCGTGAACAACGCCATCCTCGTGGTCTATCACATCGGCGAACTGCGAAAACGCATGCCGACGGCGGCGGCGATCGTGCAGGGGACGCTGGAGCGCGTGCGCCCCATCCTCATGACGACGCTTACGACGGTGTTCGGACTCCTGCCGCTCGTCCTCTTCGCCTCCTCCCAGGATGAGAACATCTGGAACGCGCTCGCGCTCGCGACCATCGGCGGGTTGATTTCGAGTACGTTGTTCGTGCTCGTCGCAATTCCGGTCGCATATCGTTACATCGTGGCACGCCGTATCTGACGGCACGCCCGCCGGCAGGCCGTGGCAACGGCTCGGTGGGGCGCACGGAAACACGAAAGCCGATGGGGGTCGAGAATGGCACGGTCGCGTCTGTCCAGGTCCGGCTTCAGGCCAGTTTGGCTGCTCCTCGGGTGTCTGGTGGCGGGGGTCGCCTGCGAGCCGGGTGGAGGACCGAGCGAATTCCTTCGGGACCCGGGTTCGGCAGAGGTGAACATGACGGCTCCGGAGACTTTTCAGGCTCGTTTCGAGACGACGAAGGGCACGTTCGTGGTGGAGGCGCACCGGGAGTGGGCGCCCAACGGAGTGGACCGCTTCTACAACCTGGTGGAGAACGGGTTCTTCGACGATGTGAGGTTCTTCCGCGTGATCGCCGGTTTCATGGCGCAGTTCGGGATCAACGGAGACCCGACCATTCAGTCCGGTTGGCGGGACGCGAACATCCAGGACGATCCGGTGGTGATGGGGAATACGCGCGGACGGATCAGCTTCGCGCAGACGTCGATGCCGAACAGCCGCAGCACGCAGCTCTTCATCAACTTCGGCGACAACTCGCGGCTCGACGGGATGGGCTTCGCCGCCATCGGCGAGGTCATCGAGGGTATGGACGTCGTGGACGCGCTTTACTCCGGGTACGGTGAGGGGGCGCCCGGCGGGAGCGGGCCGAGCCAGGGGCGCATCCAGGAGGAGGGGAACGCCTACCTGGAGGCGGAGTTCGCCGAACTGGACTACATCGAGCGGGCGACCATCGGCAGTGAGAACTAGCCGCGCGGCAAGCGGAGCAGGGTCGGGGTCGGCGCTCGTTCTCGCGGCGATGACGGCGTTGTCGCCCGCGGACGCCATGGGCCAGGAGGCGCGGCCGGCCGGCGGCGAGCGGCCGCGCGCGCGGGAGGCGGGTGTCCTCATCGGGCGGCTGCCGACGGGGCCGCTGAATGCGATCACGGATGTGCCCGGCGTGCGTGTGGGCCACCGCACGGTGTGGGTGGGCGACTCGATCCGCACGGGCGTGACGGCGATTCTCCCGCACGGGGACAACGTGTTCGAGCGGCGGGTGCGGGCGGCGATCTCGGTTGGAAACGGGTTCGGGAAGCTGGTGGGGCTGAGCCAGGTCAACGAACTCGGCGAACTCGAGACGCCGATCCTCCTCACCGGGACGCTGAGCGTGTTCCGCGCAGCCGATGCGCTCCTCGATACGCTCCTGTCGCTCCCGGCGAACCGCGACGTGCGCTCGATGAATCCGGTCGTCGGCGAGACGAACGACGGGTACCTGAGCGACATCCGCGTGCGCCCGATCCGGCCCGAGCACGTGCGCGAGGCCCTGAGGACGGCGGCGGGGGGCCCGGTGGAGGAGGGGACGGT
>VXQX01000066.1 GCA_009838765.1 Gemmatimonadales bacterium
GGAGTCGGTTACTCGTCGATCCGGTGGACAACGTCCTTGGCATCTACAACTAGCGCCTCGATCCGCCCGGACGCGCCGTCGTGGAGACACGGGCGGGAGGCCCAGACAAGACGGAGGCGCAAGGCGGAGGTGGGGTCGGGAGCCGGATTCGCGGGACCCTGTTTCAGATTCCGGTGGGTTCATCTATTCTATACAGGCTGTGTGGTCGGGTGGGGTGGCCGGTACCGGTTCCTTGCCCGGACCGCTCCCTCCCGCGGTACTCCTCCCGGAACGAGGTAATTGAGATGCGTACGCGCTCAGGGCTCCCGGTGTCTCTGTCTCTTCTCGCGGTGCTTGCCCTCGCCGCAACCCCACTTCCCGCGCTGGCGCAGGACGCCGATCTGCAGGCGGCCGTCCAGGCGCTCGAATGGCGCGAAATCGGCCCCACGATCATGGGCGGCCGGATCGCCGACCTCGCGGTCGACGAGGCCGATCCGTCCACCTTCTACGTTGGCGTGGCGACGGGTGGCGTGTGGAAGACGATCAACGGTGGAAGCACGTTCGAATCGCTCTTCGACGACCAGACGATGCTCTCCGTCGGGGACATCACCCTTGCCCCGTCGAACCCGAACGTCGTGTGGGTCGGCTCGGGCGAACCGCAGAACCGCCAGTCCTCTCCGTGGGGGATGGGCGTGTTCCGGTCGACGGACGCCGGCCGGACGTGGACGCACCTCGGGCTCGAGGCGACGCACCACATCTCCCGCATCCAGGTCCATCCGAGGAATCCGGACGTGGCCTACGTGGCGGCGATGGGCCGCCTGTGGGGCGGGAACCCGGAGCGCGGCGTGTACCGGACGATGGACGGGGGTGAGACGTGGGAACTCGTCCTCTACGTTGACGAGCACACGGGCGCGATCGACCTCGCCATGGATCCGGGCGATCCGATGACGCTGTTCGCGGCCATGTACCAGCGGCAGCGGACGCTGTGGGGTTTCAACGGCGGCGGTCCGGGCGGCGGCATCTACCGGACGATGGACGGCGGCGACAACTGGACGAAGCTCGCCGGCGGCCTGCCTGAGGGTGACGTGGGCCGCATCGGGCTCGACATCTACCGCCGGGACGGGAACCTCGTCTGGGCGATCGTCGAAGCCGACGCGCGCGCCCCGGGACAGGGCTTCGGTGCCCAGGAAGACGCCGACCGCAAGACGGGCACCTGGAAGTCGACCGACCGCGGCGAGACGTGGGTGCAGACGAGCACCACGAACAACCGTCCCATGTACTACAGCCAGATCCGCATCGACCCGAACGATCCGGAGCGGCTCTACCTGGGCGGTTCGAGTCTGTACCGCACGTCGGACGGCGGGTACAACTTCACGCCGGACGCGGCCTCCGAGGTCCACTCCGACCACCACGCGCTCTGGATCAACCCGGCGAACTCCGACCACCTCATCCTCGGTGGCGATGGCGGCGTCTCGATCAGCTGGGACCGCTCCGACAACTGGCGCCAGCTGACGAACCTGCCGCTCGCGCAGTTCTACGAGATCGGCGTCGACAACCGCGAACCGTACCACGTGTGCGGCGGCCTGCAGGACAACGGTTCCTGGTGCGGGCCCTCGGACACCTGGTCCAACCAGGGGATCCGGCCACGCGACTGGTACAACGTGGGGAGCGGCGACGGCTACTTCACCGTCCTCCATCCCAACGGCGTGGAGATGATCGCGGAGTCCCAGAACGGGAACCCGATGCGGGTGAACCTCAAGACGGGCGAGCGGCTGCGGATGCGTCCGCTGGGGCGCCCGGAGGGAGATGACGAGGATCCGCCCGACTTCCGCTGGAACTGGGACACGCCGGTCGAGGTGTCGCCGAGCGATCCGAACACGGTCTACTACGGGTCCAACGTCGTGTTCAAGACGCCCGACTACGGCCAGACGTGGGAGCAGATCTCGCCGGATCTGACGAAGAACATCGACCGGACGACGCTGGAGATCATGGGCGTCCTCGGCTCCGAGCCGATGATGTCGGCGAACGACGGGACGTCGAGCTTCGGCAACATGATCTCGATCGAGGAATCGCCGCTCGATCCGATGGTCGTGTACGCAGGCACCGACGACGGTAACCTGCAGGTCACGCGGGACGGCGGCGGGACGTGGACGAACGTGGCGCCGAACATGCCCGGCGTGCCCGACCAGTTGTACATGACGCGCATCGTCGCCTCGCATGCCGATGCGGGGACCGTGTGGGTGGCGGGGGACAACCACCGCAACAACGACATGGACCCGTACCTGTACGTGTCGAACGACTTCGGCGAGTCGTGGCGGGCGGTCAGGGACGGGATCCCGGACGGCTGGTCGCTGAACGCGCTGGCACAGCACCCGCGCGCGGCGAACCTCCTCTTCTCGGGCAACGAAATCGGCACGTACTTCTCGATCGACGCGGGGAACTCGTGGCACCCGCTGCTGCGGAACATGCCGCCGGCGCCGGTCGACGACATCAAGATCCAGGAGCGCGAGAACGACCTCGTGATCGGCACGCACGGGCGCGGGATCTGGATCATGGAGGACATCACCCCCCTCGAGGAACTGAGCCAGGCGGTCCTCGCCTCGGAGGCGCACCTCTTCTCGACCCAGTCGGCGGTCGCGTACAACCCGTACACGCCGCAGGGCTGGACGCCGGGCGTGTGGGAGGCGGAGAACCCGCCGCAGGGGGCCCGGATCCGCTACTGGCTGGGGAGCGACCTGCCGGACGCCCCGATGGCCGACGAAGAGGGCGGCGAGAGCGGCGAGCGGATCGTCACAGGCGGTCCCTCCGCGAACGGCGATGATCCGGCGCCGATGTCCGAGATGGCGGGCAAGGCGACGGTCGCGATCCTCGACTCCGACGGCTCCGTGATCCGCGAACTCGAGGGCGGCGGCGACCGCGGCCTCAACGAGGTGATCTGGGATCTCCGCTACGAGCCTCCGCCGGCCGCGCCGGGCGGTGGCAATTTCTTCCGCTCCGGCAGCGTGGCGCCGAAGGTCCTCCCGGGGACGTATACAGCCCGGCTCGAAGCGGCGGGACAGACGATGGAGACGTCGGTCACGGTGCGGCTCGATCCGCGCGTGAACATCAGCCAGGGCGATCTCATGGCGCGCCAGGAGGCGCTCATGAGCGCGTACGCGCTGGCGAAGCCGACGAACGAGGGGCTGCAGGCGCTGGCCCGGATGCGCGAGCACCTGTCCTCCGTCGAGGATCAGCTCGAGGGCCACGACGTGGCGGAGTCCCTGACCGCTGAGGTAGAGGCCCTGGGCGAGGAACTGGACGAGATCGGAGACGAACTCGACAGTGCCCGGGGTGGCGCGGGGGTGTCCGGCGGCCTGTCCGGCTACCACACGGCGCCGACGGCGGACATGCTCTACCAGCTCGAGCGCGGCTGGGGCGCGCTGCCCGGCGCCATCGACCGCCTCAACGCCGTCATCGAGGATCGCATGCCGGCGCTCTACGCTGCCGTGCAGGCGGCCGGGGTCGGCCCCGAACTCGGCGATCCGGTACAGGTCCCGGTGCCGCCGATGCGCTGAACGTCCGCTCCGGTTCGGAGCTGACGGCTTCGCAACAGCGTGCGCCCGCCGCGAGCCCCGGTCTTCGGGCTCGCGGCGGGCGCCGCCACTTCCGGCCGGCTGACACGGTTTCAGATTCCGGTCCGCGGTTCTACTGTCCGTGGGTCGTGTCGTCGTCGGGTGGGGTGGCCGCGCCGGGTCCTTCGCCCGCGCAGCCCTCCCTCGCCGCGGAACTCCCGCCGAAGCGAGGTGAGCAAGATGCATACGCGCTCAGGGCTCCCGGTCACGCGTCTGTTTGTCGTGTTTGTCGCGGTACTCTCTCTCACGGTCTGGCCCGCACCCGCGCCGGCCCAGGACTCGGACTTGGCCGCGGCGGTCGCCGCGCTCGAATGGCGGGAGATCGGCCCCACGATCATGGGAGGCCGCATCGCCGACATCGCCGTCGTCGAGTCCGATCCGTCCACCTTCTACGTCGGCGTGGCGACGGGCGGCCTGTGGAAGACGACCGACCACGGGACGACTTTCGAGTCGGTTTTCGACGATCAGCCGATGCTGTCGATCGGGGATGTGACCATCGCTCCTTCCAACCCGAACGTCGTGTGGGTGGGATCGGGCGAGCCGCAGAACCGCCAGAGTTCACCATGGGGGATGGGCGTATTCCGCTCGACGGACGCGGGGCGCACCTGGATCCACGTGGGTCTCGAAGAAACCCACCATGTCTCGCGCATTCAGGTCGACTCCGGAAACCCGGACATCGCCTACGTGGCCGCCGCAGGCCACCTGTGGGGTTCGAACCCCGAGCGCGGCGTGTACCGGACGCGGGACGGGGGCGAGACGTGGGATCTGGTCCTCTACGTGGACGAGCATACGGGGGCCATCGACCTGGCGATGGACCCGGCCGATCCGAAGACGCTGTTCGCGGCCATGTACCAGCGGCAACGCAAGGTGTGGGGCTTCAACGGCGGCGGGCCGGGGAGCGGCCTCTACCGGACGACGGACGGCGGCGACACCTGGACGAAGCTCGCCGCCGGCCTGCCGGATGGGGACCTCGGCCGCATCGGGATCGATATCTACCGGCGTGACGGCAACCTGGTGATGGCGATCGTCGAGGCCGACAAGCGGGCGCCCGGACAGGTCGATCCGGTCGGCGGCCGCCCGGAAGACCCGAACCGCCCGACGGGCGTGTACAGGTCGACCGACCGAGGCGAGACGTGGACGCAGGTCAGCGCGACCAACAACCGTCCCATGTACTACAGCCAGATCCGCATCGACCCCAACGACCCGGAGCGCGTCTACCTGGGCGGACGCGACCTGTACCGGTCCTCCGATGGCGGGCACACCTTCACGCCCGACGCAGCGCAGGACGTCCACCCCGACCACCATGCGCTGTGGATCAACCCGGCGAACTCCGACCACCTCATTCTGGGTGGTGACGGGGGCGTCGCGATCAGCTGGAATCGCTCGGACACGTGGCGACAACTGCGCAACCTGCCGCTGGCGCAGTTCTACGAGATCGACGTCGACGACCGCGACCCCTACCACGTGTGCGGCGGTCTGCAGGACAACGGCTCGTGGTGCGCCCCGTCGGAGACGTGGTCGGACCACGGGATCCGGCCGCGCGACTGGTACAACGTGGGGATGAGCGACGGCTACTTCACGGTCATCCACCCCGATGGCGAGATGATGCTGGTGGAGGCCGAAGAGGGGCGCCTGATGCGATCGAATCTGAAGACCGGCGAGCGGCTGTGGATTCGGCCGCTGGGGCGCGCGGCGGATGAGGGCGAGGGGCCGCCCGACTACCGCTGGAACTGGAACACGCCGATCGAAGTGTCCCCGAGCGACCCGAACACGATCTACACCGGCGGGAACACACTCTTCAGGTCGACGGACTACGGACAGACGTGGGAGCAAGTCTCTCCGGACCTGACCAGGAACATCGACCGCGGGACGCTTGAGATCATGGGCGTCCCCGGCTCCGAGCCGATGATGTCCGCGAACGACGGGACGACCAGCTTCGGGAGCCTGGTGTCGATCGAGGCCTCGCCTCTCGACCCGATGGTCGTGTACGCGGGCACGGACGACGGGAACCTGCAGGTCACCCGCGACGGCGGGGCGACGTGGACGAACACCGCGGCGAACATGCCGGACGCGCCCGACCGGTTGTACATGACCCGAATCGTTGCGTCGCACACCGATGCGGGGACCGTATGGGTAGCGGGCGACAACCACCGCGACGACGACATGGCTCCGTACCTGTACGTGTCGTACGACTACGGCGAGTCGTGGCGGGCGGTCAGGGACGGGATCCCGGACGGCTGGTCGCTGAACGCGCTGGCGCAGCACCCGCGGGCGGCGAACCTCCTCTTCGCCGGGAACGAGATCAGCACCTACTTCTCGATCGACGCCGGCAACTCGTGGCACCCGCTGCGCCGCAACATGCCGCCAGCCCCTGTGGATGACATCAAGATCCAGGCGCGGGAGAACGACCTCGTGATCGGCACGCACGGGCGCGGGATCTGGATCATGGAGGATATCACGCCGCTCGAGGAACTGAGCCAGGCCGTGCTCGCCTCCGATGTGCATCTCTTCTCGGTGCAGTCCGCGGTCGCGTACAACACCTACAGGCCGCAGAGCTTCACGCCCGGTGTCTTCGAGGCCGAGAACCCGCCGCCGGGAGCCCGGATCCGCTATTGGCTCGGCAGCGAGGCGCCCGAGGCCCCTGCGGTCACAATCCTGAACGGGGATGGGGAGGTGCTCCGCACACTCGAGGGAGGGGCGACGCGCGGTCTTCACGAGGAGATGTGGGATCTGCGCCTCGAGCCCGTGCCCGCCGCCCTGGGCGGCGGAGATTTCTACCGAGCTGCCGCTGTCGCCCCCCGGGTGTTGCCGGGGACGTATACGGTCCGTCTGGAGGCGGCGGGCCAGACGCTCGAGACGTCCGTGGCCGTGCGGCTCGATCCACGCCTGAACATCGGCCGGGACGAACTGACTAGGCGTCAGGCCGCGCTTATGCGCGCGTATGAACTGGCGAAGCCAACCAACGAGGGTATGCAGGCGGCGGCCCGGCTGAGGGGCCACCTGTCCGACGTCGCGACCCGGCTCGCGGACCATGGTGCCCCGGAGTCGCTGACGGCCGAGGCCGAGGCGATCGGCGAGGAGCTGGACGGGATCGACGAGGCACTCGTCCGAGCGCACACGGGTGCCGACGTGTCCGGCTCGCTCTCCGGATACCACACGGCTCCGACGGCGGACATGCTGCATCAGATAGAGCGCGGCTGGACCGCGCTTCCGGGCGCCATCGGCCGGCTCAACGTCCTCATCGAGGACCGGATGCCGGCGCTCTACGCGGCGCTGTTGGCGGCGGGGGTCCGCCCCGACCTCGGCGATCCGATCGATGTGCCGGTCCCGCCGATGCGGTGAACGTCGCCTCCGGCCGGGGCTTGGGGTTCCGACCATCCGGTCGCCATAATGCGCCGAAGCCCGACGGAATCCGGCACGCCGTACTGCATGCGTCAAGACACCAAGGAGGACCCGGAAATGTCGTTCCTCGCCCCCCACCGGACACCGGCCGGCTGCGCGCTGCCGACCATCGCGATCGCTCTCGCCTGCCTGACGGCCGGCCCTGCGGCCGCGCAGGACCTCACCACGCCGGAAGCCTTCTTCGGCCACCGGATCGGCGCCGACTACGAACTGCCGGACTACGGCGACCTCACCCGCTACTGGGAGACGCTGGCCGCCGAGTCGCCGCGCATGACGCTGCAGTCGATCGGGACGACGGCCGAGGGCCGCAACCAGCTCATGGCGATCGTCACCTCGCCCGAGAACCACGCGAACCTCGACGAATACCGGGAGATTTCCGCCCGCCTCGCGCTCGCCAGGGGCGTGACCGAGGAGGAAGCGCGAGAACTCGCCCGGCGCGGAAAAGCCATCGTTTGGATCGACGGCGGCCTCCACGCCACGGAGGTGCTGGGCGCGCAGCAGCTCATGGAGACGCTGTGGCAGTTCGTGAGCGGGACCGACGACGAGACGATGCGGATCCTCGACGACGTCGTCATCCTCTTCGTTCACGCGAACCCCGACGGGATGGACCTCGTGTCGAACTGGTACACGCGGGTCGAGGAGAAGACGGAGCGCTCCACGCGCGGCATCCCCGTCCTCTACCAAAAATACGTGGGGCACGACAACAACCGGGACTTCTACACGTCCTTCCAGCCGGAATCCGAGAACATGAACCGGCAGATGTACCGGACGTGGTACCCGCAGATCGTCTACAACCACCACCAGACGGGACCCACCGGGACCGTGCTCTTCGCGCCCCCGTTCCGCGACCCCTTCAACTACAACATCGACCCGATGGTCATCACCGGGATCGATCTCGTCGGGTCCGCCATGCACTCGCGCTTCACGGAGGAGGGGAAGCCCGGGGCGACGCGGCGGCGCGGGGCCAACTACTCCACGTGGTGGAACGGCGGCCTGCGCACGACACCCTACTTCAAGAACATGATCGGGCTCCTCACGGAGACGATCGGGAGCCCGACACCGATGGAGATCCCGCTGATCCTCGAGCGGGTTCTGCCCAACGACAATCTGCCGGCCCCGATCGAGCCGCAGCCATGGCACTTCCGGCAGTCGGTCGACTATTCGGTGACCGCGAACAAGGCGGTGCTCGACGTCGCCTCCCGCTATCGCGAGACGTTCCTGTACCGCATCTGGCGCATGGGGATGAACTCGATCGAGCGCGGCAGCAAGGACAACTGGACGATTCACCCCAGGCGAGTGGAGTGGCTGCGCGAGGAGATGCGGGCCGGGGCGGCGGAGACCGACTTCGCCCGCAACGTGGGCGGCTTCGGCGGCAGCCGCGGCACGCGCGCCGAGTACGACAGGCTGTTTGAGCGCGACCTGCGCGATCCCCGCGGGTACATCCTCCCGTCGGACCAGGCCGACTTCCCGACCGCGACGAAGTTCGTCAACGCGCTGCTCGAGGGCGGCGTGATCGTGGAGCGGGCGACATCCGACTTCACCGTCGAAGGGAAGGAGTATCCCGCGGGCTCCTACGTGGTGCGGGCCGCGCAGGCCTTCCGGCCGCATGTTCTCGACATGTTCGAGCCGCAGGACCACCCGGACGACTTCCCCTATCCGGGGGCATCACCGACGGCGCCGTACGACAACGCGGGGTGGACGCTCGCGATCCAGATGGGAGTGGAGTTCGACCGCATCCTGGAGGGCTTCGAAGGGCCGTTCGAGGAGATTGCGGAGTGGAACGCGAGCCCCATGCCGGGGACGGTTGCGGACGCGGACGGGGCGGACGGCTTCCTGTTCAGCCATGAGGCGAACAACTCGTTCACGGCGATCAACCGGCTGCACGCCTCGGGGCACGAGATCTACTGGCTCACTTCGCCGCTGCGCGAGGGCGGCCGGATGCACCCGGCGGGCACCTTCTACGCGAAGAGCCGGCGCGGGACGGACGACGCGGTCGCGTCACTGGCCGCCGAGCTGGGCATCGACTTCCAGGGTCTGGACGACGATCCGGACGCCGACGCTCTGCGGCTGCGGGCGCCGCGCATCGCCCTCTGGGACACGTACGGCGGCTCCATGCCGTCCGGCTGGATCCGCTGGATCCTTGAGCAGTTCGAGTACGCGGACTTCGAACTCGTCTTCCCGCAGCGCCTCGACGCGGGGGCTCTGAGCGATGACTACGACGTCATCATCTTCCCGCAGGGCGCCATCGGCTCGCGGTTCCAGTTCGGCGGAGGCGGCGCGCCGGCTCCGGAGACGATTCCCGAGGAGTACCGGGATCGGCTCGGCCGGGTCACCTCCGATGCAACGCTGCCGGCGCTGATCGAGTTCCTCGAGGACGGCGGCTCGATCGTCACCATCGGCGGCTCGACGGCGCTCGGGAACGAGCTCGGGCTTCCGCTCGAGGACCATCTCGTGAAGGACGGCGAGCCGCTGGGCCGGGAAGAGTACTACGTGCCCGGGTCGATTCTGGAGGTCACGGTGGACAACTCGCGGCTCGTCGCCACGGGGGTGCCGTCGACGCTCACGGTGTCGTTCAACAACAGCCCCGTGTTCGGGGCATCGGCGCTCGCGGCGAGGAACGACGGAGCGAGCGGGGTGACGCCGCTCGCCTGGTTCGACAGCGATAAGCCGCTCATCAGCGGCTGGGCGTGGGGCCAGGAGCACCTCCAGGGCGGCGTGACGATGGCGGAGGCGAAGGTGGGCAACGGGCATCTGTACCTGTTCGGCCCGCTTATCACGAGGCGTGCGCAACCGCACGGCACGTTCAAGTTCCTGTTCAACGCGATCGCCCTCTCCGCGGCGGAACCCGAACGACCGTAAGGGGCTGGATCCCTCGTGTTGACAGCGAGTTGACGCAGGCTGGGAGAATACAGCTTGCTCGCTCGCCGTATCCGTGCGGCGTACGTTGTACGTGTCGACCCGGGAGGTATCGTTGCGAAGAAGGAGCGCCGCATGAGCGGCGAGATGATCGCGATCATTGCGGCCGCCATCGCGCTGGCCGGCGTGATGGTTCCGGGCCTGCGCGGCATGCGGCGCGACATGCAGCAATCGGAAGTTCGGCTCACCGAGCGGATGTCGGAGCATGAGACCCGGCTCACCGAGCGAATGTCGGCTCTGGAGACCAAACTCACCGAGCGGATGTCGGAGCATGAGACCCGGATTACCGAGCGAATGTCGGCTCTGGAGACCAAACTCACCGAGCGGATGACGCGGCTGGAGACGACGCTCACCGAACGCGTGGCACGCCTCGAAGGATGGTTCGAGGGCTCCATGCGCTCCCGGAAGCCGCGCAAGACGCGAAACTAGTTCTCCACCCTGGCTTCAGTCTCCGTCGTTCTGAGCACGTACAACGCGCCGGACGAACTCGAACGCACGCTATGGGGGTACGCGGTACAGACGTGCCCTGAGTTCGAGGTGGTCGTGGCGGACGACGGCTCCGGGGCGGAGACGCGCGATCGGATCGAGCGCCTGCGGGCGTCCACCGGTCTCGCGATCTCCCACATCTGGCAGGAGGACGACGGGTTCAGGAAGTGCCGCATCCTGAACCGCGCGATCGTCGAGGCCCGCGGAGATTACCTCATTCTCAGCGACGGCGACTGCATCCCCCGCGACGACTTCGTGGATACCCACGCGCGGCTCGCCAGGCCGGGGTTCTTCGTTTCGGGCGGTAGAGTCCGCCTCTCGCGCGTGGCAGGGTCGCGGATCGAAAGAGAAGATGTGCTCGACGGTTCGCTGTTCGAGCCGCCGTGGCTCGATGAGACAGGAGCGCTGAACCGGAAGCGGGACGGGAGAAAACTTTCCCGCTCACCGCGCCGCGCCGCGTGGCTGGATCGCCTGACAACTACGCGGGCTACGTGGAACGGTCACAACGCCTCGGCCTGGAAGGCCGATTTCCTGCGGGTGAACGGTTTCGACGAGCGCATGACGTATCCGGTCGAGGACCGCGAACTCGGCGAGCGCCTCCGCAACGCCGGGATTCGCCCCCTCCAGGCTCGACATCGGGCGGTGTGCGCGCACGTGGAACACGACCGGCCCTGGCTCGATCCCGATGCGCAGGCGACGAACGAACGGCTGCGCGCCGAAACCCGTGGCGTGCCCCGGCCGCTCGGCATCTTCCAGGGGTTCGGACGCGGCCGCGACTGGACGGAGCACGGGATTCGGAAGGGACCGCGACCGCGGAGTCTTGCCACGGACTTCTAGCCGTCGATTCCCCGTTCGGCGCGGACCGTGTCGGAGCGGAGGCGGCGCTCGAAGCGTTCCCGGCTGGCAGGGTCAGGTGGGCGCGACTCGTGCCAGAGGTGCAGAACCGGGACGGCGTAGCGGCCCTCCTTGCGTCGCGCTCCGTTCCGGATGAGGCGGACGATGAGATCGTTGTCCTCGAACCCCCACCCCTCGAAGCCCTCGTCGAATCCGTTCACCGCCAGGAAGTCCGAGCGCCAGAGGGCGAGGTTGCAGCCCTTGACCCCCTGCCACCGCCGAGGTGACGCGCGTCGCAGAGGTCCCAGCGGCAAGCGCAGCAGCGGCGTGAAGCGATCCACACGTCCCCGGAGCCACTCGCCGAGCCAGCGGGGGGCGCTCCAGCGCTCGATGGCCGCCGACTCGCGCCCGGTCGCGAACCGAGAGAGTCCGGGGTCGAGCCGCACCCGGCTGCCGTGGACGAAATGCCCCGGCTCGGCGAGCCACGCGTGTCTCTCCACATAGTCCGGCCGCACGAGACAGTCGCCGTCGAGAAAGATGAGGTACGGCCGTTCGGTCGCGGCGGCGGCCTTGTTGCGGATGGCGGCCAGTCGATACCCCCGGTCCTCCTGGCGGACGTGCCGCAGATCCAGGCCGGTTTCCTCCGCGTGCCGCTCGATGAGTTCGCGCGTGTCCGGGCCAGAGCCATCGTCCGCCACGACGATCTCGAACCGGCGGTACGTCTGTACGGCGAGACGTCGCAGCACCGCGTCGAGAGCGTCGGGCCGCTCGTAGGTCGAGACGATGACCGCGATGGCGGGGCCGTCGCGCGCCTTCACACCAGGTATCCCGCGCGCTCCATGACGGGGCCGAACGCGGCTTCGATGCGGGCCGCGTCCGCCGGGTCCATCTCATCCCTCCAACCCTCCGCCTGTCCCCGGCGAATGAACCGCCCGTCCCCGCGCGCCCGCCCGGCGTAGGCCTCCGCGCCGCGGCGCCTCTCCAGCTCGCGCATGGCCTCGAACGACCCGCGCGCCACCGACCGGGAAAGCCCCTCGGACGTTCCCGCGGGAACGTCTCCCGCGGGGAGTACTCCGACGAAATGCGCCACGCGGCGCAACGCTCCCTCACGATCGGCAACAAGGTCCTCGTAGCGCACGACGCAGACCCTCTCACCGTCCTCTACGCGTTGAAGCGCGGTCGCGACCTGCCGGTCCCAGCGCCTCAAGTGCCGGTGCCAGGCGTCGAACGGGGTGCCGCCGGAGAGGTAGCCGTTCACGAACCTCGAGAGGGTCGTCTCATGATCGTCGAACATCGTCGCGAACATGTGCCAGAAGGAAACCAGGACCGCACGCGGGTCGCGCACGAGGTAGACGGTGCCGGGATAGCGATGCGGATAGCGGGGATACTCGTTCCGGAACACTCTCGGGTCCGGGAGGTGGCCCCAGGCGGCGATCTCGTGGTCGCGGCCGTGCACGAACGGCACGTAGTCGCCCACGTTGTAGAGGTTCACCCCTCCCTCGCGATCATCGGACAGAAACACCGCGAGCATGTAGGCGAGCCATGTATTCCCCGACTTGGGATGGCCGACCAGGAAGACATCGGTGGAACGCAAGGCTCGGCGAAACCCGGGCTCCCGCAGCCGGTTCCGAAGCCCGTCGCGCAGGCGGTAGTAACCGGCCCGGCGCTTGCCGCGGCCGAACCATCGCTTGAAGGCCGGGACCGGGCGGCGCCGAACCCGGGGCGGGTCGAGTCGCGGCGGCCGGTTCACCGGGACCACGGCACCTGCCGTCCGACAAGCTCCGAGACTTCGTCCGCGTCGAACGCGTACTCCCGTTCGAGGTGGCCGCGTACCCAGTCCGGCATGGGGAACGGCGCGGCCGCGTTCACCGGCTTCCTCAACGACTCGGCGTCCGCCACCGCGAGCCTCGCCTCGAGGAATCCAAGGAGATCGCGCATCAGGTCTGCGGGACGCTCCCGGATCTCGTCCAGGAAACCGAAGAAGAACTGCTCGCGCGGAAAGTGCTCGAACCACGCGCGCAGGCAGGCCGCGTAGTCGCTGCGCCGTCGCACCGGGTCGCTGTCGAAGTAGGAGATGAGTTCGTCGCGGCTCACGGACTCCAACGGTTTACCGCGCCACTTGGGAAACCCGTTCCGGGCCTGCGACCACGCGCGCTCGATCGGGTCGCGCATCATGAAGATGAGCTTGGCGTCGGGCATCCAATCCGCGACGCGGCGGATGACCTCCGGCTCGAGAATCGCGTACGCGGGCGTGATTTCGCCCCGGGACCCGCCGCGGCCGCAGTCGGGAGGATGAGGGTTCAA
>VXQX01000087.1 GCA_009838765.1 Gemmatimonadales bacterium
CGGCCGCGCAGGTGGTCGATGCGCAGCCCCCAGCCGCGTCCCCCGTCATCCGGCACGAGGTGGGACGTGTACAGATGCTTGCGCAGGACTCGAACCGGGGCGCCGCGCCGATCCCGGGTCCGCAGGACGACGCGATTGCGGTACCACCTCTGCGACATCCTGGTCCCGATCCAGAGTCCGCCCAACGAGACGAAGCCGCCCGCCCAGAGGGCCCCGACGGCGGCTGCCCCGGCCCCGGTGACGAGCATGGCCCGCTTGCGGCGGCGGCCGAACTGGTCGCCGTAGCGCCACGCGGCGAACTCCTGGCGGACGGGGTCGCCGACGCGGACGAGTTCGAGACCCTCCTTCAGCTTCGCCAGCCCGATGTTGTCCGAAGCGACCCGCATGCGCGTGGACTCGAAGGCGCGCTCGCAGGCTTCGATCGCCTCCCAGCGCGTCTCCAGCGGGGAGAGGTTCCAGCGCTCGCAGCGCCGGCACACCACCCACAGCCGTCCCTTCGCCCCGTCGAAGGCGAGGCGGCGTCCCACCGGGAACTCCTCGATGGCTTCGTTCCGGCCGAGGTCGGCGTGGCAGAAGATGCACGTCGTATACATTGGCCTCCAATGTCGCGGACTGTTCCGGCCGGGGATACCCGCGAACTCCGCCGCTTCATCGCCTCTCGCGAAACCCGTCGCTACGCCCGCAGCGCCCCGTCCGGCGTGTTCTCGCGTATACAGATTTGCGATATAAAGATGATCTTTATATCATGCTTCAGAGGCTCCCGGGCGAGCCGGGCGCCGAGCTGAACGCGGAACGGTCGAAACGAGGTGCCGCTTGCAGGTCACTCTCTCGAAGCGAATCAACGAGCTGCTCGTGCTCGCCGTACTGGAGCGGGGACCGGCCCACGGCTACCAGATCGCGCTCTCCGTGGAGGAACGGACGGGGGGCGCGTTCTCGTTTCAGCACGGGACGCTCTACCCGATACTGCACCGGCTTGAGACGAACGGGCACGTGCGCGGCACTTGGGGCGGGGAGGGTCGGCGGCGGAAGACGTACGAACTCACCGACGCAGGCCGTGCCGAGCTGGCGGCGGGGGCGGCGGATCTGGAGCGACAGTTCCGAGTGCTGCTGGAACTCTTCGGGGGAACCCATGCGGCCTGAGCATCCCCTGGCCGACGTCGAACGGAGTCTCGCGGTGCCGCCGCGGCGCCGCCTCGACGTGCTGGAGGAAGTCGACGCCGACGCGCAGGCGCTGCAGGCGGAACTGGAACGTCGCGGATACGGGCCGGCGCAGGCACGCCGCGCCGCCCTCCGCCGGGTCGTGCCGG
Organism: Gemmatimonadales bacterium; assembly: GCA_009838765.1. Taxonomy (GTDB): domain Bacteria; phylum Gemmatimonadota; class Gemmatimonadetes; order Palauibacterales; family Palauibacteraceae; genus Palauibacter; species Palauibacter ramosifaciens. The sequence goes on from VXQX01000087.1 coordinate 1,308, forward strand.
GCACGGATACGCTCGCGCAACTCGAGGCGCAGCACGCGCCGCCTCTGGGCCGCTGGGCGCGGGGCACCGGATGGATCGACCGGGTGGAACGCCTCGGGATCGTCGTGGCCACGGGCCTGGCCGGGGCGGTGGCGTGCATCACCATCCTCGGAACGGGCGCCCTCGGCTCCGCGGCCGTGCTGGCCTGGCCCCAGGTCATCGTCGTCGCACTGCTCGCTGCGAACTGGACCCGGGCCGCCAAGCGTCTCTGGATCGACGGCGACCTGCGGCCGGAACTGCGGCGCCGGCTGTGGGAGCGGCAGATCGGCCTCATCGTCCTCGCGGTCGCCCTCGGGGCGCTGGGCGCCGCTCGGGAGGTGTACGGCGCGTTCGGAGCGGTGGAAGCCGAAGGCTTTGCGCCGCCGGCCATATGGGACGCCGTCGGCCGCGTCGTCTCCTTCGCCGCGTTCGGGTTGAGCGCGGCCATCTTCGGACTCTTCGGCTGGCTCGCGCTCACGCCGCGCCTGATCGACGACGAAACCATGGAGCACCGCATATCGGCGTTCTTCGCCTCGCGGCTCCCACCCAACTCATCAAGGCGGAGGTAGCGATGTCCTTCATCGAATCACTCGGATTCATTCAGTATCCGATCTGGATCGTGCTGATCCTGATGCTGGTACAGATCGGACGCGCGACGGCCGACCAGTTTCGGTCGTCCGGAGCCCCGCCGGCGGGTCTGCGCATCCATTCCGTCCTGGTTCTCGGCGCCCTCGCCGCGTGCCTCGGGGTGCTCGGATCGCTGGTCGGCGTCTGGCTGGCGGCGGAAGCCATCTCGCGGGCGGGGGAGGTAAATGCGGGGCTGGCGTGGGGCGGGATCCAGGTCGCCCTGGGCTCGTCGATCGTCGGTTTCCTGATCCTCGGCGTGGCGTCGATCGCCTGGCTCGCCCTGCAGTACGCGAGCGGCCGGCGCGATGCGGCGTAACGCGCCCATGCGGCCTCCGACGCTCGTCGTCGCCGGTCTCGTCCTCGCGGTCGGCGCCTGCGCCACGGGGCCCGAGGAAGGTCACGGGGGCCTGTTGCGGCGCGATTCGGCAGGAGTGGCGATTTCCGACAACGAGTCCGCCGACGCGCCGTTCGCGGGCGGGGCGGTGCACATCGCGGACCTCATGACACCGGACAGCGCCCTCACGGCACTCCCCTGGGGGGTGGTCGCGGATCCGACGGCGGCGCGCATCTACGTGGCGGACGTGACGGGCGCGCGGGTCGCCGTGTTCGACGGCGCGGGGGCCTTCGTGGAGGAACTGGGCCGCGCGGGCGAGGGTCCGGGGGAGTTTCGGGGCGTGTCCGCGCTCACGCTGGCGCCGGGCGGGACGCTCGTGGCGCTGGATGCGAGGCGGGGCGTGCTCAGCCGCTGGTCCCGGGACGGAGGGTTCGCCGGCGAGGAGCGGCTGCCGGCACACTACTGGGGCCCCGGGTTCGCGGTCGGCGGGGGCGCGGCGGTGGACTGGTTCGCGACTGTGGGGTCGGTCACGGCGGACATGTCGATGGACCAGACGCTGGCGGTGCACACGCAGGGGGGAGCCGAGCCGGTCCACGTCGTGAGGCGGGAACTGTCGCTCATGGAGCTGCCGTGCGCGTCCATGCCCGCCCCGAAGGTGTTCGCGCCGGACGCGGTGTGGGCGAGCCGCGGCGACACGCTCTGGTTCGTGAACGGGGACGGGTTCCGCATCGACGGCTACGCGCGGGGAGAGGTCTTCGCCAGCGTGCGGCGGGCGGCGGCCCCGGCGATCCCCGGCACGCGGGCGATGGCGATGGCGTCGCTCTCGTTCGGCCCGGGCCCGTACGGGAGCCTCATGCAGCGGTGCGGGGTGACGGCCGGGGAAGTGGTCGACGCCACCGGGTACGAGGAGGTGCTATCTCCCATCGTCGGGTTCACGCTCGATCCGGCGGGCGGCCTGTGGGTGTCGCGGCGGACGCGCGGTCTCATCCCCGAGGTCATCGATGTGATGGGAGCCGGGGGCGGATACATGGGGACGCTCGACATCCCCGCCATCCCCGTCGGGTTTGCCTCGCCGTCGCGGCTGGTCGCGGTGCGGCCGGTGCTGGAGACCGGGGAGATCCGGGTGTCGCTGTATGAAGTCGGGACGGACGCGGCGACGGCCGGCGGATCGGGCGCCCGCGCTGGCCCCCGGCTCGCCGGGGGGAGCCCGCCCTCTCGGATCGGGTCGGTACTGCGCGGCGGGTCCCGGCAATCGCCCGCCGCCGCGGCGGCGGCCCCTCCCCGCCGTCCCCCAGAGCCCAACCCGGCGGGCCTGCGCGAGTTCAGGGACTGCGACTTCTGCCCGGTCATGGTCGAACTGCCGCCGGGTGGGTTCGAGATGGGACGGGCCGAGGGCGAGGACCGGCGTCTGGGGCTCGACGGGGAGCCGAAGCGGCCGGAGTTCACGCGGGAGAGGGAGCGTCCCCGGGTACAGGTCCAGTTCGGACACCGGGTCGCCATCGGAAAATACGAGGTGACGTTCGACGAATGGGATCGGTGCGTGGCCGAGGGAGAATGCGACTACGAGCCCACGGACAGGGGATGGGGACGGGGAGACCGTCCCGTAGTCCACGTCTCCCTCCTCGATGCCGAGACGTACCTCGCCTGGCTGCGGGAGGCGACCGGCCGACCGTACCGGCTGCCGAGCAGCGCGGAGTGGGAATACGCGGCCCGCGCGAGGACGACGACCGCCCGCTGGTGGGGAGACGAAGTCGGGCGCGGACACGCGGTGTGCGACGAGTGCGGGCTCGAGTGGGAGGTCGGATCCACCGCGCCCACGGGATCGCTGCCGCCCAACCCGTGGGGACTGCACGACATGCTCGGCAACGTGTCCGAACTCGTGGCCGACTGCTGGACGGCCACCTACGAGGAAGTGCCCGCCGACGGCTCGCCCGTCCGCGAAGCGTCCCCTCACTGGAGCGAAGGCCGCTGCCTCCGTCCCACTTGGCGGGGCGGAGGCTTCAGCTATTTCCGCTGGACCGTGCGCGCGGCGTGGCGCAGCGGCGGCAGCATCCTCGCCACCGCCGAAGAGCGCCACGCCCACCCCCAGGTCGGCGGCGGCACCGGCTTCCGCGTCGCCCTTACGCTCGACGCGGCGCCGCCGGGCGGCACCCGCTAGTCACTCCCGCTGACTCCCGGGCCCGGCCCGGTTGCCCCGGCCCGGCGGCCCGTTCTAGACTAAATCCCCCCGGCCGACAGGCGGCCGGATGAGTCCCGTTCCGGGAGCTCCGTCGGCGCTCCCGCCGGCACAGGATCAGGAGTGGCCGCATGAAGCGCATCTCCATGACCGTGAACGGGGTTCGGCACGAGGCGGACGTCGAACCCCGCACCCTCCTCGTTCATTTCATCCGCGAACAACTCGAACTGACCGGCACCAACGTGGGCTGCGACACGTCCTCGTGCGGTGCCTGCACGATTCTGATGAACGGTCAGTCGGTGAAGTCGTGTACCGTGCTCGCCGTCCAGGCGGACGGCGCGGACGTGGCCACCGTCGAGGGGCTCGCGAGCAACGGCGACTGGCACCCGATCCAAAGGGCGTTCCACGAGCAGCACGGCCTGCAATGCGGGTTCTGCACGCCCGGCATGATGATGGCCGCGGTGGGATACCTGGATGAGAACCCGTCGCCGACGGAGGACGAGGTCCGACTCGCGCTGGAGGGCAACCTCTGCCGGTGCACGGGCTACCACAACATCGTCAAGGCGGTGCTCGCGGCCGCCGACGACATGGGCTCTTAGACGAGGGGGAGAGAGAACATGGCGACGGCCGAGAAATACGTTGGCGGCGGGGTCCCGAGGAAAGAGGATCCCAAGCTTCTCACAGGGCAGGGCCAGTTCCTGGAAGGCCTCACGCTGCCCGGCATGCTTCATGCGGCGCTCGTGCGCAGCCCGCACGGTTCGGCGCGCATCAACTCGGTGGACGTTTCCGCCGCCGCGGCCGCAGAGGGTGTGGTGGTCGCGTACAGCGGGGCCGACCTGGCCGATGAATGGGCCGCGGGGCTGCCCATGGCGTGGCCCGTGACCGACGACATCCGGATCCCCGACCACTGGCCGGTGGCGCAGGATGTCGCGCGCTACGTGGGCGACGCGGTGGCGGTCGTGGTCGCGACGAGCCGCAACGCGGCGCTCGACGCGGCGGAACTCGTGGAGGTCGAATACGGGGTGCAAGAAGCGGTCGTGGACGTGGAGGCGGCGCTGGCCGACGACGCGCCGCGCGTGCACGAGTCGTTCGACGACAACAAGAGCTACACGTGGGCGCTGACGAACGGCGACGTGGACGCGGCCTTCGCGAAGGCCGACGTCGTGGTCAGCGAGCGCTACACGCAGCCGCGGCTCATCCCGAACGCGATGGAGCCGCGCGCCGTCGTCGCGCAGTCCGTCCCCTCGACGGGCGATTTCACGGTGTGGTCCACGACGCAGATCCCGCACGTGGCGAAAGTCCTGTTCGCGCTCACGCTCGGCATCCCCGAGGGCCAGATCCGGGTCATCGCGCCCACCGACGTGGGCGGCGGCTTCGGCTCGAAGCTGAACGTCTACGCCGAGGAGGCGCTCTGCATCGCCCTCGCGCGCCGCCTGGGGAGGCCGGTCAAGTGGGTCGCGGGGCGGAGCGAGGGATACCTCGCCACGATCCACGGCCGAGACCAGATCCAGCAGATCGAGATCGCGGCGACCTCCGACGGCGACATCCTCGGATACCGCGTGAACATCGCGGCGGCCATGGGCGCCTACCTGCAGCTCGTGGCGCCGGGGGTTCCGCTCCTGGGCGCCTTCCTCTACTGCGGCTGCTACGGCGGCGAGGCGTACCACTTCGAGTGCACGGGCGTGTTCACGAATACGACCCCGACGGACGCCTATCGCGGCGCCGGCCGGCCCGAGGCCACCTACGCCATCGAGCGGGCGATCGATGCGCTCGCGCGGGAGGTCGGCGTGGACCCGGCGGAGATCCGGCGCCGCAACTTCCTCCCGGCCGGCGACATGGTGCAGAGCCCCGGCGGGCTCGCCTTCGACTCGGCCGACTACGAACCCGCGCTCGACCGCGCGCTGGAACTGCTGGACTACGACGGGTTCCGGAGCGACCAGGCGGAGCGCAGGGAAGGAGGGGGCAGCAGGCAGATCGGCGTGGGGTTTTCCTCCTACGTGGAGATCTGCGGGCTCGCGCCCTCGCAGGTGCTGGCTTCGCTCAAATACGCGGCCGGCGGCTGGGACGCGGCGACGGTGCGCATGCTGCCGACCGGAAAGGCGGAGGTCGTGACGGGCAGCTCGCCGCACGGGCAGGGGCACGTGACCTCCTGGTCCCAGATCGCGGCGGACGCGCTCGGGATTCCGTACGAGGACGTCACGGTCCTCCACGGGGACACGCACGTGGCGCCGCACGGGATGAACACCTACGGGAGCCGCAGCCTCGCCGTGGCGGGGGTCGCCGTTCACAACGCGTGCGACCGGGTCGTGGACAAGGCGAGGGGGCTCGCGGCGCACCTGCTGGAGGTCGCGCCGGAGGACCTCGAGTACGAGGCGGGGACGTTCTCGGTGAAGGGGGTGCCCGACCGCACGAAGTCGATGCCGGAACTCGCCTTCGCGGCGTGGACGGCCCACAGCCTGCCGGAAGACTCCGAGCCCGGGCTCGAGGCGAGCTGCGTGTACGATCCGCCGAACTTCACCTTCCCCTTCGGTACGCACGTGGCCGTGGTCGAGGTGGACACCGATACGGGCGCCGTGGATCTCGTCCGCTACATCGCGGTGGACGACTGCGGGCCCGTGATCAACCCCGTCATCGTGGACGGGCAGGTGCACGGAGGCGTGGCGCAGGGGATCGCGGCGGCGCTGTACGAGGAGGCGACGTACGCGGAGGACGGGACGCTCGAGACCTCGTCGATGGTGAACTATCTCGTGCCGTCCGCGGCGGAGTTCCCGTCCTTCGAGACGGATCGAACGGTGACGCCGAGCACCTCGAACCCCATGGGGGTGAAGGGGATCGGCGAGGCGGGGACGATCGGGTCGGCGCCAGCGGTGATCAACGCGATCGTGGACGCGCTCTCGCACCTCGGCGTGACGGACGTCCCGATGCCGGCGAGTCCGGAACGGGTCTGGCGAGCGATTCAGGCGGCCCAGGGAGGTGAGGCATGATTCCCGCGTCTTTCGACTACGAGCGCGCGTCGTCTCTCGATGAGGCGCTGAGCCTGCTCGCCGCGGGCGGCGAGGACGCGCGGCCGCTGGCCGGCGGACATTCGCTGCTTCCGCTCATGCGGCTGCGACTCGCGCGGCCCTCGCTGCTCGTCGATATCGGCGGTCTCGACGAACTGCGCGGCGTGCACGCGGATGGGAACTCTGTGGTCATCGGCGCGCTGACGACGCATCACGAAGTGGCCGGCGCGTCCGAACTCACGGGCGGCAGCGGCCTCCTCGCGAGGGTCGCGGAAGGGATCGGCGATCCCCAGGTGCGGCACCGCGGCACGCTCGGCGGTTCCGTCGCGCACGCGGACCCGGCCTCCGACCTGCCGGCGGCGTTGCTCGCGCTCGATGCCGAGGTCACGCTCGCGGGGCGCGATGGCACGCGCTCGGTGGCGGCGGCGGACTTCTTCGTCGGCCCCTTCATGTCGGCCGCGGCCGACGGCGAGATCGTGACGGGCGTCCGCGTGCCGAAGCGGGAGGGCTGGGGCAGCGCCTACCGGAAGTTCCAGCGCCGCGCGCAGGACTGGGCGATCGTCGGCGTGGCCGCGGTCGTGAACTGGACCGAGTCCGGAATCGCGGGCGCCGCGATCGGGCTCACGAACATGGGCGGCACCCCGCTGCGGGCGCCCGGCGTCGAAGCGGCGTTGGTCGGCGCGTCCGAGAAGGCGCAGATCACGGCCGCGGCGTCGAAGGTGTCCGAACTCGAGACCCCTCCGGCGGATGAGAACGCGAGTTCGGAGTACCGCGTCCATCTCGCCCAGGTGCTGATCGCGCGCGCCGTGGCCGAGGCCGCCGGCTGCCCCGGGATGCAGTCGGGCTAGCAGTCCGCAGCGGGGTTTCGCTACGGGCTGCTAGAGGCCGGCGGCGGGCCAGACGCCGGCTTCCGGCTAGTCCCGACCTCCTGTCGACCCCAACGGGCGGGGCGCCACGGCGGCGCCCTCCCAGTCGGGGTCGGCGGCGCCGATCCAGGTGCGCGTGGCGGCGTCGTACTGCAGCCCGTGGATGCGCCCGAACGCGCCCTGCCGCGGCGTGGGCGTGATCTCGAATCCCATCTCCCGGAATTCCTCCAGCGAGGTTCCGGACCAGCCGTCCTCGGGGCCCGCTTCCACGGAGAATCCCGCGAGCCCGTCGGGCCCCATGTCGGGATGCACGCGGGGGGCCGCGAGCGCGGCGGGTAGCGCCAGGCCGTCATCGATGACCCTGGTCACGGCCTGGACGACGGCGGAGATGATGCGGATGCCGCCGGCGGCGCCCAGGACGAGGAACGGCTCGCCGTCGTCGAGGACCATGAACGGCGTGATGCCGGACCGCGCGCGCTCGCCCGGCTCGCTGATCCCCAGGTAACCGCCCAGTGTCACGGCGTAGAGGAACCCGAGTCCGGGAGTGGCGACCTTCGCTCCCATGCCGGGGCCGATGGTCTGCGTGAGCGCGATGGCCATACCGTTTCCGTCGGCGGCGGAGAGATGCGTGGTGTGGCCGTCCTCCGGCGGCAGTCCCGGCGCCGGAGCGTCGACCGCCGACCATGGACCTTGGGCCCGTGACGCGGCCCCCGACGCGGCCCAGGACTCCGTGCCGGATTCGATGGCGGCCTCCACGGGCACCCGGACCTGCTCCGCGAGCTGGCGGGCGAACGCCTTCGACGTCACCCGTACGGCCGAGGAGTCCGAACTCGGTCGGCGGTATTCCGTCATGGCGATGGCGAGGGACTGGGCGATGACGGAAGCCCACGCTTCGTTGCTCATGCCATCGGGATCGAAGACCTCGGCGATCTGGAGGGCGAGGATCGCGATCGCGCCGGAGGCCGGAATGTCGGACCCGACGATCTCGAACCCCCGGTAGGATCCGCGCACGATCCGCGAGTCCTCCGCTTCGTAGGCCGCCAGCGCCTCGCGGGTCAGAAAGCCGCCGTTCGCCGCCATGTCGTCGGCGATGCGGCCCGCGATCTCCCCCCGGTAGAAGGCGTCGCCGCCGCCGAGGGAAATCGCCCTTAGCGTCTCGGCCATGTCCGACTGCACGAGCCGGTCACCGGGGCGGTACGGCGACCCGTCGGCCTTCAGGTAGTAGCGCCGGGCGCCTTCGGATTCCGCCACCTGGTCCCGAGATCCGGCCTGGCGGCGCGCTTCGCCGGGCAGCAGCCGGAACCCGTGCGCCGCGTAGTCGATCGCCGGGGCCATGATCGTGGTCAGCGGGAGGGAGCCGTATTCCTCATGCAGGCGCATGAGGCCCGCGACCGATCCGGGCACGCCGACGGTCGGATAACCGTAGGCGGCGCGGGGCGCCGTGGACGGGTCGTACCCGAGCGGAACCGACGTCGTCCCGTCGATGCCCGCGACCCCGCCGTCGGGCGTCCGAATGAGGATCTGGTTGCGCCCCCCGATGCTGTTCATGCTCGGCTCGACGACGGAGATCGCGAACGCGGCGGCGACGGCCGCATCCGCGGCGTTCCCCCCGAGTTCCAGCATCCGCGCACCCGCGGCTGCGGCCAGCGGCTGCGCCGCGACGACGACTCCGTCCGCCGAGCGCGCGACCTGCGGCGCACTCTGCGCGCCCAGCCGCAGCGGAACGACCGCGAACGCGACGACCGCGAGAACGGTCGTGCCGCACCTCCCGATGCCTGGCTTCATGAATCCTCCGTCGATGTTGCGGTCCCCGGCAGCCCGTGACACAAGTCCTGCCGAATTCGGGCGGCGATGCACCTCGCGCGTGCATCTCGCCCGCGAGAAACTTGCGCGCCGCACGAGCCGTGACTAGGGTCCCGATCATCTTGACAAGACTGTTAAACGATTTGGACAACACGAGGATCGCGATGGTGCCGCAAGCTTCGGCCGCTACACGACCGGCGGATACCGAACAGAGGATCTTCGACGCCGCGCTCACGGTATTCGCCCGCAAGGGACGGGACGGCGCCCGATTGCAGGAGATCGCGGATCACGCCGGGATCAATCGCGCGCTGCTGCACTACTATTTCCGCACCAAGGAGCAGCTCTACGAGGCCGTGTTCGAGCACGGGTGCCGGCAGTTCATGACCGGACTCAGCCAGTCGCTGCGGGCGGAGGAAGGAGTCGAGGACAGCCTGCGCGCGTTCGTATACGGCTACATCGACTACATCTACGAGCACCAGGACATGGCCCGACTCATGCTGAACGAATGCCTGTGCGGCGGCGGCATCCTGGAGCGGCACTTCGCTGCCGCGATCGAGGCGCGCGACGAGGTGCCCGGGCTGCTGCTCGAGGACCGGCTGCGCGCGGCCCTCGGTGCCGGCGAGATCCGCGAGGTCGACCTCCGGCACACGCTGCTCACGATCGTATCCGCCTGCCTGTTTCCGTTCGTCGCCCTCCCGACGGTGCGCCTCTTCCACTCCCGCGCCGTGGAGGACTTCGATCGCTTCCTGCAGGAACGGAAGGCCCACATCGTCGATCTCCTGCTCGCGGGTCTGCGGCCGACCGAGGGCGTCTGGGGGAGGGAACTCGCGTGAGCGCCGCGACGGCGGTCTCCGGGATCGGGGTACGCGGTTTCTCACGAGCGGGTGGGTTTCTCCTGCTTGCGGCGGCGGGCGCGTGTTCGTTCGCGCCGGGCCCTCGGCTCCCGGCCACGGTCGCCGAACTCCCCGCGGCGTACGAGGCGGAAGCTCCTGCGGTCGAGGCGGCACCCGAGCCCCGCGACTGGTGGCGCGCATTCGACGACGCGACGCTGGATCGCCTGATCGAGACGGCGCTCGTCGCCAACCTCGACCTGCACGAAGCCGTCGCGCGGCTGGAGGAACTGCGGCACCGGTACCGGATCGCGCGGGCGCCGCTCTTCCCGGCGCTGACGCTCGACGCGAACGGCAACCGGTCCAGCACCCCGGCCAACACGGGCCTCGGGTCGCAGTTCGGGGGCGACGGGGATGACGGCGGCGACAGTCCGATCCCCGGGCTCAGCTTCAATTTCCCCGACCGGTTCGAGTTCACCACCTATTCGGCCTCGCTCGGCTTTGCCTACGAACTCGACTTCTGGGGCCGGCTGCGCAACGAGTCCGGGGCGGCGGTCCGAGACTTCCTGGCCTCCCGGGCGGACGCGGAGACCGTACGGCTCACGGTCATCGCCTCCACCATCTCGACGTATCTCGAGGTCGTCTCCGCGCGAGGGCAGCTCGCCATCGCCGAGGACAACGTCGACCTGCTCCGGGAGCGCGCCGAACTCACCCGGGAGCGGTATCAGGCCGGCGTCACGAACACCTTCGAGCTCTATGCGATCCGGCAGCAGTACCGGACCGCCGAGTCGAACCTGCCGGGGCTGCGCACGGCCGTGGACGACGCGGAAGGACGCCTGGCCCTCCTCGTGGGACGGTACGCGGGGATGATCGAGGACCTGCTCCCGCCGGAACTCGAGCCGGCGGTCGATACGACCCCGATTCCCGGCGGGCTGCCGGCGTCGCTGCTCGAGGATCGGCCCGACGTCATGGCCGCATTCGAGCGCGTCGAGGCCGCGCGCCGCAGGGTCGGAGCGCGCCGGGCCGAACTGCTCCCCACGATCTCCCTGAACGGGGCCGTCGGCCGCCAGGCGGGCGAACTCGGGGACCTGCGGTTCGTCGACCAGTGGTTCACGAACCTCATCGGCGGCCTCGTGGCGCCGATCTTCCAGGGCGGCCGCCTGCGGGCCAACCTCGGGGCGGCCTGGGCGCAGTACGACCAGGCGCTCATCGCCTACGCGCGCACGGTCCTGGGCGCCTACCGGGAGGTACGGACGAGCCTGCGGCAGTTCGAAAACGAGCGGGAGCGGTACGCGCAGGTCATGGAACAGGTCGCCGACGCCCGCGCCTCGCTGGAGAACCAGTTGGAGCGCTACCAGAGCGGGGTGGGGGACTACGTCGAGTACCTTGACGCGAGGGTCAACCTGAACGGCGCGGAAACCACGCGGGTGCTCGCCGAACGCGGCATCGGAGAAGCGCGGCTCGCCGTGCACCGCGCTCTGGGCGGCGCGTGGGTGGCCGAGGATGTCGAGGATGTCGAGGCTGTAGAGGCTGTAGAGGATGTAGAGGATGTCGAGACGAATGAAGACCCGGGGGACGCGGCTTCGCTCCCCGATCGGAGATAGGGCGGAACGATGGAAGACGGAACGCGGCACACGCCGCGCGAGGCCGGGGACACGGGGGCGCCCGTCGCCCCGCCCGCATTCATGAAGCGGTTGGTACAGGGGGCGATCGTGATCGGCGTGGGCGTGTTCGGCTTCGCGCTGCTGTTCGGCATGCGCGCCGAACCGGCGGAGGTGGAACCGCCGCGCGTGATCCCCACGGTCAGCACGGTGCCCGCCCGCGTGACGCAGGGCGCGATCACGGTGCGGGGCGGCGGCACGGTCCGCCCCAGCGCGGAGGTCACGATCGCGTCGCAGGTCGGCGGGCGCGTGATCTGGACCGCGCCCGCCCTCGTGAGCGGCGGGCGTTTCGCCGAGAACGAGCCGCTCCTGCGGGTGGACCCGGCCGACTACGAGAACGCCGTCGAGGCTGCGGAGGCGGATGTCGCCCAGCGCGAAGTGGCGTTGCTGGAAGCCGAGGAGAACGCGCGCCTGGCCCTCGACGAGTGGAGGCGGCTCGCCGCCCGCGAGGATCTCGACCCGACGCCGCCCAACGCGCTCGTCACGCGCCAGCCGCAACTCGATGCGGCCGCGGCGGCCCTCAGGAGCGCCCGGGCCAGGCTGGAAGACGCGCGCCTGGCGCTGGAGCGAACCTGGATCCGGGCTCCGTTCAATGGGATCGTGCGCGAGGAGACGGTCGATCCCGGGCAGTTCGTCGCGTCCGGCCAGGCCGTCGGCCGTCTGTACGCGACGGACGCGGTGGAGATCGTCGTGCCGCTGAGCGACAACGAGGCGGCGCTGATCGAGCGCCTGTGGAATGCGCGCGCGGGCGACGCCGCGACCCGCATCCCGGTCGAAATCGTGTCCGAGTACGGCGGAGTCGATTACGCGTGGTCGGGATACGTGGACCGGGCGGAGGCGGCGCTCGACGAGCAGACGCGGACGGTCGATGTGATCGTCACGGTTCCTGAACCCTTCACGTCCCCGGAGGACGATCCCCACCGCCCGCCGCTCCTGCTCGGCAGCTACGCGACGGTGGACATCGAAGGCACGAGCTTCGAGGAATACGCCGTCGTCCCGGCCGCCGCCGTGCGCGACGGCGATGTCCTCTGGACCGTCGAGAACGACACCCTGCTCGTCATGACTCCGGTCGAGCCGATCCAGGAAGTGGACGATGAAGCCGTGGTGCTCGGACGGATCCCGGACGGCACCCCGGTCATCGTGTCGATGCTCCTCTTCGTCACCGAGGGCATGACGGTGCGGCCGGTTCAGTTGCTGGAGAGCGCCGGGCCGTGGGAGCGGGGCGCCAACGGCGACGAGCGGGAAGGAGACGGCTCATGAGGCGGGCGATCGGGTGGATGGCCAAGCACGGAGTCGCCGCCAACCTGCTGATGGTGCTGATCATCCTGGCGGGATTCGTGAGCCTCGTAAGTCTGCCGCAGGAGACGTTCCCGGAGATCTCCCTCGACACGATTCAGGTACAGGTCCAATACCCCGGAGCGTCGCCCGACGAGGTCGAGCAGGCGATCGTGCGGCGGGTCGAGGAGCGGATCACGGGCATCCAGGGCGTCGACCGCGTGACGAGCGCCGCCTCGGAGGGCGTCGGCGTCGTGCTCGCCGAACTGTCGCTGGGCACGGATGAGTCGAAGACGCTGGACGAGATCAAGTCCGCCATCGACCGGATCACGAGCTTCCCCGTCGATGCAGAGGAGCCGGAGGTGGTCGCGCTGACGGCGCAAGGCCGCGTCATGGAGATCGCGATTTTCGGCGATGTCCCCGAGCGGACGCTCAAGGAGATCGCGAACCGGGTCAAGGATGACCTCACTTCGCTGCCGACGATCTCCCTCGTCCGCGTTTCCGGCGTCCGGCAGTACGAGATCTCCATCGAAGTGTCGAAGGCGGCCCTGCGCGCGCACGGCCTGACGCTTGATGAGGTGGCCGCGGCGGTGCGGCGCGGCAGCCTCGACCTTCCCGGCGGGAGCGTCGAGACCGACCGCGAGGAGATTCTCGTGCATATCCGGGGGCAGAACTACACCCGGGCGGACTTCGCGGACATCGTCGTGCGGGCGAACGTCGACGGGTCGATGCTTCGCCTCTCCGATGTCGCGGACATCCAGGACGGCTTCGAGCACGTCGACCTCATCAACGCTTACAACGGGCAGCCGACGGCCTTCGTCCAGGTCCTGCGGACGGGTGACGAGCGGGTCCTGGAGATCTCCGACGAGGTCGAGCGCTACCTGGAGGAGGAACTGGCCATCTCCCTCCCGCGGGGCGTCGACTACAGCATCTGGCGCAGCGAAGCCTCGTACCTGCAGAGCCGCATCGATCTCCTCATCAAGAACGGCCGGCTGGGTCTGATCCTCGTGCTCATTGCGCTGGCCCTCTTCCTCGACCTGCGCCTCGCGTTCTGGACCGCGGTCGGGATCTTCCTCTCCTTCGCCGGCGTGTTCGCGGTGATGGCGTGGGTCGGCATCTCCATCAACATGATGACGCTGTTCGGCTTCATCCTCGCGATCGGAATCGTGGTGGACGACGCGATCGTGGTGGGGGAGAACATCTTCGCCGAACGGGAAAAAGGCACGGCCGCGCTCCGGGCGGCGATCAAGGGCACGAGACGCGTCTCCGTCCCGGTGATCTTCGCCGTGTTCACCACCGTGGCCGCGTTCACGCCGCTGCTCTTCGTGCCCGGCAGCCTCGGGAAGTTTCTCTACGTGATCCCCGCGATCGTGATCTCCGTGCTGCTGCTCTCGCTCGTCGAGGTCCTGTTCATTCTCCCCTACCACCTCTCGCACCTGCCGGCGCCGGGCGCGAGCCGCGGGAAGGGAGGCTGGCTGGGGCCCGTCTACCGCCTGCAGGCGCTCGTCCAGACGAATCTGCAGCGCTTCATCGACGGTCCGCTGGAGCGCTCCGTGCGCTTCGCCGTGCGGCGGCCGGGGCTGACGGTGCTCGGTGCCGTCTCCTCGCTGATGATCGTGGCGGGGCTCGTGGCGGGACGGCATCTCCGGTTCAGCCTCCTGCCCGTGATCGAGGGCGAGGAGGTCGTCGCCTACATCGAGATGGCCGAGGGCACGACCAGTGAGCGCACCGCGGAAGTCGCCAGCTACGTGGAGGGGCAGGGGTACGCGGCGATCGCGGACCTCGAAGCGCAGTTGCCGGCTGATGAGCCGCCGCTGGTCGAGGCAGTCTTCACGAGCATCGGACAGCGCCCCTCGCAGGCCGGAGGCCCCGGCATGAGCGCCGAAGCGAGCTTCGTCCGCTCGAACATCGCCGAGGTGAGCCTGCGGCTGACCGACCCGGAGATCCGGGACCTGCCGGCCATCGAGGTGGAGCGGGCCTGGCGGGAGCGTGTCGGGCCGGTCGCCGGTGCGCGGGAACTCACGTTCAGTTCCATCCTCATCGATCTGGGGTCGCCGGTGCAGGTGGAACTTTCCCATCCGGACACGGCGATGCTGAACGCGGCGGTGCCGGAGTTCACGGACCGCCTGCTGCGCATCGCGGGCGTGGCGGAGGTCCGCGACGACCGGGGCCGGGGCAAGCGCGAGCTGGAGCTGGAACTCAAGCCCGCCGCCCGCACCCTCGGGATCACGCTCGACGACTTGGCGCGCCAGGTGCGCGGGGCGTTCTTCGGGAACGAGGTCTACCGACTGCAGCGGGGCCGCGACGAGGTGCGCGTCTACGTCCGGCTCCCGGAATCTGAACGAAACACGCTCGCCGACCTGCAGGACTACCGGATCCGCACGCCGACGGGGGGCGAGGCGCCGCTGTCGGAGGTCGCGGATGTGTCCTTCGGGATCGCTTCGTCCACGATCAACCGGATCGATGGACGCCGCATCGTGACGGTCACGGCGGATGTGGACGCCGCCGTGATCACGGGACAGGAGGTCAACACGGAGATTACATCGGCGATCCTGCCGGAACTGCAGGCCCGATATCCGGGCCTCCGCTACGGGTTCGGCGGCGAGCAGCGCCAGCAGACGCTGGCGTTCGAGGGCATCGCCCGCGGTTTCGTGCTCGCACTGCTCGCGATCTACGCGCTCCTCGCCATCCCCTTCCGCTCGTACCTGCAGCCGCTCGTCGTCATGGCGTCGATTCCGCTGGGGCTCGTGGGCGCCGCGATCGGGCACCTGATCATGGGGCTCGACCTCGGCATGCTCTCAATGTTCGGGCTCGTGGGTCTGTCGGGCGTGGTCGTGAACGACTCGCTCGTCCTCATCGACTTCATCAACGAACGGCGTCGAAGCGGACTCCCCATGTCGGAGGCGATCGTGCAGGGGGCGAAGGTCCGCTTCCGGCCCATCATGCTGACCTCGGTGACCACGTTCCTCGGAGTATCGCCGATCATCCTCGAGCGCAGCACGCAGGCGCAGTTCCTCTCGCCCATGGCGGTGAGTCTCGGGTTCGGAATCCTGTTCGCCACCTTCATCATCATGCTCGCCGTGCCCGCCCTGGCGATGATGAACTACACCTTCACGCAACGGGCGAAGCGGGTTTTCGTTCGCTGGCGGCGCAAGCCCGCGCTGGGCCTGGCCGCGGGAGGAGTCAAGCGCTGAACGAGCTCTCGGGCGCCTGGCCGGCGTCGCTCGAGTCCGAAGCCATCGAAATCCTCCGGGAGGGTCTCGCGGCGTCGTCGCGGCCCGTGATGCTGTATTCGATCGGGAAGGATTCCTCGGTGCTCCTGCACCTCGCCCGAAAAGCCTTCTGGCCCGCGGCGCCGCCCTTCCCGCTGCTCCATGTCGACACGACGTGGAAGTTCCGGGAGATGATCGCGTTCCGGGACCGAGCGGCGGCAGCGGCGGGTGTGGAACTCCGCGTTCACACGAACGAGGACGGGCTGCGCAAGGGCGTCAATCCGTTCGATCACGGATCTGAACGCTACACCGACGTCATGAAGACGGCGGCGCTGCGGCAGGCGCTCGACGAGGGCGACTACGACATCATCTTCGTCGGCGCCCGGCGGGACGAGGAGAAGTCACGCGCCAAGGAACGCGTGTTCTCGCTTCGCGACGCGGCCCACCAGTGGGACCCGAAGGCGCAGCGTCCGGAGCCGTGGAACCTGTACAACACCCGTCTGGGGCCCGGCGAGTCCCTGCGCGTGTCGCCGCTTTCCAACTGGACCGAAGCGGATGTGTGGCGATACATCCGCGCGGAAGAGATCCCGATCGTGCCGCTCTATTTCGCCGCCGAACGCCCCGTCGTCGAGCGGGATGGACGGTGGATCATGGTCGACGACGACCGGATGCCGCTGCGCCCGGGCGAGGAGCCGCAGCCGCGCCGCATCCGTTTCCGGACGCTGGGCTGCTACCCGCTGACGGCCGCCGTCGAGAGCGACGCGGACACGCTCGACGCGGTCATCGCCGAGACGCTCGCGACGGACCGCTCCGAGCGCGAGGGGCGTCTCATCGATCATGACCGCGACGGCTCGATGGAACTCAAGAAGAAGCAGGGCTACTTCTGATGCCGCCGCCGATGCCGCCGATCCTTCGCTTCGTGCTCTGCGGCAGCGTCGACGACGGCAAGAGCACCGTCATCGGCCGGCTGTTATACGATTGCCGCCAGGTCTATTCGGACGAACTGGGGCGCGTTGAGCGGGACTCGGCCCGCTACGGCACGCAGGGGACGGAAACCGATCTCGCCCTGCTCGTCGACGGACTGCGGGACGAGCGCGAACAGGGCATCACGATCGATGTCGCGTACCGCAGCTTCGAGACGCCGCGCCGCCGGTTCATCGTGGCCGACGCGCCCGGCCACGAGCAGTACACGCGCAACATGGCCACGGGCGCCTCGACCGCCGACCTGGCCGTCGTCCTCGTGGATGCCCGCAAGGGCGTGCTGCCCCAAACGGCGCGGCACACGCGGATCGCGGCCATGTTCGGCGTCCGCCGCGCGGTGCTCGCGGTGAACAAGATGGATCTCGTCGAATGGGACCATGAAATCTTCGAATCGATCCGGGCCTCCTGGCGCGCGATCGCCGATGAGATCGGCCTCGCCGGCGTTGAGGCGATTCCGGTCTCGGCGCTGACCGGGGCCAATCTCACCCGAAACGGCGCATCGGCGCCGTGGTATGCGGGTCCGACGCTTCTCGCCCATCTCGAGACGGTGGATGTCGAGGAGTCTCCCGCCAGCCGACCCTTTCGGATGCCGGTCCAGTATGTGAACCGGCCCCACGCCGACTTTCGGGGATACTGCGGGCGCGTGGCCGCCGGCGCGGTGGCGGTCGGCGATGCCGTCGGCATCTCGCCCGCCGGAACCGAGAGCCGCGTGGCATCGATCGTCGTCGGGGACGGAACCCGGGACCAAGCCACCCGGGGCGACTACGTGACGTTGACGCTGGCTCCCGATGTCGACGTCACGCGGGGTGATGTCGTCGTGGACGCCGACGAACCCGTCGAGGTGGCGGACCAGTTCCAGGCGCGCCTCGTCTGGATGCACGACGAGCCTCTCGCCGTGGGTCGGCCGTACGTGATGAAGCTCCACTCACGGGAAGTCGGCACCGCCGTCACCCGGATCAGGCACCGGCTGGACGTATCCAACGGCAACGAGTTGGCCGCCTCCGTCCTGAAACTAAATGACCTCGGCACCGTGAACCTCGCGACCAACCGTCCCGTCCCCTTCGCGCCCTTCGACGAGTCACGCGCGCTGGGCGGCTTCATCCTGATCGACCGGGCCACGAACGCGACCGCCGCGGCCGGCACCATCCTCTTCCCGCTCATGCGGGCGGCGAACGTGAAATGGCAGCATCTGTACGTGTCGAAGGAGGTCCGCTCGCGGCTCAAGCTCCAGCGCGCGCAGTGCGTATGGCTGACCGGGATGTCCGCTTCGGGCAAGTCGACCATCGCCAACCTGCTCGACCGCCGCCTGACCATCGAGGGGCGGCATACCTACCTTCTGGACGGCGACAACGTGCGCCACGGCCTGTGCCGGGACCTCGGCTTCACCGAGGCGGATCGGGTGGAGAACATCCGGCGGGTGGCGGAGGTGGCTCGTCTCATGGTCGATGCAGGGCTGATCGTCATCGTCGCCTTCATCAGCCCTTTCCGGTCGGAGCGCGATTATGCCCGCAGCCTGTTCTCGCCCGGCGACTTCGTGGAGGTCTTCGTGGACGCGTCGCTGGAGGCGTGCGCGGCGCGCGACCCGAAGGGACTCTATGCCAAGGCGCTCAGGGGAGAGATCCGGAATTTCACGGGCGTCGACAGTCCCTACGAGCGGCCTGAACGCCCCGACCTGCGCCTGGACACGGAGAGCTTCTCCCCGGAGGAATGCGTGGAACTGCTGACGGACCAACTCGACCGTGAACTCCCGGCTCCGCATTCGCCCCTGACGGAGGATCGCTGATGGCGAACGGACCCCTCTCGGACGTCGCGAAGCTGCGGTTCGCGGCCGACGAACGCCCGCCGCGCGCGATGACTCTCGTGATCGGCGCGCAGACAGCGATCCTCGTGTGCCTGCCCCTGGTGGTCGTCACGACGATCGTCGCGCGCGTGGCGGACCAGAGCAACGATTACCTCCGCTGGGCGATCTTTGCGAGCATGGTGATCGGCGGCCTGCTCACGATCGTCCAGGCGAAGCGCGTCGCCGGCATCGGCGGTGGAACGTTGACCGTCATGGGCGCCTCGGGGGCTTCGATCGGGGTCGGCGTGCTCGCGCTGGTCGCGGGCGGCCCGGCGCTGCTGGGCGTGCTCGTCCTCGCCGCGGGGCTGTGCCAACTTGCGCTGGCGGCCCGGCTGGCTCTGCTCCGGCGCATCATCACGCCGGTCGTGTCGGGAACGCTGACGGCGCTCGTGGCAGTGACGGTCATGCCCGTGGCGTTCGCCATGCTCACACGGGTGCCGGAGAACGCGCCCCCGGCCGCGGCTCCCACCGTCGCCGCGGTCACCATGCTGTGCGTCGTGGGTCTCATGCTTCGGGGCAAACGGTTTCTGCGCGCGTGGAACGCCGTCATCGGGATCGGCGTCGGCTGCGTGACCGCCGCGCTGTTCGGGATTCTCGACTTCGGCAGCGTGGCGGAGGCCCGCTGGATCGGGATCCCCAGCCCCCCGGCATCCGGCCTGGATCTGAGCTTCGATGCGAGCTTCTGGCTGCTCCTGCCCGGATTCCTCTTCCTGTCTTTCGTGATCGCAATCCGGCAGATCAGCGACAATGTCGGCATGCAGCGCCGCTCGCGGCGCGAGCCGCGAGCGATCGATTTCCGCCGGGTCCAGGGGTCGGTCGCCGCCTGCGGCGCGGGCACGCTCCTGTCCGGGATCGCGGGCGTGCTGCCCCCGTGGCCCTACTTCGCCGGGATCGGGATCGCGAGCAGCATCGGCGTCGCCGCCCGAAGCGTCGGCGTCGTCATCGGGGCCGGTTTCATCGTCCTCGCCTTCGTGCCGAAGGTCACGGCCGTCATCCTGTCGATCCCGGCGCCGGTGCTCGGCGCCTACATCACCGTCGTCTTCGGCCTCATCTTCGTACAGGGCATGCGGGTCCTCTTCCAGGAGGGGATCGACCGGCAGTATTCGCTGATCGCGGGCCTCGCGTTCTGGATCGGGGCGGGGATCCAGTTCCAGGCGATCTTCCCGACCTACCTCGCCACGCCCATGGGTCGCATGCTCGCGAACGGTCTCACCGTCGGGGGGCTCTCCATCCTGCTGCTGAACCTGTTTCTCGACGTGACCGGACCCCGCCGCCACCGGATCGAGTTGGCGCTGCGCCCGGAGAACCTCCCGGAACTCGACCGCTTCCTCCAGGATTTCGCGGCCCGGTACAAGTGGAGCGGCAAGGCCACGGACCGTCTGCGGGCGGCGGCCGAAGAGGCGCTCCTGAGTCTCTTGCGCCAGGAGGAGGACGAACACGCCCCCGCCCCCGGGGAGCGCCGGCTGCGCCTCGCGGCCCGGAACCTCCGCTTCGGCGCCGGACTGGAGTTCACCGCGGCGACGCACGAGGGCAACTTGGAGAACCAGTTGGCCGTGCTAGGCGATCGCCCCGACCCGACGAGCGAGCGGGACCTGTCGCTGGCGCTGCTGCGGCATCACGCCGCTTCCGTCAAGCACCACCAGTACCACAACGCCGATGTCGTGACCTTGCACGTGAACCGCGCCTGGTCCGCGCGGCAGGGTGACGTTCGCGAGGTTGACTAAGATCGCCCGTGGCCATTCATTCTGTGGCAGGAGGTCAGCAATCCCAGCAACCCTTTCGATGAGGATGAAGCGGATGAGCGAGCAACGCGAAGCCCCTGCCATGCGAAACGCGGTCGATTTCGCTGTCGTCGGAGACAACATCCTGGACATCGCCGACTTCGCGATCGAGAAGTACGAATTTACGAGCGGTACGACGCTTTCCGACGAGGTGCGCGAGGAAGCCGTGAAGCGGGTCCGCGACGCGCTTTGGGAGATGGTTACGGCGTTCCGGAATCGGCGGAAGGAATGGCGCAAGAGGCTGTTCGACGCCGCCGACGAGGTGGTACGGGATTCCGTCAAAGGCTCTTGATTTGCATGGAATGACCGGCCGGCGACCGGAGTAGGTCAACGTGCCTAATGCGCTGCTGCTCTCTCCCAGGCACCCGCCGACATACTGGGGCCACGACTACGCCCTGGAGATCGTGGGCATCCGGGCAGCCTTTCCTCCTCTCGGGCTGCTCACCGTCGCCGGCATGTTTCCGTCCCGGTACAACCTGCGCGTGGTCGACCTAAACGTGACTTCGCTGGAGGATGCCGACCTGGAGTGGGCGGATCTGGTCTTCACGTCGAGCATGATCCCGCAACGCCCCTCGCTGGAGCAGGTCGTCGAGCGCTGCAACCGCGCGCAGGTTCCCGTCATCGCGGGCGGACCGCATCCCACCACGTTTCACGAAGAGATGGAGGGCGTCGACTATTTCGTGCTGGATGAAGTCGAGGAGACCTTTCCGGGCTTCCTTCGCGACCTGGAGAACGGTACCGCGCAGGCCGTGTATCGGGCCCCGAGGAAGCCGGATGTGACGCTCGCCCCGCTTCCCCGTTTCGACCTCATCCAGCTGAACGACTATTATTCGATGTGTCTGCAGTTCTCGCGCGGCTGCCCCTTCGATTGTGAGTTCTGCGACATTACGAAGCTGTACGGCCGGGTGTCCCGAACGAAATCGCCCCGACAGATGGTGGCCGAGTTCGATCATCTGTATGAACTGGGCTGGCGGGGTCCGCTCTTTCTCGTCGACGACAACTTCATCGGTAACAAGCACGAAGCCTCGAGGCTCCTCCCCGCGATCGCCGAATGGCAAAGGGAACGCGACCACCCCTATTCCCTGTTCACCGAAGCGAGTGTCAATCTCGTTCGGATGGACGACCTGATGGATGACATGATCGAGGCCGGCTTCGACAGCGTCTTCCTGGGCATTGAGACGCCCAATCCGAAGGCGCTCAAGAAGATGAAGAAGCCGCAGAACATCGACATGCGCGACGACAACTACCTGTTCACGGCCGTGCGCAGGATTCAGCAGAAGGGCATGCAGGTTCTGGGCGGCTTCATCCTGGGTCTCGACGACGACGATGACGACGCGTTCGACGCCCAGATCGAGTTCATTCAGGAAGCCGGGATTCCGATGGCGCTAGTCGGGTTGCTGACCGCGCTCAAGGGAACAAACCTGTGGACCCGGCTGGAGCGCGAGAATCGATTGTTGGACAGACCCGTTGAAATCGATGGCACGTCCCTGAACTTCAAGCCGCAAATGGATCCCGGCGCGCTGGTGGAAGGGTATCTCCGGGTCCTCGAGACCATATACGATCCGACATTGGAGAACTACTTCGACCGCTGCCTTGCAATGCTGGACCACCTGAATCCTGTACCGCACCTCCACAAGCCGGTGAAGGGGCACATCCTCTATGCGGGCATCATGAGAATTCGCCGGCACCTCACGCCGGAACAGCTCCCGCCGTTTTCGCGCTACATGGCCAAAGTCGCCAAGGACTACCCTCAATTCCTGCCGCTGGCCATCAATCTGGCCGCCACGGGCCATCACTGCGAGAAGTTCACGCGCCAGCAGGCCGTTCTCCGAGGCTTCAAGGAGTACCTGAAGGCCGAGTTGGCATCGTTCCACGAATCCGGATCTGATCCCGGTTCGGCCGCGGGCCCGGAGGACGACTCCAGACGGAAGGCCCTGCAACGCGCGGAGGCGCGCCGGAATGCCATTCCCGATGAATTCCGGTTTGCCGGAGACGGTATCCGTGAGGGTCTGGCGGCCTTCGAGCTTGCGTTGAGTTCGGAGCCGCGACCCACGGCGCCGGCGACGGCCGGACTGCCGGTCCTGGGAGCCACGGCGCCCTCCCGCCGCGCGGAGGCCATTTGACTTCCGGCGCGGGTACATCCGGCGACCCCATCGCCATCGTCGGGTACGCCTACCGGATGCCCGGCGGGATACGTACGGACGACGATTTCTGGCACCTCCTCAGCGAGCGGGAGGTCGTCCGGGAGCACATCGCCGAACGCTACGGCCGCGGCTACCAGCCGATCGGTCGCTTCTCGGGTCCGAGTCGTTTCGGCAGCCGGTACGAAGGGCTGATCCGGGACGATGCCGAGCAGGGGATGGACCGGAGCCTGTTCGGCGTCTCCCGGAACGAGATGGCCTACATGGATCCGCAGATCCGCATGCTGCTGGGTTGCGCGTGGGAGAGTTGCGAACACGCCGGCTGGAACCTGAATGACCTTCGCAACAGTTCCACCGGGGTCTTTATCGGCTCCCAGGTCGCCGCCACCGCCAACTGGCGGGCGCTGTACGGGACGAACGAGTTCTCCATCCTGAGCATCGACGCCTCGATGCTGGCGAACCGAATCTCCTACCACCTCAACCTCATGGGGCCCTCGCTCGCGACCTCCACCGCCTGCTCGGCGTCGCTGACCGCACTGCACACCGCGATAAACTCGATGCTCCAGGGCGACTGCGAGCAAGCCCTGGTGGGCGGCGCCACCTACCTGGGATCCGCTCGCTGCAGCGCCGCCTTCAACGCGCTCGGGGTCATCAGCCCCGACGGTCGGTGTCATTCCTTCGATGCCGACGCCAACGGCTACATTCGGTCCGAAGGCGCGTTCGTGTTCGCCGTCAAACCGCTGGAGGCGGCCGAGCGGGACGGCGATCACGTCTTCGCGGTCATCGAGGCGACGGCGGTGAACACGGCCGGGGCTGCCGACGACGCGGCAGGACTGGCGCAAGGGCGCTACATCACCGCGCCCACTCGCCACTCGCAGATCGAACTGATGCGAGAAGCGCGGGCACGCGCGGGGCTGGGCCGGGAGGACTTCGACTACATCGAGGCACATGCGACCGGCACCGTGGTGGGCGACCGCATCGAAGGGAACGCGATCGCCGAGGCGTTCGGCGGCGTCGAGCGCGAGGTGCCGCTGCGCGTCGCGAGCGTGAAGAGCAACGTCGGACACCTCGAGGCGGCCGCGTTCACCTGCGCGCTGCTCAAGGTCGTCCTCATGATGCGGCGGCGCACGTTCGCTCCCATCTCGAAGAACTACCTGGCGCCGAATCTGGAGATCGACTTCGACCGTGGCCCACTGGAGGTGCAGACCGTCTGCGAACCCTTCCCGGACCGCCCGGTCGTGGTCGGGATCAACTCCTTCGGGTTCGGCGGCGCCAACGGCCATTGCGTGGTGAGGGAATACCGGCCGGCAGAGCCCAGATCCTGGTCGGTGCCGCTGGCGCCCGACGGCGGCTACATGATCCCCCTCTCCGCGCGCACCCCGAACGCGCTGGCCGAGGGCGCCCGTCGCCTCCGGAGTTTCCTGGACGAGGGCGAGACCGACCTCTATACGCTGGCCGGGAACCTCGGTCGCCGTCGCAGCCAGCTCTCCGCGCGCACCGCGTTCGCCGTGCGGGACCGCACCGAACTCGTGGACGCGCTGGACGCCTTCGTGGAAGACCCCTCCTCGGCCTCCACCGCGGACGAGGGGGACCGCCGGGTGGCCATGGTCTTCTCCGGGCAGGGGACGCAATGGGCCGGGTGCGGGCGCGATCTCTACGACGCGGACCCCGTCTTCCGGCGCGTGATCGATGCGATCGAGGAGGAGTGGAGGAAGCACTCCGAAGTGTCGCTGCGCGAAGCGTGTTTCTCGGCGAGCCAGGAGGAGTTGAACGAGGTCCGGCTCGCCCAGCCCTCCATCTTCATGCTGCAGTGCGCGCTGGTGGAACTGCTCGCGACCTGGGGCGTCCATCCGGACTGCGTCCTCGGACACAGTTCGGGCGAGGTCGCCGCGGCCTACGCGAGCGGGGCGCTCTCGCTCGCCGATGCCACGCACCTGGTCTACCACCGCGCCACGTTGCAGCAGCGCGTGGCCGGCTCCGGCCGGATGCTCGCGATCGGACTCGACCGGCTTGGCGTGGAGAGCCTGCTGGACGAACTCAGTGTCTCGTTCCGGTCGGGAAACCACCGCCCCGCGCGCGTTGAGATCGCCTGCGAGAACTCGCCCGCCAACACCGTGATCTGCGGCTCGGAAGCCGCGCTGCGGCCCGTGATGACGGAACTCGAGCGCCGGAGTCTCCAGAGCCGCCTGATCCCGGGCAACATCGCGTTCCATTCCACCGCCATGGATCCGCTGCGGGACGACGCACTGAGCGCGCTGGCCTTCCTGAACGAATGCGACTTCGACGCGGGCGTGCCGATGGTGTCCTCGGTCACCGGCGAGACCGTGCAGCGCCTGGACAATGCGTACTGGTGGTCCAACATCCGGGACCCCGTCCTGTTCGGGGCGGCGATGGAAACCGTGAAACGGGACTTCCGCCCCGACGTGATCCTGGAAATCGCACCACACGGGGCGCTGCAGCCGCTCATCCGGCAGTGTCTGGAGGGGGGGAGTCCGGGCGGCGGCGGTCCGGGTGGCGCGGTCCCCGCGTGCCTACCGACCCTGATGAAGGACGAGGACGTATGCCTGGGCTTCCAGGAGGCGCTGGGGAACCTGTACAAGGCCGGCGTCTCGCTGGACTTCGCTTCGCAGTTTCCGCGCCCGGAACCCATCGCGCACCTCCTTCCCGGCCACCCCCAGGAAGAGACGACGACCAGTGACGATCTGGTCGACGATGAGATGTTCGTCCGGCGGGGCCAGTACGCTCACGGTCCTCTCGTCGGACATCGGATCGCATGCGACCACATCCTGTTCGAGGCGCGGCTCTCCGAGCGGGACTTCCCCTGGCTGACGGACCACCGCGTGCACGGGGCGCCGATCTTCCCGGCCGCCGGGTACATCGAACTCCTGCTGCAGGCGTTCGCCGGAGATCCGATCAACATCGAGGAGATCGAGTACCTGCAGCACACCCCGGTGGGAAAGACGCCGGTGCGTCTGCAGACGGCGCTGTTCCCGGTACCCAACGCACCCGGACAGTTCACCTTCACGATCTCCACCCGTTCGTACGAGGACGAGAACGAGGGGACGCTGCACTGCCAGGGCAGGGTTCGCCGGGTCGACGAGGGCCACGCCGTCGACGCGCCTCCGACACTGGAAGATGTGCTTGGCTCCGGCCTGGATCCCCGACCCCTCAGCACGGGCGAGGAGTTTTACGATCAGCTCGAGGCAGTGGTGGGGGACGCCTTCGATTTCGGCCCCGAGTTCCGGAGCATCCAACGGATCGAGATGGACTCCGACTCGCCGGACCTGCTGGTCGAGATCGAGGTCGACGAGGAAATCTGGGCTTCGGGTCGTGAGGAGGGGTATCTCCTCTATCCCCCGCTGATCGACGGCGGAATGCAGATCGCTCTGCGCTACCTGATGCGCCTGCCCGACTTCTTCTCCGTGCCGCAGCGCGCCCGCGACGTGACGTTCTTCCGTCCCCCGACGGGGCCTCGCATCACCTGTCTTCTCGTCGACACCCGCGACTGGTTCGACGTGGACGACCGGGGCCAGCACACCAAGCCGCTCGGCGAACTGTATGTCTGTCGGCTCAGTTTCTACGACGCGGCTACGGGAGACCTGGTCGCCCACCTGGGGGAGCACCGCTCCTTCAACAGCAATCCCCGCTGGAGCGATGTCCCCGACAGCAAGCACCTCATCCGCTGGCAGCCGAAGTTCGTCCCGCCTTCGCCAGCGATCGATGGCGCGATCCGAGACGGGGAGGTCGACCCGTCCGCCCTCATCAGCGCCTTCGAGAGCGGCAACATCGGCCACGCGTACGCCCCGCACGTCATCGAGGTCACCGGCGGCAGGGCTCCCGAGCAGGCCACGCTGAACGAATGCCTGGCGCATCTCTCCGGCCCCGGCGCGCAGACCGAGTACTGGCTGCTCGGCGAGGACGAGGAGTCCACCCGCGCCCTCTACGGCGCCTTCAATCATCGCGACGCCGCGATTCGCTTCGCCACGCTGGATCCGACGGCGGAGGGCGCCCTCGAGTCGCAGATGGACTCGGGGCTGCTGCGGCCGGCCGCCGCCGAGATCCTGCTCCTGCATCGCGACGCCGGCGAGGGCGAGGCCGCGGACGAGTGGGCGGTCCTCGAACGGCTGGCTGTGCCGGGCGCCCTCGCGCTCGTCTTACACGACGAAGGAGACGTCGGTGACCCGGGGCCAGGCTGGAGCGTGCTCCATGCCGGTCGCCGAACGACCCTCCTCCAGGCGCCGCTCGACGAGCCGGAGCCGGCCGCCGCGACCGCCCCGGGCCCTCGGTGGGTGATCGGCGAACCCGACAGCTGGGCCCCCGAGTGGATCGCCGAGCGGAGTTCGCGGGACGGGGCGCCGCCGGTGCATCGCGTCCCCTGGGAGGCATTCGAAGCCGGGGACTTCACCGGGATGGAGGAGTGGCCAGGGGCGGCAGACCTCGAGGCGATCGACGTCTTCGTGGGCGATGCCCCCGACGATCCGACGGGTGAACGCGCGGTGTGGCGCCTCGTCGCCTTCCTCCAGGCGCTCGCGCCCTTCCGGCTGGAGTCCGCCACCCGGGACTGTCGTCTGAACATCGTGACGCGGGGCGCCGTGTGCGGTGTGGAAGCTCCGCGCGGGAACGCGCTGTGGGGGGCGGTGCGCAGTCTCGCACTCGAACTTCTCGCCGAAGACACGAAGATCGGTTTCCGTCTCGTCGATCTCGGCGCGGCGGACGACCTGGAGGCGCTGGCCCGACTTGACGCGTGCGACCCGCGAGAGCGCGAACTGGCCATACGGGAGGGACGTCTGTGGGTGCCGCGCATCGTTAACCTTCGCGATCGCTGGCCACTTGTGCCCGCGGGCGAGGATCCTCCCTTCCGGCTGCGTCTCGACAACCCGGGCCAGGTCAGCGGCCTGCAGATGGGGACGACGGCGTTGCCCGAACTCGGACCTGCCGACGTCGAGATCGAGATGGCCGCGGCGGCGCTGAACTTCCGCGACGTCATGGTCACGCTGGGGCTCCTGCCGGCGATGGCCTACGAGCGCTCGGCCCTCGGCCGTGAGGTCGGGATCGAGGGGAGCGGGATCGTGCGTCGCGCCGGCCCGGAGGTGAAGCGCCTCCGCCCCGGGGACGAGGTGGCCGTCACGACGGGCGGCTGCATCGCCAACCGGATCGTGGTGAACGAACACCTGGCCTTCCTCAAGCCGGGCCGGCTGAGCATGGCGGAGGCCGCGGCGTCCCTCTCCGTGACCGTGACCGCGTACTACGCGCTCATCCATCTGGCTCGGCTGCGGAGAGGGCAGCGTGTCCTCATCCATTCGGCCATGGGCGGGGTGGGACAGGCCGCGATCGCGCTCGCCGACCATGTCGGGGCCGAGGTGTACGCGACGGCCGGTAACGAGAGCAAGCGGCAGCAACTGCTCGACATGGGCGTGCGGGGGGCGTTCGATTCGCACAGCCACGACTGGTATCAGGACCTGATGGACGCCACGGACGGAGAGGGTGTGGACGTGGTTCTGAACTCGCTCGCCGGCCATCACATCGCACTTTGTCTCAAGGCGCTGCGCCCCTCCGGCTGGCACTGCGAGATTGGCAAGGTCGACATCTACACCGACAACTCGCTCAGCATGCGGGTGTTCCGGAAGAACCTCCGCTTCGCCGCGATCGACGTCGACCGGCTGATGCTCGACGATCCGGTCCTGTCGCACATGCTCTCGCAGGCTTGCCTCGATCTCATGGAAGAGGGCGCGGTGCCGCCACCCCGCCTCACGACGTTCGAGTTCCGGGACTACGCCAGGGCCCTGCGCCTGATGACGACCGGCCAGCACCAGGGGAAGCTCGTCCTCGAGGCGCCCTCGGACCCGGCGAACAGGGGGTTCGGGATCGCCGATGCCCGCCCCTTCCTCGATCCCGAGGCTACCTATCTCGTGACGGGAGGGCTGGGCGGCTTCGGTCTGCGCTTCGTGCCCTATCTGATCGCCGCCGGGGCGCGGCATCTCACGCTGATGGACCGCGACCCGGAGCGCCGACGGAGCGTCGACTGGATTCGCGAAACCACGACCCTGTCGAAGATGACGGAGGAGTACGAGATCGACATCGTCTCCGGCGACGTGAGCGAGGAGGCGGACGTGCGTCGTTGCATCGCCGATCTCGAGCGGCCGCTGAAGGGTGTGTTCCACCTCGCAGGGGTATTGGAGGACCGCTCGCTGATCGACATTTCTCCCGATTCACTGGGGCGGGTGTTCGCGCCGAAAGCACGGGGCGCCCTCAATCTGCATCACGCCACCGCCGGGAGTGATCTCGACTACTTCGTCCTTTTCTCCTCCATCGCATCGACGTTCGGGAACCTGGGGCAGGTAAGCTACAGCGCCGCGAGTGCCTTCCTGGACGCGCTGGCGGCTTGGCGGAGCCGGCAGGGCCTGCCCGGACTTTCGTACAACCTGGGTGCGGTGACGGAGATCGGGATGGCGGCGCGCAGTCTGCACGTCATGCGTATGATGCGGGCGGCCGGCATGACGACGGTCAGCGCCAACTTCGCTATCGCCAACCTGGACTACGCCCTTCGCACGATGGCCGGCGAGGACCATATCGGTACCGCGCTGTTCGCCAACCCCCGGTGGAGCGTCGATTCGCCCGACTACATGCGGCACGGGCGGTTGCTGAGCAACCAGGCCGCCTTCGAGGTGAGCGTGGGCGGCGAACTGACCCTGGACAGCGTTGTGGCGCAGATCTCCGCCAAAGTGGCCGAACTGTGCGGGCACGATGAGGGCGATGTCGCGGAGCCGTTGTCGAGCTTCGGTCTCACCTCGATCTCAGTGGCCGAACTGGGTGCCTTCGTCCAGACGCAGTTCAACCACCGGGTGAGCGCGCTGCAACTGATGACGACCGCCTCGGCCCTCTCGCTGGCGGAGGCGATCGTCCACGGGACCGAATCCGATGGGGACGCGGAGACCTCGGCTGAGGCGGAGCACTCGGCGGACGGGGAGCGGGGGCTCGGGCAGCGCGTGCGCCGTCGCCGTTCTCCGTTTGCCAACCGGGTCGAGGATCACTTCTTGATCGAGGCATGACTCGGCCCACCGCGATCAGAGCGGTGGCCGCGGCCCCGGGCACGGCGGGCGGCGCGATTCCGCCGCTGGTTGGGAAACTGCCGCCGCACTGCGAAAGCGACCTGGCGACGCTGCGCCGCTCCGTGCGCACCGCGGTGACCAACGCGCGCCCGGCGGAAGCCGCCTCGCCCGCCGAGTTCCGGCGCGTGCTCGTCACCGGCGCGACCGGCTTCATCGGGCGCTTCCTGGTACGGGACCTGCTCGCGCACGACGCGGGCCTGCACGTGCACTGCCTCGTGCGGGCGGAGACCGGGGACGAAGGGTTGGAGCTGCTGCGCGCGAATATGGAGCACTCGGAGACGTGGGAGGATGACTTCGCTCCGCGCCTCCACATCCACACCGGGGACATCGCCCAGACGCGGCTCGGCCTGTCGCCCACGGCCTTCGACGATCTCTGCGGGAAGATCGACGCCGTCTATCACCTCGCCGCTACGCTGAGCCTGGCCACGTCGTACGTAGGCATCCGCCGCGTGAACACCACCAGTCTTCGCAACGTTCTGGAGCTGTGCCTGAAGAAGCGGTACAAGCACCTCTTCTATGCCGGGACGATGGGGATTTTTCCCCAGTACGTCTGCATGTTCGCGAACGAGTACGAGGGTGACAGGATCGGTCACCAAGCGCAGCCCGACCTGGCGAGCATGAAGAGGACGTTTCCGCTTGGGCTGCTCGGATATCCCTGGAGCAAGCTGGTCGCCGAACAGGCGCTTCTGTTCGCGCAGGCTGCCGGTCTCCCCCTGGCGGTGTTCCGGTTCGCGCAGACCAGCATGGCGTCGACCGGATACAGCCAGCCGAGCAACATCGCGCAGCGGCTATACGCAGCGGCGGTGGACGTCGAGATGGCGCCTGCGGGATTCACCCTGGAGTCCAACAACGACCCCGTCGATACGCTGAGTCGGATCTGCACCGACATCTCGCTGAACCCGGAGCGGCGGCACACGCTCTACAACTGCTGCAACCGGGCGCCGTCCTACCGCGCCGTGTCGCTGGAGGAAGTCGGGCTGGATTTCCCGGAGGTGTCCTACCAGGCGTTCAGGCGCGCCTGCCAGGCGCGCGGGGACGCCTCTCCCCTTGCCGGGTACTGGCCCGTGCTCGATCACTTCGGCCGCTACTGGCTGCGGGGCGCCGCGTCGGCCACCTCCTTCCCGATCAGCGACCGCGCCATCCGGGAGGACTGCCCCCGGCCCATCGAGTGGCCCGGCCCCCTCACCCGCTACGTTCGCTACAGTCGATGGGTACGGGACCATCGCGAGGAGTGGCCCCATCCCCTTCCGCGCCGGAGCCTGCGTCTCGATCACCTCCTGAAGCAGGCAAGACGCTACGCGCGCGAAAACGGCGTCTCATTCGACGACACCTATCCGGACTGGATGCTGGAGGGGCTGGAGCAACTCGTCGAGGCGTTCGGTTCTTCCCAGGCGCGCGTGCCGAGGAACCGCATCGGCCTCATCACGTTCGACTTGTGCTGGCTCCTGCGGAACAACGCGGAGTTGGCAAGCGAACGCCTCCGCTATCCCGAGATCGAGCGGCAGGAGATCGTCCGGCCCGTGTTCATCGTGGGCATCAACCGGACGGGGACGACGTATCTGCACCGCCTCATGGCGCGGGACCCCCGTTTCTGGACTCTCCGAGCCTACGAGTACATCGAGCCCGTGATCGCGAGCGGCGACTACGCCGGTCTCGCGGGTACGCCCGACGACCCGCGGCGCGCGCTTGCCAGGGACGTGTTCGAGGCCTCCGGCCTCATCGATTCCTTCAAGGGGACTCATCACATGGCCGTCGACGAACCGGAAGAGGACCTCCCCCTCCTCCGGCTCTCGTTCAGGGCTTGGGTGTTCGCCACCCGATACCACATCCCCGGCTACGAGCGCTGGCTGGAGAGGAGCGGCTCGCGGGAGTCGTACGGCCTCCACCGCCGCGTCATGCAGCACTACACCTGGCAGCGCCGGGCGCGGCATCCCGGCGTTGACGGACAGTGGCTGTTCAAGATGCCGGCGCACCTCCGCGAGCTGGAGTCGCTCGTCAGGGCCTATCCCGACGCCCTGTTCATTCAGACGCACCGGGAACCCGCTCAGTTCATGGGGTCGTGGTGCAGCCTCGTGGATCGGATCCGCGTGAACGTGACCGAGCCCCGCCCGCCGGAGATCCTGGGCGCCGAACAGCTGGAGGCGATGAGTCGTCTGCTCGACCGCGCGGTGGATTTCCGCCGGTCGCACCCGGAGTTGGAGGACCGCTGGATCGACGTCAGCTACTACGACCTGGTTCAGGATCCGATGGCCGTTGTGGCCGATGTCTACGATCGCCGTGGCTGGCCGATCGAGCCCGAGGCCTTCGACGCAATGGAGATATGGCTCGACGAGCAGATGGAGCGCCGCCGCACCGAGAAGCGCCACACGTACGACATCGCGGACTACGGTCTCACGCGCGAGAAGATCGACGAAGCGTTCGCCCGCTATCTCGATTTCCTGTCTGGCAGTGGCCGCCGCGCTTCGCTGTTGTGACGCTTCGCCGGTCTCGTCTCGCCGCCCCGGGGCGACCGCCGGGACGGAACGCTCGGAGTCACGCTGACGTCAGTCGCCGACCCACACGGTCTTCACGTTCACGAACTCGCGGATCGCGTGGGGGCCGAGTTCCCGCCCGTAGCCCGAGCGCTTGACGCCGCCGAAGGGGACGCGGGGATCCGAAGCGGACATCCCGTTGATGAAGACGCCGCCGGCCTCCAGGTCGCGGACGGCCCGGGCCCGTTCCTCCGGATCGTTCGTCCAGATGGCGGAGCAGAGGCCGAACTCCGTCGCGTTCGCGCGCTCGATGGCCTCGTCCATGTCGGCGACCGGGAAGATGCTGGCCACCGGGCCGAAGATCTCGTCATCCGTGGCCGGAGATCCGTCCGGGACGTCGGTGAGCACGGTCGGCTCGTAGAACCATCCGCGCCGGTCGGGTACGCGCCCGCCCGTGGCCACCCGGGCGCCGGCCGCCACGGTGGCCTCCACCTGCTCCGCGACGTGGTCCCTCAGGTCGCGGCGGGCCAGCGGTCCGATTTCAACCTCGGGCTCCTTCGGATCGCCGACGCGGAGCGCCGACACGCGTTCGACGAGCCGCTCGGTGAACTCGTTGACGATCGAACTCTGGACGAGCATCCGCTTGGCGGCAATGCACGACTGACCGTTATTCCACATGCGGGCGTCGACGGCGGTTGCCACGGCCCGGTCGAGGTCCGCGCTCTCCATGACGATGAAGGGGTCGCTGCCGCCGAGTTCGAGCACGGTCGTCTTGATGCGGCGTCCCGCCTCGGCCGCGAGGGCGGAGCCGGCCGCGACGGAGCCCGTGAGCGAGGCGGCCTGCACCGTCGGGTCGTCGAGCACGCGCGGGATGTCCCCGACCTCGACGAAGACGTTCTGGAATACGCCGTCCGGGAATCCGGCGCGCGAGAACAGTCCCTCGAGCGCGACCGCGCACTGCGGCACGTTGGGAGAGTGCTTGAGCAGGAAGACGTTGCCCGCCAGCACCGTCGGCACCGCGGAGCGCATGGCCTGCCAGAACGGGAAGTTCCATGGCATGATTCCGAGCACCGCGCCCAGGGGGTGGTACTCCACCCAGCAGTGCGTGCCGGTGGATTCAAAGCGCTCGGGCGCCAGGTGCGCCGGCCCGTGCTCCGCGTAGTAGCGGCACACCCAGGCGCATTTTTCCGCCTCGGCGACCGCGCTGGCCAGCGGCTTGCCCATCTCCCGCGTCATCAGCAGCCCGTAGGCGGCCTTGCCCCGCTCGACGAGGTCCGCCAGGGCGAGGAAACGCTCGGCTCTCTCGGCCACCGATACCCGCTTCCACGCCTCGAACCCCACGCGGGCCCGCTCCAGCGCGGCGTCGATGCCTCCCCCATCCAGAGCCGGAAACGCGGCGAGCCGTTCCTCCGTCGTCGGATCTATGCTTTCGAAGGGCATCTCGTCCTCTCCCACGAGACATTACCATTAGCGGGCCGTGGCAAACCCCGCGGCCTGCCAAGCAAGATCGTCCGGTCTGGGAGCTTGAGCCGCAAGCCCCGGCCGGACCTGCCCTGGAGCGGTGCATGACCGGAGCCGACACTGTGACCGGGACTGCGGCGGACAATGCCGCGGCCGACGCTTTCGAGGCGGACCTCGTGCGGGACCTGCTTTCCGCACGTGACCGGCGTGGAACGACGCGGCCTCCGACGCTGCGGGACGCAGAGTTCAGCCTCGATGATGCATACCGAGTCGGGGCCGCCCTCGACCTCCGCCTCCGGGGACGGGGATACCGACCGGCGGGCTGCAAGGTCGGGTTTACGAACCGTGCGATCTGGCCGCGATTCGGGCTCGATGAGCCGATCCTCGCCCCCATCTACGCTCGAACGCTGCGCCTGGCGAGACCGGAGGCGGAGGTATCCCTCGCGAAGTTCCGCGCCCCGATGATCGAAGTGGAGGTCGTCTTCGGCATCGAGCCCGAAGGTGACGCGCCCGAAGGTGACGCGCCCGAAGGTGGCGCGCTCGAAGGCGATGTGCCCGAAGGCGGCCGGCCGAGCTGGGTCGCGCTCGGGTTCGAGATCGTCGACTGTCACTATCCGGACTGGCATCTCACGCCGGCGGATTCGGTGGCCGACTTCGGGCTCCACGGCGCGCTCATCGTTGGCCGTCCGGTCAACCGGGACCTGCCGGACTTCGGCGAACGGGTGGCCCGCCTCGACCGACTCGAGGTGCAACTCCTGCGGGGCGAGACGCGCGTGGCGCGCGGGCGGGGAAGCGACGTCCTCGGGCATCCGCTCGAGGCGCTGGAGGTCGTGCCGCGGCTGTGGCCGCGGTTCTCCGATGCCGGAATCCCGGAACACGGCCTGGTCGTGAGCACGGGGACGATGACCCCGCTCGAACCGCTTTCACCCCGCGAGGTGTGGCGGGTGGAGGCGAAGGGTGTGGACCTCCCGGGCCTCAAAATTGTGCTGACCGACTGACGCACCGACGGACCGCCCGGTGGAACGGGCTTGCCCAACCCGTCGCGACGAGGGAACATAGCAGGCCACGGCCCGCCAGCGGCGCGATGTAACCGGAGACCGCCGGTCCGCGCGAGCGCGAGGCCACGACCGCCCAACCCTCTCACGGGGAGCGCCCATGCCGGAGTCCGCGGGGACGGGGCCCGAGACGGCCCGCTGGGCGAAGGTCATCGACCACACCCGGTGTATTGGCTGCCACGCCTGTACGACGGCCTGCAAGTCGGAGAACGAGGTCCCGCTCGGCGTCACGCGCACGTACGTAAAATACGCCGACGTGGGGACCTTCCCGGCCGCGCGGCGCGCCTTCCAGGTCACGCGCTGCAACCAGTGCGACGACGCGCCCTGCACGACCGCGTGCCCCACGCAGGCCATGTTCCGCCGGCCCGACGGGATCGTGGACTTCGACAAGTCGATCTGCATCGGCTGCAAGGCGTGCATCGCCGCCTGTCCCTACGACGCGATCTTCATCAACCCGGACGACCATTCCGCGGAGAAGTGCAACTTCTGCGCCCACCGCATCGACATGGGGCTGGAGCCGGCCTGCGTCACCGTGTGTCCGACGGAGGCGATCATCGTCGGCGACCTCGATGACCCCGAATCGAAGGTCTCGCAGTACGTCGGGCGCGACCCGGTGAGCGTCCGGCGGCCGGAGAAGGAGACCCACCCGAAACTGTTCTACAAGGGCGCGCACCAGGCGACGCTCGATCCGCTGGCTGCGGTCCGTCCCGGAGGCGGGCTGTACATGTGGAGCGAGCAGCCCGACGGCCCGCACGAGGTCGGTTCGGGCCAGCCGCACCCGATGGGAACGGACGGGCGGCACGGCCCGAACTCCTCTGCCGCCGCGATCCTCTCCTACGACGTGTCGCACACCGCGCCATGGGACTGGCGGGTGAGCCTGTACACGCTCACCAAGGGGGTCTCCGCCGGCGTGTATCTCGCCGCGCTCCTCCTCTGCATGCTGGGCGGGCTCGCTTGGCAGGACGGCACCTGGCTCACCCTCACGCCGCTCCTCGGCCTCGCCGCGCTCGCGCTCACCGGCGGGCTGCTGATCTGGGACCTGGAGCACCCGAAGCGCTTCCTCCTCATCTTCACGAGACCGCACATGAAGAGCTGGCTCGTGCGGGGCGCGTTCGTCATAGCGGGCTACGGCGCGGCGCTGACCGCGCACCTCGCGGCGGCGCTGGTCGGCGGCGGGGGCGCCGCCGAGACGACGCGCTGGATGGCCTGGGCGGGGGCGCCCCTGGCCGGCATGACGGCGGTCTACACGGCCTATCTGTTCGCGCAGGCGCGGGCGCGCGATCTGTGGCAGAATCCGCTTCTCCCGCCGCACTTCCTCGTACAGGCGCTGCTGGCCGGCGGCGCGGCGCTGATGCTCTTCCCGTCGCTGGGCGGATCCGCCGCGCTGGGCCGGCTCGTGGGGCTCACGGCCGCCGCGCACCTCCTGCTCGTGCTCGCCGAACTCACGCTCACGCACGCGACGGCCCACGCCGCCCTCGCCGCCCGGAACATGGTGCGCGGTCGCTACGCCCCGTGGTTCTGGAGCGGCGTTCTGCTCGTGACGCTCGCGGCTGTCCTCACGGTGATCCCGCTCGGCGGCGCCTGGATCGCCCCGCTGATCGGCATCTCCGTCCTCGCGGGGCTCCTCGCGCACGAGCACGCGTACGTCCAGGCCGGCCAGTCCGTGCCCCTCGCATGAGCGATCCGCGCGGCGCGGGCAGCAACGGCTCCGGCGCGGGCGAAAACGGCTCCGGCGCGGGCGAAAACGGCTCCGGCGCGGACGACGTCACGCGGCGGCTCCACGAACTCAGCGAGCGCGTGAGCGCAGCGCGCTCCGAGACCGAGGCCCGCGGCGAGACCTTCTATCCCGGCCCCAGCCGCGCCCAACTCGCCGCCTTCCCCCCGCGGGAACGCTGGGACAACTGGGTCGAACTCGACTCGAAAGCCTGGCCGGAACGGCGCGAACGGCGCTACATGCTCGTGCCCACGACCTGTTTCAACTGCGAATCCGCGTGCGGACTCCTGGCCTACGTCGACCGCGACACCCTCCAGGTGCAGAAGTTCGAGGGGAACCCCGAACATCCCGGCTCCAGGGGCAGGAACTGCGCCAAGGGCCCGGCCACCCTGAACCAGATCGTCGACCCGGACCGCGTCCTCTACCCGCTCAAGCGCGCTGGCGAGCGCGGGGAGGGGAAGTGGGTGCGCGTCTCGTGGGAGGAGGCGCTCGACGACATCGCCACGCGGATCCGCAAGGCGATCGACGAGGGTCGCCAGCGCGAGGTCATGTACCATGTGGGTCGGCCGGGCGAGGACGGGTTCACGGAACGGCTGCTCGCCGCGTGGGGCGTCGACGGCCACAACTCGCACACGAACATCTGCTCCTCCAGCGCGCGCGCCGGTTACCAGTTCTGGCTCGGCATGGACCGCCCCAGCCCCGACCACGCCCGCGCGGACGTCATCCTTCTCGTGAGTTCGCACCTTGAGGCGGGGCACTACTTCAACCCCCACGCCCAGCGCATCCTGGACGGGGTCAAGAAGGGGGCGCGGCTCATCGTCTTCGACACGCGCCTGTCGAACACGGCCACGCACGCCGACCACTGGCTTCCCACCCAACCCGGGTCCGAGGCCGCCGTCCTCCTCGCGATCGCGAACCACCTGATCGCGACCGGGGCCTGGAACCGCGACTTCGTGCGGCGCTGGTTCAACTGGGAAGAGTACCTCGCCGCCGAGAAGCCGGATCTCCCGCGCACCTTCGAGTCGTTCGAGGCCGCTCTCCGCGAGCTGTACGAGGCGTGCACCTTCGAGTGGGCGGCGGAGGAGTCCGGCGTGGATGCGGCGCAGATCCGTGAGGTCGCCGAACTCGTGGCCCGGGCCGGTCCGCGCCTCTCCACGCACAACTGGCGCAGCGCCGCTTCGGGGAACGAGGGCGGCTGGCAGGTGGCCCGGACTCTCTTCTTCCTGAACGCGCTCACGGGTTCCGTGGCGACCCCCGGGGGCACCTATCCGAGCACGTGGAACAAGTTCATCCCGAAGCCGATCCGCATGCCCCGGCACCCCGGGCACTGGAACGAACTCACCTGGCCAGACGAGTTCCCGCTGGCGATGTACGAGGTCTCCTTCCTCCTCCCGCACCTCCTCAGGGAGGGACGCGGCAGCCTCGACGTCTACTTCACGCGCGTGTACAACCCGGTGTGGACGAACCCGGACGGGTTCGCCTGGATCGAGGCCCTGACGGACGAGGAGAAGGTCGGCCTCCACGTTGCGCTCACGCCGACCTGGAACGAGTCCGCCTACTTCGCGGACTACGTCCTTCCGATGGGACACGGGCCCGAGCGGCACGACCTCCACTCCTACGAGACCCACGACGGCCAGTGGATCGGCTTCCGGCAGCCGGTGCTGCGCTCCGCCCGGGAGCGTCTGGGCGAGCGCGTGGCGGATACGCGCCACACGAACCCCGGCGAAGTATGGGAGGAGAACGAGTTCTGGCTCGAGCTGTCCTGGCGCATCGACCCGGACGGGAGCCGCGGGATCCGCGAGTTCGTGGAGTCGAAGGAGAATCCCGGGCAGCGCCTCACGGTGGACGAATACTACGCCTGGATGTTCGAGCACTCCGTGCCCGGCCTGCCCGAGGCGGCGGCGGCCCAGGGGCTCTCGCCGCTGGACTACATGCGCCGCTACGGCGCCTTCGAGGTCGCGCGCGACATCGGCCCGCTTCACGAGCGGCCCGTTCCGGCCGAGGAACTCGACGACACGCGGGAAGATGAGTTCGGCCGCGTCTACACGCGGGCCCCCGGCCCCGCCGCGGTGAACCTCGCGCCCATGGGTGCCCCCGACCCGGATGCGGAGGGGCGACGCGCGGTGGGAGTTCGCGTGGACGACACGATTCGGCGCGGCTTCCCGACCCCGAGCGGCAAGCTGGAGTTCTACTCCCCCACGCTCGTCCGCTGGGGCTGGCCCGAGTACGCCGTCCCCGCCTACATCCGGAGCCACGTCCACCCGGCCGCGATGGAGCCGGACCAGATGTGCCTCATCTCCACCTTCCGGCTCCCCGTGCAGATCCACACGCGTTCGGCCAACTCCAAGTGGCTGGACGAGATCGCCCACACGAACCCGCTCTGGCTCCACCCGTCCGACGCGGCGCGGAAGGGGGTGAGGACGGGAGACCTCGTGCGGGTCGAGACCGAGATCGGCTACTTCGTCCTCAAGGCGTGGGTGACGGAGGGGATCAAGCCGGGCGTCGTCGCGTGCAGCCACCACATGGGGCGCTGGAAGCTGGCGGACGCGGGCTCGGGCCCGGATGCGGGGGAACCGGGGACGGCCGGTCGCGGCGAGCCGGAGATGATGGCCGGCCAGCGGCAACTCATGGCCACGGTCTCCCTCACGGGGAAGGACGGCGACTGGAAGCTGTCACGCAGGCAGGGGGCGGCGCCGTACGAGACCGACGATCCGGACACGTCGCGGATCTGGTGGACGGATGTGGGCGTCCATCAGAACCTCACCTTCCCGGTGCACCCGGACCCGGTGTCCGGGATGCACTGCTGGCACCAGGCGGTGCGCGTGGTCAAGGCGTCGCGGCGCGACCGCCACGGCGACATTCACGTCGACACGGAGCGGTCGCACGAGGTGTACCGGAGCTGGCTCGCAAAGACGCGCGGGGCCGTCCGGCATTCTCCCGACGGGACGCGACGGCCGCACTGGCTCATTCGCCCGCTGCGTCCCGTGCGCACGGCGTACGACCTCCCGCAAACGCGCGGCACGAAGCCGCCCGGCGCGGGCCCGCCGGATGCCGATGGGGCGCAACTTGACAGCAAATCGAGCCCTCCATCTACTTCGTAATGTGAAAGTCAACAGTGCCGCACGCGCCGCAGGCGCGGGATACTAGCCGGCCATGGAGCTGTTCCGCGCTCTCGGCGCGCTTCTCGATGGCCCGTGTGGGGAGAATCGGCTCATCGGCCACCTCCTCGAACTGGGCCCGGTGCCCGACGAGCCCACGCACAACGACCTCTTCCTCTTCCAGCTCTATCCGTACTCCTCGGCCTTCCTGGGCACGGACGGTCGCATGGGCGGGGAGGCGCGCGACCGCGTCGCCGGCTTCTGGCGCGCGCTCGGGACGACGCCCCCCGAGGACCCGGACCACCTTCGAGCCCTGCTGGGGGGCTACGCCTGGCTCGTGGAAGCCCAGCGGGGGAAGGGAAAGTCCGCTCAGGCCTGCCGCGCCGCGCGGCACGCCTTCCTCTGGGAGCACCTGCTCTCGTGGGTCCTCCCCTTCCTCACGAAGCTGCGGCAGATCGCGCCCCCGTTCTACCGGGAGTGGGCCGACACGCTCGAGGCCCTCCTGTTCGGCGAGTCGGCTCGTCTCGGGCCGCCGACCCGACGCCCGCTCGCGCTCCGCGAGGCGAAACCGGTGCCCGACCCGCGGCGGACCGATGGGGAGAGCTTCCTCAACGCCCTCCTGAGTCCGGTCCGCAGCGGCCTCGTTCTCACGCGCGCGGACCTCGCCAGAGCCGCGCGCGACCTCGGTTTCGGTCTCCGCGTGGGCGAACGCGCCTACATCCTGCGGTCCATGATGTCGCAGGGGCCGCGCGCGACCCTGGACTGGCTGGCGTGCGAGGCGCGCGACTGGGCGCGCCTTCACGACCGCGGTGGGACCACGGCGCCGGAAGTCGCGGATTTCTGGACGCACCGCGTGACCGCGACGGGTCGCCTCCTCGGCGACCTGAGCACCGACATCGGCGCCGACCTCGACTCCGAACTCAGCGCCGACTTTCAGCATGGCTGACGTCGGCGGGAGCCCGCCCCTTCATCCGGGGCGTTTCCGCGCCATCTTTCTTCTCCTCCTCGTCATCGGGATCAGTCTCCTCTTCCTCCAGATGATCCGGACGTTCATCACGGCGCTCTTCCTGGGGGCGATCCTCAGCGGCCTCATGTACCCGGCCTACCGGACGCTCCGCCGCTGGTTCGGCGGAAGGGAAGGGCTGGCCTCCTTTGCCGCCGTCGGCCTGTTCGTGGTCCTCCTCATCGGACCGGTCACGGCGTTCCTCGGCATCGTCGCCAACCAGGCCGTGCAGGTCACGCAAACGGCGGGCCCCTGGATCGAGAACATGCAGGCCCAGTTGCGGCAGCCGGGCGGGTTCGATGAACTGCTCGACCGGATTCCCTGGCTGGATTCGCTGCGGCCGTACCAGGAGCAACTCCTCCAGAGGCTGGGCGAGGTCGCGGGCTCCGTCGGCGGTTTCGCGGTCGACTGGCTCGCCGGCGTCACCACGGCCACCGTGCGGGTCGTCTTCCTCCTGCTGCTGATGCTGTACGCCATGTTCTTCTTCCTGAAGGACGGTCGCGGCGTGCTGCACAAGGTCCTCTACTACCTCCCGCTCTCCGACGAAGACGAACGCCGCATGCTCGACCGCTTCGTCTCCGTGACGCGGGCGATGGTCAAGGGGACGTTTCTCATCGGCATCGTGCAGGGCGCGCTGGCCGGGCTCGCCTTCTGGGTGGTGGGGATTCCGTCCGCCGCCTTCTGGGGCACGGTCATGGCGGTCCTCTCGATCGTGCCGGGGATCGGGTCCGCGCTCGTGTGGCTGCCCGCCGCGATCTACCTGCTCGCGGCCGGCCAGGTCGTCGCCGGCATCGGGCTCATCCTGTGGTGCGGCCTCGTCGTCGGGACGCTGGACAACCTCATGCGCCCCTGGCTCGTGGGGCGGGACACGCGGATGCCGGATCTGATGATCCTGCTCGGCACGCTCGGCGGGCTCATCGCGTTCGGCATGGCCGGCGTGCTCATCGGCCCCATCGTCGCGGCGCTCTTCATCACCGTGTGGGAACTCTACGGCGAGTCCTTCCGGGAGATTCTGCCCGCCACGGCGTTCGGCGCCCCGGCACCCGTGGAGGCCGGCGCTGGAGAGCCCGAGCCGGGCCACGGCACGGCGCCCGGCCCAGGAGCTGCCGCGGATGAAACCGCTGTGCCGGAAGTCTCTGCGCCGGAAGCCTCCCCGCCGGAAGCCTCCCCGCCGGAGGCCTAGCCCCATCCGCCGAACGGCATGAGCGGGAGCCCGCTCGACCGGCTGCGCGAAAGCGGCGCGGCGCTCTCCCGCGTCACGGAACGTTGGGTGCCGGACGCGTGGGTCATCCTCATGTCGCTGACCGTGGTCGCGCTCCTGCTCGCGGTCACGGGGGGCGGTGCCTCGATCCCGGAGGCGGGGCTGGCGTGGGGCGCGGGAGTGTGGACGCTGCTCGAACTGGCGATGCAGTTCTCCATCGCCATGGTCGCCGCCCACGCGTGCGCCTCATCGCCTCCGATCTACCGGCTGCTCGACCGCCTCGCCGGCTGCCCGAACCCGGAGCGCCCGGTCCAGGCCGTCGCCCTCGCCGCCGGGTTCTCCATGGCGGTCGGCTACCTCAACTGGGCGTTCGGGCTCGTCGGTTCCGCGCTCTTCGTCCCGTTCATCCTCAAGCGCAACCCGCGCGCCGACGTGCGCCTCGTCATCGCCGCGGCCTACATGGGCATCGGGACCGTGTGGCAATCCGGCCTCTCCAGCTCCGCCCCGCTCATCATGGCCACGCCCGGCAACCCCCTGCTCGAGCCGGGGACCGGCGCGCCCGTCGTGGACCGCCTCTATCCGGTCACCGAGACCCTCTTCCATCCGTTCAACCTCGGGTACGCCGTCGCGATGCTGCTCGTCGGCCTCGTCGCCGCCATGGCGCTCCACCCGCACCGCGACGCCGTCACGCTCACCGAGGCGGAGGTCGACGAGATCCTTCCCGCGCCGCCCCCGCGCGCCGGAGCCGCGACGACGCCCGCCGAGCGGCTCGACCGCTTCCGCGGCTGGTCGCTCCTCGCCGCCCTCCTGTTCGCGTACCCGCTCATCCACTCGATCATCACGCGGGGCTTCGGGGCGAGCTGGACGATCAACGCCTACAACACCGTGTTCCTCGTCCTCGCCATCGTCCTGCACGGCCGCCCGACGTCCTTCCTGCGCGCCTGCCGCGACGGCGTGGGCGCCGCGTGGGGGATCGTCCTCCAATTCCCCTTCTACGCCGGCATCTTCGGCCTCATCCAGAACACGAACCTCGGCGGCTGGCTGGGCGAGCAATTCGCCGCGGTCGCCACGACCCGGCTCTACCCGCTCGTGGTCTACGTCTATTCGGGGATCATGAGCATGTTCATCCCTTCGGCGGGCTCCAAGTGGATGATCGAGGCTCCGTATGTGATCCCCGCTGGAGAGGCGCTCGATGTTTCCGTCATGACCGTGCTCCTCGCCTACACGTACGGAGACTCCGCCTTCAACCTGATCCACCCGTTCTGGGCGCTCCCAATCCTCGCCGTGACGCGGCGGCGCTTCGGGGAGATCCTCGGGTACGCCTTCCTTCTCTGGCTGGCGACGATCCTCCTTGGCGTCGCGACCATGCTCGTGATCCCGATCCGCTGGTGAAGCTCATGAAGCCCGTGACGCCCGTGACCCCATGAAGACGCTGCTCATCCTCCGGCACGCGAAGTCCTCCTGGGACCACCCCGGCCTCCGCGACCACGACCGCCCCCTCAACCCCCGCGGCCGCCGCGACGCGCCCCGCATGGGCCGGTTCATGGCGGAGCGGGACCTCGTGCCCGACCGCATCGTGAGTTCGACCGCCGTCCGCGCGCGCACCACGGCGGAACTCGCGGCGGCGGAGTTCGGCGCGGGCGTGGAGATCGAGACGACGTACGACCTCTACGGCGCCTCTCCCGACGGCTACGTCGAGGTCGCGGAGGCGATGGGGGGAACGGCGGAGCGCCTCATGCTCGTCGGCCACAACCCGGGCATTACCTCCCTCGTCTGGCACCTGACGGGCGAGGGCGAGTACATGCCGACCGCCGCCCTCGCCGCTGTGGAACTGGACATCGACGACTGGTCGGAACTGGGTTCGGCCCGCCGCGGCCGACTGATCGGCCTCTGGCGCCCCAAGGCCCTCCCGCCCGGCTGACGCCGAGAAGACGGTCGGAGACGTTCCCGCGGGAGCGTCGGGTTCCTACATCTTCAGCACGTCCGCAACCTTCCCGCCGCACTCCAGGGTCCGAATGATCTCACTCCTTTCTCCGAGCGTCACGTGAAAGTCGCCGGTGGTAAGGAGTCGCCCCACCAACGCCGGCAACGCCTTTCCATGACCCAGGATTGGAAGTAACCGAGCGGGAGTAGCGCCATCAGACACTACGCAAGCCGCGACACAGGCGCCGGTCTGAAGCTGACGTCGGATTCCGTCGAGGTCGTCCTTCTTGACGGTGCCGCTCTTCAACTCAATGGGTACTGCCCAGCGTCTCCTTCGGCTGGAGGACTGGACAAAAAGGAGGAAATCGCAACGCTTGCAATCCGGCGACGCGAGAGGGTCGCAACCATCCACACGCGTAAGGCAACGAGTTGAAGCCGGGCGCGGGAGCCTAAGGTGACAGTTTTCGTCTTGGCAGGAATCGGTTAAGCACCCGCGCTCTTCCAGACTCTTCCGAACAGCGTCAATCCAGTCCGCCAGCGTTCAATCGTCCTGGAGACGGCTGTGGATCTCGGCCCAGTCGTTGTAGAGTGCCTCGGCGACTCGCGGGTATCCCGCGTCGTACATGCCGTTGTCCGAGTCGAGATCGATCTCGCGTGTGCGTGTCCCGT
Source organism: Gemmatimonadales bacterium (assembly GCA_009838765.1). Lineage (GTDB taxonomy): Bacteria > Gemmatimonadota > Gemmatimonadetes > Palauibacterales > Palauibacteraceae > Palauibacter > Palauibacter ramosifaciens. The sequence goes on from VXQX01000087.1 coordinate 45,559, forward strand.
TCGTCCCGTCCGGCTGGAACTCCCAAACTCCGACTTGGTCGGGGGAAAGCGAGACTTCTCCGCCTGCCAGATCGCCTCGCTTATCCTCGGCCAAAGCCGTCACGCGGCAGGTATTGGCGAGCGCGGAGAGAATCCAGTCACTGTGAACCGTAATGATGACCCGGATTCCGGCCGCCAAAATCTTAGCCAGCGCCCCCACCAGTCGGACCTGCATGGCCGGGTGCATGTGGGCCTCAGGCTCCTCGATGATGATTGTCTCTCCAGCCTCAACGTAGTGACGAAGATAGACTGCAACTGGAATCATCTCCGTCACCATCGAGGATGCCCTTGCGAGGGGAAGATCCTCCTCCCAACCGGCAGGTCGGAAGAGCACGCGCGGAGAGCCATTCTCCGGTTTCTCGACGCGGACCGACCCCCCAAGGATCGTCTGCTCCACTTCCCTCGCCAAGCGGTCGCCCTCCCCCCAATCGGTCGGCTTTGTGGGTAGGTCGATCAACACGCCCTCGATGTAGTCGGCCAGAACACCGGAAAGGGGGGGCGCCGCCGATTCCTTGCGGCGACCGGCCATCGTCATATCGCGTATGGAGCCACGAAGAAGCAACTGCTGAGTCTCCATACCTCCTGAACGGCTCGCTGGCAAGTAATGGGCCGCCTCAGAGAGGGAGCCCACGGTGGACGGTAGCGCCATGTCAGCAAGCACGTGCTGAAGGGCACTCGGATTGATGACGCCACCGTCGATTGACTGCTCCGGCGAACGCCGGTGGAAGAAGTTGGGGACGAGCCCGCGGCGCCAGAAATCACCGCTTCGTTCAAGTCGCACCGGCGCATCATCTTCTACGTCAAGTTGCCAGTCGAGCTTGGCGTCGTTGAGTCTGAAATGGTAACGAAAGGCCGCCGGGCAATCCCGAGTGCCAAGGGGGGTGTGGTCCAGCCGAATCGTAGCGCTGTCGTGGGCTCTCAGAATCAACGGCCGGATCGTCTCGACGGCAAAGATCCGCCCCAACTCGGTTTCGAGCGCGATCCCCGTGCCCACCCCCCTGACCGCTTCGCGGGCCAGCGTGATGACCTCCGGCGGAATGGGCTTGGATTCGTCGGCGAGCCACTCTTCGAACCGCTGAACTACTCCGAGAAGATCGGATATCTCGTGAGCCAACTCGTAGAAACCGGTGGCGCTTCCGCTCCTGCGCTTGAATGCCCGCCGAATGCCGAAATAGCGATGCAGCGCGTAGAGGAGTTTAGCCAAGTAGGATTTCCCTGAACCGCTCGCTCCGACGAAGACGGTCAAGGGTCGCAAGTCGACGTCCGCCGTGGCGATCGGCCCGAAGTTGTCGACCCGGACCCGCTGACGACCGCTGTCGTGGGTTGGCATCGGTCTTGGGTTCTCCTTTGGGTGATGTCTCCGACGATCGCGATACGTGCCCCAGGTTTCACTCCGGGGGTATCCAGCGACCCAAGTTAACGCGATCTACGCCCTTGCGCCGATCTCGAAAGCTCAGCGGTTAGAACAATCGAGTGGGTGTAGACGAGGTCGTCGAGGGGGGAGTCGTCGCCTCCTCCGGAGTTTGCGGCGAGGTGCAGGACGACCGGGGCGTCGGCGTCGGGAGCGCGCCACTCGAAGGTCCACTCGGCGACGCCGTCCGTCGGCGTGGAGCCGGCGTGGGTGTGCTGGACGTAGTCGGTGCCGTTCTCGCCTCGCACGACGGTGACGCGGTCGTCGAGCGGGCGGATCTCGCCGGCCCCGGCGCCGTGCCGATCCCCGCCCTCGAAACGGAACGACGCCTGGAAACCGGCGGCGAGCATGTCGAAGCTCTCGAACCGGATCGTCGCCGGGTGGCGCTGGCCGGGACGGTAGCCGCCCTCGAGGCCGACCACCTCCAGCGTGGCCCCCGGCTCGTTGAGCGGAGCGCCGAAATGACAGGTGGCGCAGGTCGGCTCCCCGAAGCCCCCCGTGTGGCCCGGAGGCGGCCCCTCGATGTGCCGGGGGCCGTGCGCCGCGACCAGCGCGAAGAGGCCCGCGGCGCAGAGCGCGGCCGCGGGCCCCGGCGGGGACATCAGCGCGAGCGCGGCGACACCACCGCACGGCCGACCGTGTTCACGTCCGCCCCGAACCAGATCGAGTCCGTGGCCGGATCGTAGTACATGTGCCGGATCGTGCCGCCCCCGCTCGGCACGTCGAGCGTGCCCACGAACTCCTCCGTGTCCGTATCGAAGCCCACGAACCGGTTCGGCTGGATTCCCGTCTCAACGAGCCACACGACATCGTACTTGTCGATCGCCACCCCGTACGGCCGCGCATCCTCGCCCGCCGGCAGGTCGTATTCCCGCTGGAATCCGCCGCCCTCCTCGACGAGACCGATCTTTCCGCGGCTGTAGTCGACGTACCAGATCCGGTCCTTCGAATCGATGACCAGGCGACGCGGCCGCGCGCCCTCGGGCAGATCGTAGCCGATGAGTTCGAACGAGGACGGATCCACCATCCCGATCAGGTTCGTGTTGAAGTGCGCGATCCAGGGCCGGTTCTCCGAGTCCAGCTTGACCCCGTACGGGCGGCTCGAACCCATGCCGCGGCGCGTCTCGACCTCGGGCGCCTCCACCAGCCGCACGTCCCGCGACTCCTTGTCGAGGAAGCCGACCAGGTTCCCGCCCTGCACCGAGAACCAGATGTCTCCGTTGTCGTCCCAGATCAGCGTGTGCGGATCCCGCGCGCGCTCGTCCGGCATCATGATCTTGTCGATCTCGCCGGTGGCCGGATCGATGATCCCGATGTGATTCGCCCGGTTGCCGGCGTAGTAGACGAGCCCGTCATCGTCGACGATCAGGTTGTGCGGCCCGGTGCCGTCGTCCATGTCGTAGCGCGTGAACTCGCCGGTGGCGGGGTCCAGCACGGCGGCGTAGTGCGCGGCCTGTCCCACGAACCAGACGCGGCCGTCCGGTCCGACGAACGGGTCGCGCGGACGGCTGTCGGGGTAGGGGACCGTCCATTCCTCGATGGTGAGCACGTCGGTCGACGCGGTGTGGTCCTGCGCCGCCGCCCCTGCGAAGCCAATGAACGTCGCCGCCGCCGCGAACCCCGCCGCCGCCAGCGTCGCGGCTCGAATCCGATGGATCATCTCCGTACCTCCTCGATCGCTGATCCCGCTTCATGCCTCGCCGCCCGCACCTTGGGCGTCAGATAGATATTGGCGGTCAGACGGCCCAAGAGGAAGCCGGTGAAGGCGGCGGTGGCGCCGACCCAGCCCAGCCCCCAGCCGACCGCGACGAACACGATGGCCACGGCCGTGATCTCCGCGGCGGTCCCGACGATGATCGGCCCCGTCGTCCGGTGCCGGATCAGCGTGCCCCGCTGAAGCGAGAGGAGGACGCCGAGGAAGGGGACGGGGGTGAGCACCCGCGCGGCCGGAATCGCGAAGGAGGCGAGTTCGGGCGTGAGGCCGGAGACGTGGACGAACCAGAGGTGGGAAAGGGGGGTGAACGCGAGGAGCGCGAGGATGCCGGAGAGCGTCGCGCCGAGGCCGATGGCGAAGCGGCGGATCTCCTCGTAGCCCTCGTTCCGCCGGCCCAGAAGCGCGATGACCGCATCCTGGAAGCTGAGACCCACGGAGCGGAAGATGAACCCGAGCGAGTGTACGACCGGGAACACGGCGAGCGACTCGACCGGCGATGCGGCCCGACCCATGAAGAAGGTGAGCATGGGCTGGATCGCGATCCCGATCAGCGACGTGAGCATGAGGGGCACGTAGAAGCGTCCGATCTCGCCGAAGCTCAGTTCGCCGCCTTCGGTCCCCGCGCCCGACGCCGGGTCGGCGGTCGAGACGCCCACGCGTCCGATCTCGGCGATGTCGTGGGGGTCCGACGAGACCGTCACCGGGTCCGCCGCGTCCGCCCGCCGGCCCGCCGGGACGAGCAGGGCGCGGATGGCGTCCCGGGCCATCCAGCGCGCGACCGCCGCTTCCATCACGACGCCGAACGAGAGCGCGGAGGCCCCGACGGCGGCGCCGGGGAGGTCCGTGGCGATGGCGAAGGCGAGCGCGGCGACCGACATCGAGACGAGCCGCACGACCGTCCCGCCCGCCACGAGCCGCGTGCGCCCGGACCGGATGAGCACGCCCTGCCAGAAGCGCCGGTAGCCGATGGCGGCCGGCCACGGCAGGAAGCACCACAGCGCCCCGTACGTCAGCCGCGCCAGCTCCTCCGGCAGTCCGAGCACGCCCAGCATGAGCCCGCGGTGCACCGGCGGCACGAGCACGACGAGGAGCATCAGCGTGGAGAAGGCGTTCAGCCCGTGCGCGAACGTCCGCAGCCGCCGGTACGAGACGGCGTCCTCCACGAGGGCCGTCGAGGCGCTCAGCAGCATGATGACCGGCGCTTCCATCAGCACGGCGAGCGCGATCGCCACGCCGTAGGCCGCCAGCCCCAGCGTGGGATCCGGCAGCCGCGCCACGACGGCCGCCAGGTAGGGCCCTTCGACCGCCATCATCAACCACGTGGCGGCCAGCGGGGCCCAGAAGGCGAAGATCCGGCGCGCGGAAGGGTCGCCAGGGGCGGTCAGCGGAAGAGACCTTCCAGGCGCTCCAGCGACCACGTCCACCCGAGGCGGTGGCCCTCCGCGGCCTCGGCGACAGGGAAGCCTTCATGCGCAACGACGACCTCGGTCGAGGCTCCGGCGACCACGAACTCGACCGTGACGAGCGTCTCGCCGACCGCGGATTCGGGCTCCTCCCAGTCCCACGTGTACACGAGCCGGTTCGGGGGATCGACCTCGCGGTACACTCCGAACGCCGTATGGAGCGTCCCCCCTTCCGCCTCGATGAGAAGGCGATACGCTCCCCCGGGCACGAGGTCGACCCGCGAGTCGCGGATCGTCCCGCCCGGAGGGCAGGACCAGTGCCGGATCCGATCCGGTTCGGTCCAGGCGCGGAACACCGCCTCGGGAGGCGCCGGGATCGTTCTCGTGACGCGGCACGCTCGATCGGCGGAAGCGGTCATCGGGATCTCTCCTCGAAATCCGGGTGGAATCTGCGGCGAAATCCGCGGCGAAATTCGCGGCGAAATCCGCGGCCGTCCGACGTGGAATCTGGCGCGAGACGATTGGACGGGATCAGGTTGTCCCATTCGTACATGATTAACGACTCATCGGGCAAGGAGTTCCCCCGTTCCCGAGACGCTCGTGAATCCGGCAAGGCTGATCGTTCTCGCGGTCCTCCTCGGGCTCCTCGCGCCCGTGGGCGCGGCTGCCCAAGGCCCCGTCTCGGACCGGGACCGGTTCGCCCTGTTCGCCGCCTGCAGTCCCGTTCCGGTCGAGGTGTTCGTCACCAACACGGGCGGGCCGGCCGACATCACGACGCCGGCGGTGGAAGGCATGGCGACGAGCCGGCTGCAGGCCGCCGGGATCGACGCCCCCGCCGGCCGGCCGGGCGCGTCCACCCTCCAGTTGTCCGTATTCGTCAGCGCACAGAGGCTCTCCGCAGGCGCCGTGCTGACCGTCTACGTCATCCGTCTGCGCCTCCTGAAGCTCCTCTACGACCGCCAGAGCGACCCCCGGGCGGGAGAGGCCGGGCGCGGTGCCGTGGATTCTCCCGGCGCCGCGCCGGAGTGGTTGAACTGGGCGCCGACGTGGGAAACCCCGCAACAGGGAATCGGCTTCTATCTCGGGCGTGACGGGGGCCCCGTCACGAATCTGGTCGCCGGCATGCTGGATGAATTCGTGCGGGAATACGTGCGCGTCAACGCAACGGCGTGCCCGTAGCCGTCCCTGCCGGCCGATTGCCCCCGGGCTGTGGCAAAACCCGGTAACCGATTGCCGCCGGGCGTGGCCCGCACCTAGGTTGCTCGATTCCGCTACGCGCTCGACCCGGCTACGCGTGCACCCATTCCGAGAGGATCGCCGTTGCGCAAGCTCCGCGTAGGTATCGTGGACCTCGTCTCGAAGGGTCCCACGAAGGCCTTGTACGCCAAGGTGATGCACGCGAACCTCGCGAGCATCATGCCGCAGGTTCTCGGCGCGTGGTGCGAGGAGGCGGGGCACGACGTGAGCCTCGTCTGCTACACCGGCTTCGAGGACCTCGTCGAGGAACTCCCGCAGGATATCGACCTGCTCTTCGTGAGCGCGTTTTCCCAGGGAGCCCAGCTCGCCTACGCGATCAGCGAGATGTTCCGTCAGCGGGGGGCCGTCACCTGCATCGGCGGTCCGCACGCCCGCTGCTATCCCCAGGACGCGCAGAAGTACTTCGACTACGTGTTCGGATTCACCGACAAGGCGGTGCTCAACGAAGTGCTGGACGACTGCCGGCCGCAGCGACCCCTGGGCCGCCACGTGACGGCCGAGACACAGCCGGTGTCCCTGCCCGGGGTGCGCGCGCGCTGGAAGTTCATCGAGCCCACGCTCGACAAGGCGCCGCTGTTCAAGATCGTCCCCATGCTCGGCAGCCTCGGATGCCCGTACACGTGCAGCTTCTGCATCGATTCGGTCATCCCCTACCAGCCGCTCGACTTCGACGAGATGCGGGATGACCTCCGCTTCCTCGCGAAGAAGATGAAGCGGCCGATCGTCGGCTGGCACGATCCCAACTTCGGGGTCCGGTTCGACGACGTGCTGGGGGCGATCGAGGAGGCCGTCCCTCCCGGCACGATCGAGTTCATCGCGGAGAGCAGCCTCTCCCTCCTCGGCGAGCCGCGGCTCAAGCGACTCGCGAACGCCGGGTTCCGGGCGATCCTGCCCGGCGTCGAGTCCTGGTACATGCTGGGGAACAAGTCGAAGTCCCGGAACCGTCACGGGCTCGAGAAGGTCCGCCAGGTGTCGGACCACTCCAACCTCATCACGAGCTACATCCCCTATCTCCAGACGAACTTCGTGATGGGTCTCGATTGCGACGAAGGCCCCGAGCCGTTCGAGCTCACGAAGAAGTTCCTCGATGCCTCGCCCGCCGCCTTCCCCGGCTACTCCCTGCTCACGTCGTTCGGAGAGGCGGCGCCGCTCAACCTCGAATACCAGCAGGAAGGGCGGGTGCTCGGCTTCCCGTTCCACTTCCTCAACAACAATCACGCGATGAACCTGAAGCCGAAGAACTACGAGTGGATCGAGTTCTACGACCACGTCATCGACCTCACGCAGTACAGCTTCTCGAAGCGGGCGGTGTGGCGTCGGCTACGCGCCAACCGCGGTGGCATCCCGAGAATGCTGAACGCCGTGCGCGCCCTCTCGTCGGAGGGGAACGGGAGGATCGCATACTACACGACCGTGCGCGACAAGCTGAAGTCGGACCGGAAGTTCCGGGACTACTTCGAGGGCGAGACGCAGGAGTTGCCGCAGTTCTACATCGACCGGGTGAAGCACGATCTCGGGCCGCTGTGGGAGTTCCTGCCCGAGGGTGCGATCGAGCACGACCCCTACGCCTACATCAAGAGCACGGGCGGCGCGGCCCCGGTGCAGGCGCGGGCCGGGGCGATCGTCCACTAGTCGAGGGACCGTCCGGCAGCCGCGGGGAGGCCGGTCGCGGGCCGGCCGGTCGCGGGCCGGAGCCTCGAAGCCAGCCACGTCACCATGTCCCGAGCCTTCGTCAACGAAGACGCGACGCACGAGCCGGAGCCGCGCTACGCCCTCCCGCCGCGCGAGTCGCCGCGCTTCGACGCTGCGGCGGCGCGGGCCCTCCTCGAAGGCGCCCACATCGGCAACACGCAGAGCGCCGAGACCGCCACCGGCTACGCCTGGGGCGACCCCGCGCTGGCTCCGCACATTGAGGACCTGATCCGCGAGGCGGAGGGACTCGGCGACGAGCGCATGGCCCGCCTCGGCCGACGCTACCTGAGGGCGGCCCGCCGCTGACGGGAGCCGAAGGGGCCGCCGTACTCGACCCACGACGGGGGATGGAGGCGGAAACCTGGATCGGATACCGAGGCTGATCGCCGGCATCACCGGAACCGCGGCCGCGCTCTTCTATCGCGTGGACCGGCACGGGCCGCCACTCCCGGACGGCCCGTTGATCCTGGCGGCGAACCATCCCAACAGCCTTGTCGACGCGATGCTGATCTTCCGCTGCAGCGACCGGATCACGCGGCCGCTGGGTCGCGCGCCGCTCTTCGATCGGTTCCTTCTGGGTTCGGTGCTGCGGGCGCTGGGCGGCATACCGGTCCACCGGAGGGAGGATGATCCCGAGGCGATGGACCGCAACGAGGAGATGTTCCGGTCGGCGGTCGATGTGCTCCACGGAGGCGGCGCCATCCAGATCTATCCGGAGGGCAAGAGCCACTCCGAGGCGCGCCTGGCGGAGTTCCGCACGGGTACCGCCCGGATCGCGCTGCAGGCGGAGGAGGGTGCTGACTGGGGGCTCGGACTGTCGATCGTTCCCGTGGGGATCACCTATGCCGCCAAGGAGTTGGCCAGAACCGAGGTCGCCGTGCGCTTCGGCAAGGCGTTCAGGTGCGCGGACCTGAGGGAGGCCTTCCGGGAGGATCCCGTCGCCGCAGGGCGCCGGCTCACCGAGCGGATCGAGCAGGGGGTTCGCCGCGAGACGCTGAACTTCGGACGCCCCCGCGACCGGATTCTCGTGGAGGTGGCGGAGCAACTCTACGTGCGCGAGTTGCGGTGGGTTCCGTGGCGGGCCCGGGAACGGCTGGGTACGCGGTTCCCCCGTCTGCAGCGCTTCGCGCGGGGACTGGAATGGATCCGCGGGGCGCACCCGGAGGAACACCGCCGGCTGGTGGAAAAAGTGGCGCGGTATGCCCGGCTGAGCGACGAACTCCGTGCCGGGGAAGGGGACGTGCCTCCCCGCTACAGCTTCCTTCCGGTCGCCAAGTATGTCCTGGTGCGCGGGACGCTCCTGGCGCTGGGGCTCCCTTTCGCGGTGGCCGGATCCCTGCTTTGGGCTCCCATCGTCCGGCTGCCCGGCTTCGTCGTCGGGCTCGTGAAACCCGAACTCGAAGTCACGGCGACGATCAAGCTGGGTACGCTCCTTGCGGGCACGTTTGCGGCCTGGATCCTGGGGCCCGCGCTGGGCTTTCTCGTGGGGGGGTGGACGATCGCCGCGGTGGCGGCCGTGCTGCCCCCCGCGTGCGGCTTCGTGGCCATGCTGTGGATGGAACTCGCCCGCGAGGTCCGCGAGGACACCGCCGTCTTCCTGCGTCTGCAGGGCCGCCCCGATCACCGCGAAAAGTTCGCCGAACTGCGCGCGGAGCTCACCGACACGTTCCGGCAGCTGGAAAAGCGCTGGACGGACGAACGTCAGGCCACCGAGCGGACGCATGGAGAGTGACCGCAGGTGTCGTTGGCGTTGCGAACAGCCTCGGCCATGCTGGCGCTCACTAAAGCCGTAACGCGACTCTGACTCTTTCGAGCGGTGCGAAGGCGAAAGTTGCGTTCGTGTCGGCGGAGGCCTGCCGACCCCGCGTCCTGCTCCTCGACGAGCCGACAGCCGGCCGGCGTTCAGACCTGACGTGACGCGGAAGAGTCGGCAGGTACCGTTGCGCGGCGGCGGAGCGAATCGAAGATCGCCCACCAGATAGCCAGGCCGAACGCTCCGTAGCTCAGGTCGCCAGCCAACTCGAGTAGGGCCTGGACGTTTCCGAGGCTGCGGACGGCTTCGATATCCGCCAACACCCAGCCGAGCGCGTTGACAGAGGCCGCGACTCCGGCTGTCCAGACGACAATCCGCACCCTTCGGTACCACTGAATCATGTCCATGCCGAACGATGGGGGCACGCGGATCGGCCCCGCAAGTTCGGTCGTGACGGCCCGGTCGAGGCTGTTCCGGGCGATGTCCGGTGGGACGTTTCTCGCGGCGTCCCGCGACGGGTCATGGCAGGTCCAGAATCGGGATACCCATGGCTTCGGCTGCACGCGCCATGCGGTGATCGTAGCTGGCAAGCTCAACGTCGTGGCCACGCCCCCGCAGGAACTCAAGCGACGCCAGGTGAAGCCCGTCCAGCGTCCGGACGGGAACCGGGAACGCGTCAAGCGCCCGGGCCAGTACGGGTGGCGCCAGCTCGACCAGGGAGATTCGAGCGATGAGCGAGTGTGCGCCCTCCGACCTCGATGACGCCAACTCGCGGGCGTGCAGACGTGTCCAGATCTCGTACTCCAGAAGACGACTGGAAACGAGCGTGTCGGTCCAGAGCGAAGCTGGCGGACGGCGGTCTTCCACGAGCAGGTGGGCCAAGGCGACAGACGTGTCGACGTAGATCACCGATCGCTTCGGTCGCCTTCCAGTTCACTAAGCAACTCGGATAGCGTGGCTACCGGCGGCCCGCCTCGCGGAGGCTCGGAACCGGGCGCGAGAGCGGGTGTCAGCCAACCCTTCCGCACCGCATCGGCGAGCATGGCGTCGGCCAGGATCGGACTCCTCGCTTCCCGCGGAGGACCGATCTCGGCCACGACCCGGTCGCGGTCGGTCACGAGTACGGTCTCGCCTGCTGCGGCAAGACGCACATACTCGCTGAGCTTACTGTTCAACGTCTTGATGCCAACGGATCTCATGGCTTCATAGGTAGCTACCGGTAGCCACTTTGGTCAAGCCACGCGCTCAGCTTCCAGGCGGATCGCCCGCCAGGTCGCGCCGACGGCTGCGGCGCTGGCGAGGAGGTGGAGGGCGAGGCCGATCTCCTCGGCGGACTCGAGGGCGCCGGCGCGGTCAAGGAGCAGGTGCCAGTCGTGGGGGTGGTTGCTGGTGAGGGGGAGGGCGAGGCGGTTCGCATCAGCCAGGTATTCCGCCGTGTACATGAGGCTCTCGGCCGACCACAGCGCGCTCACGGCCGCGGGTACGGATTCTCCACGCCGCCACAGTTGGAACGTGATAAAGAACGGGACGGCGAGCTGGAGCGCGGGACCGGCCAGCAGGGCGGGCGTCTCTCCGAAGACGGAGAAGACGACGTGCCCCGCCTCGTGGATGAGGAGGTTGATCCCGTCCACCCAGTGGTAGTGGTAGAAGAAGACGAGCCATGCCGCGTACACGCACATGACGACGAGCCCCACGCGCCGGGGCCCGACCGTCTTCCACAGCCACGAGAGGATCTTCACGCGGACGCGCTCCGGCCTCGGCTAACGGCGCGGAGCCCGGCGCCGGCGCGCACCCGGGCTCCGCAGGCGGGTCGCCACACCTACCCGTTCGGCGGCCAGTCGGGGAGCGCGCGGCCCGTCGTCCACGGCACGCCAGCCGCCTCCAGCCGCGCCTCCAGCGCCGGCAGGTCCGTTTCGATGAGCTGGCTCATGTCCGGATACAGCACGGTGAAGGCGTCGTTCGCGATCCGGTACTGCTCGCGGTGCGTCTGCGTGGGGCCGTGCAGGCCGTTCCAGTGGCCGCGCACGACCTGGTTCACGCGCGCCACGATCCCCGGCATCTCCGGCTCGGCGCGGGAGGCCCGCGTGCGGGAGCCGTTCAGCGTCTCCTGCAGGTCGAGAAGCCGCAGCTCCAGCGCGCGGGCCTCCTGCCGGAGGGACGCATCGGCCGAGGGCCAGCGGTCCAGGGCCTGCTTCATGGCGGAGATGCGGGCCATCGCGGCTCCCGCCACACGCTGCGTCCCGGAGACGGCGCGGAGCAGCTCCCCGGTCTGTCGCTGAAAGGCGAGCACCGCCGCCCGGTCCTGGGGCGGGATCGCCGAGCCCCCCATGGGCGCGATCTCGAACGGCACCGGCCCGGCCAGCTCGGTCACCTCGCCGTCCACGCGCCGCGAGAGCGACACCGTGTAGCTCCCCGGCAGCGCCATGGGCCCGTTGCCGCCCCCGCCGCCGAACCCACCGAAGCCGCCCCCGCCGCCGCCCGTCACCGGGTTGTAGCCCGGGTACCGGTAGTTCCATGTCGCCCGGCGCATCCCCTGCGACGTCGAGCCGTTCACCGTGTTCACCACGTTCCCGTCCGAATCCCGGATCGTGAGAAACACCCTCGGCGCCTCCTCCCGGTCTTCCGCCTCCAGCTCCTCCCAGGTCGGGTACGGCGTGTCCTCCCCTTGCCGCTGCGCCCGCCGCTCCTCCGCCTGTCGGGCCGCCTCCCGCGTCCTGAGAGTCTCGCCCACGTAGTACGTGAACGTGACCCCGAAGTCCGGGTTGTCCGCCGTGTAGAAGTCCGCCCCGTTCGTCCCGCCCGGGCTCCAGCGCAGGAACATCTCCCCGTCCTTCACCTCGAAGATGTGCCCGTCCGAGGCGAGGATCTCGTCCGACCGCGCGGCGAGTTCCCGCAGCGGCGTGTAGTCGTCCACCACGTAGAATGAGCGCCCGAAGGTGGCCGCGACGAGGTCATCCTCCCGCTTCTGGATCTCCAGTTCGCGCACGGGGATCGTCGGCAGCCCCGTCCCCAGTTCCATCCACGACTCCCCCCCGTTCACCGACGTGAAGGCCGAGAACTCCGTCCCCAGGAAGAGCAGGTTCGGCTCCACGTGGTCCTGCACGATCGAGAAGGCGGGTCCGTTCTCCGGCAGGTCCCCCGAGATCGAGGTCCACGTCACCCCGCGGTCCGTCGACTTCAGCACATAGGGCAGGAAGTCGCCCCGCTTGAAGTTGTTGATGACGGCGAACACGGTGTTGGGATCGTGCAGCGACGCCTCCACGTCGTGCACGAAGCTCGTGTCCGGCACCCCCGGGAAGCTCTCCACCGCGCGCCAGTTCTCGCCCCCGTCCTCCGTCACCTGCACGAGCCCGTCGTCCGTGCCCGCGTAGATGAGCCCCTCCACGAACGGAGACTCGGAGACCGCCACGATGTGCCCGAACACCGATGTCGAGCGGTTCTTGCCCACCGCATCCACGCTCCACACCCGCCCCATCACCTCGAGCTGGTTGCGGTCGAGGTTGCGCGTGAGGTCGCCCGAGATCGGCCGCCAGGTCGAGGCCTGGTCGTCGGACTGGAAGAGGATCTGCGCCCCGTAGTAGAGACGGTGGTTGTCGTGCGGCGACATGTGGAGCGCCGCGTCCCAGTACCAGCGCAGCGGCGGCCCGTCCGCATCCTCCTGCGGCTGGATGTCGAGCCGTTCCTTCGACACGCGGTCGAAGCGCGACAGCACGCCGTTCTGGAGCTGGGAGTAGATGATGTCCGGGTTCTCGGGATCGATGACCGGGTCGAACCCGTCGCCCCCCAGCGTCACGTACCAGTCCGAGTTCCGGATCCCCGCGTTGTCGGCCGTCTGCGAGGGGCCGCCGAGCGTGTTGTTGTCCTGCGTCCCCCCGTACACGTAGTAGAACGGCTCGTCGTTCGAGGTCGCGACCTTGTAGAACTGCGTGAGCGGCAGGTTGCGGAAGAAGTGCCAGTTCTCCCCGAAGTCCCACGTCTCGTAGAGTCCCCCGTCGTTGCCGAGGATGAGGTGGTCCGGGTCGTCCGGATCGAACGTCAGCGCGTGATGGTCCACGTGGACGCCCTGCGTCGGGAACCGCTCCCACGTCTCCCCGCCGTCCTCCGACACCTGCAGGAAGGTGTCGAGCGAGTAGATGCGGTCGAAGCGGTGCGGGTCCGCATACAGTTCGTGGTAGTACATCGGCGCGCCCGACTGGTAGCGCGACGTCCGCGACCAGTTCTCCCCCATGTTCTCCGACCGGAAGGTCCCCCCGGCGTCGCCGCTCGCCTCCACGATCGCGTACAGGACGTCCGGGTTCTGCGGCGAGATCGCGAACCCGATGCGCCCCTTGTCCCCCGAGGGAAGGCCGCGGTTGATCTCGCGCCACGTATTCCCGCCGTCCGTCGACTTGTGGATTCCGGAGCCCGGCCCGCCGTCGATCATCGTCCACTGGTGGCGCCGCCGCTGCCACGACGTGGCGTACATCACGTCCGGGTTCCTCGCGTCGAAATAGACCTCGTTCACCCCCGTGTGCTCGTCGATCTCGAGCACGCGCTCCCACGTCTCGCCCCCATCGATCGTGCGGTACAGCCCGCGCTCGCCCCCCGCGTTCCACAGCGGCCCCTGCGCGGCCACGAAGACGACATCCGAATCGTCCGGATGGATCTGGATCTTCCCGATGTGCTCGGACGTCTCGAGCCCCACGTTCCGGAACGAGCGCCCCCCGTCGATCGACTTGTAGACGCCGTCCCCGTACCCGACCGAGCGCTGCCCGTTGTTCTCCCCCGTCCCCACCCAGAGCGTGAGGTGGTCGTTGGGGTCGAGCGCGATGGCGCCGATGGAGTATGAGCCGTAGTCGTCGAAGATCGGCGTCCAGGTCGTTCCCGCGTTCGTCGTCTTCCACACGTTCCCGGAGGAGGCCGCGACGTACCACACGCTCCGGTCCGTGGGATCCACCGCGATGTCCGCGATTCGCCCGGACGCGATGGCGGGGCCGATGCTGCGCCACCCGATGCCGGAGATGAACCCGGAGTTCAGGTCGGGCGCGTCGTCCGCGTCATCGTCTCCATCCTGGGCGAGGAGCGGCTCGGGGCCGCGGAGGGCGCCGAGCGTCGCCATCCCCGCGAGGAGAAGGGCGGGGCAGCGGGAGAGGACGCCCCGTCGGGCGTACGGGTTCGCGCGGAGTCTCTCGAAATCGATCATGATCGCACCTTGTGCCGGTGGCTCGTGGCTATCGGGCAGTGTCGCCTGTGGAGTTCGTGGGTTGGGAAGGTCGGCCCGGGGACAGGCGGCGGGCAACCCGTGCCGATTCAGGCGGTGTCGGTCCCTGTGCCGGGGAGGGGGACGCCGAATACACGCCCTTCGATGCGGGCGACCCGATCGGCCATCGCCACTCGCGTTTCGACCAGTTCGTCACGAACCGCATCAACGCGGTCACCGAGACGGTTCTCCACGCGGCGGAGTTCGGCGCGGACGGCTTCGACACGGCCATCCAGGCGCTGTTCCATTTCACCGATCTCCTTGCGGAGTCCGGCGATTTGCGTGTCGAGCCTGGCCCGCCCTCGGACGCCCTCTTCGCGCACACCTGCGATTTCGCCCTTTAGTTCCGTCTGCAGCGCGCCGATGTCGCCTTTGAGCTCCGTCCGCAGTGTGCCGATGTCGCCCTTGAGTTCCGTCCGCAGGTTGCGCAGAAAGCGGGCGGCCCCGAAGGCCACGGTGATCAGTGATGCGAGGAGGACGATGTCGGCAATCAAATCGGTTCCCATGGTGCTACACAGACTCCCGTGAAGGCTCGCGCACGAGTGAGGGCCACGGCCCCCGTTTGTCGATCCACGCCGAACCTCCGGTCGCCGGTCAACGTGCCATCATCCCGTGAGCGCATCAACCTGCGGACACGAGCCCTGATGGCGTGGTGTTCCGCTCGAACCAGCGGCGTTGACGGGTCAGCCGGAATCGGTCCTGGAGTCAGGCCGGTGGATGCCGAACACGTGGCCTTCGACGCGGGCGACCCGGTCGGACGTGGCCACGCGCGTCTCCACGAGTTCGGCGCGGACGGCGTCGATGCGGTTACCCAGGCGCTCGTCCGTCCCGTGGATTTCGGCGCGCAACTCCTTCCGCTGGTTGCGCGACAGGCCGCAGAAGATGACGCAAATGCCGATCAACGTTGCCGCCAGGACGAGGTCGGCGATCAAATCCGTTCCCATGGTGTCGCTGAGACTCCCGTGAAGGTTCGCGAGCGAGCGGGCTCCCGCCCCGATGCTCGACCCGTCCCGAACCTACGGTCCCCCGTCAACGCGTCATCAACCCAGCGTCGTGCGGCCAAACTCGCGTCCTCGTCTGGATGCTTGACAAATCCTCCATGGCTAAAACACTTTAGTCATAAGCATAAAAGGGTTAAGTCGATGGCTCCGGTAACGACAGTTGCGCTGAGAGCGCTGGAACAACTTGGAGGTCCGCGAATCGTGTTGGCCGCCATACCTGGCGGCCTCAAGGCGCTGGCCGGCTCCGCCGGAGTGTCGCCGAGCCGGGTCAGCCAAGTGTTGCGGAAGGATCCGTTACCCGTTGAGTGGGCTGAACTTGCTGCGCAGTTGATCGAGTGCAGTACGGTGGAAGTGTACCAGCAGCTTGGGCAGAAACCGCCGGTTTCGCCCTTGGGACCACTTTTTGACGTCCCCCCCGGAGACGAAGGCTCGGCGGAGGTGGACGAGGAGGCCAGCGCATGAGTCCGCGATATCGCTTCAGCGGACATGAGACGTTCCCGTTCCGGTATCCGTGGCCGCTCAAGGGCGTCCGCGGACTCCTGCGCGATCCGGGCTTGTTCTTCCGCGAGGACTCAATCGTGACGCTCGGCGTGGGGAAGAACATGGTGGCCTCAATCCGGTTTTGGCTTGAGGCGCTCGGACTCGCCGTGATCGATGGGCGGGCCCGCTTGGGATATCCGACGGAACTCGGGCGCAAGCTCCTCCGGGAAGGGGGCTGGGATCCCTACCTCGAAGATCCCGCCACCCTCTGGCTGCTCCACTGGCAGTTGGTGGAGTCGCCTGAGATCGCCTCGACTTGGTCGCTCGTGTTCAGCAATTGGATCCGGTCGGGATTCACGAGGGCCGAACTGCTCGACTGGCTTGAGGAGGTAGCGCAGGAAGCGGGTAACCAGCGCACGTCGCGGAACTCCCTCAAGCGTGATGTCGAGGTCTTCGTCCGTACATACGTGCGGGGGCGCCCAGAGCGTCGACGTTCGATCGAAGACACGTTTGACTGCCCGCTCGTGGAGCTTGGGCTCATCCGGACAGCGAGCCGCGATTTGTACTGGCTCGGCCGCGACACCCGATCGACCCTCCCGGTCGAAGTGTTCGCCTATGCGTTGGCCAGCTACTGGAAGGCCCACGCCGACGAACAGCAGACGTTGACCTTCGAACGGCTTCTCTACGGACGGGGAAGTCCCGGGGCAGCGTTTAAGCTCTCCGAGGCGGGCCTCGCGGCGCTCGTCGAGTCGCTTCCTGATTGGTCGGGCTTCGACTACGACGAAACGGGCGGCCTTCGCCTCGTCATTCGACGCGAGCGGGGAAGCCTGGATCCGATCGGGCTGCTCGAGATGTACTACACGCAGAACGCGGATGAGGCGGCGGCGTGAGCGGCGTGCGGCTTTCCGATGTCGTCTCCGTTCGAGGGCGCTTCCACCGCTCCGTTAATCTTCCGGGGGACTGGCGGGGCGACACGGATCTCTCGGACTACGTCGCAACGCCCACGATTCGCGATCTCGCAGGCCGAATCGTCGCCGAACTCGAAGATCCCCGCGGCACGCGCAGTTGGTCCATCACAGGGCCTTACGGGACCGGGAAATCGGCGTTCGCACTCTTCCTCGCGGATCTTCTCGCGGCGGAGTTCCCGAGTCATCACGCCGCGGAAGAGATCATCGAGTCCGTCGCCGTTCCGGTCGAACGCTTCGTACCTGTGCTGTTGGTGGCCGAACGGAAGCCGCTGGGTGCAGCGCTCAGGCGTGCCCTCGCCGAGGCGTTGGACGAAGTGTCTCCCGCACTTGCCCAACAGGTCCGGTCGTCACGGGCGAGCTCCGGTGCGGCACTCGGACGACTCTTCGTGGAGGTCGCCGAATCAGTGCGAGAGGCTGGCCGCGGCGGTCTTCTCCTTGTCGTAGATGAACTCGGAAAATTCCTGGAGTTCGCGGCCGTCGATCCCGATGGTGGGGATGTCTTCGTCCTACAACAGATCGCCGAAGCCTGCGAGCGATCCGAGACGCCGATCATCTTCGTTACGATTCTCCACAGCGGTTTCGCCGATTACTTGCGGGTCGGGGACGAGTTAAGGCGCTCGGAGTGGCAGAAGATCCAAGGCCGGTTCAGCGACGTGCCATTCCACCTTCCGGCCGAACAGATGGTGGCCCTCGTTGCGCACGCCCTCACGAAGAACGCGCCGCCGGCGCTCGCCCGGGCTTGGAATCACGAGATCGAGAGCACGTTGGAGAGCAAGGCACTGGCCGATGCGACCCGTCGTGTGCCACCCGAGCTGCTGCACGAGTGTGCGCCGCTTCATCCCGTAACGACGCTGCTCCTGTGGCCGCTGTTCCGGTCGAAGGTAGCGCAGAACGAGCGCTCGCTGTTTGCTTTCCTCGCCGCCGCCGAGCCCTTCGGGCTGCAACATTTTCTCGGCGGTTCGTCGTGGGATGGCGGCGACCCGCCGTTCCTTCGCCCGTCCCAACTGCACGACTACATCCCACAGGCGCTCGGTCTAGCCGCGTTCGCCGGGGATCATGGCCGGTCTTGGTCGCTCATCGACGATGCACTCGTCAAGATTCCCGGCGACGCACCCGCGCAATGCCAGGACGTGCTCAAGACCGTGGGCCTCCTCAGCATGTACGGAGCCGGGGTCGGGCTGAGTGCCTCGAAGGAGACGGTAGATCTGGCCATTGGGTGCGATAGCACGGATGCGCTCGCGGTCCTTGAGGATCGATCGATCATCGTCTACCGCAAGCACCTAGGTGGATACGGCCTTTGGGACGGCTCGGACGTCGATCTCGATGCCGCATTCGCCGCAGCCCGGGAACACGTGGATTCCGGCGACATCGTCGAACGTCTCAGGCGATCATTGACGTTGCAGCCGGTGGTCGCGAGGCGACACTACGCGGAGACGGGCACGCTGCGCTTCCTCGACGTGACCGTCGCGTCCGCGAATGCTCGGGACGTCGAGCGCAAGCTCCGAGGGCCCGTAGACGCGGACGGACGGGTCGTCTACGCAATACCAGGGCCCACAGAGAAGATGGGTGACGTGGTCGGCCGCCTCACGGAGCTGACGGCTGCGGGCAAGCTCCGGATCGTCGCGATTCCCCGTGCTTTCAAGGGCATTGAGACCGCCCTTCGAGAAGTTGAGTGCTGGTCGTGGGTGAGTCGGAACGTACCGGAACTCCAAGGAGACCGCGCTGCCCGGCGGGAGGTTCAGGCGCGTCACCTGGCGGCGATCAAGGCCCTGGAAGACCTGGCCGGGAGATTATTTCCCCTCGCTGGTTCGTCGTTCCGTCCGGCCGAGTGCGTGTGGGTGGCGGACGGCGAGGTTCACGATCTCGACTCAGCACGCGGGTTCCATCGCTGGATCTCGAGGCGTTGCGAAGAGGCGTTCCCATCGGCACCGACCCTTCACAACGAACTACTCAACCGGCGCCATCTGTCCTCGGCGGCGGCCGCCGCGCGCCGGAATCTCCTTGAGCGGATGGTTGAGCGGTCACACGAGGAGCGCTTGGGGATCGAAGGCACGCCCCCGGAAGCCAGCATGTACGAGGCGATGCTCCGGCGGGGCGGCTTCCACCGCACGCGCGGGAAGACATGGTGTCTCGGTCGGCCTGCCGACGAGTGGCGTCCGGCGTGGGACGCAGGACTGGAGTTTGTGCGGCGAACGGCGGGTGCGCGACGCCCGCTCGCGGAGCTGCTGGATCTGCTTGCCGAGCCACCCTACGGTCTCCGCAGCGGCCCGATCTCAATTGTCCTCGGTGCCCTGCTCGTCGCGAAGCGCGACGAGGTCGCCCTCTACGAGGAGGGAGTCTTCGTCCCCGAACTTCGAATCGAAGTCATCGAGCGACTCGTTCGGCGTCCCGACATGTTTGAGCTTCAGAGCCACCGTCTCGACACCGAACAAGCGGCGGCGCTGACGGCGCTGAGGGATGTCCTCGGAGGGAAGGAAGTCCAGGCGGGGCCGGTTGACGCGTCCGATCTGCTGCCCGTCGTCAAGTCCTTGATCGTGTTTGTGTCGCGCCTCGAGCCGTACGCGCGGAAGACGAGGCGACTTGATCCGGCGGAAGCCGTTGAAGTGCGGGACCGGCTCTTGGCTGCGCGCGATCCGCACACGGTGCTGTTCGAGGAGTTGCCAGAGGCGCTCGGCGTGAAGTTGGCCGACGAGGGAGGAGCAGAGCACTTCGCTAACCGCCTGCGTAAGAGCCTGCGTGGGCTGCGCCGGGCCTACCCAGAGCTACTCGATGGCATCGAGCGGCAGCTGCGGCGTGCTTTCGGGCTTCGGGGCGCGGCCTTGGAGGCAAGGCAGAAGTTGGCGCTACGTGCCGCTCCGCTCATCGAATTCGCCCTGGATGGACGGCTCGGCCTGTTTGTGCGCGAAGCGGCCGCCGACCACGCGGACCGAGACTGGCGGGAGACGTTGGGGCGTGTGCTGCAGGGCGGGCTCCCGCCATCGCACTGGTCGGATCGAGACGTGACCGAGTTGCGCGTCCGGTTGCGCGAGGTCTCCGGTGAGTTCGCCCGCTTGGAGGAACTGGCGGCATCGAGGAAGAACGGCGCGGTCAAGCGGGTCCTGCGGATCGGGGTGCTCGACGGGTCCTACGACGAACGGCGTGCAGTCATCACGTTCGATGACGCTACAACGCCTGGCGCGTTAGAACTAGCCACGCATGTGAACGAGGCGCTGCGCGCCAATGGTGGCAAAGATTCGCCACGGCTTAGGCTTGCCGCCCTGGCGCACGTCGCCGCCGGGTTACTTGAAGACGACGACGGAGGGGAGGCGGAAGATGGAACGTGAGCCGCGGCACATCGTGCTCGTATCGGGCGGAAAGGACAGCACGGCGCTCGCCCTCTGGCTCAGAGACCACCGGCCGGAGCTCGAAGTGGAGTACGTATTCTGCGACACGCACAAGGAGCTCCCCGAGACCTATGAGTACCTGACGCGGATCGAAGCGTACCTGGGCAAGCCGGTGACGCGTCTCTCGTCAGGTCTTGGCGAACGAGGCTTCGACCATTGGCTCAAGATCTACGGCGACTACCTGCCCGCGCCGAACATGCGCTGGTGCACCAAGAAGCTGAAGATCGAACCGTTCGAGGAGTACGTGGGCGATGACCCCGTGTACCTCTACATTGGCATCCGGGCCGACGAGCACCGGGAGGGCTACATCTCCACGAAGCCCAACGTGATCCCGCTCTACCCGTTCCGCGAAGAGGGAATCACCAAGGAAGGCGTGCTGCGAATCCTCGAGGACTCCGGCGTGGGCCTCCCCGAATACTACAGCTGGCGGACCCGATCGGGCTGCTACTTCTGTTTCTTCCAGCGCAAGAGCGAGTGGGTGGGCCTGACCGAGACCCATCCTGAGCTATTCGCGAGAGCGAAGGAATACGAGAAGCCCGACGAGGGATTCACGTGGGTGCAGGGTGAGCCGCTGGACAGCTTCGAAGATCCCGCGCGGGTCGAGGACATCCGCCGGAAAGAATCTGATCGAAAGGAGCGTCTCGCAGCGCGGCGCAAGCCACGAAACCTGGCCGAGGCGTTTGGCTTCATGGAATCCGACGAGATCGACGAACCGGCAGGCTGCCTCATATGTCACCTCTAGCAGCTAGCCGTCGAGTCGAGGCGGCGGTCCCGCAAGCTCGGCGTCGCGGTGTGTACTTGGACTACCACGCGTCAACCCCCTGTGATCCACGCGTTGTTGAGAAGATGCTTCCGGTCTTGCTCGACGATTTTGCGAATCCCGCGAGCGATATCCACGGTGCCGGACGAAGGGCAGCTGCCGCGGTCGAGACTGCCCGAGAGCAGGTGGCTGCGGCGATCCGGGCAGAACCGGAGGAGATCGTCTTCACGAGTGGGGCGACGGAGAGCAACAATCTCGCCGTACTCGGATCTGCGCGTGCTCGGTCATTTGGGCGGACGACGGTGTTGGCGGGCGCGACCGAACATAAGTCCGTGCTCGTGCCAATCCGGAGACTGAAGCGCGATGGCTTTGAGTTGAAGCTCATACCCGTCGAACCGGATGGTCGCATCGACCTCGGGGCCCTGGCCGAGTTGGTCTCCGAAGATACGTTCTTGGTGAGCGTGCAAGCCGCCAGCAACGAGATCGGTACGATCCAACCGATTCTGGAAATCGTCCAGATAGCGCACGCCGCAGGTGCCCTCGTTCACTGCGATGCTGCCCAGGCCCTCGGACGAATGGCCCTGGATGTCGGAGACTGGGGTGTAGATCTCCTGTCGCTGAGCGGACACAAGTGCTATGGGCCGAAGGGTATCGGCGCTCTCTACGTTCGTGGGGGTGCGCCACGGGCTCTTCTTGAGCCGATCGTTTACGGAGGTGGCCAAGAGCATGGCTTGCGTGCAGGAACGCTGAACGTACCGGGAATCGTTGGTTTCGGTTTAGCCGCCGAGATTGCTGAGACCGAACGGGAAGCCGACACAGCACGGATCCGGGGGCTCAGAGATTGGTTCGAACGCCAGATCCTCGAAGCGATCCCTAGGGTGCGAGTCAACGGCTCAAGGACCCATCGCGTTGCAGGCAACTCGTCGCTGACCTTCCCGGACGTAGAAGCCGAAGCTCTGATCGCGAGACTCCGAGATGTGCATCTCAGCACGGGGTCTGCATGTACTTCGGGTGCACCGGAACCGTCCCACGTCCTCACGGCGATCGGTCAAAGCCGTGAAGATGCATACAACACTGTGAGAATCGGTCTCGGACGCTTCACTACGCCTGAAGAACTAACGTACGCTGCGATGCGGATCGTTACCCTCGCCGGTTCTTCTTGCGCCCCCACTCCGATCGCTTTACCCTAGCCGCTCCCGCGCTTGCCTCTGCCCGAAGGATGTTTCTAATCGTATTCGACACTTGCTCCCGATCATCGCCGGTGCCGGAGAGATATGGGAGGAGTGAAGCCCGAAGGTCCTCTGGAGCGCTCCTCTGCGGGGCGGGGAGTCGTGACGAATGACTCGCGTCCCGGCATATGATTCGCCCGGCATGAGTCCGGCCAAGATCTGCGCAACGCTAGGCGATGATGACTTGGAGCGACTCCTTCCCACTGGAGCTTTTGATCTCCTCTCGACCCTCGGTCAGGAGAAACTCTTTGGACCGACGCGCGGCCCTACGCTCGGTAAGCTCCTTTCCGTCGACCTAGCGTTAGAGGATCCAGAACGGCGCCGTATCTTGCTGTCCGCGCTACCTCCTCCAAAGGCGGCCGAGCTAGAGGAGCGGACGGGGCAAAGTCTGCAGCAGTTGGGTAGCCAGCAAACCCTGAGTTCGCGATCGAAGCGAACTGCTTTGGGTTTCTTCGGCGTCGCAACCGCCCCTGAGTCTCGTCCCAGCTTGGCCGAGTCGGTCGAAACAGTTACCCCCGAGCGACCTCTGTTCCCTCACCAGAAAAGGGCCGCCGCCGCCGTTGAGCGGTTTCTCTACCGCGAAGGCGGTCGTGTCATGCTTCATCTCCCTACCGGTGTGGGGAAGACGCGAACAGCCATGAGCATAATCTCATCTCATCTTCGGTCTCAGAATGGAGCTCTAGTGCTTTGGCTGGCTGGGACCAAGGAACTCCTCGAGCAGGCCGCCGAGGAGTTCGAGGCGACCTGGCGAGTCGTGGGAGATCGATCTGTTCCCTGCGTGCGGTTCTGGTCCCATCACGAGCCGCCGCTCGACTCCGTCGTTGACGGGATCCTCGTAGCGGGCTTAGCGAAACTCCATTCCTACGGCCGAACGCGACCCCGTCTTTGGGATTTGGGCGACCGCGTTACGATGCTGGTATTCGACGAGGCACATCAGTCCGTTGCGCCGACATACAAGGATCTGATCGAGACGCTTGTGACTCGAAAGCCCAGTACTCCCCTCCTAGGCCTAACTGCCACACCCGGTCGCACCTGGAACGAACCGGAACTTGATGAGGCGGTCGCCGAGTTGTTTCACAGGAACAAAGTGATGATCGATGGTGGTGGCGAGAATCCAATCAAACGACTCACGGAGGAAGGCTACCTCGCCGCGGTCGACTTCTCGCTGTTGAACGTCGAGCCCGGCTTTCAGCTTTCGGCCCAGGATCTTGCGGACCTCGCGGAGGCTCTCGATGTTTCTTCGTCCCTTGCGGCCAGGTTCGGACGAGACAAGAAACGCAACGCACGGATCATCGATCGAGTCTTAACCTTAGCAACACGTCACACCCGCATCCTTCTTTTTGCTGCGTCAGTGGATAATGCGATCCTACTCACCAGCGTTTGCAGGGCGCTAGGCGTGAGGGCTGACGTAGTCACAGCGAAAACCCCACCTAGCGAGCGAGATCGCATTGTTCGGCGCTTCAAGCGCCCGGACAGCACTCCTCGCGTCCTCGTCAACTTCGGAGTCTTAACCACTGGTTTTGATGCCCCGGGGGCGAGCGCGGCATTAATCGCACGGCCGACCAAGTCCCTCGTGCTCTACAGCCAGATGGTTGGACGAGTCCTACGTGGTCCGCGGGCGGGAGGCACAGAGCGTTGTGAGGTCGTAACTGTTGTAGATACGACTCTACCGGGTTTTGGGAGTATCGCTGAGGCATTCACAAACTGGGAAGACATTTGGAGCGAATAGGCATGCAACAACAGGCGATTCAGCAAGAATTCGATTTCTCTATTGTTTCCGCCAAGCTCACGATCGAGGCGATGCGCGACAGCGGATACAAGAACACTGATCACGCGCTGGCGGAGTTGATTGACAATTCTGTGGAGGCCGGCGCAAAGCTGATTGAAATCGCGGCCGTGGAGACACCGCCTGATCCTGGTACTCGATATGCACGAGCGCGGGTGTCGGAGATCGCTGTAGCAGATAACGGGGAGGGGATGGACTATACGACGCTACGGCGAGCCCTGAAATTTGGCGACGGTACGCGCTTGGATCGAGCGGGACGCGGGATCGGACGGTTCGGAGTGGGCCTGCCGCAGTCGTCGATTTCTCAATGCATACGGGTCGATGTATGGACATGGACGAACGGCGCCGACAACGCTTGGCATTGTTATCTTGACTTGGATGAAATCCAGACCAAAGGGCAACAGCTAGTCCCCGAGCCGCAGCGGGCATCCGTTCCGGATAAGTGGTGGGAGGTCGCCTCTGCGATCGGGGATCCGACCGGGACTCTTGTTGTGTGGAGCGAACTGGACCGGGCGCAATGGATGGGTGGCAGGAAGACACTCCAACGAACGGCGGAGCTCTGTGGGAGGATCTACCGGAAGTTCTTGACCGCTTCAAGAGAACCGATATCCATCGCTTTAGTTCTCGCAAGATGGGAAGACGGGCGTCTCAAGATAATGGCAGACGAAAGTTGTTTGCCGAACGACCCACTCTACCTCATGAAGCCATCGGCAACCCCTGAACCCTTCGCAAACGAGCCGATGTTTGTGCCGTTTAACGAACGCCGGTGGTCCATTCCAACACCGTACGGTGCTGGTGCGGTTCATGTACGATGCACGATGGCACGCCCGGATGCGATCAATGAGAAGCGATCAACAATAGCGTGGCCTGCACCCTATGCGAGGACCAACACCAAGGCTGGTTCGACGCCATGGGGCAAGCATGCGGATCGCAACAAGGGCGTGTCGATCGTTCGAGCGGACCGTGAACTTGAAGTAAGTACGGCGTGGGTGAACAACTACGAACCTCAAGAGCGCTGGTGGTCAGTGGAAGTGAGCTTTGATCCCGTCTTAGATGAGATCTTCGGAGTGGTGAACAACAAGCAGCATGCGCACGCGTTCGTACGAGGAGCGGGGTTCAACGAAGACGACGCGCGCGACCCCGGCGAGAGCGTTGGGGCTTTCCGGGAACGGTTGCGGGAATCGGGAGACCCGAGGGCACACCTTGTGGAGATATGGGTGTGGATAGACGAGCAAATCCAGCGTATGAGAGTAGAGCGCGCAAAGATCATGAGAGGTACCGCATCCTCGAGGTCGCGCCATAAGGACACTGGCGAGGAGGTGGAGGATGCTGCCACGAAGGTCATGAACAAACAACAGAGCGAGGGAGAGGTAGGGGAGACCGATCGTGCAGATCAAACTACGGTGCAAGATAAGCTCGCCCAGCTCGTGGAGTCGGCAAAGCGGGTCAGAGTGGATCCGGTGGTCGCTCGGGAATGGGCCGAAGAAACCGTGTTCAATGACCGCCGGGTTCTAATGAAAGGGGTCTCTCTCGGACACAAGGACGCGTTTTTTGACGTGGAATCCGTAAACGACGTGATCGAGGTTTGGCTCAACGATCAGCACCCGGTGCACCGCCATCTGATCGAGACGCTCGACGAAGACACGTCGGAGCAGCCAGCTGACGAACTGCGCGAGAGGTTAAACGCCGCTGCTTTCACGCTCAAGATGATTCTGCTGGCCTGGGCGCGACACGAGGACAAGGTTCCTCTTGGAATGAAGGACACGCTTCGGGACGTACGCATGGACTGGGGTCGCGAGGCCCGCAAGTTCCTTCAGGTGATCGAATGAGCAACGTACTGGGTGAGGACGTTGCGGCCCTGCTCGAGGGAGCCAAGCACGAGGTACTGATCGTCGCGCCGTTCATTCGCTCGGAGGCACTAGGACGCTTGTTGGATCGGGTGCCAAGAACAACGAGCGTCAAGGTTGTCACGCGCTGGAGACTTCCAGAACTCAGGGCGGGCGTGGCTGACCTAGCGATCTATGACCTGCTAACGGAACGGAACGCGACGCTGCTGATCCGACAGGATCTTCATGCAAAACTCTTCGCCGCCGATGGCCGGTGCTTGGTGGGGTCGGCTAACGTGACGCTGGCCGCGCTGGGGTGGCGAACCGAGAGCAACCTGGAATTGCTCGTCCCATATGATCGAACCGAAGAGCATGTCGCGCTGTTCGAGCAAGAGTTGCTTCGCACGGCGGTGTTAGCATCTGAAGAACTACGGACGAAGTTGGAAGATTGTCTGCAGATCCTCGAAGAACAGTCCGTCGCAATGCCAGGAATAAGCGAGGAGACGGCCGCGCTTCCGCCGGATTGGATACCATCTATTAGGAATCCCGAAGACCTCTACAGGGCTTACTCAGGTCACAGCGAGCTCGAAGGGCTCGTGGGTCGCGCCGTGCGTCGAGAACTGGATCTGATGGGTGTCCCTCCCGGTCTCAATGAAGAGACCTTTGACGCTTGGATTGCAGTCAACATCAGGCAGACACCGTTGGTCGCCGGCGTTCTCCAGCGAGTGGACACGTACGGAGAGGTGACCGAAACCGATGTCATCGAGTTGTTGGGAGCGATCGGTGGGTCGCCTTCGGCTTATCAGCCACGGGATGTCCTTGAGGGGTTGGAGCGTTGGTTGAGTTGTTTTCTAAATGTACAGTACGAAACCGCTCGGGATTCAATCAAACTGATCAGAGCGCGTCGGATCTAGGCAACTCTTGCATGCGTTGGGATTTGGCCACCGCTTACGCGGTGGGCACCTCCGCGCAAGCTGTGGGAGTCCGGTCAGACGCCGAAAGCCAATACCGAGAACACGATGCTTAACTGCTGCGAAAAAGGCCAGCCCAGATGACACGCACCCCTTATGCGATCCAAACGTCGTCCGATTTGCTCAAAGACTTGGCTGAAGAACGCCTCGTTATCCCGAACTTCCAGCGGGATTTTGAGTGGGATCTACGCAAGCAGCAACGCCTAGGGGCTTCCATCTTATGTGGATTGCCGGTTGGCGGAATGGTCATGTTTTCAGGTACGGCCGATAGCTTCGCACACCGGCGCCTCTGCGTTACCGAATCGATGAAGAGCGGTCGAAGCGAAGTCGACTATCTCTTGGACGGTCAGCAACGACTTGCGACTCTTCGATCTTTGTTCGACGACCCCTTCTCGGACTACGAGACCTGGGAAGAAGCCTGGAAACACCTGTATCCACGTCTGCGGACGAGGTGGTTGCTCCTTCTCGGCAACAGCGACGCATCCCAGTCCTTCGGCGCGCGCGCTGATGACGGGACGCCCATCCTACATCACCACAAGGCTCAAGATCTACCAAGCGAGCCCGCGGACATCATGAACCGAGTCGCGGCGAAGAGAATCACCAAGAGAGACGGCCGTTCAGCAAATCCACCGTGGTGGCACCCCGCATTCAAGGAGGCTGCCGCTTCAGAATCCTCCCTCCATCAGCTGCGACAGATCAGAAACGAGATCGCCAAGAAGGCCGCCGCCGAGGAATCGATCCCGCTGTGGGAAGTCGTGGGTGCGAAGGCACTCCACAAGAGAGGGCTCACGCCACTTCACGAACTCACTGCCCGGCGGCTCGGCCGCAACCTCGAGATCGAACTTAGGGCGCTGCTCGACAACGACGTACGGGACCCCGCCGTTCTTGACGTAGTAGAACAAACCGAGCCCGGGATACGAGATGAGTTATGTTCAAGAGAGGACATCGAAGGGTCTCTGATGCGCACGTCGTCCGACTGGGCATCGAAGTTCATCGCAAACCTAGAAGGTCTCGTATCTGTTCAGGTCCCCACGATTACAGTCGGTAGTGGCGAACTACGTCGAGCCGTGACGATTTTCGAAAACATCAATGAAGGTGGCACGCCTCTGACGGTTTTCGATCTTGTGAATGCAAAGGCGGTGCCGGAATTCGAGACGGAGGAATCACTCCGAAATCGCGTGCGGCGCGCCCTTAGTGAACCTACCGTAGATCCTACACCACCTGAAATAACGCCTCTGCTCCCGAGACGTTATAGAGACACATGGACAGGGAATGTCGTGACCGGTGTCTCCACGACGGTATTCCCGGCCAAGATCCGGAATCAATACTTGAACCTCTTGTCCATTCTTGGTCACAATCAAGATCCAAGACAAGAAATCAAAGGCGAATACATCAAGAAAGACAAGCAATTGCAATTGTCGGCAATGCTGATTCACGCAGCAACTGACAAAGCGTGTAGAGGGTTGCTGCGCGCTTGCCTGTTCTGTCAAAGCCGAACGGGTCAGGTGTATCCAGAGCGCATCGGCTACGCGCTGATGCTGTTACCGCTAGCCATAGCATTTGCGGAGGATCACCTATTCAAGCAGAGAAATGTCTGGCTGAAGTTGGAATATTGGTATTGGACGTCACTATTCGGTGGAGCATACCAGCTTAGGCAGAACGAGGCGTGCGTGGGGGACATCACGAAACTGTATCGTTGGTGCGTTGAGGAGGAGATATCGAACCCATTTCGAAACAGAAGAGATCAAGTGTTGAGCCGAGCGGGGTATTCCGACAAGGGAGCATTCTTGGAAGAGGGAGTGTCGGGGGCTCTCGGGGACGCTACGATGCAGTTCACACTTGCGGGGCGGCCCCGCGATTTGTGGGAGAAGGGCTGGCGCAGTGCGAGCCTGAGTGCGGCGGCGGCGAGAGTGGAAGCAAAGATGACAGCAAAGCACAGAGATGGGCGAAGACAGGAATTCAAGATGAAACTCCACCGGCATCATATAGTACCACTAGCAACCGTTACGAAAGTGGGCAAGACAAGCAGCGAACTGCGAGGACACAAAGAATCGTTGTACAATTCACCTCTTAATATGGCGTTCATAAGCAGATCCGCGAACGAGCGAATCGGTTCTCGGGCGCCGGAACTGTACCTAAGACAAATGCCACATGAAGTGCTGTCGAGATACTACCTCGACATGCAGGGTAGTGAGATTTGGGAGATGATCAAAGAGGATGATCCATTCGCAAGCCCTCCGAAGGAAGCCGGGATTCGTAAAGTGCTGTCGGGTCGATTCGACAAGTTGCGGAGCGCGGTGCTTGGGCGATTAGATGAGATCGAGGATTCGCTGAGGTGAAGGGTGAGGATGCGGCTGTTTGTGACATTGGCGGGATACGGGTATCCGAGTCCAGGAGTTGTGGTGCCGTCTCGATGACGGCTTTCGCCATGGCTCCTACCGGGCCACGTCCGGACCCCGCGGACGCCGCGGAGAAGGTCCCAGGGGAAGCGTGTCGCTCTCTCCGTCCATGTATTCGACGATGGTCGCGAGGCTGACGTGCGCTCGATCGGGCCAGCCTCGCCGGCGGAACGGGGGTGGCCAGCCGATCTGCTCTTCGTGCACGAACATGTAGCGGCCCTCGTCGTCGTGCCGATAGAGCGCCACCGTCTCCGGGAGACCGCCGCACTCCCGCCATCCGCGATCGAAATCGCCGGGCGCGTACGACTCGGCTTCGTCTTCATCGATCCAGGCATACCGAACCTGGAACCGGCCGAGACCGTCGGCGTCGAAGCGTCCGTCCCCGGAACTCACGGGAACCTCTCCGACCGCGACGCCGTCACGGACGATCCGGATCCGTACGGGACACAAGTCGTAGCCCGGCCACTCGCTGGGCCGCATGTCCGCCCCGTCGCGGCCCATGAAGAGGATCGTGTACCTGCCTCGATCCGTTGTTGAGTCAGCGTCCATGGCCTACGGAGATGCGGCGGGTGTCGTCAACGAGTCAACATCTGGAAGCGTGCAGCACAGTGGCCCAGGACGGCGATAGCGGCCTGTTTCGTTGAAATCTGAACGCTCGCCGATGAGATTTCGATGATGACGCCGGCACGAAACGCTACCGGTTCGCCGGTCACATCCGGGCACTTCCCGCCGCCGAACTCGCAGACACGCTGGCCCCTTGCCCGGCAATTGAAGAGGACACTCGATGCTGCAACGGTTTGACGAGCGAAACCGCGATCTCATCGTCAACGTCAACGGGACGCTGGTTCACCGGGACGAGGCCGGCATCAGCCCATTCGACTCGGTCGTGCAGGGGGGTGATGCCGTCTGGGAGGGGCTGCGCCTGTACGACGGCCGTATCTTCAAGCTGCGGGAGCACCTCGCCCGGCTCCGGTCCTCCGCCCTCGCGCTCGCCTTCGCCGAGATTCCGTCGGACGAGGAGATCACCGAGGAGATCCGCCGGACGCTCGCCGCGAACGGCATGCGCGACGGGGTGCACATCCGGCTCACGCTGACGCGGGGCGTGAAGGTCACGAGCGGCATGGATCCACGCCTCAACCGGTCGGGCCCCACGCTCATCGTGCTCGCCGAGCACAAGGCGCCGGTGTACGAGCGGTCGGGCCTCAGGCTGATCACGAGTTCGCTGCGCCGCTTCGGGCCGGACACGCTGGACCCGAAGATCCACCACGCGAACCTCCTGCAGTCGATCCTGGCCAAGATCGAGGCGAACGCGGCCGGAGCCGATGACGCGCTGATGCTCGACGGCAACGGTTTCATCGCCGAGACGAACGCGACGCACCTCTTCTTCGTGCGCGACGGCGTCGCGATGACGAGTCGGACCGTCGCCTGTCCCGAGGGGATCACCCGCGCCACGGTGCTCGAACTCTGCGCGGAGCACGACATCCCGAGCCGGGTGAAGGATCTCTCCCTCACCGAGGCCTACCGCGCCGACGAGGCGTTCTGCACCGGCACGATGGGAGAACTCGCGAGTGTGACGGAAATCGACGGACGGATCATCGGAAACGGGTCGCCGGGGCCGCTCACGAAGCGGCTCAGCGGCCTCTACCGGGATCTGACCGCCCGCGAAGGAGTCGTCGTGGTCGATCGCGAGACCTGGTCAGCTTAGCGGGCGCGTCGATCCTTCGTCCGTCCAACTTCCGTCCGGGCCGGGCTTCGCGACTATTCGGGACTGTAGGGCAACGATGAGTGATGAAGATTGATCTTCAAATCACCGCCAACAAGGACGTAGCCAAAGGTGTATTCGACCTTTGTCTCGTTGCCGTCCGGGCCGGTGAAGTAGTAGTTGCCCATGGCCATTGCGGAGGTGTCGTTCGTGTAGATGCCGTTGTTCTCCCACCGAACGTTGGTCCAGCCCGAGATTGCGAACCCTTTGTCCTCCGTTCCGTCTTGCCCGATGAAATAGCTCAGAGCTTCGTCAAACGTCTCACGGAACTGATCTTCCGCTGCCATGGTCGGCTTGAACATGACGTTGGTCTCGCCATATGCATAAAGATCATTGATGTGTTCCGTCGCACGGGCGGCATAGTCGCCGCCATCGGCATGAGCCTTGGCGATCGCGACAATCCCTGCGCCCCAGGCATTCTGTGCATCGATGACAGTCTGTTCGGAGATCTGTTGCGCTGCAGCTGACGTCGCAACGGCGGCAAAGGCGAGGCTGGAAGCCGCGGCCAGAACAAGATGTAGTTGACTCTTCATGATGGTTGTCCTCCCTTTCGTGAAATAGATGAGATCGCAGGCTCGGGGCTGATTATGGAACCGTCTCCTGTCGGTTCCTACCGTTCGCTTGCCGCGTCCGGCGACCGAGAGAGTACCGGAAAGCGCTTGCCTCGGCAAGATCGGGAGATCGGGAGGGAGTGAAGCTTGTGTCGGCCTCCCTTGTCGCCGTCGGCCTGGACACCCACAGTCCCGGTCAGTACGTCGTAGAGCCCGCGCGAGCCGTGCCAGTCAGCGGGACGGGGCTGGGCCGATCCCGGTCTTTCCCCTCTGTCAACGATGCGACGCGTTGACACACCACCGAGCGGAGTGGACTCCGGCAAGGTCAGAAGCGCAGCCCGTAGTGCGCTGCACCCGCGCGGTCGGCCTCCGCGATGGCCCAAGGGCCAGCGTCGGCCCAATCGACTCGGTGGTGCAGGCGACCGACAACGGCGCACGAGAGAGTGTCGTCCTCGCCATCGGTGTAACGTGCGCTTATCATCCGGCGGGAAAGGAGAGGTGCATGACGACTCCCGAATGGCGGGTCCCGAAGCCGCTCGACACCGTCGAAGTCGAGGCGACCGGCGGTGCCCGCATAATTCTCAGGCGGCACGGGGACGCGAAAGGGCCGCGGCTGATCCTCAGCCACGACAACGGGCTCGCGATCGACCTCTATTACCCCTTCTGGTCGCGCCTCGTGTCCCGCTTCGAGTTGATCGTCTACGACCTCCGCAGCCACGGGCGGAACCCGACGGCCGACCTCGCCCACCACAACGTCGCGACCTTCACGGCCGACGAAGCGCGCATCCGAACCGGCATCGAAGAGCACTTCGGCGCGAAGCCTGCGGTGGGCGTGTTCCATTCCCTGTCGGCGATGGTCGCCCTCAACCACGATCCGCCGGGGCTCGGCTACGCGGGGCTCGTCCTCTTCGATCCGCCCATGTACCTGGCCGACGGCGATCACTACGGCATCGACACGCTCTGGCGGCGGTTGGGCATGCTGGCCCGGCATCGCCTGCCCCGCTTCGCCACGAGGGAGGAGTTCGCCGAGGAGTTCCGGCGTTCGTGGGTGTTCGAGTTCACGCGGCCCGGCGTGGAGCACCTTGCCGCCGACGTGCTGCTTCAGCCCGCGTCGGACGGCGACGGGTACGAACTCCGCTGCCCGCGCGAGTTCGAGGCGCAGGTATTCGACTACGGCTTCGCGTACGCCTTCGAGCCGGATACGACGAACTTCGCCTGTCCCGTGAAGGTGATCGGCGGCGACCCGAGCGTCGAATTCTCCTCACTCCCCAGCGTCGACCTCGAGGGACTGATCGGGTGGGACTACGACTTCATCCCGCACACGACGCACTTCCTGCAGTTGGAGAACCCCGAGGAGTGCGTCTCGACGATGATCGCCTTCCTCGAACGCGAGGGCCTCGCGTAGACGGCCCCGCCCCGCCCGAGCCGAGGCGCCGCGCGCCGCAGACCGCTCCGGTGGTCGTCTGGTTTCGGCGGGACCTGCGCCTTCACGACAACCGCGCCCTTGCCGAAGCCGCCGGGTTGGGGCGGCCCGTCGTCCCTCTGTTCGTGCTGGATGAGGAGAGCCCACGCGTCCGGCCTCTCGGCGGGGCGTCCCGCTGGTGGCTGCACCAGAGCCTCCGGTCGCTGGCGGAAGATCTCGCTGGGTTGGGGCTTTCCCTCTGCCTGCGGCGGGGTCCGGCGTCCGATGTCCTCCGAGAGGTCGTGCGGGAGACCGGCGCGGGCCGCGCGGTGTGGAACCGGTGCTACGAGCCAGCGTCCGCCGCGCGCGACACGAAGATCGAGACGACGCTTCGCGCCGCCGGCGTGGAGACGGAGAGCTACGCGGGTTCGCTCCTCAGCGAGCCGGGCGAGATCCTGACCGGTCAGGGGACGCCCTACAAGGTCTTCACCTCATTCTGGAAGCGGCTCCGGGAGTTGTACTGGATGCCGGAACCTCATCCGGTGCCCAGGGAGCCGATTCCCGGCCCCGCGATCGCCAGCGCCCGCCTGGACGACTGGGGGCTGCAGCCCACGGCGCCCGACTGGGCCGGAGGACTCAAGGAGACCTGGGAAGTCGGCGAGGCCGCGGCCCGGCGGCGGCTGGCCGACTTTATGGCGGACGGCGTCGAACGATACGGAATCGACCGCGACCGGCCGGACCTCGAAGGCAGTTCCCGCCTCTCGCCGCACCTGCACTGGGGCGAGATCGGGCCGCACCAGGTGTGGCGCGCCGCGGCCCCCATGATCGAGGCCGATGCGCCGGGAGCAAGCGGCCCCGAAGCGCAGGGCGAAAGCGGCCCCGAAGCGCTCCTGCGCGAACTCGCGTGGCGCGATTTCAGCCATCA
This sequence comes from Gemmatimonadales bacterium, assembly GCA_009838765.1. Lineage (GTDB taxonomy): Bacteria > Gemmatimonadota > Gemmatimonadetes > Palauibacterales > Palauibacteraceae > Palauibacter > Palauibacter ramosifaciens. The sequence continues at coordinate 79,510 of VXQX01000087.1, forward strand.
CCTGCTGTCCGATTCTCCGCACATGGAGACGGACAACTGGCGCACCGCCTTCGACCGCTTCCCGTGGGGCGACGATCCGCAGGCGCTCGCCGCCTGGCAGCAGGGCCGCACCGGCTACCCGATCGTGGACGCGGGGATGCGCGAACTCTGGCACACCGGCTGGATGCACAACCGCGTACGCATGATCGCCGCGTCCTTCCTGACGAAGGATCTGCTCGTCCACTGGCGCCACGGCGAGAGATGGTTCTGGGACACGCTCGTCGACGCCGACCTCGCCAACAACGTCGCCAACTGGCAGTGGGTCGCGGGTTCGGGCGCCGATGCGCAGCCCTTCTTCCGCATCTTCAACCCGGTCAGGCAGGCCGCAAAGTTCGATCCGGCCGGCGCCTACGTGCGCCGCTGGGTCCCGGAGATCGCGCGCCTCCCCGACCGCTGGCTCCACCAGCCGTGGGAAGCTCCACCGAACGCGCTCAGCGAAGCCGGCATCGAACTCGGCCGCGACTACCCGCCCCCCATCGTCGACCACGCCTCCGCTCGCCACCGGGCCCTGTACGCCTACGAGGAGATGCGTAACCCGTAGTCGCCGGACTCATCAGCGCGAACTACCGTGGATTCCTCGGCGGTTGCCTTCTTTGCGTTCAGCCTCCCAGCGTCCGGCTGAGCCGGTCGAGCGCCTCGCGGGCGTCGTGTAGCGCGCGCTCGACGAGGTCGCGCGGGTCCGCCGTGTACGCCGAATCGTCCCTTTCTCGAACCAACGGCGGCTCCGCGCCGGGTCCGATGATCGTGAAGGGTACATGCCGATGTCCACGCTTCAAGCGGTACGCGGAGAAATGCCGGCGGTCGAGCGTGAACACCCGGTCGATCCCTGAGCGCTCGGCCACGACGACCACCGAGGCGTCCGCGAAGTCCATCGGCGTGTCCCCGTACTGGACCATGAGTTGGAAGCAGCGCTCCAGATCCGGATCCTCCAGGATGGCCACCGTCACGCCGCGACGGCGCGCGATGTCCACCAGACTCATCCGCCCCTTCGATTGCCGCAGAAGGTGAAACGCTTCGGTGAGCACCGGAGTCGTCGTCACGGCTTCTTCGTTCAACGCCGTGAGTACCTGTCTGCAAGCCGCATGCCCGGCGTCGGATGGGTTGCAGGCGGCGACCAGCGGACCCGTATCGACCAGGATCACCGGCCGTGTCTCTCGCGGATGATCTCCACCACGGCTTCCTTGTGCGGTCGGCGTGGCAACGTGCCGGGCTCGCCGCCGTACGGCGCTTCGGGAGTGTCCTCATCGTACCGCGCCAGGACGCGCCGAAAGACCTCGCCGGCCGTCTCACCCTTCCTGCCCCCCAGACGGATGCCGTTCACGTACGTGTCGTAGGACCGGAGGCCGCGCTTCAACACCTCCGAGATCGATTGGCCGGTCTTTTCCCGGAGATCCTCGAGGATCGCCTCTTCTTCTTCATTTAGCCGTACCGTCCGCAGGCCCATCGACCTTCCCCCGGCTCTCATGGATTCGTGGCTTGGTTGTAGTACACGTGTAATACAACGTGTCCGCAGCCACAAACATGACGCGGCCGGCAGGCGGGCAACGATCATCCCGCCGGCCTTGTTTCTAAGAGGGATACCTGACTTGTAGGTTGGAGTCCCCGACAGAGACCGCGCTCGGAAGGGAAGGGTCAGCGACCGCGTGTTCGAGTTCCTCTTCAAATACCGACCCGTCGTGTTCGAACGCGGCGATCTCTCCCTCGCCGCCCCCTGGTGGGCGGTGATTCTCGCCTTCCTCGGGGTCGGCGCCGTCGTCTGGTTCGCGCTCGAATACCGCCGCGTGGGACCCACGGTGGAGGCGCGCGACCGCCGGGTGATGATGGGACTGCGGGCGGCCGCCCTGGGCGTCCTCGCCTTCCTCCTGATGCGGCCGGTTCTCCTCGTCTCGACCGTCGTCCCGCGGCGGAACTTCGTCGCGGTTCTCCTCGACGACTCGCGGAGCATGCGCGTGGCGGACGAGAACGGGGAGACGCGCGCGCAGCGAATGCTCGACCTCTTCGGCGGTGACGACGAGGATCTGGCCGGAAGGCCGGGCGATCCGCCGGCCGATCCGTTGGCCGATCCGCTCGCCGCCGACCCCGGCGTATCGGGTTCTGCGGCCATGGACCCCGCGCCCGCCGAGCCCGCCGACGGGCAGGCGTTCGCGACGCAGCGGGGCGAAGGCGCGCTCCGGCAGGCGCTCGAGGACCGCTTCCGGCTGAGGATGTACGGGTTCGACTCCGATGCGGACCGGATCGACGGGGCGGGCGAGATGGCCTTCACGGGCGGCCGCACGAACCTCGCCGCGGGGCTCACTCGCGTGCAGCAGGAGATGGCCGGACTCCCGCTCTCCGGGATCGTCATCGTCTCCGACGGCGCGGACAACGACAACGAGGCGACCCCGCCCCTGTCGGAGGCCCTGCTGTCGGCGCGCGCCGCCGGGATCCCGGTCTACACGATCGGGATGGGCTCGGAGCGCATCGCCCCCGATGTCGAGGTGCGTCGCGTGGAGGTGCCCCGCGCGGCGCTCGAGGGGACGACGATCGTGGCCGACGTCATCGTCTCCCACGCGGGGCTCGCCGGACGCACGGTGCGGCTCGACGTGGAGGACGAGGGGCGCATCGTGGGCACGCGCGACCTGATGCTCGGGCCGGACGGCGAGGAAGCGGTGCAACTCCAGTTCACGCTGGAGGAGGCGGGGCCCCGCGCCATCCGTTTCTTCGTGGATCCGCAGGAGGGGGAGGCGCTGACCGGCAACAACGAGCGCCAGGTCCTCGTGGAGGTCGGCGACACGCGCCGCAAGATCCTCTACTTCGAGGGCTCGCCGCGCCCGGAGAACAAGTTCGTGCGCCGCGCGGTGGCGGACGATGAGAACCTGCACGTCGTCACGCTCCTGCGGACGGCCGACGAGAAGTACCTGCGGCTCGATGTGGAGGGGCCGGGCGAACTCGCCGGCGGGTTCCCGAACACGCGCGAGGAGTTGTACGAGTACGACGGGCTGATCCTCGGAAGCGTGGAGGCGAGCTTCTTCACGCACGACCAGTTGCAGATGATGGCGGATTTCGTGGGACAGCGCGGGGGCGGACTCCTCGTGCTGGGCGGGCGGCGGTCGCTCGGGGAGGGCGGCTACACGGGGACGCCGCTGGCCGACGCGCTGCCGGTGGTGCTCGGCGGAGCCGGCGAGCCGGACGTGCTCGAGGTGTCGGCCGAACTCACCCCGGCCGGCCGCCGGCACGCCGCGATGAGGATCGCGGAGGCGGCCGAGTCCTCCGCCGAGCGCTGGACGGAGCTTCCCCCACTCACCTCCGTGAACCGGGTGTTCGAGCTGAAACCGGGGGCCGTCGACCTCCTGCGGGGCGTGCCCGCCGAGGGTGCGACGCGCATGCTCCTCGCGCACCAGAGGTACGGGCGCGGGACGTCGATCGTGTTCGCCGCGCAGGACTCGTGGCTATGGCAGATGCACGCGGATATCCCGCTGGAGGACGAGACCCACGAGACGCTGTGGCGGCAGTTGCTCCGCTGGCTCGTGCACGATACGCCGGGGCGCGTCCGCCTCGACTCCGGCGAAGACGTCGTGCCGATGGGGGAGCCGCTGCGGATCCGGGCCGAGGTGGAGGACGAACGGTATCTGCGCGTGAACGGGGCGGACGTCGTCGCCACGGTGACGGGGCCGGGGGGCGTCGCGTCGGAGGTCCGGCTCGACTGGACGGTGGAACGCGACGGCGAGTACGAAGGACGTTTCGTGCCGCCCGAGCAGGGGCTGTACAGCGTGCAGGTCCGCGCGGCGGGAGCTCGGCCGGGCGGGCCGGGAGCCGGGGCCGAGACGAGCCGCGACATCGCCGAAGAAGTGAGCTTCTTCCGGGCGGGGACGCCCCGGATCGAGGAGTTCGGAGCCGGCCGCCGCACGGAACTCCTGCGCCGGATCGCCGACGAGACCGGGGGGCGGTTCTACACGGCGGATGGCGCGCAGGTGCTGGCCGACGAGATCCGCTACACGGAGAGCGGCGACACCGTGTACGAGGAGCGCTCGCTGTGGGACATGCCGGTCCTCTTCCTCCTCCTGGCGGGTCTGCTGGGCGGGGAGTGGGCGTACCGCCGGCGGAAGGACCTCGCATGACCGAGGGCGCCCGTGCCGCCGCGCTCGCCGCGACACTGACTTCCGCGGCCCTCTTCGGCACCGGCGGCGCTGCGGACCTCTCGGCCGCGCCTCAGGCGGCACCCGCCGCGCCGCGGACCCATGTGCTCATCGTCACCGGCCTCGGTGGCGCACCGGAGTACTCCGAGCAGTTCCAGGCGGAGGCCGAAGCGCTGCTCGACGCGCTCGACAGCCGGCTCGGCGGTCGCGAAACCATCGCGTGGCTCGCGGAGGACGAGGCGCTGTCCCCCCGCGTCGCGGGCCGGGCCACGCTGGAAGCGGTCGAGCGTGAAGTGCTCGCCATGGCGAACCGGGCGGGACCCGCGGACGGGGCGCTCATCCTCCTGCTCGGCCACGGGAGCGGTCGCGGCGAGGAGTCGCGCTTCAGCCTGCCCGGCCCGGACCTGTCGGGGGAGACGCTCTCGATGTGGCTCCACGCGTTCCCGACGCAGACCGTGGCGGTCGTGAACGCGGCGAGCGCCAGCGGCGGGTTCGTGCCCGCGGTCGCCGGTGAGCGACGCATCGTCGTGACGGCCACGCGCTCCCCCCGCGAACGCGAGCGGACCCACTTCGGCGGCTTCTTCGTCGATGCCTTCGCGCTCGACGAGGCCGACGTGGACAAGGATGAACGGGTGTCGCTGCTCGAGGCGTTCCGCTACGCGACCGGCGAGGTCCGCCGCCGGTACGAGCGGGACAACGAGATGCTGACCGAGCACGCCCTCCTGGACGACGACGGGGACGGCGAGGGATCGCTGGAGCCAAGTCCGGACGGACCCGACGGGGCGCTGGCGAACCGGTTCTTCCTCGCCCGGGCGCCGGCCGCGCTGGCGGGGGCGGCGGGGGACGACCCCGCCGTGGCGGCGCTCCTGGCGCGGAAGGGCGAGGTGGAGGACGGGATCGCCGCGCTCCGCGCGCGCCGCGACGAGATGGAGGAAGAGGAATACGACGCGCAACTCGAGACGCTCCTCGTCGAACTCGCACGCCTCAACCGTGCCATCCGCGAGGGCGGGACCGTTCCGTGCGCCTGACCCCGCGCCCGCCCGTCCGTTTGACCGGGCGCCGGATGCGGCTTGCGCGGCCGATGCTCGCGCTCGTGCTCGTGGTGCCGCTGCCAGCCGGCGCTCAGCAACGTTCGCAGGCGGACGGCGGCGGCGGGCCGCTGGCCGCGGCGCTCGAGGCGCACCAGACCGGCGACTACGGGCAAGCGGTCGCGGCCTACCGGTCGGCGGCTCGTGCCGGGCGCGAGTTCCCGGCCTCCGCGCGCGGGTGGGCGCGCGCGCTCGCCGCGACCGGAGAGTACGAATCGGCGCTCGAAGCCCTCGATCGGGCCGCCGCGCGCGCCCCGGACGGAGCGGACGCGGACACCGAACTTGCCGGCGCGCGCGGGCGTCTTCAGTACGCGCTCGGACGCCTCGACGAGGCCGAAGCGAACTTCCGCCGGGCCATCGAAGGCCGCGCCGGCGACGCCCAACTCGCGCGGCTCGACCTGGGCCGCCTCCTCTTCGACCGCGGCGCGCGCGAGGAAGCCCTCGCCCTGTTCGACGGGTTCATCGACTTCTACAACGGCGCCCGCCGCCTCGATCCTGCGGAGCTGCGCGCCGTTGGCGGCGCGCTCACCTATCTCGGAGCCCGCGACCCCGACCTCTTCCACGACGCGGTGCGCGCCTTCGAGGAGGCCATCGAGGCGGACCCCGGCGATCCCGAGCCGCGGATCGACCTCGGCCTCCTCTTTCTCGACAAATACGACAGCTTCGAGGCCGGGCCGCTGATCGACGAGGCGCTGGCCCGGAACCCGGCCCACCCGCGTGCCCTCCTGGCCAAGGCGCGCCGCGCGAAGTTCGACGGTTCCTCCGAGGCGCTCGAACTCGCCGAGCAGGCGCTGGAAACGAACCCCCGCCTGACCGAAGCCCGCGCTTTCCTGGCGCGACTCTATCTCGAACTCGAGGACGTGGACGAGGCCGAGGCGGAGGCGCGCCGCGCCCTGGAGACGAACCCCGTCTCCCTTGCCGCGTGGACGGAGGTCGCGGCCGTCGCCCACCTGCGGGGGGACGCGGCCGCCTTCGCGGAGGCGCGCGACCGCGTGCTGGGGCTGGATCCGCGGCACGCCGGCCTCTACGTCGCCCTCGCCCAGGTTGCCTACCGCACGCACCGCTACGCCGATGCGGTCGCGTTCGCGCGACAGGCGGTGGCCCTCGATCCCATGTCCTGGCCAGGCATGGCGGAGCTCGGCCTCAACCAGCTCCGCGTCGGCGACCTTGAGGCGGGGCAGGCGACGCTCGAGACCTCCTTCGAAGGCGATCCTTTCAACGTCTGGGTGTTCAACACGCTCGACCTGCTGGAGGAGCTGGCCGGGTTCGAGACGGTGCAGAGTCCGCGCTTCGTGTTCTCCATGCACCCGAGGGAAGCCGGCGCCCTCTCCATCTACGCCACGGCGCTCGCCGAGGAAGCTTACGACGCCATGCGCGCCCGCTACGGGTACGAACCGCCGACCCCGATCTCGGTCGAGATCTACGACCGGCACGCGGACTTCTCCGTGCGCACGGTCGGACTCGCCGGCATCGGCGCGCTCGGCGTGAGCTTCGGCTCCGTCCTCGCCATGGACTCCCCCGGCGCGCGCCCCGGCGGCGCCTTCAACTGGGGCTCGACGCTGTGGCACGAAATCTCGCACGCCTTCACGCTCGGTTACACCGAGCACCGCATCCCCCGCTGGCTCTCCGAGGGGCTCGCGGTTCTCGATGAGCGGCACGCTCGCGAGGGATGGGGTTCCGACGTCGACCCCGGCTTCCTCGCCGCCTTCCGCGACGAGCGGCTGCCCTCGCTCGAGCGCTTCAACTACGGCTTCGTGCGGCCGGCCTACCCCGGACAGGTGCAGCACGCCTACTACATGGCCTCGCTCCTGTGCGAGATGATCGAGACGACGCGCGGCTTCGACGCCGTGCTCGCCATGCTCGCCGGATACCGCGACGGGCTGGAGACGCCCGAGGTCGTGGAGCGGGCCCTCGGCACGACGCTCCCGGACCTCGACCGGGAGTTGCGGGGCTACATCGAGACCCGCTTCGGCCCGTCGCTGAAGGCGCTGGGCGACCCCGAAGCCGGGGCGCCGCCCGGCCCGGACACCTTCGCCGGACTGCTCATGGCGGCGGCGGAGGCACGGCGGGCGGGCCGCACGGACGAGGCGATGCGGGCGCTGGAGAGGGCGCACGAGGTCTTCCCCGAGTACGCGGGAGCCGACGCGCCGATCCTCGTTCTCGGGCACCTTCGCCGCGAAGCCGGAGATGTCGCGGGCGCCGCCGACGCCTACCGAACGTACACCGCCCTCAACGAGAACCACTTCGAGACGCACCTCGCCCTCGCGGATCTCGAACAGGCGCTCGGGAACGATGCGGCCGCCCGCGAGACGCTTGAGCGCGCGATCTGGATCGACCCCTTCCACCTCGACGTCCACGCGCGGCTCGCCTCCGGCTACGAGGCGGCCGAAGCGTGGCCCGAGGCGGTCCGCGAGCGGCGGGCGCTGCTGGCGCTGGCGCCGGCGGATCCGGCAGCGGCCCACTACCGGCTCGCCCTCGCGCTGCACCGGGGCGGGGATGCGCGCGGCGCCCGGAGCGCGGTCCTCGACGCCCTCGAGATCGCCCCCAACTTCGAGGCCGCGCTCGAACTCCTGCTCGAGATCCGCGGCGACCCCGAGGGCCCGCCATGACCGCACGCACCCAACGCCTCGTCGCCCGGCGCCTCCCGGCCCGACCCCTCGTCGCCGGACCCGTCGCAACCGGCGGCCTGGCTGCGCTGCTCACGCTGCTCGCGGCCGCCGACCTCGACGGCCAGCGCCGGCGCGGACGCGGAGGCGGCGGGTTCGGGGACGACCTCGCCTCCTACCAGGAGTACAACACGCCCTACACGGGCGAGTTCACCTTCGTCCGGCTCTACTACCGCGGCGGCTGGGGCTGGAACCCCGGCTGGTCGCACGACTGGCCCGTAGCCGAGCGCAACTTCGCCGAGATCATGGACGCGCTCACGACGATCGGCCCTCGCCGGGGGGGCGGGAACGTGCTCGCCATGGACGACCCGGACCTGTTCAAGTTCCCGATCGCGTATCTCTCGGAACCCGGCGGCTGGACGATGAACCAGGTGGAGGCCGCCAACCTGAGCAACTATCTGCGCAAGGGCGGGTTCCTCATCATCGACGACATGGGAGGGAGGCGGGACCTCGAAAGGACGAGGCAGGGGCTCCAGATCCTGCTCCCGGGACTGCGGCTCGAACGGCTCGACGACAGCCACCCGATCTTCGACTCGTTCTTCCATCTGGAACGGGAGAACATCGAGATGCCGCATCCCTACCGGGGTGGCGTGGCGAGCTACTGGGGCGTCTTCGAGGACAACGAGCCCGAGGGCCGCCTTATGGTCATCGTGAATCACGACAACGACATTGGCGACTACATGGAGTGGTCGGACCGGGGGTTCGTCCCCATCGCCCTCTCCAACGAAGCGTACAAGCTGGGCGTCAACTACGTGGTGTACGCCCTCACACACTGACACACACTGAGCCGACACACGGAACCCACACGGTACCACTGAACCCGTCACCGAACCCGGAAGGAGCCGGCATGGAAGCCGACCCCCGCTGGATCGACGCGCCGGACCGGACACCGGAACACGAGCCGGATCCGGCCCCCGAGGCCGCGCCCGAAGCGGTCCCCGACGACGCCGAACTCGCTGACCGCCTGCGCGAGAGCGCCGAAGCCGTCCGCGCGGAACTCAAGAAGGTCATCATCGGCCAGGACGATGTCGTCGAGCAGGTCCTGATCTCGCTCTTCGCCGGCGGCAACAGCCTCATCGTCGGCGTCCCCGGCCTCGCGAAGACGCTCCTCATCCAGACGCTCTCCGATGTCCTGCACCTGAGCTTCAACCGGATCCAGTTCACGCCGGACCTCATGCCGTCGGACATCACCGGGACGGACATCATCCAGGAAGACCCCGAGACGGGACAGCGCAAGCTCGTATTCATGCAGGGGCCGCTGTTCGCGCATGTCGTGCTCGCCGACGAGATCAACCGCACGCCGCCCAAGACGCAGGCGGCCCTCCTCGAGGCGATGGAGGAGAAGCAGGTGACGATCCAGGGCCGGACCTACCGCCTCCCCGAGCCCTTCTTCGTCCTCGCCACGCAGAACCCGATCGAGCTCGAGGGGACGTATCCGCTCCCCGAGGCGCAGCTCGACCGCTTCATGTTCCAGATCAACATCGGCTACCTGCCGGAGGACGAGGAGCTCGAGGTCATCCTCAAGACGACGACGACTGCGGGCGAGCCTCCCGGCGCCGTGCTTTCGGCGGAGACGATCGCGGGCTTCCAGCACCTCGTGCGGAAGGTGCCGATCTCCGAGCCGGTCGCGCGCTATGCCGTCCGGTTGGCCCGGCGCACCCGCCCCGGACGCGACGACGCCCCCGACTACGTGAAGCAGTACGTGGCCTACGGGGGAAGCGTGCGCGCGGCGCAGTACCTCGTGCTCGGCGGCAAGGCGCGGGCCCTGCTGCGAGGCGAGATCCACGTGTCGTTCGACGACGTGCGCGCCCTCTGCGCCCCCGTCTTCCGCCACCGCGTGCTGACGAACTTCCACGCGGAGTCCGAGCGCGTCTCGACGGACGATCTCGTCGAACGACTCCTCGACGACGTGAAACCGCCGAAGTCGGGGATGTAGGGGGCGGGCCGGATCATGCGCGCGCGAATCGCCTCGAGGACGGTGCCGGGGACGCAGTTCCTCGATCCGGCCGTGCTCACCCGGATCGGGAACCTCGAACTCGTGGCGCGTTCTGTGGTCGAAGGCTTCATCGCCGGGGCGCACGGATCGCCCTTCCTCGGGCTGTCGCTCGATTTCGCGGCGCACCGCCAGTACCAGCCGGGCGATGATATCCGCAAGATCGACTGGAAGGTGTACGGACGCACCGACCGCCACTACATCAAGGAATACGAGGCCGAGACCAACGCGAACATCTTCTTCGCGGTGGACGCTTCCCGTTCCATGGATTACGGCTCGCGCGGGATCACGAAGCTCGACTATGCCCGCTACCTGACGGCCTGTCTCGCCTACCTCTCCGCGAGCCAGCGCGACCGCGTGGGCGCGGCGCTCTTCGATGAGAAGCTGCTCGAGTACATCCCCCCCTCCGTCCGGCACCGGCGCCTGATCCTGGCGGCGCTCGACCGCGTCCGCGCGGAGACGGCGGGCGATCTGACGCGGCCCCTCACGCAGGTGGCCGAGAGCCTGACCCGGAAGGGGATCGTCGTTCTCGTCTCCGACCTGTACACGGAACCGAAGACGGTCCTCCAGGCGGTGGGGGCGCTGCGCAGCAAGGGACAGGACGTGATCGTGTTCCAGATCCTGGACCCCGCCGAGGTCGACTTCCCGTTCGAGGCGGCGAGGTCGTTCGAGGATCTGGAGACGGGGGAGCGGCTTCCGGTGACCCCCGACGTGATGCGCGAGGAATACCTCTCCCTGGTGGAGGGGCACGTGGGCGAGATCTCGAAGATGATGATCGACCGCGCGATCGACCACGAACTCGTCGTCACGTCGACGCCGCTCGACGCCGTGCTCTTCCGCTACCTGTCGCACCGGTCGCGGCGCCTCAAGGGCAAGGACCGATGAGCTTCCTCGCTCCGTGGTTCCTGGCCGGGCTCGGACTCCTCTCGGTCCCGCTCATCATCCACCTCACGCATCGACAGCGCAGCCGGGTGACGGTGTTCCCGTCGCTGATGTTCCTCCGGAAGCTGCCCTTCAAGACGATGAACCGGCGCCGGATCCGGCATCCGCTGCTCTTCGCGCTGCGCTGCATCGCGGTCGTCCTCCTGGCGCTCGCCTTCTCCCGGCCGTTCTTCGACTCGGTGGCGGAGGTGGAGGCCGGTTCGGCCCGCGACGTCGTCATCCTCCTCGACGTGTCGGCGAGCCTGGGCTACGAGGGACGCTGGGAGGCGGCACTCGATTCCGCGCGCGCCGTGCTCGACGGGCTGGGGGAGGGGGATCGCGTGGCGGTGGCGACGTTCGACGAACGGGCGCGGGAGCGGGTGCCGCTGACGCTCGACCTCGTCGCGGCGCGGGACGCTCTCGCGGGCCTGTCGCCGACCGACCTCGGCACGCAGCTCGAAGCGGGCATCCAGCTCGCCGGGCGGATCCTCGCGGAGTCCGAAGACAGGACCCGCGAAGTGGCGCTCGTCTCCGACTTCCAGCGCACGGGGTGGGAGGATGGCGGCAGAGTGCGGCTTCCCGACGGGGTCTCGCTGCGGGCGGCGAGCGTCGCGCCGCAGGAGGCCGCGAACGTGGCGCTGGCGGAAGCAGCGGTGCGGGCCGCGGACGACGGGCGCGTGCGGCTCCTGGCGCGGCTCGCGAACATGGGCGAAGCGCCGGTGGAGCGGCTCCCGGTGTCGCTCGAGATCGCCGGGCGGACCGTGGCGACGGTCCCGGTGGACATGCCGCCGCGCGGCGTGGGTACGGCGGTGTTCGACGATCTCGCCCTTCCGGAAGGCCGGAGCCGGGGTCGCCTCACAGTCCCGGAGGACGGGCTGGCCATCGACAACGAGTTCCGCTTCGTGGCTGCGCCCGAGGCGGGTCTGCGCACCCTCATCCTGGAGAACAACCGCAGGGCGGCGGACGGAAGCCTCTTTCTCGAGCGCGCGCTCGGCATCGGCGACGCGCCCCGCATCGAGACGTCGCGGACGCCGGCCGCGGACCTCGACGCCGGGGCGCTCGCGCCGGCGGACTTCGCGATCCTCAACGACGCGGACCTCGCCGACGCGGGCCGGGCCGGCCGGCTGCGCGAGTGGGTGAGCGCAGGCGGGGGTCTGCTCATCGTCCTCGGCCGGGATGCGAACATGAACCGGTGGTCCCAAGCCGGACTGGAACTGCTCGGCGCCGGCCCCGGCTCCCTGGTGGATGCCGCGGATGGCCGCCGGCTGTCGTGGCTCGACTACGACCACCCCGTGTTCGAGTTGTTCTCCGGTCCCCGCAGCGGAGATTTTTCGGGCGCGCGCTTCGATCGATTCTGGAGCCTCGACCCCGCCGGGGGCACGGCGGTGGTGGCGCGCTTCGACAGCGGGGAACCCGCCCTGCTCGAACATGCGGTCGGCGAGGGGCGCGTGCTGGTGTGGACGTCGACCCTCGACCGCTTCTGGAACGACCTCGCGCTGCAGCCCGTGTTCCTGCCCTTCGTGCATCGGCTGGCGCTGCACGCCACCGGATACCGCGAGCCGCAGCGCTGGATCGAAGCCGGGGGCGTGCTCGAACTCACCGCTCTCGTCGGACCGGGCGGAACGGGAGGGGCGGGCGCCGCCGGGCTCCCCGGGGACGAGGCCGAGTGGGTCCTGGTGGATCCGGAGGGCGACCGGCAGCCGGTGGAGGTCGGCGAAGGGCCGACGTGGATCGAGTTTCCGCGCGCGGGTTTCTACCAGGTGGCGCTCCGGGACGACGGCGGCCGCGCGACGACCGTGGCGGTGAACCCACGGATCACCGAGTCTGATCTGGCGCCGGTGGCGACGGAGCGCGTGCTGGAGGCCGTGGCGGGCGTCGCGCCGACGGCGGGAGCCGCCGGAGAGGACGGCGGGACGGCTGCGGGGGAGACGGTCCCGCGGCGCGCCGAACTCTGGTGGGTGCTCCTGCTGCTCGCCGGGCTCGTGCTGGGGGTGGAGAGCGTGCTCGCGAACCGCTGGACGCGCCAACGTCCCGTGTCCGGGCTGGCGGGCGCCTGACGAGCCGGGAACGGAGACTGGCCGGGGCCGGGTCGGAGCACGGCGTGATTCCGGAAGTATGGGAGAGCAAGGGAGGATGACGATGCAGCGATGGGCGAAGACGCGGAACACGGAGCACCAGTTGCTCGGGATCGTCCGCGATGTGAGGCGCCGCTGGCGCATGCGCCAGCTCATCCAGGGCGTCGCCGTGACGCTGGGAATCGGTTTTGCCGTCTTCTTCATCGCGACCTTCGGAATCGACCGGCTGCGCTTCGACGACGGCGCGGTGCTCGCCTTCCGCATCGTGCTCTGGGCCGCCGCCGCGGGCCTCCTCGCCTGGTTCGTCGTGCGCCCGCTCCTGCGCCGGGTCTCGGACGCGCAGGTCGCGCTCTACCTGGAGGAGCATGAACCGTCGCTCAAGGCGGCGTTCCTGGCGGCCATCGAGCGCGCCGGTTCGCCGGACGCCCGCTCCGGCCTCGACGCCCGTCTGCTCGAGGTCGCAGCCCGGCGCGCCCGCCGGGTGGACCGGGGGCGTCGCGTCGAGCGCGACCGGCTGCGCCGTTCGACCGCCTGGTTCGCGGGCGTCGCCACGGCCGTGCTGCTCCTCGCCCTCTTCGGCCCCGCCTTCCAGGGCACGGCGGGCTCGCTCCTCCTGAGCCCCTGGAAGACGGCCGACGCCGCGAATCCCTACGCGATCGCGGTGGAGCCCGGCGACGCGCTCATCGCCCGCGGCTCGGACCAGCTCGTGCGCGCGTTCCCGCAGGGGTTCGAGACGGACGAGGTGGAGATCGCCGTCCGGCGCGGCGAGTCGGAGGTGTGGGAACGCTACTTCATGACGCCGGCCGCGGGGGGCGCCGCGTTCGAGATCCTCCTCTTCGACCTCGACGAGCCCACCGACTACACGGTGACCTCCGAGGGCGTCCGTTCAACCGTCTTCACCATCGAGGTCGCCGACCTTCCCTACGTGGACCGGATCGACCTCGAGTACCGCTTCCCCGCATACACGGGGCTGAGCCCGCGGACCGTCGAGGACGGCGGCGACATCGCCGTGCTGCGGGGGACCGAGGTCCGTCTTCGGGTGACGCCGACGATGGTCACCGAGGCGGCGCGGCTCTCGTTCGACGGCGAGGAGGAGGGCACGGCGCTCGAACCCGTGGACGGCGCCTTCGAGACGAGCTTCACGGTGACCGGCGAGACCTTTTATCGCATCGAGTTCATGGGGCCGGGCAACCGCTTCGTCATCGGCTCCCCCGACTACCTGGTCGAACCGCTCGACGACCAGCCGCCGGGGGTCCGGATCTCCGAGCCCGGACGGGATACGCGCCTGTCGCCGATCGAGGAGCTCTACGTGGAGGTCGAAGCCGAGGACGACTTCGGTCTCGGGCAGGTCGAACTCCTCTACTCGGTGAACGGCGGGGAGGAATCGTCGCGCGTGCTCCACGGCACCGCCCGCGGCGGAACCACGCAGCTCTCCGGCGGACACACCTTCTTCCTCGAGGAGTTCGGCCTCGAGCCGGGCGACGTCCTCTCCTACTACGCACGCGCGACCGACCTGCGCTCCGGCGGCCCGGGCGGCGGCACCGAAAGCTCGGACATCTACTTCGTCGAAATCCGTCCCTTCGACCGGAACTTCCGTCAGGCCGAGCAGGGCGGGGG